>CAZCZI010000058.1:18062-39792 GCA_964503045.1 uncultured Candidatus Obscuribacterales bacterium
ATCCAACTCTTTTTTGACCTTTTTGAATCCGGATGGAACATCGAGAAGTCCGCTGGGAACAGAAGCTAGTTTTTCAACCTTCGTCGTGTCGAGTGCTTTGGATTTTTCGCCGTCTGTTGTGATGACCATGCGCAGCATGAAATGCCCTTCCGGCAGCCCATCTAATTCTTTTGTGAATACCCCGCGCTGCTCGTAAGTAGGCTTTATGTCTTCGGTGAGCCATGCTTCTACAGTAGATCCATCGGCTGACTTGCTTACATATCTGGTCGCGTTCATTCCGGCAATCGTTTCTGTTCCATCTGCCTTATATGGTGTGTCTTTGTCTTTGCCACCGATACCCTCTTTCATCTTTACTGTTGCATCATGCTGTTCCTTCCTATCTTTCTTCCATTGTTCGATAGGTGTGTCGTACATGAGCTTCGTTTTTTTGCTGAACGCTGTCACATGCCAGTCTGGTGATTTGTGTATTACGTAGGTGATCTCGACACTGCCTTTGCTCTCGCATCTCGATCCTTCAGGTGAGAATACGAGGTCTTGTTCGGTGCTCATCCCAGCAACGTCGCTTGTTTGATGAATCTTCCAAATGCCCGACGATGTTGATGGCGCAGTCGGTGCATTGTTGGTTGCCGCCGGTGTTGCGTTGTCCGTTGTTGCTGTCGGAGTCGTGCCGGGCGCGTTAGCAGCACCATTCGTGGTGGCAGAACATCCGGACGCGATTAAACAGATCGCGATGGATACGATCGTGGAGTCTATATGTTTCATTGCGTGCTCCTAGTTTGTGATTGGTCTTCTAAATACGAGACACGGCCATAGAAGCTCATCTTCGAAGGCGCCTGAAAGAAACCAACCTTCCTTAGCGCGTGCGGTAATCACTTCGTTTAGAGACTTGGTTTCATTGCGGAAGATTCCGCTCTTTGCGTACTCCACCAGGTATTCTTCATGCGGTGTTGATTCTTCTGTCACGTAAATCAATGCAGGGTACAAGCCAAAGTGCATGATTGTGGTTAGAGATCTGCGTTCGTGAAGAGCGCGTTTAGTGATTTCATCCATAAACGCAGACTCGGTTTTTTCGAACATACCGAGCGGCAACAAGACTGCAATCACATTTTCGTTTGCAGGCTTCTTATCGACAAGCTTAAAGACCCCGATTGGTCTTGCAAGCGGCGCATCGAGCACGGTCAGGGGCAGCCAGCCCTCTGCGTTCATAGAGTCGAGCAGCTGGTTGACATCTTGAACTTCGGTTGAGCCAACAATGCCCGGCACTTCGGCGACTTTGTATTGCGGAGTCGACTTTTCGGACTGCTTGGCGAAAATGAGCTGTGGGTGCCGTGTTTCGTCACCGCACGCTTCAATGATTTCCCAACCTCCATCGGCCTCAGCACTCAAGATGCGCTCGAGCGCTTGGACATCGGTTTCGTGAGGTTCTTTCTTCAGGGGCTGAACCTTGTAAACGGCTGGGCTCTTAACTGACTGGCTCATGGACAACTCCAATGGAGAGGAACGCCGGGTTTCCGAAGGAGCTATTTTAACCCTTTTGTATATCGAATATAAAGAGCATGGATATTGTCATGAGAAGCGGGGAGTGCTTCGAGAAGCTTGCTCAGTTGTTTTCGTCGCTGAACGACTCATGCATGATCGTTGCGGCACGATCTGCGTCGGCGCTGGCGACGACACATGTGAGCTTCATTTCGCTGGTTGCAATCATCTTTATGTTGATTCCGGCTTCTCCGAATGCGGAGAAAACAGTTGCGGCGATTCCGGGTTGTCCTGCGAGTCCTGCCCCAATCAAACTGACTTTTGCAATGTCTGGATCGGCGACGACGCTCTTTGCACCGAGTTCGTCTTTCATCGATTCGAGCGTGCCGATTGTCTGATCTAAATCCAATGCGCCGACCGTGAACGTGATGTTGTTGTGCCCGGCAGTCGGGTGAAAAGCTTGCATGATCATGTCGATGACGATGTGATTGTCTGCGAGTTTTCGCATAATCTTTCCGGCGATTCCTGGTTTGTCTGGAACATCCATGATGGTTACACATGCCTGATCTTTGTCTGTGGCGACGCCGCTTATAGTGCGGTAAATCTCCATGCCTTCTCCTCCATCAATGACTGTTCCTTCATGATCCGGTTTAAACGTATTGCGCACTCTCATTTTGACTTTGTACTGCCGTGCCAATTCCACAGCGCGTGGATGAATCACTTGCGCACCAAGTCGAGCCATCTCGATTACTTCTGCATAGGACACGCGACTCAATAATTTTGCAGAAGGAATTACATTAGGATCGGCGGTGTAGATGCCGTCTACATCGGTGTAGATGTCACACACGTCTGCTCCCACTGCCGCTGCTAGCGCGCAAGCTGTGGTATCGGAGCCGCCCCGCCCCAGAGTCGTAATGTCACCATCATTGGTGACACCCTGAAAGCCGGCGACAACAACAACGTCGCAGCTGTCGAATGCTTTTTGCAAAGTCTCGGTTTTCACGTCTACGATTCGAGCCTTGCTGTGAACGCTCTCTGTGAATATTCCGACTTGATATGCCGTAAAGGAGCGAGCTGTGATGCCCATTCCTTTTAACACCATCGTAAGCAGCGTAATCGATATTTGCTCGCCTGTCGAAAGCAGAGAATCGAGTTCGCGACGATCCGGATTCTTTGTGCATTGGCCGGCGAGCTTGAGAAGATAATCGGTCGTGTCGCCCATGGCGGAGACGACTACCAGAACCTTGTTTTGTCCACCCGCTCGCCGCTTGTCGATTAGTTCGGCAACGTGCTGAATGCGTGCGATATTTTTGACGGAAGTGCCACCGAATTTCACGACACTCACTTTTGAGTCGACGGTCATCGGCTAGTTTCCTCCAAATCCAAAACGGCTTTCAACCCTTCACCATCAACTACCAAGTCGAGAATGGTCGGGGTTTGGGCGCGCTGCTGAGCCCAAGTCTGCAAGCGGGTTTTCACTTCCGATTTGTGTCTCTCGTTGACGAGCACCAGGCATGACGAGCCGGCACCGCTCAGCACACAACCGAGAATTGGAAGCTGGGCGAGATCTCTTCTGAGGGATTCCAATTCAGGAACCAGATGACTTCGGTATGGTTCGTGCAACTCGTCGACGAGCGCTTCGCGCAGCCCGTTGTCGTCTGCGTTTGCAACAGCTGCAATCAGCAATCCCGAGCGTTGCAAGTTGCATACTGCATGTTGCATACTAATTCGTCTCGGCAGAATTTTTCTGGCTTCTTCCGTCGCCAATTCATAGGGTGGCACCACAACCAAGCACCGCCACTTCTCGGGCCATTTCAGGTGCTGCGTCAGTGCTTGCCGCCCTTTCGAATAGCCGGCGATGACAAAACCGCCAAACAAACATGCCGCTACATTGTCCGGGTGTCCTTCGATTCTCGCTGCTTCAACAAGCACCGAGTGCTTATTGGGGTTGAGGTTGCCGCCAAGGCAGTGAGCCGCCCACAGGGCAGCGACGACTGCGGTGCTGCTGCTGCCCAACCCGCGTGCGAGGGGAATGTCGGTTTCGATAGATAGACGTACGCGCGACAACAACTCGTCACTGCCGCGGAAGTTTTGGCGAAAGAGTCTGTAGACGAGATTGTCTTCAGTGGCGTTTAAATCTCGAGCCTTATCACCAATAAGTTTTATTAGAGGAACGTTGGTATCATTCGATTCCAAAACATCGAATGTGAATGTTGAATAGACACCCAAACCGAGTCCGAGAACATCGAATCCAGGACCAAGATTTGTGGTACTGCCGGGAGTGCGAATCGTGAGTCTCTTGATCATGAGAGATTCATTGCTTTTGCCAGGGCTTCGAGATTCGCTTCTATCGGTGAGAGATCGCATGTTGTGACCTTCTGTGCTGTGTCGGGATCTTTTAAGCCATTTCCTGTAAGAACACAAACAACTTGCGAATTGTCGGGAATGATGTTTGCCTTCAGATGTTTGATCAGTCCTGCCAGGCTTGCGGCACTTGATGGTTCGCAGAAAATTCCTTCGGAAGCACCAAGCATCTTATAGGCCTCGAGTATTTCTGCGTCTGTTACCATGTCGATTTTGCCGCCGGATTGTTTGCCTGCTTCGACGGCTTCTTCCCAGCTTGCAGGGTTGCCGATGCGAATGGCGGTGCCGATGGTTTCTGGTTCTTTGATAGGGTGTCCCAACACGATGGCGGCTGCGCCTTCTGCCTCAAACCCGTGCATTTTTGGTGTCGATGTTGCAATGCCTTCTTCTTTGTACCGTTTGAAGCCGCGCCAGTATGCGCAAATGTTTCCTGCATTTCCAACTGGAATACAGAGATAGTCAGGGGCGCGTCCCAGATGTTCTACTACTTCAAAGGCCGCCGTTTTCTGTCCTTCAAGACGATATGGATTGATCGAGTTGACTACAGTCACTTTGGTTTTTTCTGCCAATTCGCGAACGAGTTCTAGTGCGCGATCGAAGTTGCCTTTGATTGGAAGAACTCTTGCGCCGTAGTGAATTGCTTGAGCAAGCTTGCCGAGCGCAACGTAGCCATGCGGCAGAAGCACGTAACAAGTGAGGCCTGCTTTTGTTGCAAATGCCGCTGCTGAAGCGCTGGTATTACCGGTGGAGGCGCAGATTACTGCTTTGGCGCCTTCTTCTAGTGCCTTGGAAATCGCAAGAGTCATTCCGCGATCTTTGAAGCTTCCGGTCGGATTGGAACCTTCCAGTTTAAAATGAAGCTCCAATTGAGGGAATCCAATCAACTTTGGAATGTTGGAAGCTTGAACCAGCGGCGTGTTTCCTTCTCCCAAGGTGACGACCGGTGTGGCATCGGTCACGGGAAGATGCGCTCTGTATTTTTCAATCAATCCAACCGGTTTGCGTTTTGTTTGCATCTCATGCTCCGAAGGTTTGGAAATCAATTGTAGATTTGAGTTTTGTTTACGCAGGTTCGTAAATGCGAATGGCAGTTGCGGTAGATTCCAAAAACTGGCAACCTTTGAGTTCTGCCAATGCCGCTGTCATGTCTCCGTTACGAACCTTGTGGGTCATGATGACTACGGTGGCACGACCATCTTCCACGTCACGCTGAATAATGCTTCGAATGCTTATCTTATGGTTGCCGAAGATGGTTCCAATCGTGCCGATTACACCTGGTGTGTCTGCCACGGAGAGCTTCAGATAAAATGGGCACTCCCAGTCATCCGGGTCTGCTGTTTTCGACCATTCCGAAGTTATGGACGGCTGGAAATAGCTTGCGAAATCAGGCAGCTTGAGGGCGCTTGCAAGATTCGCCAAGTCGCCGACAACTGCCGATGCCGTCGGCATGCTTCCTGCACCAGGACCAACCATGATAATTTCGCCTACAGCATGACCGTTCACCAGGATGCAGTTGTGCGATCCGGAGACCGCCGCTAGAGAATGCGAAAGCGGCACCAGAAGTGGATGCACACGCACAGCCAAGGATTGCGCTCCACCATTGCCGGCTGATCCGACGCTCTTTGCCGTTCCTACTAACTTAATTCTGTAGCCAAACTCTTTTGCCAATGCCAAATCATCGGCGGTTATCGTGCGAATTCCTTCGCGGAAAATCTCAGTTGGCTTGACGAAACGGCGGAAGGAAAGAGCCGCCAAAATCGACAGTTTGTAGGCAACATCATGTCCATCGACATCGCTTGTGGGGTCGGCTTCGGCGAATCCGAGGCGCTGCGCCTCAGCAAGCGCGGTCTCGTAACTGAGCCCTTTCTCCTCCATGTTGGAGAGAATGAAGTTGGTGGTTCCATTCAAAATTCCGGTGACGGCGGTGATGTCGTTGGCGCCCAAACCGCGCTGAATCGTGGAGATAAGCGGAATGCCGCCTGCGACCGATGCTTCGAAGAATATGGTGACACCCTTCTCGCGGGCGAGATTGAACAAAGCAGGTCCGTGCTTCGCGAGTACTTCCTTGTTGGCTGTGACGATGTGTTTTCGCTTGTTGAGCGCTGCCTCGATGTACGACAATGCCGGCTGCTCGCCACCCATGACCTCGACTAACACTTCGATTTCGGGATCGTCGATCAGTTCTTGTACGTTGGTCGTGACCTCGCACGAGGGTTTTGTGTCACGCTCCTTGCTTTTGTCTTTGACCGCGATTCGCTTCAAAAACAGATGCTTATGCTGCGCCAGCAGCTTTACTACGCCGCTGCCGACTGTTCCCAACCCAATCATTCCTAGCACTACACGTGCCATTGGAAGCCTCCTTCTCAGACCGAAACGCCTATTATCTCTGACTTTTTGGCTTAGGTGATCTTACGTAACGGCTCTTTTTACGGCGCTAGTTAGTGTTTCAGGTCAAGCGACCAACTTCAGGACTTTCAGGACGTACTTTTGGATGCTTGATGGGAAAAAAGTTAGCATTGAGACAGGCACGATTTTTCCAGGAGGCAAAGATGACAAAACTCTGCCCATCGCAGCAGAAAGCGTTCGACGATCTGATGGAATCTCTGGAGATTGGAAATATCGTCGTGGTTTGGTCTCAATCAGGTATGGGGCGAACCACAATTCTTAATGAGCTGCATCGATTGCGCGGCGGCGAGCTTCTGACCATGAAAGACTACATTGACGATCTGCGTGTTCAGAATCCTCTGGCAATGGACGAAACCCTCGAGCACATGCTCATGCGCTCCCTTGGGCGTAACGATCTCGTTATTTTGGATGATCTCGATCTTATATATAACGTCATCTGCGGATGTGGATATGGAAATGCTTATCCGCGCGGAAAATTCGTGGAAGCGATTCTGACGAGCGTTGCATCAAATGTTTGCAACAGCGAAAAAACGTTGGTGATCGGTGTTGAAGGGTCCGTCTCAGAGCCCATTCGCAATCGTTGCTACTACGCAAGTATTCGAAAGTTTTCGGTGGAGGACTATCAGGAGTTGTGCGAGCAATTTCTCGAAAGTAAATCGAAAGGTTTGGATTTCCACAAGATACACAGATTTGCTCCAAAACTTAATGCTCATCAACTGAAAAGCACATGTTTATGGTTGAAGAACACAAAGGATTTGGATACGGATAAGTTTATAGAATACCTGCGCAGCCAACGCATGGGAAGCAACGTGGATCTCGACGAAGTAGAGGCTGTCGAACTGCATTCTTTGCGGGGAGTGAAAGACGTCATTGAGAGCCTGGAGGCAAACATCATCGTGCCCCTCGAACGCGATGACTTGGCGACGGAGTATGACATTCAGCCGAAGCGCGGTGTTCTTCTTGCCGGGCCACCCGGTACGGGGAAAACGACGATTGGACGCGCTCTTGCTCATCGGCTCAGAAGCAAATTCTTTTTGATTGATGGAACATTCATATCTGGAAGCCGTGATTTTTATTCAAAGATTCAGCGTGTATTTGAGGCGGCAAAGAATAATGCACCGGCGATAATTTTCATCGACGACAGTGACGTGATCTTTGAAAACAAAGAAGACTTCGGGCTCTATCGCTATCTTTTGACTATGTTGGATGGGTTGGAGAGTGAAAGTAACAAACGCGTTTGTATCATGATGACCACGATGGATGTTGCCAGTGTGCCACCAGCACTGGTGCGATCTGGGCGCATCGAGCTGTGGTTGGAAACAAGGCATCCTGATGAAGCGGCTCGGTTTGAGATACTGCAAGATCATTCGCACAAGCTCCCTCCAGAACTCAGAAAGTATGACGCGTCGCGGGTTGCAGCAGATACCGAGGGACTTACCGGTGCTGATCTGAAACGACTGATTGAAGATTCGAAGATTCTGCTTGCCTTCGACAAATCTCGAAAAGTGGATGTGCAAGAGCCAAATGTTTACTTCGAAAAGGCGATCGAGACTATAAGGAGTAACAAAGAAAAGTATGAACAAGCGGAGGCGAAGGCTCGCAGCAAGATGCCGTCAATGACTTCGGCTCTGGCGGCCGCTATGGGAAGTTTTAGCTCGTACGGCGCAAGCGAAGATGATGATGATTTTCCGGGGTAGCTTCTCCAACTTCAAACCCGGATCGGTGCTCAGACGTTCTCCTTTCCAATTCAATGCTCAAAAATTATGTTCTCGAGCTCTTGTGTTTCACCTCGTTCAGCCGCGATCTTTCGACAGTTAGCAATACGCGACGTAAAGTCACGAATCTGATAGTCGTAGACATCTATTAAGGCAAAAGCCGGTTCAACACTCCCGTTTTCCAACCCCAGACAAATACGATTTCGATTTGCGCCTCGAAGCGAATTAGGCTCAAAGGTGGGTGAATTCCCGGGTGGCAATTTAAGGAATCGTTCGGCTGCATAGCACTCTTTAGAAAGCTCGCATATTTTGAATTGAGATGCTACCAATAAATCTGCAACTGCTACTCTGCCTTCCTCGGTGCCAACGACTGATTTAAATGTTGCGAGCGACCATGAGTGCAGTTTGTCTAGATTCAATTCCGTCGAATTCAGAGAACGCTGCACAATTCCCCTGTGCAAACATACATAAGTTCTGTTTTCTACGGTGAACTTTGCGAGCGCTATTTCGATGCCTCGTTCAATCGGTAAAGAGTTGACTGGGGCCGACAACTTTCCCACCTTTTTAAGCACTGACAAAAACTGCTTATCGAAGCTAGAAGACCCTGATGGGGATTCAACTTTTGGGCAAATGATGTCACCTTCTGGTGTCACCTTAAATGTGAACCTTGTGAACTGAAAGGCAGTTTGTTTGGCGAATTGAGACTCTAACTTGCTGTACTCTGGCTGCGCTTTTATTTTCGTTTCGAGCTCCGAAAGCATCGGCAGACTTTTGTAGTAGCGATAGCCTAACGATGGGTCGCCCGGGCCACAATTGCTTTTATAGATGGCATTATCTATGCTTTCCGCGCTCGCGGGTAGCGTCATGACAAGGATAGAAGCTAGAAAAACTGTGCGAGCAGTCATCCCGTATTTTCCAAATCTGACGTCATTCTACGCTGTTCCATTCACATCAGCAATTCGGTTGATTTATTCGGGAAAATAGGTATCTCGGGATCAACAGAGATCCGCACCTGGAGTGGACAACGGGAGCAGTATGGTGAAATAAGCTTCCAATTCTGGATTATTTACCGGATAAGAACGAAATTAATTGCAAGATAGGAGGCACATTACGTGCCAGCACCCTGGACGCGGAATGTCCGGCGGCACCATGGGTGGAAGTAGTGGTGGTGTATCTGGTGGCAATGCCAGTTATCCTCCACGCGTAAGGAATTATCTTCCCTCAACATTTAATCCGATCCGTGAATTCTCTACTGTACCAATGGTGTATGGTAGCTTCGGCTCGTCGTGGAGATCTAAAGTGAATTACGCGCGAAGACTTTTTATGGCGCTCATGGCATTGTGCTTGGTCCTAGCGCCTTTACCTGGCTTCTGCAAAGATGGCAAGCAGCCGAACATCATTTTCATTATGGGCGATGACATCGGGTGGTTCAACATCGGCGCGTACCACCAGGGCATCATGGCAGGAAAAACTCCCAACCTCGATAAGCTCGCGGCTGAAGGAGTTCGATTTACTGACTACTATGCCGAAGCCAGCTGTACCGCAGGTCGCGCCAATTTCATTACCGGCGAATTGCCCATTCGCACAGGGCTGACGACGGTTGGTCAAGCTGGCGCTGCCACCGGCATTCCAGAGCAAGCAGTGACAATCGCGACCGCTCTCAAATCCCTCGGCTATGCAACAGGACAATTCGGAAAAAACCACCTCGGAGATCTCAACAAATACTTGCCGACCGTTCATGGCTTCGACGAATTCTTCGGCTACTTGTATCACCTCGATGCGATGGAAGACACCTCGCACCCGAACTACCCAGCAGAAGCCAAAGCAACGGTTGGCCCGCGCAATATGGTGCATTCATGGGCAACTGATACGGATGACGAAACAGTGCAGCCGCGCTGGGGCAAAGTCGGCAAACAAAAGATCGAAGATGCCGGCGAGCTCTTTCCGAAACGCATGGAAACTGTTGATGACGAAATTCTTGATTCGTCCATCAAGTTTATCGACAAATCTATCGAGAAAGGCAAACCATTTTTTGTATGGCTAAACCCAACACGAATGCATATCGTGACGCATTTATCGCCGAAGTACGAGGCAATGCGAAACGGCGATAACGGCTGGTCTATCGAAGAAGCCGGTATGGCTCAACTGGATGACATTGTTGGTTCGGTAATGAACCATGTAAAAGAAAAAGGCATAGACGAAAACACGATTATTGTATTTAGCACCGACAATGGTACCGAGAATTTCACCTGGCCCGATGGTGGACAAACTCCATTTGCAGGTGGGAAGGGAACTGCCCTTGAAGGTGGTTTTCGCGTGCCATGCATAGCGCGGTGGCCCGGTAAGTTTCCAGCTGGCCGTGTAGAAAACGGTATCTTCTCAGGGCTTGATTGGTTTCCTACATTTGTCGCCGCTGCCGGCAATCCAAACATCGCCGACGACCTGAAGAAGGGAACCAGACTTTGCGGAGCTGACTACAAAGTTCATCTCGACGGCTACAACCAGATGGATTGTTTGACTGGAAATGGCAAATCTCGTCGCAATGAAATTTGCTATTTCACCGAGTCAACTCTCGGCGCCGTGCGCATTGGCGATTACAAATATCGATTCACCGATCAACCAGGTGGTTGGCTCGGTGCCACCGAAAAGGTGGATTGGCCTATGCTTACAAATCTGCGTTTGGACCCGTTTGAACGCACCGGGGTTCCGTCTTCCAAAGGTGGATCACTAGCCTACTACAATTGGTTTGTCTACGAGTTTTGGCGATTTGTTTTTGTCCAGCAGCAAGTCGGAAAAACTGCGCAAACATTCCTTGACTTTCCGCCAATGCAAAAAGGCGCAAGCTTCAATATGGAAGCGCTCAAGGAGCAACTCTTGCAACGTATGAATGCGCCTGGAAAATGATGAATGTTTTGGTTCCATAGCCTACCGAAAACAAGGAAAGAAAAATGTACAAAATCACACTCGGTACCATTGAGTTTCATGCTGACGTGCCTAGTCCAAATCGTCCCGTCGTAGAATTCGCAACTGGATTTAGGAGCGATGATCTTGTCGCGATGCATTCACAAGGAGCAGTTGTGGACATCACCATCCAAGAGGTCGGATCTGAGGAAGCAAGAACAGGCCGCGGGAAGTTGACCCAGTGGGATCGTGGCGTTGGCGGAACCATTGCTTTCGAGCAATAGCTGCTGACGCAATCACGCATCGCATGATCACGTATCGCATGATCACGTGTCGCGTGATCACGTGTCGCGTGATCACGAAATTCGTGTCCCATTCGCTGCATTAATCTCGTGATCACGCAGCGCATGGCCATCGCATATGGTGACCTTGCATCGTATGTGGTGGCCACGTGGCGCGTGATCACGCAGCGCATGATCACTGTTTGCGATCGGTCTGTGCAATTTTTCGCCAGGCAGCATCAGTCATAACGCCTCGAAATCCCAGATGGGTCATGCCGGTATCTGGTGCTTCTTTCATTCGTGCTGACGGTCGATAGCTGGCGCAGTATTTTTCATTGCACAGGAAGGAACCGCCACGAACAACGCGTTTAGGCATGTACGGCTCATCTGGGTCGAAACTATCGTCGGGTCCTAATGGATTGTTTGCTATATCATTGGTGCTCGCCAACTTTTGGTAGTAGTCGTTTCGATACCAATCTCCACACCACTCCCATACATTGCCGATGATCTCGTACAGTCCGTAATCATTGGCGGGGAACGATTTTACTGGTGCACCAAGCAAGTAGCCATCAGAAGCTTCTGTGCTGTATGGAAAGCCGCCCTGCCAGTAATTAATACGATGTTTCTTCGCATCAGGTGGATCGTCACCCCATTCATACGCCTTGCATGGTTTGCCACCACGGGCGGCGAACTCGTACTCTGCTTCAGTCGGCAATCTTTTTCCTGCCCACTTGCAATATGCTTCTGCATCCTCCCAAGAAACTTGTGTGACTGGATATCTGTTCTTTCCTTTGATAGAACTCGCGGGACCAGCAGGATGCATCCAATTCGCGCCAGGTGTCCAGGTCCACCACTGGCTGTAGTCGCGAAGTGACACGGGTCCTTTAGTAGGATGGAACACCAACGCTCCTGGCACTAACTTTGATGGCGGTGGCTCTGGTGTATCTGGTGGTAATTGTTTCTTTAGTTCTGACCACTCCGGTTTTTTCTGCGCGGTAGTGATGTATTTTGTCGCTTTCACAAATTTGCGGAACTGCGCATTGGTTACTTCCGTTTCGTCCATCCAAAATCCATCGATGCGGACCTTGTGCACGGGAAACTCGTCTTTGCGCGTTGGTCCGCCGCTTCCACCCATCATGAACTCACCGCCGGGTATCCAAACCATTCCTTTTGGCCATGGTTTCGCGGGCCAGTTTTGGTGGCGGTTGTTCTGTTTCCCTTTATGCAGATCGTGGTGCCCCTTGTCTTTGGATTCGGCAAATGCGTTGCACGTGACTGAAAGTGCGATCGTGGACGTCACACTCACTGCAAGTGCGATGACTTGTAGATTCCCTATCTTCATTTAGAAAGACCTACCATGAGAAAATACGCTTCCAATCATCTTTCATGCTAACCACAACCCAACCTCTTGTGTTTGCTTCTTGCATGAGCGCATCTGGAAATGGTCCGATCTTTGAATATGTTCCATACAAATATTCGCGGTTTGTATCGTCGTGATGAACCAGCAGCATCAGCCGATTTCCACCGCCCGATTGTGTCCATTCCAGCATTTGTCGGTCGCCTGTTGAATTTCCGAACGCGGCGATTGGACGCTTGCCGATTACTAAATTGATGCTCTCGGGCTTTCCTTCCTTGTCGTCTACCAAAAATATTTCAGGTAATTTCATGAGTTGCGGTTTGCCGCCTTCTGCGTACTCGAACTTGGTCTTTCCTGGAGTTCCCACAACTTGTTGAACGGGAATGCCATATGTGTCATCGCTGAACGCGCGCACGAATCCCTGACCACTGCCGGTCACAATGTAAACCTGGAATCGATTTTTCTGAAGATATTTGATTACCTCCAGCATCGGTTGGTAGAAGAGCTGTGTATACGGTTTTTCGAAACGTGGATGTTTGTAGTCTCTGATCCAGTCTTTGACCATTGTTGTAAACGCATCAGTCGTCATGCCACTGTGTGTGACACTAACGATTTTCTGAATGTCTTTCGTGTCGAAGTTAGCAATTGTCTTCGCGTCATCAGCAATCAACGCGGCAAACGGTTGTGTGCTCTTCCACTCCGGATGCTCTGCCGCCAGGGTTTTGATGCGAGAAAAGGCGAACCGGATTTCGGCGTATGTGGGTTGTTCGACCAAAAGTGTTCCATCTTGATCGAATGTCGCAATGCGATCTGCAACTGGTACGAAATCGGGGTTGCCTTCTGTTGTTGTTGCTTCGACGAAGTCGATGATTTTCGTTTTTGAGTTGCAATCGTTCCATGAGGGGAGTGGGTCTTCACCTGTAGATGATTCTAAAGCGAAGGTACTAGTGAAGGATAGAAATGTAAGCAATGCCATCAAGAGGGGAACTAGCATTGACTTGTTTGAATTTCTACTACCGAACATGCGTTTACCTTATGCGAGGGACTGCCGAAACGGCAGCGAGTTTGAAAGGTGAGTATTCTAGTCGATTAGAGGTCGTGACATCTCGTTATGCTGAGTTTGTCTGAGCCACCCGGGCCAGGGGAATAATTCCAAAGTAGTGAGTCGGCTAGGTTCCGCCGATTGCTGGAAGACCAAACCAGAATTTTTCCGTCTATCTGAAGCAATGTTTTGGCCATCACCACAAGATTATGCAGAAGCGGTTCAGTCACCGCTTTTGAGCTTCGCGGATTCAGAGCTACAGGCCGGACAGGTCGAGCTCAACAATCTTGGACTGCCCAGGTGTCGCTCTGGGGCATTCGCGACCGTGTTTTGTTTTCAGTGTCCATCGCGAAAGTTGGCAGTTCGCTGCTTTCTTTCAAATATCAAAGATCAAGAAGAACGGTACGCTGAGATTAGCAAGTTCACTTTGACCGATGACCTCACCTACACGGTCGGCTTCGAATATATCAAGAAAGGAATTCGGATTCGAGATGAGTGGTATCCGATCCTAAAGATGGATTGGGTGGAGGGACAAACGCTGGGTGCCTACTTATCCGCACATATTGGGCAACCTGAGCTGATTGGAGTTCTAGCGGGTTACTTCAAGCAAATGACACTCGACCTAAAGCGTGCTGGTATCGCTCATGGTGATCTTCAACACGACAACATTATGATCTCAGAAAATGAGCTGAGATTGGTTGACTATGATGGTATGTACGTTCCGACTCTCTGCGAGCACAACGCTTGCGAACTGGGACATGTCAATTATCAAAACCCTATGCGCGGCGCTCGAGACTTCGATGCGTCACTAGATAACTTTAGTGCCTGGGTTGTCTTCGCATCTTTGAACTGTCTGTCTATCGATCCCGGGCTGTGGGACCAATTAGGCTGCGGCAATGATTGCCTATTGTTTCGCAAAGCAGATTACCTCTCACCTGAAACCTCGATGGCTTTCGCCATCCTGCTGGCTCATAAGAATGAGCGTGTGCGCCGATTTGCCACGGTCATGCGGATGCTCACAAGCAAACCTATGGCGGAAATTCCTTCTCTAGCTGTGATGCTGCAAGACAGCGTAGACGTCGACTCGCTCAAACGCTCCCAAACTTCCAGCTTCGAACCTCACTCAGCGGACAGAGGCGGTCAACTCGATTCACCGAGGACTGGAGAAGAACTAAAACCGCAAGGACGATCTACCACTGCATTTTCTACGGCTTTTGCCCGCGATGAGCCGCAGCCGCGGCTTGTGGTCACACCTAGCCAAGTTGCAGATGCTGGCGCTTCCGCAGCCGGGAATAAGCAATTGAGTACGTCTGCGCCTTCCTCCAAAAGTTCGCCATCGGCTTCGTCAACGAACACGAAAAGTGTGCCCGGTGCCGCACCCAATCAACTGTCATCTTTCTGGACGCCAGACCCATACTATGCGAGTCTCTCACGGCTAGTTATACAGCCCGTGCAAAAAGGGCAATCCCCCACAATCGATATCGTTCGAGAACTGAATCCTCAGCTCCTTCCAGGCGAGAGAGTTACTTGGGCCTCTGACTGGAGGCCAGTCAACGTCTGTCCTCCCCGGTGGAGGATTAGTCTTTTGGTGAACCTCTCCCTTCTCTTCTTGTTTCTCTTTTTGATCATCACCGTTTCTCCACTGTGCGTTTTTGCGCTCTTATTACTTGCAAGCCTGCAAATGGTTCCACAAAGTGTTGGAAAGGTATTTCTCGTGACCGATAGACGGCTAGTCGTCGCCAACGTCGGGAAACAAGTTACTTTGTACTCGGTGCCGTTGACCGAGATTGCCGGTGCCACAGTCACAGATATTTACACCATAGTAAAGGCGAAGTCAGAGTTTCAAATTCCTGGAGGTCCAGTAAAGGGCATTTTGATTGACAGTCCGCAGCGACTCGGTTTTCATACGGTGCTGCCGCCGACCGTCAAGATTGTCAAAAGCTAAAACACAAGACTACCAAACCCTACTTTTTAATATGACAGGTTGGCGCCTCCCGGCGGGGCGGGAATAATCCGTTGTAGTCGAGCCGGTTGGGTCTCACCCATGGTATTCAAACCAAATCAGCCTACGAGTTTTGTCATCAATGACCAAGAGGATGACCATAGCCAGTCGCGATCTGGCAAGACTCTTCCAACCCCAAGTGAAAAAGCTCTGATCGGCAAGGTTGTTGCAGGCAAATACCACGTTGTCAGCTTCATCGGACGTGGTGGCATGAGCGTTGTATACAAGGCTCGGCACCTCCTTTTGGACAAGGACGTGGCTATCAAAGTGCTCCGATCGCATCTGCTCACCGATCAGGAGAGTATTGAGCGCTTCAAAGTCGAGGCGCAAGCGGTGAGCGCGCTCAACAGCAAACACATCATCAAGACTCATGGTTTCGATCTCACTGATGATGGACGTCCCTTCTTGGTGGTGGAACTCTTGATTGGTCCGACACTTGCAGACATTGTCGAGTCGCACCCGGAAGGAACGCCACCAGATGAGGTGATTGATTGGTTCTGTCAGATTGCCACCGGACTCAAAGAAGCGCATGAACAAGGCGTTATCCATCGCGATCTCAAGCCCAGCAATATTGCACTTGATGAAGCTGATGAAAACACGGCGAAGATTTTTGACTTTGGAATTGCCAAAGTTTTGTATGGGGAAGGAAACAAACAATCAAAACTGACTCAAACCGGAGACGTGTTTGGCAGCCCGATGTACATGAGTCCAGAGCAAGCTCGTGGAGAGAAGCTTGATGCGCGTTCTGACATTTACTCGTTTGGTTGCCTCATGTATGAACTTCTCACTGGCACGCCTCCGATTGTCGGTCAAAACATCTTCGATATGCTAAGAAAGCAAATGTCGGAAGATCCCCCTGATGTATCAGCGATGGCGCCGGCGGTATCAGAGTCACTCAACTACGTGGTGATGAGATGCCTGTCCAAGACGCCGTCTTTGCGATATCAATCGGCAAGACATCTGCTGTCCGATCTCATGTGCGTGAAAGAACACAGAAAGATTCCCAGAGAATTGAAAAAGGTAAGTCATCATGCTTCTGCGCAAGCAATTAGACAGCGCGATGAGACACCGTCGAAGGGAAACCTCCAGGAGACCGTTCGCATGGGCTTTGTCGTTATCTCATTCTTGTGTTTGCTGGGTTTCCTGTCCGCAGGAGCAGTGTCATGGTGGACGGCGCTAAAATCTTGGGAGCCGCCGCTAAAATCTTGGGAGCCGCCGCCGGATATCGAAAGTCCCCTGAAAATCAATCCTAACGAAGAGTATGAAAACGTGAAGAAAGTGGCGATGTCTTATTATACGAATTGCCAATACGAAAATGCACTGCCCCTGCTGCAATACTGCCTCAAAGATCGTAAGACGAAGCCGAGAAACGGCAGTGAGTTTGTTGATAGTAAAGGGCAGCTTCACAGCAAAAATTGCTCCTGCGCCGATGACCATGGCCGTACCAGGGAGGAGCTTGAAGAGATCGGAATGTTGACGCGATACATTTCTCACTGCCGAACCGTTCTAAATTATAGAAAGACGAACGATGCAAGCCCAGAAAAAGACTAGACTAACCCTTAGGGAAATCACTGGTGCGCACCTCGAGTGTTGCAATGATTGTGGCTTGACCTTTTGCGGAGCCGGGCACGAATGTCGTGATGACTCGCTGCAGCGCCCCAATGCTGCAGAGCTTTCGCTGATTGGCAAAGTAATAGATCAAAAATATCTGGTTGAAGGTTTCGTTGGACGAGGTGGAATGAGCGTTGTTTATCGAGCACGCAATCTTTTCACCGAGCAAGACAGTGCCCTCAAACTTTTGCGATCGCATCTGGTATCTGACGCGGTGAGTTTGCAGCGGTTTCAACGAGAGGCTCAAGCTGTCAGTTCTCTCACGCACCGAAACATAATCAAGATGTTCGACTTCGGTATTACTGAAGATGAACAACCATATTTGGCTGTCGAATTTCTGACTGGTACCCCATTGTCTGAGCTGATAACTACAGGCACAAATTTGGATCATTTTGTAGCGATCGGCTGGTTTTGCCAGATTGCAGAGGCTCTTAAAGAGGCACACGAGCATGGCATTGTGCATCGTGATATCAAACCCAGCAATATTATTGTAGGAACTGAAAATGATGGTACTGAAATAGTCAAAATTTTGGACTTTGGAATTGCGAAAGTTTTGGTGGAACAGTCAGAAAACTCGAAGCTCACACAAACCGGTGAGATTTTCGGAAGCCCAATGTACATGAGCCCCGAGCAATGTCTTGGTGAAAAATTGGATCTGCGATCCGATATCTATTCACTTGGCGCATTGATGTACGAAGTGATTTCGGGCAGACCGCCGCTCGCTGGCGAAAATGTTCTGGATACACTTAATAAACAACTCTCCGAAGAACCGACTGAACTGTGTGATATCACAAATAGTGTCTCAGATGGTCTCAATTACGTCGTTATGCACTGCTTGGAAAAGAAGCCGAAAGACAGGTACCAGTCGATAGATGAACTTTTTGCAGACTTGCAGTTGCTGCAAATGGGGAAGCTGAAGAAAGTCAGCAAGAGACGACAGGCGAAAAAAACTAAGGAGCCAGTTAAGAAAGGACCAGGCGAGGTGCGTGGGTATGCTGCAACGGTGTGCTTCGCGATTGTCTGTGTTGCTGCCTTTGCGGGTGCGTCAGTGCTTGCTTTGAAGTTCATGCCTAAGTCGAGTGACTCCATTTCCGACTCCAAACCAGGTGAAGTATCTTCTTTGGCTTCGGAAAAAACGCAAACATCCCAGATCGCGGCAGATAGCGTCTTTAAAATGTATGGCGTTGCAACGAGAGCGTATCTTAGCGGCAACTATCAGAAGGCTATACCATTGTTCGAGTTTTGCATGAATGCAACCAAGGGCAACCGATCAGCTGAGCTTCAGTATGCTGACTGTTGTCGCAGATTGGCTGCGTGTGCTACCAATACGCAATCTGACGATTACGATATTCCAATGCTGTATGAAGAGGCGTACAAAGCTTATGCTAAGTACAGGGATCACCCTGCAGATAGAATAGATTTCTTGCGAGAGTATCAGGCTGCGCTTGACACAAAGAAAGTACGCGATAAGCAGATTGCTGAGCGGCTGCAGAAAGAGGTGGCCGACCTAAAAACTCCAACGCGGCATTCGTCAGCCGACACCTCTGCAATGGCTGGTGTCGTACAAACGAAGGTGGTTGAAGAGCCAGAGATAGTCTCGCAGTACGAAGGAGATCTGCTTCGAGCGAAGTCGGCAACTAGTCCCGATTCCATTATGCGCACCCTCTATTTTCAACTTGCTGAAGTTGCTTTCGGTAGGGATAAATTCTTGCCGGTAGCAGAACATTGGATGCAGGTTGCAACTTCTCAGGGGGGCAAAACCGGACTGAGAATCACCAACGTCATAGTGTTGCAGGCGAAAATGAAGGGAGCGACAACGAGGTCGGTTATTGGTGCATACATTCGCTCTATGCATGATTCCAAGTCTATCTCCAATGCGGTGTACGAGAGCTACATGAGTCAGTTGGGACTGACGCCGTAACTACTCGTTTTGCATTTAATCCGGCTGAAGGCGAAACACATGCCATCAAGCTCGGTACACAAAACGGAGTATCCATAAGCGGTCCCGAGGAAGTAACGGGTGTATCTAATTGTTTAACTCAGATCAAATGGAAAAGAAAGCGGATGGTTCGTTCGAACCATCCGCCTTCGTTTCATTCGTTCAGTTGTTTACGCCCAGTTTTGGTTCTTGGCGTATTCTTCGATTTTGACGAGTTCTTCGTCTAGTTCATCTTCGCGTTCTTTGTCTTTCTTTTGTTGAGGAGCGCGAGCTTGCAGTTGGTTTTGGAGAGATTGATTTGCTTGTGCAGCTGGCTTGTTGCCTGCGCCTTGAGCTGGAAGTTGTTGGCTGCCAGGCTTGTTGGTTGCGGCTTTGCCGAGTGCGTTGAGCAAGGAGTTGGCTGCGGCTTTGTCGCCGGTACCACGACCACCCTGACCTCTTCTGAGAGCTGCGGCTGCGCCGAACAAGCTGCCGAGAGGACCTTGTTGATCGTGTCCGTCACCGTTGACGTTGTTGGCATTCCAGGCGGCGTGGACATCATTGCCGTGTGGTTGACCGTTGTTATTGTGGTCATCTTGCTGTCCGGCACCACGTTGTCCGGCAGAGTGGACGATCACGCTTTCGGTTGTGCCACCACCGCCGGAGCCTTGCGAAGGAGCTGCGCCGTGTCCGCCGTTTCCAGATGGTCCTGCGCTGGTAGCTGGTCCGTTGCTGGAGACTGTCGGTTGGCTGCCACCACCGATGTGGTTAGCGGCGACTTCAGGACCGGCTTGGTAGTCGTGGCGAACCGCGTGCGAACCTTCAGCGGCTTGAGCGAATTGGCCATAGCCTTGAGGTGCGTAGCTCGCTTCAGAACCGGAGTAGGTGCTGGCTGGCGTGTAGTGCGAAGCCACTGCTCCTGGATCGTAAGACATTGGTTGCGGCTGATGACCTTGAGGAGCCTGAGGAGCGGGTACATGTCCTTCGGGAGCGCCTTGATGTTGCGGAGCAACCGGTAGTGGTTGTTGCGGTTGAGGTTCAATCGCTTGTGGCTGGTGTGCAACGAACGCATTTTGTTGAGAGGCGTCGTAGCTTTGTGCATAGCTCGGAGCGTAGCTGGCTTGTGGTGCATCGCTGTAGGATGCTGGAGCGTAGCTTTGCGGAGCGTAGCTTTGTGGTGCATCGTAGCTTTGCGGAGCTGGCTGGTAGCTCGGCGTAGCATCGAAGTTTTGAGCAGGAGCAGGAGCTGGAGCTGGTCCGCCGTATTGTGGTCCGTCGTTGACTGGAGTTGGTAGCGGAGCGTTGTAGTCCGGAGTGCTGCTGTAGTTTTGAGCCGATGCTGTGTATCCGTCGTAGCTGGAGTAGCCGGCCGAGTAGCTGCTGCCACCGGAGTAGCTCGATGTGTCTTGCGAGTAGCTCGGAGCTGGCGCAGAGCCACCGTCTGGAGCATAGCCGCCACCTTGCCCGCCGTTGCCGGAGGAGACAACGTCTGGTGTGAAGCTGGCTGCTGCGGACGAACCAACGTCGCCGACAAACGAGCTGACTGCATTGCCTACGGAGGAAACTGCATTTTCAACTGCTTGCAATGGAGCGCTGTACCAGGAGTCGCCACTGCTAGACGAGGAGCTGGAGCTGCTGCTCGGTGCGGAGCTGCTGGATACGGAACTGCTGCTGTCGAATCCGATTGCATTGCTTACGTAAGAAGCTGCGTTTTCGACTGCTTGCAGAGGAGCGCTGTACCAGGAGTCACCACTGCTAGACGAGGAGCTGGAGCTGCTGCTCGGTGCAGAGCTGCTGCTGTCGCCGAATCCGATGGCGTTGCTGGCGCTCGAGAAGGCGTTTTCGATTGCTTGAACTGGGTTCGAGAAGAACGAAGTGTCGCCTTGCGAACCGGCTGCGTTGTTCGCGCTGCTTGTCGGTGCATCGGAGCTGAAGGTCGAGCTGACTGCATTGGAGACGCTTTCGCCACCACTCATCATGGCGCCGACAACCATTCCACCAACGAAGGAGGCAGCGTTTTCAACTGCTTGAACTGGGTTGGAGAAGAACGATGTGGAGTCACCACCGGTGGAGCCTTGTGTCGGCGAGCCGGAGATGGAGCTGGAGACATCGGCGCTGCCGAAGGTCGAGCTTACTGCATTGGAGGCGCTTTCGCCACCGCTCATCATCGCTCCCACGGCCATGCCGCCTACGAATGCTGCTGCATTTTCAACTGCTTGAACTGGGTTGGAGAAGAACGATGCGGAGTCGCCATTGGTGCTACCTTGTCCAGGTTGACCGGAGACATGGGCGCCGACTTCAGGTTGACCACCAACGTTAGCGCTCAAGGTGTTGGAGCCGACCGATTGCTCGCCGCCGTGTCCGCCGAAGAGCGATGATCCGACTGCCATGCCGCCTACGAAGGCTGCTGCTTCTTGAGTCATACCGTTGACGATGCTGCCGATTGTGGATGGAGATTCACCGCCGGCGGTGTGGGTTCCGCCGCCGATAGAAGCGGTGTAAGAACCTTGACCTGCGTCTTGTGTATAAGTGGATTGTCCACCTGGCGCAAAGCTTTGAGCGACCGAGCCTTCGGCTCCATTGCCGCCGGACAGTGTCGCGCCGACTGCCATGCCGCCAACGAATGCCACTGCTTCAGAACCGATGTTGTTAGCAGT
>CAZCZI010000058.1:39892-45616 GCA_964503045.1 uncultured Candidatus Obscuribacterales bacterium
CGACTGCCATGCCGCCAACGAATGCCACTGCTTCAGAACCGATGTTGTTAGCAGTGCCGGAGATTACTTGACCGCCATGTCCACCGACTGCATCGGCACCACCGTTGGCGAGAGAGGCTCCAGCAACTACGCCGCCTACGAACGCTGCTTCAGATGTCGTGAACGAACCATTGTTGTTGGAAACGAAGCTGGCGTTGTCTTGGGTGAATTGAGTACCGTTGCCATTTGCGTTTGTTGCATTGGCGATTGGGTTTCCGTCTGGTCCGCAAATATTGGCGGTGTGTCCATTGGAACCATTAAGGATAACGCCTTCTGGTCCAACGTTGTTGGAGTTCGAACCGTTGAAGCCGTTGACGAGGACGTTGCCGTCTGGTCCGACTTGAGCGCCGGTTGCCGAAGTGAATCCGGCTCCGTTGCCGTTAGCTGCTTCAATAAGGTTGGAGAGACCGCGAGCTGCGTTGTCGCCGTTGCCGACAACCAAGCCGCCGGCTTGGGCATCTTGCGAACCCAAATTAGAAGGATTGGAGGCAAACGGAGTTGCGCTGCCGGTGAGAGCATCGAATGCGGTGCCGTTCTTGCCGACATCGTTGCCGAGTGCGCCGTGAGCATCAGCGGTGCCTGCACCATGAGCGATGCTGCCGTTGGCGCCGTTGATACCATTACCATCTGCACCATTGGCGGTGAAGAATGGATGGTTGAGCGAATCTGCAGTTGTCGAACCTGGCAGTGTGCCGAACTTGTCTGCACCTTGTGCGCCGGTGAGGAGACCGTCGTTGCCGTTGGCTCCAGGGGCTCCGTGTAGTCCGGCTGCATGTATGCCATGGGATAAATCTTGTCCGAGACCGTTGGCTCCATGTATTCCATGGGCTGAAGGAGCGCCGTGGGTTCCATCTTGTCCGAAGCCATGTGTACCGTGAGCACCATGAGCGCCGTCAGTTCCGAAGCCGTGGGTTCCGTGAGGGCCATCCGTTGCGAAAGCGTGGGTTCCATCGTTTCCGTTGATTGCGCCGAAGCCATTGTTTGCCACAAATGTGTTGGAATCTGCGCCTGGGGGCAAACCAATTCCTGGTCCAGCATGCGAACCGGAGTCAGGACCGATGAGTGGCATGTCTTGGGTGAGATGTTTGACGTCGTTGCCGAAGAGTTGCTGACCGTTGGCTGAGTGTGTACCCAATTCGGAAGCAGCGCCCTTCTCGGCGGTGAGTCCGTGCGCGCCGAATGGTTTGTCCGAACCGGCGCCGGAGAATTTGTCTGAGCCGCCGCCAATATGATTCGCCAATGCGATACCGTTGGAAAGCGGAGGTGGTGCTGCTTCGACGCTGCCTGCGTGGATGTCGGAGCCAGGCAAGTTGAGAGCGCCGGCATGGCTGCCTGCTGTCGGCGGCAATCCGTGATCTACTCCCAGTGCTGCTGCTCCGATACCGTTGCCGGATGAAGCGCTCAAGAAGTTGCTGGTAGCAGTAGAGTTGCTGGTTGCCGAAGATGTGGAAGAACCACCATTGGTGCCCGAACCGGAAGTGCTGCCGTGGTCGCCACCGTTGGTGCCACCCTTGCCGTCGGCTGCGCCGCCATGAGCGCCTTTGGCATCGGCACCCTTGTCTTGTCCGTGTGCACCGCCGCCCTTGCCGCCGCCGCTTTGACCTTTCTTGATCTCGGAGCCGACTTTTTCTCCGGCAGCCTTCACCAAACCGGCGAAGTCGAATGCATGTCTGACCGATGCAATAGAAAGGAAGTTGAGCGCGGACATCACGACTGTTCCTGTCTCACCGCTTGATCTAAAGCAAGCCATAAGAAGAACCGTCGTGTTCCAGAAAAGACTCCAGAAGCAAAGCGTGATCACGCCTTCTACCCAGCTGGCGAATGCGCCGCGGAGTTGACCCATGGGCCACACCCAAAGTGCAGCAACCACGGGACCGATGCAAAACAGATAATAAAGGTATGCCATCTGGAATGCACAAAGAACGTTCCACGTCCCGGCCAATGCGCCATTTGCGCCGTTGACCAATGCGCGCTGCGTGCTCTTGAGCACCGGAGAAACTTCGTCTGCTTTGTTGGGATCTCCGCTGTCGGCGCCGACGTCGAAGCTGATACTTTCCAGTGTTGAGATTGGGTCTGAATTACCCTGTGGATTGTTATTAGTCGTAGGAGCTGGCGGAATCGCGTTTTTGTTCGAATCAGGTTGGCGAATCGGGAAGGCGCGATTATGACCGCTCACAGCATCTTCATACATGTCGCCACCGCCGGCGATGCGGGAGTAACCTTGTTGTATTTCGTAAGTCACCGAGTTGGCGAAATCGATGCTGTAGTTGACCACCAAATAAGTGGAAGGAATGAGAAACACTGCAACGATCGATCTGAGGATTCCATCAAAAGGATTGACTGGTCCCAAAACCGGGTTGCCTTGAGCGATGATGGCGCGCACTTGCGAGAGCACTGCGCCTGGAAGAAGAAGCAAGAATGCCATTGGGATGAACAGTTCATTTCTTATTCTGTTCCATACATTGCCTGGATCAACCGTGAAGTTATCGAGGAACATTCTAGTAAGGTTGATGGCGCTGGTTGCTTGGTTGCGTTCGAGGTTGGCGAGGCTGTTGGCGGCGGACGTTGCTTTGATGGCGCCGACTGCGTTTTCCATCCACATCCAGCGCTCGGGATCGAATGCTTCTTCCAACATCATGTTGTCGTTGAGACGTTGGATTGTTTGAAACTGCGTATCAGAAACAGGATATCCAAAAGTAGTCACTTGATACTTTTGGATTGCTTCATCACGCCTTGTAGGAACTTGCGAAGGTTGACCTTGATCAACAGTTGCCGGCCATTTGTATACGGGACCGGAGTTGGGAGTGACGGTGCCGGGACCTTGCGATTCGCCGTTGGTGACGACATCACTTCTGTAGAACTCTTCTGCCCACTTGTAGCGTTTGAAGTAATTTTCGCGAATCGACCAGGCGGTGCCGGGGTTGGCATCGGGGCTAGTCGTTTGAGTCGACTGCGCCATCGCTTGTGGTGCCGCCATCGATGCAATCATCGACGATGCAAGAACTGCTGCTGCTGAAAGCAACCAGGTCTTGAGAGTTGCGGTCTTACCAAACTGCTGTTGCGTCTTTGTCATTTGATTCGCCTTGCTTTGAAAAACGGAAGCACGAAGTAGTAAACCGAATGGGCGACTGCCTACCGGTGGAACTGGGGTTTCAGGGGAATTGAACCTAACGTGAGAACTGTATAACAACCAACGTGAAAAGAGCGTGCAATTGCGATTTTTCCGGCGCGGGTTGGTTTCTTGCAAAAAAAAACAGGGCTGGAGCTTTCGCGCTCCAACCCTGGTTTTTATTTGGTTCATTCGCTGTTCATCATCGGCGGTGGGCTGAAGTTTGTTGGTCGGGAATTCGACCCCGGATCTCGCCCTTTGGGCCCTGGCGCCTGCATGCTTCCGTTGCTCGAACCTAGCAATCGCTCATGCAGAGAAGCGCTTGTGGGTGACGCTCGTCCTGATGACAATGAATTTGGTGGGACTTGCCCTTCTCCTTGTGAGTCTGAACCTGAATCGTTTACCGTCTGATTAGTCGATGTGTCAGTTGAACTTGTCGCGTCCTGAGACGGTGGTGGCGATGTGCCTGATGATGTCGGTGGTGGTCCCGTGTCGCCTGTGGCACCTGAGCCACTGCTGGAGCCAGAACCCGAGCCTGAGCTCGAACCCGAACCTTGTCCGTTAGATCCTCCGGAGTCTTGTGAGTCGCCACCTCCTGAGGACGACGAGCTGCCAGATTTAGATTTACTTTGAGAATCGCTGTCTGAGCCGGAGCCAGAGCCGGAGCCATTTTGTCCGGACGCAGATGGAGTCGCGCCGCCCTTGGCGCCGCCGCCACCACCGCCTGCCCCAGGCGCCCCTCCACCGCCGGCACCGCCGCCACCAGAGGCTTGTGATGCCTTATCTAGAATTTGTCCGGCTACCTCACCAGGATTGAAATTAAATGGCTGGAACGGCACAAACAGAAGCAATGCAAGGAAGCAATTGAACACCATCATCTCGAAAGGTGAGTGGGGGTCAGGGTTGACGTGTACCAACCTCTGCGTCATGCAAGCCAAGATCACGCACCAATAGAAGCGCCATAAGGCCAGAACCACCACAGCATTGAGCCAGTTACTAAACACGTTCTTGAACAAACTGCCGACGCCTCCAGGCCAGGCAAAGAAACAGGCTGCAATAGGTCCCATCAAAAACAGATAACAGAAGAACACGAACTGATAAGCCGTCAACATCGTCAGTGCCGTGCTGAACATGTACGCAGCGGAGTTGAATCCCATGGACATCATCTGACTCAAATAGGCCTGATTCTCCTGCCGAACTTCACCCTCACCATTTGCCTGGCTCTTGCCCTGCTGATTGGAAGACTGATTGCCGACTTGGTTGTGCGAATTGTCTGGATTGTAGGTTTGCTCGCGCGCCCAGTTCATGATTCGGTCTTCTTGAATCCAGCCCCTGGACGGGTTTGCCACGGCGTCAGTCATCGAGTTGCCCACATCGATTGAATAGCTGACAATGAGCTGCGTCGCCGGTATCAGAAGAATCGCAATCATGGCCCTCAAAATCCCTTCCAGTGGATTGCTTGCGTCTTCCTGCTCACCCAAGAAACCTCCATTTATCATGCATTTCGCTTGAGTGATGAGCGCTCCTGGAAGGACCAAAAGAATTGCAATTGGCAAAAACACTGTTTTGAAAAGTTGCTGAACCATGTAAACCACGCGTCCATCGCCATTATTTCCGGCGGCAGATTCGTTTGCTACGTTGATTAAAGATTTAGTGATGCATTGAAACGCTGTTCCGTAATTTGATTCGGCTGCCGCGGCCAGACTGTTGGATGCAGCGGCGCTAGCCATCTGATCTTTCATCGTTCTTGTCCATTGCCAGCGCTCAGGATCGAAGAACAATTCGAGAAGTCTTTGACGGTTGGCGCGGTCGATGATTTGAAATTGTGTGTCAGAAACCGGATAGCCGTAGCAATGAATCCAACCGGCGCGGTTTTGGTTGACTGCTTCTCTGTCGCGTGCAGTCGGAATAGGCGCTGTGGAGATCATGACTGTATCTTGGTGGTAATGCTTACAAGTGCCAGGTGGTGGATTTGGCGGCAGGTCTTCGTGACAGGCTCTGGTGACCGCTACATAAGCCATGTTCATTTGAACGCCGCCGTTGGATGATTGCTGCCCTTCGGTTACGTCGTTGCGTTGTTGCTCTTTGGCAAACGGATAACGTGCGAGGTATTGGTCTCTGAGTTGCGGCGGTGATTGAAGGTTGTTGTCCTGGGCGTTTTGCGCGTCTGCTTGGATGCTGAATCCAACCAACCCAAAAACGGAAAGAACCATTGCAAGAATGGTTTTGTTAAATCTGCTGATTCTTGTTTTTTGAAGGCAATTGAGGGAGCTCATTATTTCCTCAGTTCCTCTAGTAAGTGAATCAGGCTCAGCCACAGCAGCGCTGCTGGGACTTTTGGGACCTGGTTGGGTGGGAATGAATGAAGATTAGACCGCCCAGCGTGAAAACCGCGTGTATTAATTTCGCCGGGACTCTGATTTTTGGGTCATTTTTGAACCATTGTGGTCTCAGATTCTCCCTCTGAATCTTCCGGAGAATTGTTCACCCGTGCTCAATTTCGATGCTGGGATTGGTTGCAGCACAAGCCTTTGCGGAGTCGGTTTTGAGCACGGGGTAACCTTGTTCCGGAGAGC
>CAZCZI010000059.1:0-38714 GCA_964503045.1 uncultured Candidatus Obscuribacterales bacterium
CGCGTGGCCATCGTATGTGGTGACTCCGCATCGTATGTGGTGGCCATGCGTTGCGTGATCACGCGGCGCATGATCACGCAGCATGTGATCACGCGCCGCATGATCGTGCACACCGCATGAACTATTCAAACGGGAATATCACATCTTTTCGTACCACACCGGCCCGTCATTAGCCGGCGCGCCTGGCTTCGCAGCACCAGCAGCAGCACCTGCACCTGCACCTGCAGCAGCACCGGCTGCAGAGCCCGCATCCTCGTCACTGGAGAATCCAATTCCCTCTAGCATGCGCATGTAAAAGCGCGACACTGCAGAACGTTGCTCATCAGTCCAATTGAGCGGTCTAAATTCATCCAAAATTGCATAGATCTCTGATTTGGTTTTCGCCCTGCTCAAACGTTCCAACCAAACTTTAACATCGAGATTTGCATCGCTCATTTTCAACACCCGCGTATGGCTCAGTCGTTTCGGTCGATCGAGATTACTTGAACCGCTCTCAGTTTAGTGGCACTCACTGACGTTTCACATAATAACAACTGAGGCAGCCATTTCTGACTGCCTCACTCGTAGATTCAATTATTCAAAGCCATCGTCAGCGAGCGCTGATTCAAGCTATAACGGCTTACTCGTCCAATTTGCCGAGGCTGAAGGAATCCGGATGGAATGGCTCGTTAAAGCCATGTACGAATCCGTTTTTGCCGCCGTAATACAAGCCTTTGGCTCCGCCCACTACCAAGCTGGCAGGGATGGTGACGAGGCTAACGACTGCGCATAAGGGACCGTTGTCTTTTCCGCCAATTTTTTCGCCGACTTTGTCAGCGGCGCCTTGGGTGAAGCTTACGTATGTTTTCAAGGATTCGCGAACTACGGCAACTGGTGTCCCGACGACGAGACCTGCACCGAGACCGCCAACCCGAGTGACGATCAGAGAACCGTTAACTACTTTGTCCAGCGGCTCATCGCCATCGGCGAAAGCCGGTGAGAATCCGCTCAAGCCAGCGAGTACAGCGAGCGTCAATCCCAGCTTTGATATTTTCACAACCCATCCTCCCGAATGTTTTCTTTGGTCTCTTTCCACGCAGAGCTTGGAACCAATCTAGTTACTAAGTGTGTATCCCCAAGTCCTTAAGGTTATCGGCCCCTTTTCATCTTCTTCGGAGGCCTCAAGCAATCCGATGGTACCAGAATAGTTTGCCATATGACAATCAAATCGACAAACAACCGCAAATCCTTGAGAAAAAGTTTGCACAGTATAGCCAAAACTGGCTCTATTGATGCCTTTTGGACACCAGATGTCAGTGGAAGAGCTCGCCGGTGCCGCTCAATGTTTGTTGCGCTGCATCTGTTGATGAAAAAATTCCACAG
Source organism: uncultured Candidatus Obscuribacterales bacterium (assembly GCA_964503045.1). Taxonomy (GTDB): domain Bacteria; phylum Cyanobacteriota; class Vampirovibrionia; order Obscuribacterales; family Obscuribacteraceae; genus CAYZJR01. The sequence continues at coordinate 1,363 of CAZCZI010000059.1, forward strand.
CTGCATCTTCCGACCAAAAACGATCGTGATTGCCGCGGTCGCGATGGAAGAACCCGCCGTGCCCGCCGTATTGCGGTGCCACCAATTGTATTGAGGGATTGTTGGTGACTTTCGGTGATGTAAATGTTTCAAAAGGAACAATCGGATCATCCTGCGCAGCCAAGATCATTGATGGAACCCGCACATCTTCAAGAATCCGGATCGCACTGGCCTTTTCGTAGTAGTCTTTAGCCGACAAGTAGCCTGCATCAGGGGCGGTGTAGGTGTCGTCGAAATCGCGCACGCTGCGCAGTGTTCGCACAAGCGATATATCATGCCTGTCTGGATACATTCTGGCTTTGGCCCTGATCTTTTGTTTAAGTCCTATCAAGAACCTCTTTTCGTAGAGTTGATTTTTCGGCAATTGCAATGAGTCGATTGCAATGGTCAGATCGAGTGAAGGAGATATGGCGCAGACACCTTTGAGCAGATCGCGCCACTGATCTTTGAGTTCTGCTGCGGCTTTCATTACGAGGTTGCCGCCCAGCGATGTTCCGCACAGGAAAACATGTTCGCAACCTTCAGCTTTTAAATGTTTCAAGATGGCGATGGCATCGCCGCTCAATCCGCCGTTGTACAAGGTTGGAGTCAAATGCATTGTGCCACCACAATTGCGCATGTTGACTCTTACGACGTTGTAACCGCGTGCCCGCGCTTTCTTCGCGAGTCCCAAGACGTAGGGTGCATCAGCGGATCCTTCTAGTCCATGAAAAATTACGATCGTTGCTTGTTGAGCTTTTTGTTTGGCATCTGCAAAACCATGCTTTTGCACAAGCACTTTTGAGTCATGAGAAACATCGATGAGACAAGGCTTTGCTTCTCGTTTGAGGTGCACGAAGCCTCTGGGGAAAATGGCAGGAACAATCGTCATCATATGACCATTCAACAGCCATCCTGGTGGCGTGAATTCCTTGTAATTTTCCATAGCGGGATTCCTTGTTGATTTCGCCTTAGTTGCGGCTTCACTTTCACCGATTACGGAGGAGCAATGATCTCCTTGAGAGCATCTACGAGTTTGTCGAGGTCATCCGTTGTATTGGAGATGTGACATGAAACTCGCAGTCCATAGCCGGGACTGCTTCCGGCGTAATCGGGTTGTACCCAAATTTTATGCTTGTTATACAGCCACTCGCGAATATCAGACGTCGCGACTCGGTCTTTATCGAAGTAGAAAGCGATTAAACCTGTGCTTTCGCTTGTTTCTGTTTCGGTGCGATCTGGAATTCTGTAATGCGGGCGCAGATACTCTTGCAGGCGCCCTCTTAGATATCTGAGCAATTTCAACTGCTCGCCAGCCACCGCCTCTGGTGTCAGCTCCATGTGCAATTCGCACGCGGCCGCAAGACCATCCCAGCGGCAGGTGTCGGTGGTTCCAACGGCTTCGAAACGACCGAGATCAAAGCTGTCTTCGTCGAGTTTTTCATAGAATCGGTCGCCAATGGCAACCGGTTCCAACCTGGGAATCCAATCGCGTTGAGCCACCAAAAATCCCGTGTTGTTTGGACCGCCGAGCCATTTGTGACCGGAGCCAACCCAAATCGAATACTTCGAAGGATCGCATGGTCCCTGTCCTGGTGAGTGTGCACCGTCAACCAGCAACGGAACATCCAACATATTCACGCCCTGTTGCAAAAGCGAGAGATCCGGACGCCAGCCGCTCATGCAATCGATTTCACTGACTGCTACTAGCTTTGTGCGTTCGGACACCAGATTCAAAATGCCGAGACAATGTTGCTCGCTGTCATCGAACGTGTTGATGTTATATCTGCGAATTGTGATTCCACGCGTGTCTTCGAGGTACCGCGCAATGACGTTGAGACTGCCATGTTCGTGATCGGTGGTGACTAACTCATCGCCTGGTTTTTGCAGAAAGCTGCTTAAGACCATCTGCAAACCGTATGTCGTGTTCGGGGTTAGCAAGAGCCTTTCTGGCGCGGCGCCGAACATCTTGCTTGCGGACTTGCGCGCTTTTTCGATTGATGTCGTGTCTATGAACGTTGTAACTGTGGGGTTATCGTTGAGCGCTTCCCAGCTTTTCTGAAGGGTACTTAATACCGACCGCGGCTTTCGCCCGCAGCTGCCAGTATTAAGGTATGTCACTTCCGAGGCGCGGCGCGGAAACTCCCTGGAAATGAGCTCCTTCAAGGGTGATTCTGTGAGGCCCGTCGTTTTCGCTTCCATTGTGAACTGAGGTTCCGTTTAGTGCGGTGCGAGGCTCTAATAGTCGCACACCAGAAAGGCCCAGTCTAGACGAGACACGCTTGAGGCTTACTCAGACAAGGCGACGTACTCCAGACTGACCATACTCAGGATTCCAAGTCTCAGATATAATGCCAACTAGAGACCGACTCCATGGGGATTTTGCAATGCTAGCCGAAGGTGAGCCTGTATTTTTCGCCTTATTTGCAATTTTTGCCCTATTGGTCATCATCGGCATTTTGCAAAACCAAGGCTTTATACCCTACATCTAGACCAGGAACCAAGCGCCAGGCCATGAGAAACCTAGCACTTAGAAAACACGGCTTCCTGCGTCGATTGTGTTTGATCGCGGTTCCGGCGCTGTTTGCGTTTTTTGTGGTTTCAACCACCAGTGTAGTGACAACCAGTTGTACGATGATTCCGCAGGGTGATCCGACGCTGACGTCGAATACCTATTTGGAGCTTGTGGACTGGCATATTTCGGGGTTGTGGGTGATCAATTGCCCAGTTGCGTGGGTTCGCGTAGCAAACCGAAACCAAGTGGCTATCAAGGATGTGACCTTCAAGTACATTACCTATGATTTTGAAGGGCAGGTGCTCGACGAGGGCACTTTCACGATCGAAGGAACCGTTCCGCCCGGCTCTATGAAGAACTTCATCGAGTTGTACTTAGGTTTGGTAAAGCTGGAAAGCGAAAAGCTCAGCGTTCAATTGATCGGCGTAAATGGCGCTTAACCGCTATCTTTGCTGGTCCGCCAGATATGCGGACTTGATGACGATGTAGCCGATGATACTGTAAAGACACAGCAGCATGAGCAGCATAACGAGAGGCATCTTCTCGTAAATCTTGGCGAATGGACGGAAGATAAAGTCGATTAAAAATAGTCCGACAGCCGTACCGGGCATGACAAGCTCCTTTTGACATCCCGGATTATAGATCTCGGGGGTTAAGAAGGAGTGAAGACTAGACAAACGTCATAATTATTTGTTTGTAAGCCATTTTTGAGGACTTTGACGCTTTGAGGCTTTGACGCTTTGAGGACTTTGACGCTTTGACGCTTTGAGGCTTTGACGCTTTGACGCGACGCGGATCGATGGTGATCGCTTTTTTGTCGACCGAAGTTCCGGAGATGGTGGGCGGGGTGCGCAAAACCGCCCACCGCAAAGCCTTATGGCACAAGCGATTCCGGTTCCGGAAACGATGTACGGGGAGCGACGAATCCGGAAGAATTGGAAGAGAAAATTGAGACCCGGCGGCTTGATAAAGTTGCCATATCTTGACGACCGTTCCGCAGCCGCACCGTTCCGCTCCGCACCGCAGCCGCACGGCGCGGCGCTTTAAGCCTTTAGTGGCGCCAGTAGTGGAAGTGACGCAGCCAGCGATGCGCGAAGACCGGCAGTATCAGGTCAGGCACAAGCACCGTGAGCAGTCCGATGAAAAGCGTGAGGCAAATAAATAGTGATAGAAACCAGATCATATTTCCGCCCGAAAGCGTTGAGGTGACGACGATAGGAGAATATGATCCACCGACTGAGTTTAAGGGGTGGTTAAGAACATATGCGTTCAGATGAAATTGCATTGCAAAGAGATGTGGCTTGGTGAACGCCTTTCACTTTTGATATTGTCGAGAATTCCGCGGCGATCAAATCACTAAATCAAAAGCCGGCGAAGTATCAATCACATTCGCCGGACTGACTTGTCTTTGCTGCTGACCGCGCGTCCGCGCGATTCAACCTAGTTGTGTTGCAACGCGACATCAACGTGAAGAATATTGCGAGGCGTCGTCGAAACAACGGTGGTTACGCCTTCATCGTTCTTTGCTGGTTTTGCTGCTACGGCTACATTGTTGTTTGATTTCCTGGAGGCAGTTCCGCTTGCAGGCTTCTTAACCTTTGATGTGGTCGTGACTTTCGGCAAAGTCTTTTCTGTATTTACATGCTTGATTGTTGTCGGTTCCACCTTCGCAACTATTGGCTGGTAGGCGATTTGAATGGTTGAAGGAACCAAATCCTTGCTGCCGGTGCTCGCCGATGCAATCAACGTCACTTCCTGACCGGTGCTGTTTAGGTAAGCGGTAGCATCAATCGGGGTGCGCGACACGAGCAATGTAACCTGCTCTGTGCCTGGGTTTTCATCAAACGTCAGCCAACCTTCCGATGGCAGCACGTAATCTTGACCGCGCGCCACTTGATTGTCTTCGGACGACTTCGGGTCGGGGAACAACACAGATTGTTCGCCTCGGCTGCCGCTTTTCAAAAGAATGTAGGCATAACCGTCAATGTTTGCTTTGACATGGAAACGAATATGGTCGTTGGCTGCGAAATTGTGCTTGTTCGAAACTTTGAGTACTTGGTTGTCGCGTTTCAGTTCAATCCAATACTGGACGCCAGTATTAATCTTCTCGGTTGGCTTCTGAAGCTGCTCGAAGAAAAGTCCCTTGGCTCCTTCCAACTTCTCTCCGTCTTGCGCGAGCGCGGCTGAGGACAGAGCCAGCGGCATAAACGCTGCTGTCAAAACTGCAATTGTTCTTTTGGCGTTCATTTGTTCCATTCTCCAATGCTTTATCGGTTAGTCGGAATGTTTGATTTTCAATAGTCTCAGATAAATAGTATTACGACGGGTTATTGGTATGCCGAATTGTTCAGGTTTGGATTTATCTTTTGGAAACATCTCCTCAAAAACCTGGGTACTTACCTCCACCCCATCTTCGAAATTGTCCAGTTGCAGGATATCTATTGCCCTTCCGTAGATTCGGCTGATTAAGTTCGGGTCTTTCATCAGCGCCTCCGATGGCATCTCGCTGGCTAGAATCACTATGAGATCTTCACCGTGCGGGCTTTGCACCTCGGTTGCAATCTTGGTTAAGTCGGTGTCCCCCTCAATTAGTTTGCGCCTACTCGGAACGGTAAAGTTACTTCCTTGGGCCAGAACTTTATCGTCTACTTGGGAGGCTGGGAAAATTAGGTTGGGTGACATCTGCGAAGTGAATTTTGTGAACAAATACACATGGCAGCGCTCTTTGATGTCGAATTTGACGTTTATGTTTGTTCCTTTAGGCAGTGTGAGGTGGTCTTCGATGGTTTCCCACACCAGTTGATTCGAGGAATCGAGCAGCGGGTGCCGCGCTGGGTCTAGTGCGAGGCGCGCAATTGACGGCGTGACCCAAGGAGTGTCAGGCAAAACGTACGCTTCCATGCTCTCGATGACGCGGGCATTCGTTCTAATGGTAAGCACCGGCTTGAAGTTGGGAAGAGGAATACTTCCATGGCTGGCAGCCGCAAAAACACCGCCGATGACCACTGCCGCCACAGCTGCTGCAATGAGAGGTTTGGCAAAACCGCCTTTAGGCTTGAAGTCTTCGGCTTCTTGAATCATTCGGTGACCGCAAGACTTGCAGAAACGCGAGGTGCCCAGGCTTGAGCGACCGCACTTCGGGCACTCGATGCGCGCCACTTCCTTGCAGCCCGCGTTCGGGCGAAGCAGGCTTGTGCTGCCGCTTGCGGTGCCGGCTGAGGTTCCGCCGGCCGAGGTGCCGCTGCCCAAAGGCAACGCCAGCGATTCTTCACCGGAAAGTGTAAGCCGGCGAGCGAGCTCAGCTTCACCGCCGCCTTTCAGACATTCCATAATGGATTCCACCCACAACATTTGTTGCAGGTGTCCGTCGACTTGCTCAACGTTGGGATCCGGCGGCATCTTGCCACAATGCATGCCGACGACGTATCCGTCTTTGAACATCGGACTGCCCGCCGATTCAGGAAGCAGCCGCAGATTGTGAATCAAGTGCCAGGGGTCGAGTTCGCGCATCGTTCCGAGCAGGCTGCCCGAGCGGATCAACACCGTTGTCTCCGGATTGTCGAAAGTAAGATTGGTGATGCGATCCCAAGGCGCAAGCGGCGATTGCACCGCCACCGGAAGTGCCACCAGAGGCGTATCGGGACCGCCACCATTGGTGGGAACGGTAAGTGCTCTTTCCAAAGCCTCTTGTCTTACAATTTGCTTGGTGAGAAGTAGTTCGTACAGAGTCGAGAAAACTGAGTAATCATCAAGGTTCGCAAGCATCCAAATTTTGCCCGCGCGCGTGGCACCATCAAGAACTTTCCACATCATGCGGCACGACTCTTTCATGTCGGGCGGCATCACATCAACGTTTGGCTCAGGCACGGTGGCTGTGAAAATGGCATCGCGACCACCGACTGATTGAATCAGTTTCTCCAGTTCATCAAGCCTTCGATGCGACTCGATCAAGAGCATGTCTGTAGGTCTCGTGATGGGGCGTTTCACTTCCCAATCAGGTTCTTTCACTGATGAAAAATAGAATTGACCACCGCTCAACTTCTGGCTGAAAAGCTGATACATAGCCGTTTCATTCACCAGATTTTTATACGTTGCATGCATGACACGGCCGCTCTGGCAGAAAATCCGTGCCCGCGTGCGCCCGCGATCGTCCGATATGACGAGGATTCCTTCCTTGCGCGAGTTGGTGATCGTCTGCAAAACCATCGCCAAATCCATCTCATTGAGGCTGCCGCCCATGCCCTGATCGCGTGGTGGCGGCGGCGGCGAAAGTTTGCTGTTGACGAGCTTGGTAAGTTCAGGCGAGAGGTTGGGCAAATCGTTTGTCAGCTTCAGTACCACTGCATTGTGCTTCTGCAGAGCCAACGTCGGAACCGGCAACATAAGCGCCTGCCGAGCCAACTGCGTAGCAATTTTGCGATTGAATTTCGGGTGAAACATCGCGCCCGACACGCCCTTTTCCACCCCGATTCCCGGAAAGCGAATGGATAGCGCCGCCAAAAAAGGCACGTAAAGCATCATCAAGTGGGCGCAAGTGGCTACTTTGTCTTCGTCGATGAGCCACACATGACCGAGCACCTCACCGCCCTCGACACTATTGTCGATGAGCAGCCCAATAGAGCCTTCAAATCTCCGAATGTCAACTTCTTGCGTGTGTGGGGCTTCGGCGGTCATTACAACTTCCTGTCTGGACTAAGACCCAGATGTTCCTACTACAGTATAAAGGTGCTTAATCGGATTGCTATCACTCGATTTAGTCGGTTATTTTGAGAGGACCTCTAATTACACAGGGAGGGGTTGTGACCGAGGTCAAAATAGCCGGGGTTGATTTCAGTGGCGCGCGCGATGCCGCCAATGAAACATGGCTTGCCATCGGTGTTTTGGGCGGTCTCGGGCTCGAGATTCAAACCGTCAAGAAAACCGGCGCAGTCAAGCTGGCGGCGGAGCTTAGCGCGAATTTACCAATTGCCGTGTGCGGCATGGACTTTCCATTTTCGCTGCCGGTGGAGTTTCTTGCCTTTCTCTCTGAGAAACTGGACAAACCCAGCTACCAATCATGGCAAGATGTGGCCGAAACCTTGGTGTTTACAGGCTTTGATCAATTTATCGAACTAGTCAAAGAGTTTGGCAAGGAGCCAAAGCGCTTTGCTGATTCGGCTTGCGAACGTGCCGCCCAGTCGCCACTGCATCGCGGAAACCCCTCAATGGTGCAAATGACCTATCACGGCATTCGCATGCTTGCGGCTTTGGACCCGGCGAAGTTTTACGTCCCGCCGCTGCAGGAGCCGCGCGCCGGAGCCTGCGAAGTGATTGAAGTGTACCCGCGTGCATCGCTTGCGCTGCTTGGGCTGCCGGATACGGGCTATAAGGGCAAGAGCGATCGGGCAGCCAAAGAACAATCACTCGCGTTGCGCAAACAAATGTTGAGTGATTTGTTGAATCTAAGGGAACGCAAAGGACATGCCGATTGCCCCCGCATATCGGTGGCAAAGGGGCTTGAACCTGCCATCGTAGAATCAGACCACGCTCTCGATGCCGTGATTGCTTGCTACACCGCTGCCACCAAACAGTTCGCGCCGAAACTCTTTGCCGACCCGCTCGAACAGGACAATCTCGATGTCTTGCTCGAGGGCTGGATATATACGCCCAAGGGGCTGGCGAAGAAGTAGAGCGGCGGCGGGAAACACGCGCCGTAACCACTACCGCTGGCTGAAACAAATCTCACCGACTGCCATGTATAATGTTTTTCTCCACGATGTTGCCTGGAAAGCGACTTGCGCCCGTAGCTCAGTGGATAGAGCCCCCGCCTTCTAAGCGGGTTGTCGTTGGTTCGAATCCAACCGGGCGCGCGCTATAATCTAAAAAATATCGCCGTTCATGGGTCATTAGCTCAACGGTAGAGCAGCTGCCTCTTAAGCAGTTGGTTGATGGTTCGAATCCATCATGACCCATAGGTTTTGAAGGCGGAATTCTGGTGTAATCCTTTTCAGGACACCAACAAACCATCGCAGGGCTGAGCCTGACACAAGACCGCTCGTGAAAGATCCGATTGAAAAGCGGACGTGAGACACTTGGTATCCGCCATCAAATATGGTGCCACGCCGCGATTGGTGTTGTGAACTTTTGCATTCGTCACGAAATCGCTACTGAGCTCTTTCGATTTGCTGCAGACAGAAGTTTCAATTCTGCTTTCTCGATAGCTTCCAAGAAACTTTCTGCGTCGCTCGGATAAGATGCAATCGCCCACGAAATTGCTACGTCGAATTTCGCGCCGGATGCATCTGTGAAATCGAATTGTTTGAATTCATTGACCAGCAGGGTCAACATGTTTTCAATCGTTGTTTTCTCTTCGTCAAAGAGTGTGAGAGCGAATCCTTTGCCCCACCGTCCGCGTAGAACTTCAGCTTTCAATCGGGTTTTCAGCAACTTGCCGAATGCAGCAACGACAGAACATTCCGCAAAGGGGCCAAGTCGACCAAGATCCTCAAAACTATCAATCGATAACAGGCAAACCGAGATGTTTCTCTTTTCTGCCTTTGCTTGAGCGAAAGCATCTCTCGTTCGCCGACTGTAGACTTCTTTCTTCAAAACGCCGGAAAGTTCATCCAGAGAAGTTTGCTCCTTTTGAAAACGTGCGCGCTCAATCTGAGTGTTGACACGGTTGACTAGCTCTTCACTCAAAATAGGCTTGCTCAAAAACTCGTTGCCGCCTGCCTGAAACGCTGCTGCTCTTCCCTGTGCATCAGTGTCTGCAGTCAAGAAAATGATCGGGAGTGTTGCCCATGTCAGATGCTCACGCAGCATGCGACATACGTCATATCCGCTCAGTCCGGGCATCGACACATCCAAAAGCACCAAATCTGGTTGCACTTCGTCGAGTACTTCCATAATTCGGATAGGTTCATTGAGAACCGAAACATGTAGTCCCTGTTCCGTCAAAATCGTTGCGATAAATTTCGTCAAAACCACATCGTCGTCAACTGCAAGAATACGAGGCTGATTAAACGCCTTGGCTTCTAGGAGCTTGCTGAGAGCGTCCTCAAAGTTTTGCTGTTCAATTGGTGACTTTAGCAATACCGAAGCACCACCAAACAACAATTCAGATGGCTCGATGTTTTCGCTTGTGATGAACATCAGTGGAATTGAATCATTTCTCAACGTCGATCTGATTTCTTTCGCCAGGTTGAACGCGATGTTCTTTCCAAACAAACCCACGTCAATAATGGCGGCATCAAAGTGTGTCGATGATGCTTTTCTCATCGCATCCATCACTGTGGTGGTCATGACGAAGTCAATTTTGGCGAAAGGATTCAACTTTTGTAATGGCTGCTTGATCGTAGCGTGATCTGTTACTACCAGGACCTTTCCAACATTGAATTTCGACATGGCGACTTCGAGGTTTTCCAATGAATCGATTCCGGATTCACCACCTTGAAGCTCGGTCATGATCTCTTCCCAGATGTTTTGTTCTTCCGGAGTCTCGACCGCTGCGTCGGAATCCAATTTGCCAAGAAGTCCTTGAATTCTGCCGGCGCAAGCGCTTGCGCTGGTAAGTCCCAGCGATCCAGCTGAGCCCCGGACTTTGTGAGTGAGATGAATTGCCTCGACTTTTCGCTCTTTGTTTGTGGGTTCAGTACGCAGCTGCTTGATTGATTCGGAGAGTTTCGACCACTCTTGAGGAAAGTCTTTTCGAAGTTCTACCTGTGCTTTTTTGATCTGCGTCTCGACTTCCAATTTTCTGTGCAACTGCCGCAATTGGCGCAACAGCTCCACATCGCACGATTGATCGTGTGTGCCACTAAATATCCCGTAAACGGCGTCTGCGTCGTTAATAGCATCAGGCTTGGCTTTCGCGTTGGTGCCAGAAAAAGCATTTCGAGAAGTCTTCCCGCCCAATCCGGTTTTCAGCGCTTTCTCCGTTTCTCTCAGGTTTTCATTCAACTCCAACACGAGTGCTTTCATCTGCGCTGTTGCAGTCGAATGTTCAATGCTGATCTGCTCGAGTTCGGAAACGGTTTCATCGACGCTCGTGTTTAAACCGGCATGCAGCAATATCTGAGCGTAGTACTCGATCTGCGAGCGTTTGATTGACTCTGGATCAACCGCTTTCGTGTCAGGACCGGTTAGAAGCGGCTCAATCTGTTGAAGGAACAGTTCTGGCTGTATCGGCTTTTGAAGAATGAGCGAAACCTTGAGAGTGTTGCGAAGCCATTTGAATGTTTTTGGATCGCACCAACCTGAAGATACATACACTATTGGAACGGTGCTGTTGGACTCGCGAAGTCGAGAGATTATCTTGTCTCCATCGCCATCTGGGAGTTTGTAATCAATGACAGCTAGCGCCAGATCGTTGTCGAATGCAAGTTTTGTCCCATCTTTAAGAGTACTCGCTTCTAATATGTTGAAACCAAGCGGTTTCAAAGCCTCTGCAAGAAATTGTCGGAAGAAGCCGTCGTCATCCACGAACAGAATAGATTTCGACTTGGTGGATGCGTCTGGTTCTTTACTAGCCATTGGATTCTCTCCCCATGCCATCCCATGAAAAAGACCAAGACATTATGTCTTATAACTGGGCTCATGTGCGAAAATCAATTTGTGGCGTCCGAAAAAACAATTAGGATTCGGGCTGATGGCGACGCTATGGTCCGCTTACGAATCTGACTCGTCAGAACGGGATTCATCGCGCTGCGCGTTCGCCTTCTCATTGTTTTTAGTTATCATCACTACGGCAATAGTGCCGCCGACGCCTACGCAGACGCCTACGGTGGCTCCAACGGCCAATCCCGCCACAAAAACAGCTTTCATCAAAGGCAACATTGGAAGCACTTTCGTCAAAATATTCATTTCGCACCTCGATAACTGTGATTATCGATTCTAGCAAACTTCAGCTATCGAAGTGACGATAGGCACATCTGGGCACAGGTTCGGTCTTATGAATCTAATTTGCAGTCTGTCGAACAATCTCGGCCGCTCTGTTCGCGGGCAACTCTCTCATCAGGGCTGCCAATTTGCTTTGAGTGCGAGCTGACTCACCTGGGTATGTTTCGCCACGAGCCTTCCATCGGGCGATTTGAGTGCGCATAGTGGCGATGACAGCCTGGTCGTATTGTTCGTCAGTGAGGGCGTGACACATTAGTTTTAGCCGCAGCAACTCCAATTCCTTGAAACCATCTACGGTGCTATGCTTTCTATCCCATTCCACATCCTTTTGAAGTCTCTTTTGCGAATCGGGATGGTGAGCCGGCCATGATGCAAGGTACAAGTCGTGGATGCTGATGGAGTGGTCGCAAGCCTTGGTCCACTGATTATCAATTGTTGCTTGGTGTGTGTTGGGATCGTAATCCGATATTGTTATCACATGAGCCATCTTGTCTTTCTTGTTTGATGCACCCTGTTCGCATTCGGTGTGAAATGGTTCATGCCTTGGGTCAACCCATATAACTGCCGGAAGTTTGTTTTCCTTTTTGAGCTTTGCCAATAGTTCATGCAATTCACGATCGTTTCTAAATGTTGTTCCCTCCGGATTGTGCTCCGTGTTGATAAGAACAACATCGCGCTCGTTCTTTCCTGTAATCGAGTTGCTTATTCCTCGAAGATCATCCAGAGATACTTTTGGTTCTGCACTGGTTTTTCCATCTTCATTTTTTAGTGCTTCCGGTGGGTTCTTCGAGTAGTCCATGAGACGCTCACCAGTGTCGCCATTTTCAGATGCGTGCTGTTCATATCTGATCTGAGATGGATGACGCGAGTTGGCGTTCTTGTTGTCGATTCCTACGTTTACTGCGGTGACTTGAAATATTCTGCTTGCGTGGCTTCGCTGTCCATCAGTCGGTGGGTGCGTTGCTTCTTCCATGTCAGCATAGATGCTGTTTTGATCGAGTTGTATGGACCTTCCTTTTGCAGTTGCGTATTTTTCAGTCAGAGCGACATCTGCTACAAGGTGCGCCGCTGCTGATGGACTGAGCGTGTAAGTCCGTGCCTCTATGGTTGTCACATTGCAAGTGTTGTGGTGTCCCTGGCAAATAGATGTGGGATCTGCCGCTTGCGACATGACTTGCTGCCCCAGGTGAATACATGCGAGCCCTCTTATTGCTGTATCTGAATACGGCATCTCATGCGCTAATTGCTTGGCGCCCGTTGAAAGCAATCGCGAAATCTCATGATAGGTTTTTGACACTTCCGAATTTGGCAAATGGCGTTCTTTCGCACGCCGCTCGAATGCTTCCATGTCATCGAGAAACTTCTTGCGCTCTGTTGCATCTGCAATCGATTTCTCTGCGAGTTCGCGAAGCTGCTTGCGTTCGGCTTGGACATTCGGGTCGTTTATTACTTCTTTCGGGGTATTGTTTTCGGTTCCTTCCAAGCGAACAACCGGCAGTTGTGCATCGGCTTTAGGCTGGTTCTTACTTTCTTTTCCCGGCTGTGGCAGTGTCCACGCTTCGTTTCGCGCAGCTACGATTGTGGCATCTTCCAAGAATGGTGTGCGAGGTGAGTAGTCGAAAGCTTCAGTCCAGTTAGTGGGCATGGCGAATCACTGTAGTAAGTGGTGTGGAGGGGGCACTGTCAGAGTACTTTTTGGCTGTGACCTGGCGGTGACCAGCTTTGCATAATGAATGTTATGGGCACGGGTACAAAAGTAATACGCCTCCTGGAGTGACAGCAGTGTTTATTTGCCCAAAATGCGATCACAAGTCTTTGGACATCAAGCTGAGGAAGGACTTAGGACGGACCGGCGATTGGGACGAAATTGAATTCCAGCTCGCCAAGTGTAATGATTGCGGTCTCTGCGCTGTCGCGGCATACCGTGAAGAGCGTCATGGTTCGAGCGACTATTGGCGTCATGAGGGTATTGTTGTTACCCAGAAGACGTGGGAAAAAATAGATGCAAAACTGAATCTGAATCCCTGGTTCTTTTGGCAAAGCAATGCATGGCTGTACGACACTGGCGGAAACATCTGGCTTGTGGTGGAGAAGTTTACCGAAGATTTCGACTCGAACAAAGTTCAGTGGTTCAAACTCAGGCTATCCTGAGGTAATGTCCTATAAGTAAGCGAGTACGAAAGCGCAGTAAGAATCCTTGGAATGGTCCTTTCTTATCGACCAATGCATGAGCCCCTGGTCTATTATCGAGCGCGATTTCGAGACTCAAAGCGTCAGTCTTGCTATGGAGTACTTTGTTGTTGTTGAGGCGTTGCAGCTTGCTGGCGTGAAGTTGCGTCTACGTACACGACAACTCCTGCTACTACCACGAGTAAACATACCATCACCATTGCAAAGCTAGGTCGATCGGGCTGGACTAGATTTCGATGTTCTTCTTCAAAGCCCTTGGTCTTGTCACTGTCATACATATTGGTTCCTTCTTTTGTTTGCTTGGTTAACACCAAAGCTAGTCACTCCGGTGACACTATTTGCAGTACCGCTCACATATTTCTGTGCGAGGAATGAACCATTTCTACAGTGTTCCCGGAGTGGGTTGAACACTGCGATTCCATTCGCGATGACTAAGTTGCTGATCGATCAGGCTGCGAATGATCTTTTCAGCATTGCAACAATGGAGTCACGATCTGTATTTGAACCAAAGTATTTTCATCTCCCCACCTCAACCAGTGATGTCGTGATGGACAGCATTGATACTGTTCAGTATCCCACAATCTTGTAAAATCGGCGTGAACGTTGTTATATTCGCGTGTTTTGCCTTGTTCCGCACTGATTTTCGAAATTCATCGCTCCAATTGTAACGACATAAGAAGCTGATTTTGTGCGATACTGAAGGTGCGTCCAGTATTTTTGGATTTCCCCTGGACAGAAGTAAGACCAACTTGGGCAACCATAAATCCTCAGGCAGAATCCGCCGATAGAGAGGATTTATCACTACGACACCAAGAATGGTTCTAGCAAAAGATCGCCAGTTCTAGATCGCACTTATGAGCCGGAACTGGTGGTAATGGTTGCAATCGAATGGCGGCAACTGTTCACAGCATCAGTAGTCAATTTTGAGGACCTTGAATAATAATCAAGTCTTTCAAAAATTCGATGGTTTCCTGCAAACTGTGATGTAGGATCAAAGTAGACATCCTAGGTTGTCGATGTCTGCAGCTTTATGGGTGAATCTTTGTGTTTGATATTTTCATATTTGTCGCTGTGTTCGTCGTTTCTTACGCGTTGCACACATTGGGAGTGACTATCGGATACCACCGGTTATTGACTCATCGATCATTTGTCTGCCCGAAAGCCCTTGAATACATGTTTGTTGGGTTTGGCTACTTAGCATTTGAGGGGTCACCGATCTGGTGGGCGACAATTCATCGTGCACACCATAGGTTTCAAGATACGGAGCTAGATCCACATTCACCGCAAAATGGAATCATGCATGCTCACTTTGGCTGGATGCTCGATCGAGGATACAAAAGCCATGTCAATCCAGCGATTCAGTCGAAAGATCTGATCAACGATCCTGTCTATAAATTCCTTGAGCAGGGTGGCAACTGGCATCGCGCACATTTCTTGGTGTTTGCAATTGGAATAGTCTTCCGGCTCCTTATCCTGCTGTGTTTCGGATGGGTACCGGCGTTAGCAAGCCTTTTGGCGGCCGGTGCCGTGTTGCAAGTCCCCTTGATGCTAAATGTGATTTGCCATCAACCAAAACTTGGGTATAAGAATTACCCGACCGGTGATGATAGCGTCAACGTCTGGTGGGTTGCATTGTTGGCTTTCGGCGAAGGTTGGCACAACAACCACCATGCATTTCCTGGATCGGCGAGATCCGGATTCAAGCGATTTGAATTCGATTTGTCCTGGTTGACTCTTCGACTGTTGAAGCGAGTCGGCTTGGTCAGCTGGATGCATGAGGAGTCAGTTGCATCTGTATACAAGAAAAAATTGGTGGCTCAGCCTGTGATGGTGAAAGAAGCACCGCTGGTGGTCAAAGAAGCACCGCTGGTGGTCAAAGAAGCATTGCTGGTGAAAGAAGCATTGTTGGTGAAAGAAGCACTGTCAGTTGCAAGTTAAGTAAGTAAGCGCCAATTGTATGGTGCGTTTTTCGCTCCCAGTTCTTGCGCAATGGTTACTCGCATTTAGCAAATTCTAGACGTTCATGCTCCAACAGCATTTTCAGTTTTACAGCAAGCGCATCAAAGTCCACATTTTGAACCGGATTACTTGATGCCTTTTGTATGTTCACGACATCTTGATGCCAGAATTCAACACGGCTTTCAACCAGCCATCCTTTCTGAAACCAAGATCGAATTACCTGCCCTTCTGCATGCGTGAATTCAGGCTTGCCGGCTTTCTTTCCTCGCTTTCGACCCGTTGACGTTTTTTCGCTGCGAGCAGAGGCGCCAGTCGCTTCCAACTTCTTTAGGAAAGAATGCGGTTGCGCTAGCGTCAGCGTTTCACGAATCCAAACTTCGGCAAGATTATTACACCCACGCACGTCACATCTCGAGTGTCGTGCGTCTGATGAGGTTTGAAACTCGCTTAAACGATCGATATACAAAATGGCAAGAAGCTCATTCTTGTGATTCTCGCAAAGACCAAGCAGAGGTACGAATTCCATCTCAAATCCTTTCGGATTGTAATTGGGTGCGAAAATCGTCAGCTCTCACTAAGTAATGCGGGATTATGTCCATATAATGATTATGTCATACTAGTGCCGAAATCCTGTTGGAAATCCTATGCGACTCGGACAAAGAGCACTATTGTTGGTAGGCATTCCTGCAGTAGTCGACTTTGCGTTTGTAATCTTGCTTGCCACGCTGCTGCTGGCAGCTGAAAAGGAGATTCAGAAGGAGTATCACGCGAAGGAGGTCATTTCTGAGACTAATGTTTTGATGAAAGGTCTCTACGATGCGACATTCTCGCTGGGCGTATATGCGTTTAGCCGCGACCCGAAGTACATGGAGCAGTTCGAGCTTGCAAAGATGTCCGAGCTCGACCAGCTCTCACGGCTTGAGAAGTTATTGAAAAACGATGCCACCGAAGTCGAAACATACAATCGACTCAAAACATCGGTGTCGAATTTGATTATTGCGCAGGACAAAAATCGGAAGAAAATGATTGAGCGCAATGGTACTAACTTCCTCGGAGTCAGCACAGTAAATGCTGTCAATCAGCTGATGGATACAATCAAGTCGACGGTTGACTATTATCGAAAAATCGAAGAAGAGGCGCCTAAGCTTAGGGACGGAACGCGGTCTCTAATTGTTCAGAGTTTGGTCGGCGGGTTGTTGTTCAATTTTCTTGCGGTTGTTCTTTTGACGATTTATTTCAATCGGGGGACAACGAGACGGTTGAATGTTTTGGTTGAGAATACAGAGCGATTGGTTAAGAAGGAACAATTGTGTCCGAGCGTTGGCGGCAATGACGAGATAACGCAGTTGGATACTGTGTTTCATGATATGGCAGATAAACTCGACAAAGCAGATAAACATCGGCAAGGGTTGATCTCAATGGTCAGCCATGATTTGAGAACGCCACTAACCTCGGTGCAGGTGTCGTTAGAGCTAATGACTGAAGGTGTGCATGGGACTCTTTCGGAAAAAGCGCAGAATGAGGCTGAAATTGCGTCTTACAACATCTCCAGAATGATTCATTTGATAAATGACTTGCTTTGCGTCGAGCAGATTCAGGGTTCATCGCTGACAGTGCGAAAGGCGAAAGTCGAGATGATTGCATTGTTCGATGTTCTGGAGAGAACATTGGCGCCGTTTGCGAAGTCAAAGAACATTTCGATTGTGGCGGAAGACGTATACGGTGTGAGCGCGCACCTGGATGAGGAGCGCATTATGCAGGTGCTTTCCAACTTTGTTTCGAATGCAGTCAAGTTTTCGCCGGAGGGCTCCACAATAACTCTTGGCGCCACCGATGACGGTGCTTACATCAGAGTGTTCGTGAAGGATCAGGGGCGGGGAGTTCCTCAAGAACATCGAGCGAGAATCTTCGAGAAGTTTCAGCAAGTCAAAGACGAAGATCGATCGAACATGCATGGCTCCGGCTTGGGACTGGCGATCAGCAAGATGATTGTCGAAGCACATGGCGGCACCATCGGGGTAGATAGCAACGATGGACAGGGAAGCTGTTTTTGGTTCACGGTGCCGAAATAAACCGATAGTAACCGTGCAGAGCGAGGTGATCGCTCTGCACAGACGCGACATTAACTTGACAGTGTGTATCCGACTCGATTGACGGTCTTAATCACCGATTCGGTTTCTGAGATCATCAGCTTCTTTCGAAGCATCTTGATGTAGGTGTAGAGTGAGTCTGAACCCACCGCTGCGTCCGATTTCCAGACTGCGGATAAAAGCTCTTGCGTACCTACCACTCGATCACTGTTCCTCATGAGATATTCAAGAATCGCAAATTCCTTCGGTTGCAGAACAATGTCATTTCCGTCGAGAGTGACGCTTCTACTCTTGGTCTCCAATGTGAGTTTTCCTACGCAAAGTTTGTCGCCGCTAATAACTGGCGGTCGTCGCAGCAGCGCCGTGATACGTGCGGTCAGTTCTCTCATGTTGAACGGCTTTGTCAGGTAATCATCAACGCCGGCGTCGAATCCGGTTTCTTTATCGGTAATTTGATTCCGCCCCGTCAGCATCAGCATCGGTGTGTTGCCACCAGTTGCGCGATACTTATTGCAAATCTCAATCCCACTCAATTCCGGCAGCCCCCAGTCGAGAATAATTACGTCAAAGTGAGAAGTTTTGAGGAGTTCTAGGGCGCTGATTCCGTCGTAGACAACTTCGACTGTGTAGCTCTTTGCTTCAAACCATTCTTTGATTTGCCTGGCTAGTGTGATGTCGTCTTCGGCTAACAGTATCTTCGACATTGCCTAAATTGGAACCAGTGTTCGAGGGTGTTGCCGATACTTGTACCAGTGCAGTCGGATTTTGTCTATCTTCACTTCATTTTTCTTTGATTTCAGAGGTGGAGTTTGTTTGGAATATATGCGACTGGCCGTAAGTTCCTGGGCGTTGTCTTTGTTTATCTGGTGAGGTTAATTTCAGTTGCGGAGTCTGTTCTGAAACTATGATTGGGCGCGCATGGCTTTTGTGTTCTATCTGTCCACACTGAGACTGTCGCGCGATGTTGATCTGTTTCGTTGTCGACTCTGAGTTCATAGGTGCTGTGGTCTCTTAAATGAGTAGATGCTTCATTGCAAACCGTTTGCAGGAGCGCAGGATAGTCCTTGTATCTCGCAACAACTTTTGCAACTTTTGCAAAGTCCTTTTTGAAGAGTGCTTGTGTCATTTCTAACCCGCTTCGTTTTTCTGCGTCCTTTTCGGCAGCAGGATCTTTGGCATTGATCTGGGCTGCATATTCTCGATCAATCTGCTCGCCGTAGCCGTAGGGGTTATAGTTGAAACGCCGGTCGTTGTATCGATCATATGGGTGGTTTCTGTATGGGGTGTTGCCATATCTATCGTGCGGATCGCATGGGCTGGGAGCGTATTCGTATCTAATTTCTATGGTCTTGGCGGGGTCTGCTAGATTTAGTTCGTAGGCATCGAGTCCGCCACCAGAGTACGAAGGATTCAGTCCAGTTACAAACGCAGGTTTTACCAAAATTCTCTTGTCGTTGCGCTTAATTTCATTGATTCCGCGATCGTCAAATTCGACAACGCCGCCTTCCGAGTCGATGATTTCCGTAGTGACCCTCTCAGGATTCGCTTTATCAGCACCTTTGTATGTATGAACGGTTGTAGCACCCTCCAAGTGCATGTCAATTTTGCCGTCTTTGTGAATGGTGATTTCTTGATTCTTGTATTGCCAGCGCTGATGTTCTCCGGTTTGTTCGATGCGATCGCCGGTGGAAAACTCCCTGCCATTGTCTGTGTCTACGCGTTGAAAGTGAGAGAAGATTTCCGATTGGTCGTTGGGCTTGTCGTTGGATTGCTCACCCTGATGTGACGTATCTATCGTGACTGTTGGTAGCGCCTGAACATGCTTGTCTGTTCCACCATTTGATTCTGTTCCATTTGAATCCTTTGCACCATATCCATTGAGACGTGAATTCCACGAGTCGGTAAAGAGGGCTTGAACGGCACGGTCGGGGTGACTGAGTTCGCTGAGGGAGTTGGTGGTGTTATCCATTTTTGGTTCTCTCCAAAAGAAACGGGAGTGACGTTAACAGTCACGGGTTGCGGTGGTGAGGGGCTGCTCGATGAACCAACCTTATCGGCGGCTGGCTGAAAAAGTCCTGAAAGTCCGAAATAGCCTGTAAGACGGCGCCCTTGTCTTAGACCGCTTCTGTGCTGGACAGCCATTGCTCGATCTTTGATTTCTTGTC
Organism: uncultured Candidatus Obscuribacterales bacterium; assembly: GCA_964503045.1. Taxonomy (GTDB): domain Bacteria; phylum Cyanobacteriota; class Vampirovibrionia; order Obscuribacterales; family Obscuribacteraceae; genus CAYZJR01. Next base: position 21,180 of record CAZCZI010000059.1, read on the forward strand.
GTTAAGGAGCAAAGTCCAATATTTTCGAGTGGCCTCATCATCTACTTGGGTCAATAAGTCGTACGATGTTTCGACTAACCGCAGATCTTCTTTTGCGTTTCCGACGTAGCGGCCGTCGTCTACGTATTGTGTCGAACTCCACAATCGATCGAAGTATTTACCGAGAAGAACGCCGCGTGCCAGCTGTTCTTTCGAATCAACTTCGATTGCTTTCTTCAGATAATCTATGGTGCTTTCATCGTCAAAAAACATGCCGAGCCATCGAAATGGTCGCGCATCATTGTTGTATGCTTTTGACCAATTCTTGAGGAACGGATGAATGAGATCGGTTTTGATTGGTTCATCAAATGCTGGACATTGGCTTGTGATGGGATAGTCCTGCAAATGTTCGAGGAGCCAGACAATGAATTCTTGTTTTTCGGAACTGTTCCAAGCGGCTGAACTTTGCACAAATTGCTTAAGGACCTCAGTTGAATCTGCTCGATTGCCTTGAATTCTCAGTTTGCAGTAGTCTGCATACTGCTCCCATCCAGGATGCTTGCGGGCTTCGGCTTGGAGCATCTCAAGCATTTTACTGATTCCAGCTACTTGGCGCGAGCAATTAGCAAGGCACCACCCATGACACCGTTCTCGAGCGCTGCTATGAGACCTGTATACTTCCTTCGCACTGCTTCAATGGTTTCTGCTGAATACGAACTCTTCAACTCCGGAGCATCGAAACGCTCAAGAAGCCTGCGGTACCAGCCGACGTATTTCTCATCTAGATTCAGATTTTTCTCTAGTTCCCACCCAGCATTTTTAAGTAATGTGTCAAACTCATGGGGTGTCGGAGGTTTTTGATTGAGCATTATTTCCGGCAGAGGTGTTTCCGGTTTGTAATACAAGTAATCGAACAACGCGAGAAGCGCGTTTGGCTTCGCTGCCCTTCTGAAGCTGAGCATAGCTGGACCTTTATCTGTAACAGCATAGAAGACATTGAAGAGACAAATGAGATCAAACGATGATGGAAATCGATCCCCGACATCCAATATGTCGCAAAAGGTGAATTCCAAATTTGGATACTTTTGTTTCGCGTATTTGAGTGAATCTTGATCGATATCGATACCAGCGACATTTCCCCAGCCTTGTTGCTGGATGTAGTCGGCGGTTCCGCCGCGGCCGCAGCCGGCATCAAGAATCTTCCAATCTGGCTTCGCGTCAATCTCGCTGAACATCAGATCGATTGATTCTCTTTCGCCTGCGTGCGCAAAATCTTCCTTTCGCACTGCCGCGAGAAAGGCCTTGCCATCGTATGCGTCCATTTTCATTGTTTGAGTCATTGTTGCAAAACCCGCGTTAAATTCATAAGCTGGTAAGTGTATCCGATCTGGAGAGACAATGTCTGCGTGTGATGACGATATTCCGGCGTGTATCAAGACGTTGTCCGGCGCGCAGGAAGTGTATTGGGATTTTCACGTGACGCGTGAAGACGCGAAACTGTCTCCGGTTTTTGGAGCTTACAATGCCGCTTGCAAACTCGGACTTGATCCAAGGGGTTCTGAGTTGGATTGGCTCATGCGAAACGGCACGCCGGCAGCCAAGATATTTTGCTGTTTTGTTGCATGGGAGTTGGAACGGGATGCAGGGTTGGAGAGGTTCGAGTCATTAATCGGCGACTCGACTCCCGTGAATTACAAGAGTGGTTGCTTTGGATTCCCGACGACATTGAATGACATCGCAAGCGAGTTTGTGAAGAATCGCAAGTTTCACGACTTCCCTAGTTCGGTCTGATTGACCGGTTGACCGGCTTTGTCGCGGTCACCACTTGCACACAACCCACGCGTAAATTGGGCAGGCTGGTTCTCGTCGGTTTACTAGATTTTGCTGCTCGCGTGCAGGGAGCTAACCATGGCACTAGACAAATTTTTGACGCCGCAAGGCGATACGCAGTTCGACCGCGGAAAAGAGCGCAGCGGTGGTTGTTTTGATGTCTTGAATCTTCATCGTGAGAGAAATAACTTAGACTTTCAGCCGAATGGCGACAGTAGCATGAAGCATTTGCCCGGGCTGACGCTCGTCGATTCGGCTGCTGAAGCGAGAGACGCTGCAATCGCGCAGCAAACCGAACTCGTTCGTGCCCAAGAATCATTGATGAGGACAATGATGCAGCTTGCGATGTTGATTCAGCGAATGAATCCTGAGCAACTGAAACTGTTCGGTGAGTTGATGCGAAACCTCATGTTAGGTGGGCAGCAAGGAGATGGCGGTAATGGTGGCGGAGGCGATCATCCGACACGTCCACCGGAAGGTGGCGGGGGCGATCGCCCAACGAGACCTGGCACCGGTGGCGGTGACCATCCGACTAAGCCTGGTAACGGTGGAGGCGATCATCCACCGGCGAAACCGGGTGGGCCCACTAAGCCAGGCGGCAACGATCACCCAACGAAGCCGGGTGGCGATGATCACAATGACGGTTCAGACAAGCCTGTGCATCCACCCGATCCTAAGCCGACAAATGGAAAAGTGATTTGGCGAGTCGATGCCGACCATCCGCCGTCTTCTGACAAAAATATCTCCTACAGCATGGACGACAACAAACACAATGCCGGAGGCAGCAGTGTCAAGATCAAGCACGACGATGATGGTAAGGGATACATAAACTTCAAAGTCAATCGCTGGCCAGATCTGCCCGAAGGCTGGGAGAAGAACCCACCGGCAAATGTTTCTCCAGAACAATTGAAGCAGATGAAAGAAGCCGTCTCTTATCGTGCCGAGCTAACCTCGTATCAAGAGGAAGATCGCTTCAAACCAGGCCATACATACGAAATCAAATTCGACAATCAGCTTGCGAAGTGGGATTCGGACAAGAGCGTATGGGGAGACATATTCTTCCAGATGCATCAATCTGCTCCCTATGGTGTTCCCGAATTCGCAATTGGAACACGACAAAACAAATACGGACTACTTCTAAACGGACATTGGAAAGAACTCGATTTGCCGCCAGTCGACAAAACAGTCGGCGATTGGCAAGATTGGAAAGTGAAGATGTCGATGCCGAAGGAAGATGGCTCGGGTGGCAAAGTCGAAGTGATGCACGATGGAAAAGTTGTTTATACCGACAATGATTGGGAGCTCAAAACCGGCTACAAACAAGGCAACCCTTATGTCAAAGTGGGCATTTACAAGGCTGTCTATCATGAAGACGAAAACGGCAAATACACCGGCACAGGCGGCTCGCGACATCGTGAGTTGAACGTAGGCAGTTTCTCGGTGTCGGATGTCACCTAGACCTTTGAGCCGAATAACAATGAGGTTAAATGATACAATGCAGCCGTCTCGACCAAGACGGATTGCAACAATGAAGTACCAAAAACTGGCAGTATTAGTGGCTGTAGTAATTTCGATGCCGATCATAACTGGCTGCTCCATTGCGAACTCCGAGATAACGCAAGCGCTCAAACAACAAACAGGGTCTGACTTCACCAATCAGACGCCTGAACAAGCGAAGAAACTGTGGAAAGCCAATTACGAACAGTTATTTAGAATGCCTATCGATCAGGTTTCCGACTTCAAAACCTATTATGTGTTGGAAGGATTTGGCGATCACGATAATCTGTGGGGATTTACCTCACCGATGGTTGAATTTGGAGATCCATCGCTGTTCAAAGTGATCGATTCAAATTCCTATACGCTTCCAAGTCATGTATCTCAGGAAGATGCTTCTGCACCGGCCAGTAACCTGACAGTCTGGTTATGGGTGAGCGCAAAAAGCGAAGCTAGCAAAGTCTTTGTCATTCACAACAAAATTAACAATCACGTGATCGTTCACGAGACTGATGACCCTGCAGCCGGCGCCAAGCTCTAGTTCGAATATCAAGAGATCGAAAAACAAGCTGTCGTCGATTGTTTTGGTATCGTCATCGAAATTGCAGTCAGAATCAGAAGTCGCAGGCAGGTAGAATCGTTCACATCCCAATTTCTTTCATCATCTTTTCAGCGCGCTTCTTGTCGGCTTGCGCTTCAGCGACACGACCGAGTTTCGCAAGCACCTCAGATCGCTCCGTATACAACGAGGCAATGTCGGGGTGAATCTTGATCAAGTCATTGAAATCTGCCAGCGCTTCCTTTGCGCGTCCGAGTTTGACCAGACAATGCGCTCGTTGCAGTCGTGCTCTAAGTGAATCGCTGCGATTGCGCAAAATCAATTCGTTGTATTTAAGCGCATCGGCTACACGTCCGGCTTGCTCGGCGTAATTGGCTCGCAAAACCCACAGTTCGAGATATCGATCTCGCTTTACGAGTTCATTGTGATCATAGGTGTCAGGTTTTTTTCCTTTGGTCATGGCTTTGAGTGTATTTGCGAGATCTTTCTCAGCCTTATCAAACTGTTTCAATGCGGCATAGCACTTCGAGCGGCTATGCCAGACTTCGAAGCCCCAACCCATCTTTTCGGCGGTGTTGAAATCTTTGATAGCGTTTTCGTATTGGAGCATCTCAAACAATAGTGAGCCCCGCAGGTAGTACCAGCATTGCCTGTTCGGTGCAATGTTGAGAGACGCGGTCAGATCTTCCAATGCACCTTTAGCATCATCATGCCGTCTGCGAAACGTAGATCGCATGAAGTGCGCACGTGCACCGGGACTGTATTTGACCATTCTGTCGTAGCAAGCTTTGGCGGATTCTTCGTCGAGCATGTCTTGGTAAAACTCACCAGCTAGATTATTGACGTCAAAATCTCCGGGACTCAATTTGATTGCTTCGGCGAATTCCCTCATCGCTTCTTTGTTTCTACCTTGGTGTAACCGGCACAAAGCATATATTGCATGGTTGCGACCGTTTTGAGGTTCCACCTTCAGAACTTTGGAAATTGTTGTTAGTGCGAGCTTCAGATTCATTCCCGCAGGATCTGCAGTCTTTGCTAACAAGAGGGCGTATGTGGCTTGAACGTGTTGATTGTTTGGTGCTAGCTGGGCGGCCTTAGCGGCGTCATTTGTTGCCGACGGTGCTTCTCCAAACAACTCTGTCAGAGCTTTGATTTCATACCATTCGCCTCGCTGCTTGTCGCTTTGTGTGCCATCTTGTATAAGTGGCGTTATGTCGAGCGAGTCGCAATCGTAATATAGTTTCCACGCGCGTTTCAAGTCGGGCGGAGACTTCGCGGCTGCCGAGAAAGTGAATGACGAAAACGATGCGATTGCGCACGTAAGAAGTAAAACCGCAACGCGCATCAGGAGCCTGCACGTTCTAGCATCTTCTTAAGAGATGTTTTGAAGAAACATATATCATCGTCGGACATATCGCGACAAATGAATTCCGTGACTTGCCGCGCGATTGGCGGAAGTACTTCAATAAGTGCGTCGCCCTCGTATGTGAGCCAGACGCGATAGCAGCGTTTGTCTTTTCCGTCTTGTGCTCTGCGTATGAGTCCGCGTTCTTCCATGCGTTCAAGAACACCCGTGAGTGACCCACCAACCTGCTCTAAGTGCTGCCCGATCTCAGAGACGGAGACGCCGTCTTCCTGCCATAAGCGGCAAAGAACAAGTGTGTGACTTGCCGTCACGTTGTACTCGACAACGGCATCGGTGAAGCGGCGAGTCGCCAGAAGTTGCAAGACTTTGAGTCGATATCCCGGAGATCGCGGTGGCAAAATGAATTGGTATGTCGATGCAACTTGTTCGCATTTTTCTGGTAAGCAAACCGAATATGTTTCATCGCAATTGTGAATCATGTGGTCGAGCAAGGTTGAGAATCTTTTCAAATCATCTTCGGAAAGGTCTTGCCATGCCTGAGTCCAGCTGCGATGTATTAGCGGCGGAAGAACTTGACTTAATGCCCTGCCTTCTTCGGAAAGATAAACGCGCAGTATTCGGCGATCTTTTTTATCGCGCCTGCGCTTGATCAGTTTCCGCTTCTCCATGCGGGTGAGGAGATCTGACAGCGTTCCCCCAATATGCTGCAGCTGGCTGGCTATGTACATTACAGGCAGCCCGTCTTTTTGCCACAAGCACGACAAAACGACCCAGTGATTCAGGGTGATGCCGTAGGTCGCGAGTTCTTCATTGAGTCGGCGCGCCATGAGCGCCACAGTGCGGCGCACGAGATATCCGATAGTTTGCCTGGCAAACATCTCGGCATACTCGAGTTTTATTTCGTCTTTTCTGGTCAGGTTTTGCTGCATGGGATCACATTCAGACACATTCTAGCAGTAGCGCCCACAAGATGGGCTCTGAGACATGTTGTCATTTGCAAGATTGCAAAAAATGTTCAGAAGAGCGTGTAAAATCAAACCTCCCCACTGCATTCAATCGCCGCCGGCGCGAGGAGGTACTCGATGTTGTCGAAGAGCATGACAAGAAATGTTCTGCTTTCTATATTGCTGTGCTTTCTCGTCTTTGCGGCGCCGGTCTTTGCAGAAGACAGCGAATACGACGGACTAATAAAGCAAGCCAACGAGCTGAGGGAAAAGGGCGAGTACAAAGAAGCTCTGCCTGTATTTCAAAAGGCAGTCGATGTGGCTCATGAAATGAAAAACTTGGAATACGAGGCGGAAGCCACAAATGATGTCGCCGTTTGCTATGGCGGAATGAAAGAGTTAGACAAGCAGCTGAAGGAGTTGAAACGAGCGGAGACGCTCGCGCGCAAGGCGAAGTCGAATTCTGCGATGAGTTCTATTTACAATGCGCTTGCTGACTATTACTCAGACAAGAAAGATTATTCCAACGCAATCAAAAGTGCATCGAATGCGCTCACGATTGGAAAACAGCTCCTTGAGGCTGACTCGGCAGAACTTGCAGTGTACAAGTGCACATTAGCAGAAGCATACATCGCTGCCGGAAAGGTCAACAAAGCCGAGCCGCTGATCGAAGAAGGAAAGAAAGTTTTCGAAAAGAATCTACCCGGAACAGCCAGAGAGTTGGCTGAAGCACTCACTGATCTGGGAAATATTTATTGCGGCCAGAAAAAGTACGATGAAGCCGAGCGCTCATTCAAGGCTGCAATCGAGGTGTTCGACAAGAATTTTCCTGAAGGAAACAAACGGAAAGCAAAGACGCTACGAGAGCTTGCTAAAACGCTCAGACTCGCAGGAAGAGAAGCCGAGGCGAAAAAGGCTGAAGAGTCTGCGGCGAAAATTGAGGTTTAGAGCGCCGAATTTATGCGCTTTCGTAGGTAGGCTGAATGAAGAAACTAATCGAGACCATAAGAGAGAGACTTAAACAAGCAACCGTTGCGGCATTTGGCGCTGCCTTCAATGATGTTGAACCGGCGATTGTTGATGCGACCAACCCAGATTTCGGCGACTTTCAAACCAACCTGGCAATGACGCTCTCCAAGCGGGTTGGCGCGCCGCCTCGCACTATCGCTGAGAAGATTATTGCCGGTGCGAATTTTGATGATGTGCTCGAGGTGCCACAAATTGCTGGACCTGGCTTTATCAATTTGCGAATCAAAAAGGATTATCTCGAGTCAGAACTCAACAAGCTGCGCAACGATGAGCGTTTAGGCGTTCCCAAAGCGTCCACGCCGCATCGAGTCGTTATCGACATGTCCAGTCCAAACATCGCGAAAGAAATGCATGTTGGGCACTTGCGCTCTACGGTTATTGGCGATTGCATCGCGCGCACTTATGAGTTTCTCGGGCACGACGTGCTTCGTTTGAATCATGTGGGTGATTGGGGAACAGCCTTCGGCATGCTCATCGCCGAAATGAAAGAGTCGTATCCGAGTGCGTTGAGCAATCAAGATGCGCTCAGTCTGGGGGAACTTGGCAGTCTCTACAAACAGGCAAAGAAGCATTTTGATGCAGATCCGGAGTTTAAAAACACTGCTCGTCTCGAGGTAGTGAAACTCCAAGCCGGTGATCCGGAGAGCCTGAAAGCGTGGCAGTTGATCTGCGATCAGTCGCGCCGTGCGTTTCAATTTATTTACGATTTACTCGACGTGACCGCTCTTGTCGAACGCGGCGAGTCGTTCTACAACCCATATCTTGCTGATGTGGTGAAAGAGCTTGAACAGAAGGAGCTGCTTGTTGTAGACCAAGGCGCCAAGTGCGTTTTCGTTGAAGGTTTCTTGACTGCTGAAGGCGATCCACTTCCGCTTTTGGTGCAAAAAGAAGATGGCGGATACAACTATGCGACTACAGATTTGGCGTCGATTCGTCACCGCATAGAAAAGGAAAATGCCGACGAATGCATCTATGTTGTAGATGCAGGCCAAAGCACTCATTTCCAGCAGTTTTTCGAAGTCGCTCGGCGTGCCAAATGGGTACCGGATACGGTGCGTGTTCAGCATGTTCCATTTGGGTTGGTGCTGGGTGAAGATGGAAAGAAACTGAAGACACGCTCAGGCGAAACAGTGAAGTTGGAAGATCTGTTGAGTGAGGCGCTGACCACTGCTCGCGCAGAATTGGAAGAGAGACTGAAAGCCGATGGGCGCACGGAGTCAGAAGAGTTTATTGCCGATGTCTCGAGAACAATTGGAATCGGCGCAGTCAAATATGCCGATCTCAGTCTTAATCGAATGACCAACTACACTTTTAGTTTTAAGCGAATGCTGAGCCTGCAAGGCAACACCGCTCCGTACATGCTGAATGCATATGTTCGAGTTCAGGGCATCAGCCGCAAAGGCGAAATTGATTTCGACAATCTGCCTGATGATGCGCGTGTGATTTTAGAGGAAAAGGCAGAAATGTCGCTTGCCAAGCAGATTCTGAAGCTCGACGAGGTGCTCGACTCAGTCATCCAGGAATTTCAACCCAACAGAATTGCAGAGTTTCTTTACGAATTAAGCCAAACGTTTCACAAATTCTACGAAACTTGTCCAGTGCTGAAGGCGGAGGAGCCCAGCAGAACCTCACGCTTGATGCTGTGTCATATGACCGCCAGAACCATCGCTCTAGGTTTAAACCTACTCGGAATTCGTACGATCGAGCGAATGTAGTATCAAAAACGAGATACCAAGTACCGCGCTTTAATATCCTAGCGCCGACATCTTATGTATGATTTGCCGGTCTCGTTTGCGCGTTGGAGGAACAGTCTCGTGAAGACTTTGCATCGTTCTATCTTTTTTGGCATTGCTTTGACCGTATCTCTGAGCGTTTGCGCTGTTGAGCCCGCCAGCGCAAAGAAGCAGTCTGCCGCTTCAGCTCCGGTAGTAAGGAGAGCAAACGCTTCCTTCTTCCGCGAGAACAACCTATTCACGGGCAAAGTCAGTGCCGGCGGAGCCGAGGGTGAGAAGTCACTTCTCAAGGGCGATTACGACATGGCTGCCCAGTCATTCAGAAAAGCCCTCAACAAAAACGGACGTGACGCGGCAGCATTAAACGGCTTGGGCTTCGTGCTCGCGCTGCAGTTCAAACTCGATGGCGCCGAGCAGCAGTTCAACAAGGCTCTTCAAATCAACTCGAAAGATGCACTCGCACACGTCGGCAAGGCATACGTAACTGTCAACCGCTTGCAGTCTTCCAACATGTCGATCATCACGAAGCGTTCCGCTTTGTTGCAGCAAGCAGAATCTGAATGCCGCCGCGCAATTCAAATCGACCCCAACCTTGCCGAAGCGCATACAATGCTCGGTTTGGTGCAGAAGGAACAAGGCAGATACAACGAAGCAAAACAAAGCTTCAGCCGCGCCATTAAGATCGATCCTGGCTTCGGCATGGCATATACGCAACAAGGTTTGTTGGAAGAACAAACCGGAGACTACGCCGCGGCAATGCAAGATCTCAACCAAGCGATCTCGTTGCGCTCCACCAACTCGACCGCTCACTTTGGACTCGGAAAAGTCTATCTCGCGCAAAACAGACTCGATGAAGCGATCAAAGAGCTGAACACCGCATTGTCGCTCAATCGCAACAGCGCACCGATTCACATCGCGATGGGCGATTGCTTCGGAAAACAAGGCAACACTGTTGCTGCCATCAAAGAGTATCAAGAAGCGATTCGCATCAAATCTGAAAACGAACAAGCCTACATCAACATCGCTGACATTCGCGAAGGTCGCGGTGACTTGGAAATGGCGATGGCAGAATTGCGCTCCGGTTTGGAATTGAACCCAGGCAGCGTCACCTTGCACAGCAGAGTTGGCGACATGGCGCTGAGACTCGAAAAGTTGGATGACGCGATCAAAGAGTTCAACACTGCATTGCAGTTGAACCCCGGAGACGTCGGTGCCGTCAAAGGCCTGACCAGATCGTATTACCTCAAAACACAAAAGGAAGCGAATGGTGCATTCTTTGTATCCAACAATTTTGAAGATGCAGAGAAGATGATTCAGCAAGCCATCAAGCTCAATCCTAATGATATGGAACTGCGATTGGCAGACGCGAAATTGCGCTCATTGTCCGGTAAGCCGGTCGACCTCTCGACGATAGGAACACCGACCAACGACGCCGAACGTCTCGCCTACGCAGAAGCTTTGCTGGCGCAACAGAAGTTTGATGAAGCCACCCAGCAGATGAACACGGTCATTCAAAATTCGCCCGACGCCAAGCAAACATTCGCGATTGGCGACATGGCGTTGATGATTCGCGACCTCGATTCGGCGGAAGCCGCGTACAAGAAAGCTGCCACCTTCCCTGGTGGCGAAGATCGTTCGAAGCGCGGATTGTACGCAGTGTCGAATGCACGCGAAACTGCACGCAAGTCATACACGTTGGCTGATGATCTGGCTCGTAAAAAACAGCTTGCCAGCGCTATCGACAACTATCGCACCTCGACCTATCAAAACCCGCGCAATGCAGATGCGCACTACGGTCTCGCCGAAGCACTCAAGAAGTTCTTCGACAAAGACCCAGCATCTTTGCGTGAAGCTGCGCAGCACTACCGCTCTTTCGTAAACTTGTCGACCAGCATGCCGGACAAGGAAAAAGAGAAAATGGAAAAACGCGCACAACAATGTCTGGAAAAGGCATACAAGATCGAGCAGAAGAAGCGCACTACAGGCTAGGGGCTGACTACTCACTTCCGGTTGTCTAATCTGGAGCGGGCTTTTCGAAGAGCCCGCTCCGATTGCTTTTCCGGTTAGGCACGTATTTTGAGCCATTGAATGAATGGCGCAGCCAGGCACGCCGCCCGCTAAGAATTCATTATGGACGCAGGGTTGTCAAGGGGTAGCCTGTATACTGGGCTGATTGCGTTTCCTTTTGTGCGGTGAAAAATAGAAAAATGGGACTTGTCCTTAATGCAAACGGTTTTTACATCAATTTGGGTGGATTGGTTCTCGCTTTCGAGTACGGCGGTACTGCGTTACTAATTCTCTTCGTTTGTTTAATTGCGGTAGTGGCGGCAGTTGTTAACTTCAAAGTATTCAAAGCAAAGCCGACAGCAGAAGTAGAACGAGTTCCAATAAAAGATCAAGTCATTGCATTAGCAATCGCAGTGGCTACTTGTCTCACATTGAGTTTGGGAATCTACATTTCTCTGATTTATTTGTGTGGAGCGGTGAGTGAAATTCGAGGTCCAGCAGTGATCTCTGCTCCAATAATGTTAGTTGGAGATCCCTTTACTCTTGCTATTGCCGTTGCCGTTTATGCAAGTTTTGCGGCTTTGATGGCTTGCTTGTTGTTGCGGCTTCTCAATCGCATGAAGGTGGGACGAGGAAAGTGGCTGATGGTTGCACTTGCAGTAAGCGCAATGCCACTCTGGAGTCTCTCAGGCGTATTTAGCTATGACCAATCTGTTGAACTCCAAACTTACATGATGATGGTGTTGATGCAAAGCATGTTCTTCAGTTTCCCATGGCTCTTCGGAGGTTTGACGGCGACATATGTATTGCGGCACAGAAACTTGAAGAGGAAATCGGCGGCGACGGCCGCCTGCTAACTCTGAACAATACGCAGCTCGCTTGCTACAAACCATCGATTGGCAAGCGGTGAGAAATACCTGCCGCTTGACTAAAAAAGTGGCAGGTATTTCTTACCGCTTGACTAGCGCCTCGCGGCGGAGGAGGCGGAGGTGGTGGAAGCCTTGATGTTGTATTGCTGCTCGACGCGAGCGGCGTCAGCCGCTAATCCCATTCTTCGTAAAAGCGTGGCGTATCGCTTAGCGTAGAGTTTCACATCGGGATCGTCTGGACCAAGAAGATCCTTTTCTCCAATCAACAGCTGTTCGTAGAGTAATTTCGCTTTCTTTTGACTGGCCTGATCACTGTAAGGTTTGTCGATAAATTGAAGGAGATCCGCAATCGCGTCGGTTACAGTGTTGTCGGCTAATCCACCGGCTTTAACGAGAAGTTGAGTCGCACGTTCGAGTAACGCTAGTTCATCTTGATCGCTATGATGCGAATACAAGTCGCGAGCATAACCAGCCACTGCTTTTGCTGATGCAAAAGCTTCCTTCTTTTGCGTAGCCAAATTGGCCTCGCGAATAGCGAGTGCTTGATTGTACACATAGATGGCATCATCAGATGAAGTGCTGCTGTACTTGCCCAGTTTGTCTGCCCAAAGTTCAAAGAAGTCGGCGGCGTGAGGGTTGCTTGGTCCTAGCGATGATTTTATAGATGCGACTGCTTTTTTGATTTCAGGTTCGCACTTTTCGTAGTGCCCATGGCTAAGAAAATTGATTGCGACGCGCGCAAGGGATTCTGCATATCTCACATCTTTGGGATTTGCCTTGGCAAGCTTATTTGCTTCTTCCACCGCTTCTACTGCGCTCTTATCGCGATCTTCTGAGCCGCCTGAGTTCTCAGCTTTGGTTGAGGCGCCTCTAATTAGATTGTTCCATTTTTCAGAGTTGAAAGATTCGCGCGGCCACATTCCAAAAACATCTTGTGCGATCTGTTTTGCCTCTTTTGTCTTTCCCTGTGCGATAAGCAAGTCGTACTTCGTATTCATCAACTCTGCGATTTCAAAATCCTTCTCATTGAAAATGCTTTCGCGCATGGAGAGCGCACGCGTCAGACTTTGTTCGGCTGCGGGAAGTTGTCTGTTCGCTGCTTGAGCTTTTGCCAAAGTATGAAAATATCCAGAGCGTATCAGTGGATAATATTTCGAAGCATCCATATTCTCGCCAACTCGAGCCGCCATCGCAGCTGGTGCCGACGCTTTTGCTGGCTGCTTGTTTTGGAGGTACCAGTTAGTCAACGTACAAAGCTGATTAGCAAAAGCCACCGAATTTGAAGATGACGGTTTGCCCTGCTTGAACTCTTCGTTCCAGCTGTTGGTGGCGTCGTTCAAAATCTCCGCCGCGCGCTGCATACTTTTGGCGTCGTCTTTGGTTAGGTACAAGTCGGCGTACTCGCTGTACATTTCGAACGACGCAAGTTTTCCATCATGGAATTCTTTGGATTCAACTTGAATTGCTTTCTTGAAATATTCGTCAGCCCTGGCTATATCGCCGCGCTTTGTGTAGAGTTCTGCAAGGTGATCCAAGGAGTTCGGACAATGTCCGTAACAGCTTTTGGAGCCAACTGCCTCGCCCTGCAAGAACAACTTCTCCGCCTCTACAAGCTTGCCTTTTTCCATTAGTGCCCAACCGGCATTGCACAGTTTTTCTTCACTGGAGTTGATCGACATTGCTGGTTGCCACCATGAAAGTAGGAACAACGAGATTGCACCACCGATTGCTAAATTTGAAAGCTTTTTTGAAAGTGCAGCATTAGGTTTGATTCTAGCCATGAGTCTTAACCCATTCCGCAGGCGGCGCAAGCTCTGAGTTCTTGCTCTCTTAGCTTGTCGAGCTTGGCTTTGTATGTAGCGTATTCAGCTTGTTTTCCAGCTTTCTGCAAGTAGGCGGTGTAGGCTTCCAACCAAGGAATTGCGCCGTAGTTGTTGTTCAAAAATGAGTCCTTGGCTCTCTCTAAATTTACTTGTGCTTCTGAGAGTTGACCCAATTCAGTTTGTGCAATTCCGAGCTGCAAACACACTTTTGCAATGTCGTATTTGGTTGGCTTGTTGCCACCATTGTCCTTTTCTGTCCATGTCAAAATCTGCTTCCACAGCGTAACCGCGCGATCGTATCGCTTCACCTTCATGCACAATGCTGCAAAGTTCGTCGGTTGGCCGAGAAAGCGATCTTTCATCGCAATGCGTTTTTCATAATATGGAATTGCCATCTCAGGTTTGGGGCCGTGTTCGAAAAAATAGATGGCGTGATTCATTCCATTAATTAGTGCCAGGTTTGATTCACCGGGGTTCTTCTCATAAACGGCGAGAGCTTTTTTGATGTATTGGTCGCCTTCGGGAAATTGTTGCGCACCCCTTAACCAGTCAGCCATCATTTCGTAATTGCGTGCGAGTTCTAATGGACTTGTTCCGTTCTTTTCTCGCATGGCAATTACGTCTTTGAACGTTGCCGCTGCTTCTTTGTACTTGCCTTGACTGGCTTGTGCCTTTGCCTGGTTTTCCATTACAAATGCGAGTTTTGGATCGTTTGGCTTCTTGCTCTTGAGCAGCGCTGCGGCTTCTGCTGTGTAGTCCGGCGTATCATCGCCTTTTTGTGGAGAGCCATAGAAGTTGTCCTTCGTTACCATTCCCAGTGCATTCAAGCAGTCGATGATTGCCATGTCGTCTTTTGCAAGATACTTTCGCATCGATACTAACGCGCGGCGAAAGACTTTGGCCACATCGCCGGTTCTGCTGGTGAGACCTTGTTGAGCCGAGGCTTCGAGCGTTTCTCCAAGCGACTGCGCGCCGGCACCTTTGTTGGCGTCCATGATCTCGATTGAACTCTTCAAAAGATCCGTTGCTTTTGCATACTGGCGGTGCCAGCAGGCCATTAGGGCTGCCTTGTTCATTGCCTCGGCAGTCTTGGGGCTGTTCTTCCCATAGAGACGTTCACGGATTTTCAGAGCCTTGTCGACTTCTTCCATCGAAAGCGAATGCGCGACAAATCGGTAATCAGCGATGGCGAGATACGCGTCTGCAAGAGTCGCATCGTCATTTGCGGCTGTCGCCCCGTCCACGGCTTTCATCAGCATCTGGTGCGCTTGGCTCAGCTCATCTGAGCCCATGCCTTTGCTTTTACGCAACTCCCTCGCGACGGCTAGCTTGGCGGTGCCTTCTTTGAGCAGTTCCTTATGTGACATTTGACTCTTCGCGGCGCTTGTATTGCCGGCGCTGACCGGCAGGGTTGTTGCAACATTCAGGCAGCACGAGCTCACGGCGAGGGTCATCGCCAGTTTCTTTGAAAGTTTCATTGCTTTTCCCCGACACAGGTACTCCGATTGTATTTCAGACGGTTTAATCTTCGAATAGGGAACTCCCTGATCGTCATACCCGGAATTGGTAAAATGTGCCCTGGGTTTAGGAGCTGCCGTGAAAGCCGCCATATTGGGATTTTTGGGAATTTCGTCGCTGGTCGCCGTGATTGGTGTCTTCTGGTGGTTGACCAGCCCCTATTACACGCTGCAGGTGATCGGCGAGTCTCTGAAAGATCGCGATGCCCAGCGGTTTTCCAAGTGTGTTGATGTGAGGACAATCATCACCACTTTGACGAGCGAGATTATCTACGAACCGGCTCTGAAGACGCCCAGATTGAGCAGCTTTCAAATGACGGTCGTGAACAGCGCGATTGGCATCGGCAAAGACTCTATCGATCGTGCGTTGATTAATCGCCTCGCAATGTATTTTAGACCTAGCATAAGATCGTATTCTGAACCAGTTGATGATCTTGCATCCATAAACAATGTTCCATCCAAATATAAATGTGATGAACAGAACAGACATGAATATGAGGAACAAAGATGTGCTGATAGAGAAGCATATGCGCTTGTCGAAAATGCTGATGAACACAGAGGATACAAGCTTGCCGATAATACTGGTGTAGCGATTGGTCAATTTGCCAAAGAACTTGGGAGGGAACTCACAGGCGAAACGTCGCAGCTGAAACAGCAGGTTTATCAGCGCATGATTTATCATGCTGAGGCGCACCGAGACACGCTTATTGGCGCTATCTTCGCCGCACCAACGAGGGGTATGCCGGCGCAGGCAATGCTTGAACAGTATGGGTTGGAGTGGAAGCAAATTAAGAGTTTGACCTTCGGAGGTTCTGATACTGAGCAGACCGGAACGCTCGTGTTCTACTCGCCGAAGGTTGGGCATAACGTGTCGCTGTGGATTGATTTGGTGCGGCCGAGCGGCGATATGTTTGGGCTTTGGCAGATTCGAAAGTTTAGGGATTTGCGGCAGACCTTTCTGGATTTGGGCGAAGACACTGATAGACAGGTGCAAGACATGGTTGCCTTTAGCGTCGAGGGTATGACCCAGCAGAACGTTTTTAAGGAAACTGGAAATGTGCTAAAACGGCTCAGCAAGACAGATGCGGCAAAAAATCTGATGGACAGTATTAAGAGCCGTCTTCGTTAGGTCCAGATTTCGCTCATAGTACTTTCACAAAATTCACACAATCACGCGGTAAGTTGAGTTTGCAGGGGGCGCAACTCATATTCAACTAATCATGTGGTGGACTATGTGGAACGAAATTAGATCAAAGCTGGGATTCAACAACAATCAAGAACGTGAGCAGCGCAATGCGCAGGAGACGCGTTCGGCGGACAACTGGCAAGCTGCGAGAGCTGGTGGCAGTCAGGCGTCAAGTAATTCTCATAATTCCAATGCGTCGAGGAGCTCTAGTTCTTTCGTGGGTGGTGGCAACGGTGTTATCCAGTATCAGAACCCAACCATCAGCAACTCTGGCATTAATAGTGCAAATACGATCAAGAAGGATCCTAAGAAGACAACGAGCGAAAACGCGCTGTCCAAGGCTAGGCACAATTGGTATGCCGACCCGTCGCAGCTGATTGAAGCGTCGATGATCGACAAATGGGATCAGAAAAGACAGATGTATCCTGAGGAAGTGGCTGTTCCGAACAAGACGAAAGTGACGTACTCTCGGCTGGCGTCGTATATGAGCACGTTGTCGGAAGAAGAGAGAGAAGCGGCTCTCAACGATCTGCGGCAGCGCGGACAATAGCGGCCTCGACGCGTGATCTCGCGTTGGATGATCTCGCGTCACGTGATCACGCGGCGCGAGATCACGAAATGCGTGTCCACTCGCTGAATTGATCTCGCGTCACGTGATCACGCGGCGCATGGCCATTGACAAGGCGCGTTTTAATGCTGTCACGAAAATAAGCATGTACAATCTGCCCTTTCTGGAATCTCAGTTGCGGGTCTCGATGGAGAGCAGATTCTCATGGCTATGTCTCAAACGTCTAAGTATCGAATGGCTGGCGTCCAGGACTTTTCTATCAAGAAGGAAGGTCCACAGAAGTTTCTCGTGACCATCACAGGTTCTGAGCCGGATGGCGGTTATGTCGTCAATGTGCATGCTCGCATGTACGAAGAAGTGCCGGAAAACTGGGAGCTTCAAGTGACTGCGCTCTCGACGATGTTTGCGCATCCACATATTGTGAGTCCCTGGGCAACATCTATCACGATGGAACTCAGCGAAGGCACCACCGAAGTCACGGTTATTGGGCGTGGCGATGTGATTACGAAGAAGGTTCCGCACTAAGGAACCTTGCGACGGGATTGGCGACGCTTCGAGGGATTGGCGACCTTCGTAGGATTGGCGACCTTCGAGGGACCGACATCACTTCAATTGAATCAACTCCTCGCCG
>CAZCZI010000059.1:38814-41362 GCA_964503045.1 uncultured Candidatus Obscuribacterales bacterium
GGATTGGCGACCTTCGAGGGACCGACATCACTTCAATTGAATCAACTCCTCGCCGTTGGCGATGCGCTGTGCAAGCGCGCTTACGGTGCTGGTTTCGGCGCTACAACCGCGAAAATACATCACGGCGGTTTTGTCTGATTTCATTTTCGCGAGTTCTTTCGACGCACCCGCTTGGTCGAACTCTTTCAACAGAATGACTGCATAAAGGCGTCCTGCTGGAGCCGCTTTTGCAATGAGTGTCGCGATTTCATCTTTGGCAGATGCTCCGAATTTCTTGTATTTCTGAAAGGAACTCCATGCGGGGTACGGCTGATTGGTATCGCCCTTTTCGCGATGAACAAGCGCAGTCGCTTCCATCAAAGCCTTCCGGTCGGCATCAGTGATATGCGTGTCGCCGCAGGTTTCGCCTTCGCGACTGGCTTTTGGTTCTTGCACAGCAGAGTTCTCCGGAGCGGAATGCGCTGGGTGAGCCGTCGCGAGCACTGCGCCAAGGGGCAATGCTCCAACTAAAATTATGGCTGCGAGCCGATCTCGATGGTATCGATGGTGTCGATGTTGACGCAATGTTCTAATCCACATTTACTTGCTTGCCGTCGCTTTGGTTTCGGAGATGGTTTTCAGGCTTGCTAGTCCCTTTTCGAATTCCTTGCCGCAGCAATCATCCATGCTCATGAACACTTGCATTACTTTGCACATAAAGGGGCTCGCGCCGTTCATTGCCCAGGTGACTTTGGTGTCTTTACCTTCTGGTTGCATTGTGAAAAGTGCTGTGTTGGTTCCCTCAAACGGCTTAACAAAATGGAGCTTGATTTGTACCTTTGATGACGGATCAGACTCGACGATTTCCATATCGCCTTCACCAACATCGCCGTTCCCAACCCATGCGTACTTAGCTCCCTTGCCGCTTTCTGGTCCGCTGTAGGAGCGTTTCATGTTAGGGTCGATCTTTTCCCAAGGCGACCAGGCTGTCCAATTGTGATAGTCGTTTATATGAGGAAAAATCTGTTCAGGACTGGCGCTGATAACAACCGATCGCTCTACGCTAAATGAGTCCGGTTTTGATGCTGCAATTGCAAGAACAACTGCGACGCCTATGAAAAGCACGCCGATTACTATTGCGATCACCTTCTTCATATTTTAATCCTCACAGCCATGCCGAGATACTACACCAAGAGCGTTCGGTGCTCAATTGTTTGTGAAGTGCATTGTGTGGGGACCGCACAGTGTCGGAAGCTGTGCGCGAATTCAGGATGGGAAGGGGAGTTTGTATCCGACGACAAGATACGCCGCCGAAAAAATGCTGATATATAATATGCGAGATCTAACATTTGAGGAACACACACGTGATTGAAAAATCGACTATTAGACTGCGTCGGAAGGCTGCCATACCGGCGGCTTTTGCTAAGCTGACGATCCTAGTCGACGATCAAACGATTGGTACTATCGGTAACGGCAAAGAAGAAGTATTTGACGTCGGACCTGGGCAACATGTTGTGAAGCTAAAACATTCTCTGCCCTTGACGCTGGACTTCGAGACCGGCCGCGAAATAAAGCTTGAATGCGGCATTCAAAACAAGGCCCTCGTTCTTGTTATTGGACTTGGTTTGGTGGGAGGTCTTATCCTAATTCTGGGGACTGCATTTGGAGTGAATCACACGGTGTCCCTTGGTATTGCGATGATTCCGATGGTTATTGTGGGCATCGTTTCGTCTAAGCCAGGGGTGATGTACTACCTGAAAAAGGTTGATGAATAGCTCGAAATCTCGCGGCGAGCCCTGACTTGTCCAGTCTCCAAGCCCTAAGTTGCCCGGGCGCAAACCGGGGAATAATAGTTACATAAACCCTACCTTTAGGGAGTGGAGCAGGTGGCATCGGCAGTAGACATCGCGTATGTATATCAGTTTCCGTCGGCGTTAGAGCTGGTCGAAGGCAAGCGGCACTTGCGGCTGGCGACCTCCGGCGGGGTTGAGAAGCACCCGTACTTTTTCAAAGGGCGCTTGGTGCAGCCGAGAATGACAGCTGATATGCTTCTTTGCGTTTCGCTGATTAGTCGCACGCGCTTTTACTCGCCGACCGAGTTGCGTGAAAGGCTGCTGGCGTCGGCTGATCCCGTGGTGACCAGCGGAGGCGACCGTCTCAGGTTTGAGGCATTTTCCGTCTGCTGCGGCGCTTATGCGCGGCTTGACCTGAAGAACGAAGCCATCGACGGCGAGTGGGTGGGGCGCGGCACGACCAATGTTGATTTCAATCCGCCCATGCGTACGGCGCTCATCGGGCTTTTAGAGTCTGAGCGCGTCGGACTCAATGTAGGAGCCGAAGGCGTGGAACTCGAAGCCAGCGGCAAGTCTGTGGTGGAGAAGAAGGTGAAGTTGCCGGTGCGCTGGCTCAAGGGCTTTGTCGAGGTGCAAGCCTACCAAGCCAGAATGAAACCGTCGTTTGAAATCTCGCCGCAAGAAGCCAGACAGTTTTTGCGCAGTCTTCCCGTGCAGCAAACCTGGTCAAAAGGAACAGTATCGTATATAGTGCCGGCCGGAAAAGGCATCAGGCT
>CAZCZI010000059.1:41462-44970 GCA_964503045.1 uncultured Candidatus Obscuribacterales bacterium
CGTGCGCGCGAATTGGTCGGAGGTAAATGCGTGCGCATTTCTTCGAAAAACGACAGCGGAAAAGTTGAAGCATACGTGAAAGGCACGGAGACTGAACACCATGTTCAACTCGACGAAAACATGGCGCGATGCACTTGTCCGTGGTATTCGAAACACCCCGGCGAACGCGGACCATGCGCGCATATTCTGGCGGTTGAAATTACTGTGCAGGATTCTTGAGAGTACTGGTCAGGCAATTCATGCGGTGATTTGCGAAGAGGCTCGAAATGAAATCACTGTTTCTTGACGAAGTTCTGGTCAAACATGATCCGCAAGCGGTCATTTCTTTGTTTCAAGGAACAGACGAAGCCTATCGCAAAAGCGTGGCGCAAAGAGCGATTGATTGGTATCGGGTCAGTCAACATGCGATGAGGGTGAAGGCGAACCCTTGGTTGAACAATCCACTAATGCAGGACTCGATGTCTGATCGAGAAAAGAAGATTGCGGCTGAGATCAAAAAGCTTCAGCATGATCTTCCACGTCAAGCTAACGATGCTAAAGCTCTAGAAGTTTCCAAAATGGCTGTGCTTGCAACTTGTGGACTCACTGAGATAAGAAAGCTTGGTGCGGTTGGAATTCCGGAGGCAAAACATTGCCGCCCAATCCTCGAAGCGCGAATGCCAAAGTGGTTAGATAAATGGATGGCTTTTGCCTGTGCAGAAAGGGCAATAACCCACTGGGCAATGGTGCGCCAGATGGAACTCGACGGTCTCGCCATCGCCAATCGCGACTCTGCTTACTGGCGTGCTTTCGTATTGAGTATGCCAGATACAGAAGCGTCGATTGTGCATCTTCTCGAAGCTGACCGAGAACTTTTAGATAACCACATATGGTGCGTTCTCGATGATGAACCGACAATGACCACGATTTCAAATCTGGCAGCTCAATCGGAATCGGATCAATGGCGGCGAGATATTATCCGCAATGGGTTTGACTGGCAATTCTTTCGAGACATGAGCACGCAGAGGGCTGTTGCGCACAAATCTTGGTATTACACATTCCTCGAATTCGCAAGCAAAGAGATTTTGGACAAAGAAAGGTTCAAGGAAAAAATACTCTATTGGATTGCTCGTATAGGTTCTGACGACCAGTTGAAGGTTGCTGGTACAACTAAAGATGGAGTTCCGTCCGGCATAAAGTGGTTTATCTCCGTCTTCGATGCAATGAATCTATCCGATGACGAGAAGTTTCAGCTCATGCCGAAGCTTATCTCACTTTTAACGTCGAGGAATACAGAAGCTCTGCATTGGGCTGCCACAAGATTGGCGACATATTCACCGGAGTCGATACCAATCGACGACCTTGTGGTCAATATGGGTTCGCTCTTTCGGGTGAAAGGAAAGGATCACGCAATTGAAGCAATCAAGCTGCTCAAGGCTCTAAGCGACAAGCGTCCAGATGACCGCGTTAAGCTCGGTTGTGTCGTTGTTGCGGGATTGGAACATCCAAGCCAGGACATTCAAAAGCGCGTTCTCGATTTTATTGAGAAACAAAAACTTGCCGATGAGAAGGATATTTTGGAGGAACTTCGGTATCGTTCGGAAGGTTTGACTGGATTGTTGAAGCAACGAGCCGAGAAGCTCATGGGATCAACGAGTTCGCCCGCAGGTGACTCGGATGATAGTGAGTCGGAAGACGATGAGACTATGGACGAACGCGCTGCCTCAGGCTCCGGCTCGCAAGCTGCCTCTAGTGTTACAGAGTTGAGTGCACTTCTAGAATCAGCCGCTGCAATCACCGGCAAGATTCGTGAAATTGCGGGAATCGAGGATGCTCTGAAAGCACTGAACGGGGACATCGCATTTGTCGGCGCTCTTGCATTGGATGCGAGACAAGTTCCACGACTTGATCCCAAGAATGCGATTACACAAATAACCGACATTGACGATTTGTCCTACAAACTGCTGCACATATTGGAGTCTGGCGCAGACTGGGAAGATATCGAGATGTGTTTGGACGGTATGTGCAGACTAGCAGCGAACAGACCCAGCGACCTTGCAGAGCGACTGGCGCCTCTGCGAAAGAAAGCGGTTGATATGTTGTGCACAACTGAGGGTACCAGCATTACAGGTGTTTCCTCGCCTTTTGCCGGTGGCGGCCAGTATTTTGATCTCGCGGCGATCTGCATCGCCTGGACTGACAAATACGTGATCGAACCACAAACCGGAATGAACAATCCTCTCGTTGGTCTTGCAAACTTTGTTATCGGCACACCGTGGGTAGTGCATTACAAAGCACCCTGGGGCAAATGGACTTCATACGGCCGCACTGATACAAATACCATTGTCGCTTTCACCTGCAGGCGTTTTCTTGGTGTTGCACATCAGGTTGCGAGGGCGAATGGACTTCAGATGCTTTCGACGCCGACACACAAGGGCGGATGGATCGATCCGCGAGTACTTGTCGAACGTCTGCTGGCATGGGACAAAGCAAAGCAAACTCCGAATTCCCCGGACTACATTCAAGCATTGCTTCGTCTTGCCCCCGATAAACGCGATGAGGCTCTAGAAGCAGCGCAACCATTGCGCGGAGAACTTGCAGATTCGTTGCGCTTCGCGCTTGGAGGCAACTCCTCGCAGAATATGACCAAAGCAGAATGGTGGGTCGCTGCCGGACGCGCCCGTGCTCCGCGTAATGATTTCGAGGCGATGGCCCAACGCTTTCCAGGACTCGGGCCAGACGCTGCAATGCATGCCCGATACACCGAAGACATTTTGCCCTTTTCGGCAAACAATCGTGATAGAGGTTTCTCCTTGAATGACATTTTTCGGGTGTCACCGGAATTTAAACCGCGAGACTTACAGCAACTTTTCCCCACGGAGTTGTTGCACGCCAAGTACGAATTATTTGTGCCGACAGCACCGGGATTGGCCGGTGTGTGGCTGCAAAACCGCGAATCGTACTTTGCGTCTCAGGCTCGCATACAGGCGTCGTATCTCGAAAGTATGTCAATGTTTTGGGAGAGATCGTGGGAACCTCTTTTTGATCCCGACACGTCAGCAATCGGCTTTGCACGCTGGTGTATTGCGATTGGTCTTACCGGAAAACAGCCCGACAATGCACGAGTAGCGCTGGACGCATTAATTTCCTGCATAGACGAGTGCAGAATCGATGGTGTCATATTCGGTGATGTATTGGCGGAACTCATACTGATTGGTCGAGTAACCTTGGCGCGATGGGTTCGTGCATTCAAAGACTGCGCGCGCGTTTCTCCCCTTCACCTTCAGGTTGTGCGATTGGCTGTTGAACGTTCCCTCAAGAAATTGAAAGGAACCGACATCGCCACACCAATCAAAATGTTGGAGTTGCTCCATGATCTTTGTTTAGAAAGCGGCGAAAATGTTTCCACCAAAGAGACGCGTGAGTATCTCGAGAGTTTAGATAAAAAAGGTAAGACCGGACAACTTGCGAAACTCTTGCTTGAGCTGCCGGAGGGACGCGCCGGCAAGCATCGAAAGGCTGCGGCTGC
>CAZCZI010000060.1:0-44931 GCA_964503045.1 uncultured Candidatus Obscuribacterales bacterium
TCGATGCCGACCAACGCCGCGCCACCACCGCCGCCGCCACCGCCACCGCCACCGGCGCCTTGCGCCAGCACTGCCGTCTGGGAAACTGCAGAAACTGCACTGATCAATAGAAAGAGCGCTAGTACCCTTCCTATTATTGTTGCCAGTGCTTTGGTCTTAACCGTTTTCATTACTTCCCAACCTCTTTAGATGGTTATTGGTGCAAAAGAGAGAAAAACTTCTGATTACTTCCCGAATTGCTCAGGTGGTGGCGGAGGCGAGGGACCTTCCCACTGTGGGCCTGAGCCGGGATTGGGTGGTGGCTCCTGCGGCGGAGGGGACTGCGGCGCAGAGGATGCCGGTCCACTGGGCTCAACTGAGCCCGGTGGCTGTTGTGGTGCTGATGTCGGCGGTCCTGATGAACCTTGTCCTGAGGTACCAGTGACCGTAGAAGCGATTTGAGTCATCTGCTGCATGCCTTGGTTTGCTTGAGCCGGCGAAGCAGAAGGATTGACTCTGTATTGCGGGTCGCCTTGGTTGCCGCCGCCGGAGCCCGAGCCTGAACCCGAACCGGAGCCTGAGCCTCCACCTGGAGACAGGTCGGTAGGTGCTGTGCCCTGTGGCATTCCGGAAACGTTTGCATCCGGGTTGTTTTGGGCGACCGTCTGCTCGGCGAGGCTTTGTGTTTGCGTCGACCCTGGTGCGCCGCCGCCTTGCGTCGGTGGCTGACTGCTGTCTTGACCGGATCCGCTTCCGGGCGCACTTCCTGGTGGTGGCGAGGTTTGAGGCGATTGTCCTTGACCCTGACCCTGTCCCTGAGACGGTGGTGGCTGCGGTTGGAACGATGGAGTACCTGCGCTGCCATCATAACCACGCCAACTTTGCCCGCTGCTTGGTTGCTGGAAGTCGTAGCTTCTTTGCGACATTGCAGCCATGGCGTTGGTGGTGCCTGTGATTTGACCGACCGCACCTTGCACGGCGCCTTGCGGTGCACCGGCTTGCTGGGCTGCTTGACCGGCAATTTGAGCCAATCCGGGTGTTCCTGCTTGACCGCCTTGTCCCGGAGTTCCTTGCATCAATGCCGAGCCTTTGCCCACTGCGCCTTCGAATGCAGCAGCCGGATCAAAGGTGAACGGATTGAATGGAACGTACAGCATCAATCCCAAGAAGCAAGTGAAGATGGCAACTTCCCATTGCAGGTCGGTGATCTGACCTACATAGATGTAGCGAGTGGTCATGACGGCAAGAATCACCAGCCAGTAGAAACGCCATAGAGATAGCGTAATCACGGCCGAGAGCCAGTTGCCGAAGATACTGTTGAACTTGCCGTTTTTGCCTTGCGAAACCGTAGGCCAGGCGAACAAGGCTGCCGAGATTGGACCAAGCAAATAGAGGTAGCACATGAACACCAGTTGGTAGGCGCTCATTGCGGTGAGCACCTGTGATGCAATGAACATGGCACCGTTGAATATTGCCTCCAAGATCTGAGACAACCATAACTGTCGCTCGTGGGTCGTGTCTTCTTCAGGCACGTTGGCAGCCAGACCTTCACCTCCCATGCCGAATCCGATTAGACCCATAGCCCAGTTCCATGCTTGACCAAGCAAGCCGCCCAGGCCTCCTAACAAACCGCTCAGGAATCCTCCGGCTCCTCCACCGCCCGCGGCACCACCTCCGGCAGCGCCTCCTCCGGCGCCACCACCATTGCCGACGCCGGCAGGCGGTTTGATGGCGTTGTCGACGTTGTCGACCGGCGGGTTGTAGCTCATTTCATGGACGCGATCGAAGATGACACCCAGGTCGACCCAATCGCGCACGCTGTATGCCATCGAGTTGCCTACGTCGATTGAGTAACTGACGATAAGCTGAGTCGCCGGAATCAAAAAGATTGCAATCACTGAACGCAAGATGCCTTCAAATGGGCTTGATCCTTCAGGAGTCACACCAAAGCCATGCGAAACGAAGTTTTTGACTTGAGTGATGACTGCACCTGGAAGGAGGAACAATAGAGCCATCGGCACAAACACGAAACGGTACATTTGCTGCACCATCCAAACTGCCTGACTGACTTCTTTGAAGGGGTTGCGCGAAGATGTCGGACGGCCGGAGTTTTCGTTTGCGATGTTGATCAAACCGCCGTTGTCTGCATAGAAGATGCGGTTGGCCGCTGTATCGAAACTCGATTCTGCAACGCCTGCAAGGCTGTTTGCAGCAGATGCGCCCTGGATTTGGCTGGTGTTGGTAGCAAGCCACAACCAACGCTCAGGGTCAAACAATAGTTCTAAGAAACGTTGATTGTTTTCTCGTTCAATCAACTGGAATTGCGTATCAGAAAGAGGATAGCCGAAAGTGGTGAGGCAGTTTTTGAAGAGTTCTTCGTCGCGCTTGGTTGCAGGCGCTGCGTCGTACTCCAAGTTTGGCTGCATGTAGCAGATGCCTTTATATGGGTTGTCATCGCAGAACTTGATCACAAAAGAGTAGGCATTGACGTGCGCTTCGCCAGGCCCTACCGATTCTTTCAATTGAACTTGGTTGTTGTTGCCTTGTCCGCCTTGTCCGGCGCCGCCCAATCCTGGAATGCCGCCGCCTCCCAGGAGGTTTTGAATGCCGCCGCCTGAAGGAAGTTGGGTTTGAGTGTTGCCGCCATTGGCTGCCGTGTTGCCACCACCCTCGGTGACTACTTGCAGTTCGTCCGAATTGAAGGCTTCTTTAGCAAACGGATATCTCAAGTGATAACGCTTTCTGATCTCGAAAGCAGTCGTCGGGTTGGAGTCGTCGACTGTACCCTGGGCGTTATTCGGCAATTGCACTTGTTGGGCAACCGCAGGGACATCTGTTGAAACAAGAACAGCCAGAAGGGCGACTGCTGGAGTCATTGCCCAAAGCCATGCGGCGGCTTTTAGTCGGCGTATGCGGTTATAAATCATGTCTTGTTTTACCTGGACAGGTTGTCGCAACGAGAGAAGGGGATGAGAGAGATAGAAAGAATCGAGTTACGAGAGGGACTTGAGTAAGAGCAGCGGAATTAAGAGGGATTGATCAGTTTTGAAAATCGATTCCGTTGGGGTTGGGAATCGTTGAGGACAGAACAGAACGTCTCTAACGGCGGAGTTGAATATTTTTTCCACCGTCGGAGATAAACACGGCAAGCTTGTCGTTCCAGGGGCGACCAAAAATAGTGATCGTTCCTTTTACTTCTTCATTGGGCTTGACGAGTGTTTGGTCGAAATCAGCCCTTAGTGCAGCTTCGGAGAGTTTTTTGTTGTTCTCTGCGACGCTTATCACTTCAGGACTAAAGCTGAAACTATCGGATCCGTTGTTTTTGATGGAAACAGACAGAATCGATTTTCGCGCCGTTATGTTGACGCCCTTCAGCTCGAAACTGATAGCAGAACCCTGAGATGGTGCTTCTCCGCCAGAAGAAGAATCATCCTTGCTTGCCGGCTCAGCAGAAGCTGTTTGTGGTGCCGGCGTCAGGTCTCCGCCTTTTTCCCCGCTCTTCTTGTTTGTCGACTTATCTTTCTTTGCGACTTTCTCCTTAGGTTCCTTCTGCTTTTTGGGTTCTTCGGCAGGTGGAGAAGAATTCTTCTCTTTGCCGCGTCCTCCAAAGAAGAAGGATCGGGCGGATGCCAGTACTCCGCCATCGTTGGTTTCCTGGGGTGCCTGCGATGCTTCTGCCTGGGCCAGCGACTCGATGCTCGGTGCAATGTTTGCGACCTTTGCGATTACCGAGCGCGCTGCATTTGCCCCTGCGGCCGCAGCCAGCTCATATTGAGCCGTCTTCATGTCCTCTTTAGTGGCATCCGCATCGTTTTGTGCTCTTGCAAGATCGGCAGCGGCTCTTTGCTTTTCAGCATCAGAGCTGGCGACTTCGACTTCTTGCTTGCGAGCGGCAACGGTTTGCTGCTCGAGAGCGAATCTGTTGTATGCATGCAAATAGCGGTAATAAGCTTGAACGAGTTCTTGTTGCTTTTGTCTAACCAGTGGTTGCACTTTCTTGTCAATCGGCACTGCTTTGAACACTGCATCGATCTGTCTTTGAGAAACGCTGAAGCTTCCCTTGGTAGATTCGGTAGGCAGTCCGACGTCGGTGCGATTAAGCAAGTCTGCTAACTTGTCGTCTTTGTTTAGGACTTGGCGCATGCCGGAAGAGGCAAGCAAGCCTTTCCACAAAATCCGCAAGTCATCGCGTTGTTTGTATGGTGAACGAGGCTCCATTCCAACTGGGGCGATAGGAATGAACTCTTTCTTGGGGCGCTCGACTTTCTTTTCCTCATCGCCTGAAGAGCCACTTGTCTTATTGCCAAACAAAGCGGGGCGTTGAGGTTGAGCAGGAGCTGCTTCCTGACCCGGCATCATTTGCTGTGGTTGCATCGGATATCCCATTTGTTGCGGATATGGATACGGATATGCGGCGTACGGATAAGGGGCGGGAGGTGGATAGCCGGCTTGACCAAGGTTCGCTTGTGTCGACAGTGTCACTGCCGGTGGTGGCGGCACCATTGAGCCGCCCGAGAGCGCTCCGGGTGGAGGTGGTGGAACGGCTGGGTTGGCCACTCCATAGTTGGCACCATATGTGGCGGCAGCGATTTGTGGAATCGCCGGTGTGGCCGACGAAGTCACTTCGGTGCTGGCTGCAGTCACGTTGGCTGCGGTCGTCGCTTGCCCCCAGCCGCTCTCAGCGGTAGGAGCCACGACTGCTGGATCGGCAGCGCCGGCAGCCAATGCGGCTCCGAGGTCGCCGGCCGGCGCGATGGGATCGGTCGAAACTCTAGGAAGTATGCGCCCGATTCCATCTTGCGTAGCTTGAGCGAGGCGCTCGGCTTCAGCTTGAGCCTGTTGCGCTTTGGCGAGGTCTTCTTGCCGCATCTGTGCAATCATCGCCGGGTCGGCATGCGGTCTCAACTTGCTCAAAACTCCACCTGATCCGCCTGGGGTTGCAGTGCGATTATCAGAAGAGCCTGAAGCTGCCCCCAGTTGAGAGCAGCTCGTCGTGGACAGAGCCAGTGTTGATATTAAAAGTAAGCCGATGGCAAGACGCATTATATGGCGGGTAACCTCTCCTAGTTCTTCTTAAGCAGGAATCCTCTGACAGCTGTATCGGTTCTGCTGGAGTCACCGACGGCAGCGCCGGAGCCCGAGCCATAACCTCTTCCGTAACTTGCGGCCACTGGTCCGGCCGGAGCGTTGCCGGAGGAGCGACCGACTGTCGGTCCCATGCCTCTTGCAGCACCAGCGCTCGGATTACCTTGGGCCGGAGGCATCATTTTGCCCATCAAACGGTTGGTAGATTGTCCGTTCTGCAGTCCTTTCGGAGCAAAACCTTTGGCAGGAATATTTGTGCCTTGGAAGCCCCTTGCGTTAGGCAGAGAGGGTCCAGAGGAGGCACGGTAAGGGGAAGCGCCTGGTCCGCCCAGCTGCATTCCGCCTGCCGGCAATGTCGGTCCGCCGCCACCGAGGGCGCCCGAACCGCCGCCGCCCATTCCACCGCCACCGGCTTGTGGTCCAGGTGGAAGGTCGATCATCTGCTCGGCCTGAGGGGCTTCGCGGAAGTCTTTGATGATTGGGCGCTCGTCAACGATTTGCATTTCGCGAGGTGCAGTAAACCAACGCACCTTTTCTTGCGCTTTTGCATTGACCTTTTGTGCGTGGGCCGGCGCGGCAACGAGTGCAAATGAGCACATCGTCGACATCGCTAGTCCTAAAAGAAACAATTTACGCATGGTCCTAACTCCTTACCCCAAGCCAATTTGCCTAATTTCCGCCGAGCCGTGGCATCGGCATCGAGTTCATTTGTTGCATCATTCTGTTTACGTTGCGGCCCACCTGTCTGCCGATTTGTTTGCCAAGTTTGCTTCCGGGACCGTTTTTCTTTGGTTGTTGAACCTGGAATTCGTCTTCAGGAAGTGACAGATCTTGAGTAGAGGCCTGATTGATTTGTACTGGTGTCGGAACGTCAGGGGCTATGGTGCCGCCTTCGGCTTGCCGATCGTTGAGTTTGGGTTCTTTGCCCAACTTTCTGAGGCTGTTGGCTGCGCCGCTGCTGAATGCAGGGGCTCCATCGCCGCCGCCCCCAGTGGAGAACATGTCGCCGTTAGCAATCGGTTTGCTGATAGGCGGCGCTTCTCTGCATTTGTAGTAGCCGCTTCCGCCGGCTGTGGATGGGGATGAGCCCCCAGCGCTCATTCCGCCGCCGCCACCGCCACCTTGTGGAGGTTGCACGAAGGCGCCCGGAGGAACGTGGCCGTAATGTTGATGGAATGTGGGTTGAGCCGGAGCTCCACCGCCGCCGCCGCCGGGGCCGCCAGAACCGCCCATGCCGGGCGCTCCGCCGCCACCGCCGCCGCCGCCACCGCCGCCATAAGATGACGAGAAGCCGCCACCGGTACCACCCAGCGCTACGCCGCCGGAGGGAATATCGAGGCGTTCTGGCAGTGGTGGGAATCCGACAGGAACGATTGGTTCGTCAGCCGGAATTGGCTCCAGTGAAATGTCAGGCATTCTGGGCTTCGGTGTGCGTGTCCAGCCGCCGCCGCCACCACCGCCTCCGCCGCCATTATTGAATACAGGCGGGGGAGTCACAGGTGCCGGAGCGTGTCGTGTTGCTTGCGTTGCTGAGGAATATTGATTGTCGCCCGGTTGATGGACGTATTTGCCCATATTCGTTGGCGGAAGCTGTGCCAAAGCGGCACCCGCAAATGCGATAGCCAGTGTAGATGCAGCCAAAATAGGCAATAGAGAAGGTTTCACACCTCTTTCCTCCATGGAAGCCGAGCTAGCTGCCTGCCCTTGTTTTAGTAAGAAACGCCAGAGACAAAAAGAATCGTGGGGGGTCTGGGCTTACAGCTACTTAGATCATATTAACAGTTTATATAGAGATTGATCTCCTCGGCAAATACGCACGCGATTCACTGGGCAGCAACGAATTGAGTAATTTTTAATTCTTTTCGAGGGGCTTGTCAACAAGAAGCCTTTGTGCGTTAACTTTTTTGTTGTCCAGCTAACATTTTTACCCTCCGAGTCAAAGATTTAGGAGGAACCCCAGTGCGTCTAATCTCGTGCTTTGCATAATGCAAGTGGATACAATGGGTATTACCTCGTTTGTGTCTCCTGTAGAACACCAACCCCAAGCGGGTTTATTGACTTGTCACTTTACTCAATGAATAAACACTCTTCTCAAAAATCTGAGATGGAACGTCCGAAACCCACAAAGACACAGACTTTTCCATACCTATTATCTTTATCAGTCGCATTAGCACTCTCTTTATCCTTAGTAGGAAACGCCGCATTGGCCAAGGGTAGAGCACGTGGCGGCGGTGGTGGCGGAGGCATCGTCCTCAGCACACCAAACCCGCAAACACCACTAGAACACAACAACCGCGCCGTAGAACTCGGCTCGAAAGGCTTGTGGCCTGATGCAATCAGAGAGCACGAAGAAGCTCTCAACATGGATCCCGAAAACCAGACGTTCCGTATGAACCTCTCCAGCGCACGGCTGCACTACGGAGATTTGCTTGCTAATAGGAAAAAATACTATGAGGCAATAAAACAATATAGAGAGGCACTGTATGTAGATCCCAATAATGATCCTGCAGATAGGAACCTCGATTCTTGTCTGAGAGCCATAGGCAAAGATCCCGACAACATCAGAGTTCGCATGTCCATGGCAGATGATGCTGAGGTCGGCGGCAACTACCCGGAAGCGATTGTTGAATACCGCAAATGCGTAAGAATGGCTGACACGGGACCAAACCGTTACCGCCTCGGAAAAGTTTTGGTCAAGCAAGGCAAAGAAATTCCCGGCTACCAGGAGTTCAAGTACGCTGTAGCTAAGGATTGGAAGAAAGAAGAGAAAAACGAACAGGCCGATTGCCACCTGCGCATGGCTGATATTCTCAAAGTCGCTGCTCAGAAAGCCAAAGAGCAAGGACGAGGAAAAGTCTTTCTCGCTCGCCTTCAAAACGCTGCAGTCTGCTATCGCCGCTCGGTGGCGATTAACCAGAACTCCGACGCAATAAGAGGATTAGTAGAAGTAGCTAGAGAAGCTGTCTCTATTAATCCAAGTTGTGATAACTACCTTATGCTTGGTGGCGCTTACCAGCTGTCTGGTGACTTCGAACGAGCCAAAATGCAATACGAAGAAGCCTGGAGAAAGGCACCGACAGATCCGCGCATATTGAAAGCGCGCCGCAGTTTCCACCTCGCGGTCGTTTCTTCAGCCCTTGCATCTCCTGAAGTGGTGCAAGGAACGCTCCAAAAAGTTCAAGACAGCCTCAAACAAAAACCAGACGATGCCGAGATGTGGTATGTCTGGGGGCGCGGCAAAGAACGGCTTGGAGACAACAACTCAGCCCTTCAAGGCTATCAGCGCGCAGCGCAACTCAATGATTTGATTCACCCGGATTTGCGCAATGCGATTGCGAGAATGACCGGCCAACCCGTTACGCCTCCGGGTGGCACTTCCGCACCCGCTGGCGGAACTCCGCCTGCCGGTGGCACTCCTGCCGGTGGCACGCCCTCCACGGCAACTGCTGCTGCGCCACCACCAAGAGTGAAAAACCTTGCGCTGTACGGACAGGTTGAAAAAAAGATGGGATCTGGTGACACCGATGGTGCGGTCAAAGATTTAACTGACGGATTGGATAAAGATCCTGCCGATGCTCACCTATATTATTTGATGGGTGCAGTTTGGGAGAAAAAGGGAGACATGGATCAGGCTGCTGTAAACTACCGGCAGTCCAAGACTATGGGCGATCCTGAAGCGGGACCTGCCTTGAGAAGAATCGATACTTCGCGCATTGAGCCGTTCGTAAAAGAGTTTGAAAAGGGAAAAGGCGAGAATAATTGGGTTTCTGCCAAATCTGCTGCAACAGAAGCTGCAGCCATCGCTCCTAATCACCCCAAACCTCACCGTATGCTAGCAGAAGCGTTGAAACAATTAGGCGATAATAAAGAAGCAGACAAGGAGACTAAGAAAGCTGACGAACTCGAGAAGAGCGATAAGTAGTTCAACAAGCCGCATTTTGTTGGCTCTGTCCCTGGCTTTCACCATAGCTGGTTCCACCTGCTTACCTTCTTTTGCCGTCAGCAATATCGCCGAAGCCGATGATCTCTTGATTCAAAGCAAGTTCAAGCAAGCCGAAGAAGCTTATCGAGGCTTGATTACGGATGATGAAACTGGAGATGCATACGCAGGTTTGGCAGTGTCCTTGGCGAAACAATCATCGTCACCAACCAAAATTGTCGAAGCAGAAAAGATAGTCAAAAAAGCAAAAGAAAAATTTGCCGACAATCCTAACGTCAAGGCATCCGGTGGGTTTGTTGCGTTCGTTCACTCGGGCTCAGTTGCGTCGCCGGCAAAGCGCGACCTTTATCTCGAGGCCGCGGAAAAACTCTCGAACATGGCGATTAAAGACAATCCCGACATCGTTATCGCCCAGCAAACACTTGGAATGGTCAAACTCGCGCAGGATGATCCCGAAGGGGCGATAGAACCATTTCGCAAAGCGATGACTCTTGCGCAGGATGATGCTGAGAACATCACCAATCTTGCAACAGCGCTCCTTCGCATCGACAAGAAGGACAAAGAAGGAGAGGAGCTCGTTGTAAAAGCGATCAAGTTGAAGAGCGATTATTGGCCCGCACGACTGCAGCGAGCGATCGTTTTGAATCAACAAGGCAAACCGGAAGATGCGTTTCTCGAGCTGAAAGGGATTCCCAAAACCGAGCGCAACGGCTTGTGGAGCCAGATTGAAGGCGATATATATCGTCAGCAAGGAGATGGTCCTGCTGCTCTTCAATCGTGGAGAGCCTCAATTGCTCAAGATCCTCACAATCCAGAACCCTATCGACACATGGCAGAGTACTATGCCATTCGTGGTGATGGAGAGCTGGCCATTGCCGAAATGCACAATGCCTTGGAAATCTTGCCCAACGACATGAACCTGCGCAATCAACTGGCAGAACTGGCGCTGCGTCAAGATAAATTGGATGTCGCCGAGACCGAGTTTCGCACCATTCTTGCTACCAAGCCTGATGATCCCGAGGCTTTGTTGGGACTTTCACGGGTTTACTTCCGCAAAGCGCGCCGAGACGGGCAGTATCCGATGGGCTGGCAGCAGCTGATGGACCAACTTCAAAGCGTTGTGACCGAGCAATCGGTGCGCGGTTCGATGGTGAAAAACGGCGCCAAGAACCTGAAGGAGAACATTGCTCTCAACGAGGGTGCCAAGGCGATGTCCCAAGGGCGCTACAAGGAAGCCCGTGGTCACTACGGCGAGGTCATCAATGCGCATCGTGACGAGCCCTATGAGCTCCTCACACTCGGCGAGCAATGCTTCAACGACGGCGATCTCAAGGCTGCCGAGCAAGCATTCACTTATGCCAAAGAACTGCCTGAAGTGGCTCCCAGAGCCGAGCAAGGTATAAGCAAAATCAATACGCAGAGAAACGAAGCGATAAGACACACGCAGCTTGGCGATGCCGCCATGAAAAGAAAAATTCCGGAAATTGCGCAAGACCACTACAAACAGGCGTTGATTGCCGACCCTGAGTTTGCCAGCGCTCATTATGGGATGTTTCTGCTCTTTTCCAGAACCGAGGCGGCAAATGCTGATAAAGCAGAGGAATTTGCCAATTCATTCTTGGAAACGGCAGAGGATAACAATCCCAACCGCAAAGAAGTAGAAGACTGGTTGTCTAAGGCTAGGAAAAAGCACGATAAGGGTAAAAGTAAGTAGAGCCATTTTTATTTTTGGCAATTTTGTAGTTGGCATTCTTTTGGGACTCTTTTGGAACCTCTTACTAACAGATCGCGATTCAAGGAGCGAACAATGGACTTCAGCAAGACGAAGGGTGGCGGACCAAGGGGCGGCAAGAAGGGTCGCGCCGGCGACGGTCCTGACTCCATAGATGCATCTCCGGGCATGCCGGCACAAACCGAGCAGGGCGGCAAACGCTTTGAGGGCGGCGGCACCGGGCCAAAAAATATTATGGAGACTCAGGCGTGGAAAGAAGGCACCGGTGGCGCTAAGAAGCTCTGGGGCAACTACATGAACATCTTGTCCGACTCATTCGCGCGCATGCCGCGAGACGGACAAGAACAACTAATTACGCGGCTCAGTCAGGTTTTGACGATTGGCTCGGCAATTCTCATTCTTAGTTTCTTCTATGCCTTTATTCCTGTGTTCATCAGGGTTTTGGCGCTGCCTGCCGTGGTCGTCGGTGCCTGGTATGCCGGCACCAAGGTAGTGGCGCCCATCATGATCGCGCGCTTCGACAGCTACTTAAACCGAGATTTCTAAGCACCGGTGCTAAACTCGCAAAAGGCACGCATTCTTTATCCGGATATCTGGTGGTGCGAATCCGGCAAGCAAACAGCGCCGGAGCGCGGTACCCCGCAAGGAAGTATACTGAATGCGAGGAGTCTCGTATCGACCCAATGCGATTAATCAAGACGGGCAAGAACCGCTAGCAGGACCTGACAATGAAGCTCAATTCCTCAACGATGAAATTTATTGGTGGCGCCCTGATCGTCGTCACCGCATTTTCTATCTTGATGCCGGGGCTGCTCAAGTTTCTTTTCGGAATCTGGAGAATAGGCGTATGGATTATCACCGCCGTCATTCTTGCTTGGCTAATGGCGTATATTTACTCGCAGCTGATCGCAAAAAAGAAATACGAAAACGACAAACCAGATGCCAAAAAATCCGACTCCAATGATGATGCAACTTAGAAGGTCTTTACTATGAGCAATGTAAATCCCACACCCAGAGCCGATTTTATCCTAGGCTCATTTATTCTATGCTTGGCCGGGCGCGTCAATCGAACCACTGTTGCGACCGCAGCATGTTTGTCGATCGTAGGCTCTCTTTTCCTTCCACAAATTGCCGATGCTCAGAGAAAAACCGACCCCGAAGCATATTACAAAGGGCCGTCATCGATGGCAGGCAAGACAGCAATGTTGCCTGTAGGAACCACATTTGAAGGTCGCTTAGACGAAACAATTGCATCATCGAAAAGCCGTCAGGGTGAGAAGTTCACAATCACAATCTCAGCTCCGATTTTGGCAAATGGAACGGATGTTTTGATTCCAAACGGCGCACAAATCATTGGCGAAGTCGTTGAAGCAATTCCTGGAAGAAGTTTGCCCACACAAAAAGGATTTCCGAAACCTACCGGAAAGCTGCGCACGACGCTAACTTCATTGCGAACACCGGATGGTGTTTCCTACCCACTCGTTGCTTCTATGGTTGGAGAAACTGTGGTAATGGGCCGAGGCCGTCAGATGGCTAACACCAATATTGGTGGCAGTGTCGGTTACGTAGGATCGCAGGCCGGCTTCGATGCAGTGGCTCCAGGTGTGGCAGAACGCAACCGTATGCTCATGAGCGGCGGACGTGGTCCTCAAGTTTTGACGAAGCAGCAACTGATGCGTGATGCTATATACGGTATCGATCAAAGACAGCAAAGAGGAATGCAGAGAGGACACGATAAGATTAGATCTCTCGTGAAACGAGGGCAGGATCTTTACATTATGAGCGGCTCTCCGATTACGATTCGCCTTGATGCGCCGTTTAAGATCGGGCTGAGTGCATCACCCGGACAAGATTCGATTATTGATACAGGGTTTGAACCTATCGGTGATTCCGGACGTCGTTTTTCACCGACAAAAGAAACACCACCGGCAAAGGACTTCGAGTCTGCTCTGCAGGCAGCGCCTCCGGCAGCTGCTTCGCAACAAGGCGGTGGCTTCCCTGGTGGAGCTGCAACTCCACCGTTTGCTGCGCCGAGCAATCAAGCACCTCCCATATCGTTTCCGCCAAATGGTGCTTCCCCTGTCGGCGAACAACAAGCTGCCCCGGGTTCAAGCTTCTGAGGGCGAGCTTCTAAGGATATTAGCCACAGTAAAAGGTACGTCAGCCTTTGAAAAGAGGAGTCAATGGCACCAGTTAGATCTTCCGGTCACACAAGCGGCAACTCTGATGTGCCACTGCCTATGGTGCTTGCTATAACCGGAGCGAGCGGTTCGATTTACGGACTGCGATTGTTGCAATATCTCCTTGAGACTGAATATCCTGTCGAGCTCATGGTTTCAAAGGCTGCTCTTGTCGTGATGAAAGAAGAAAATGACTTGGTTTTCGGCGAAGATTTGCGCAAAGAGTTATTGGAATATCTAAACCTTCCTGAGTCTGCTCCGCTCAAGCTTCATCAACTGACTGACTATGGTGCGTCGGTTGCGAGTGGTTCATACAGGGTGCGGGGCATGGCTATTGTGCCTTGTAGCGTGGGCACTTTGGGCTCTGTTGCTAATGGACTCACCGACAATCTCATTCAAAGAGCGGCGGCGGTGAATTTGAAAGAACGCCGTCCATTTTTGGTGATGGTGCGCGAGATGCCATTTGGCCATATTCAACTTAAAAATATGCTCGCACTTTCTGAAGCCGGTGCGATAGTCTCTTGCGCCTCACCAGGCTATTATCATCGCCCGCAGACTATTTCAGACCAAGTTGATTTCGTTGTCGGACGAGTACTCGATCAATTCAATTTCGACAACAATTTGTTTAAACGCTGGAAGCAAGAATCCAGACCTCTGTCATCACCGATGCCTCGCTAAGCCTAATGCCTGATACCATACCTGATGACGATGATTTGTTTTGCGTCGGCAAAGTCGTAGGTTTTCACGGCTTGAACGGCTGCATGAAAGTACGTCCGACTACCAACAATCCTGAATTGCTTCTCGATGTGACGTACGTATTCTGCGAACTCGAAGATGGCATAACTGAAAAAGTCAACGTGGAAAGTCTCTCTCTCGACAAAAAGATCTTGTATCTCATTCTCGAGGATTACGAAAGCCGAACTGATGCGGAAGAGCTTCTCGATGCGGTTTTGTATGCACCACGCGCAATGATTCGCGAACTTGGAAACGACGAGTGGTGGATCGATGATTTAATCGGGCTGGATGTATATATTGTTGGTGGCTCGCGAGTTGGTATCATATCCGGTATCGTAGGCGAGCACGGGGAACTCCTGGAAATTCTCAAAGATCACCTTATTGAGGATCTCGAAAAGGTTTCGGAGAAGGAGAAGGAGAAGGCGACTGTGCTTGTTCCCTTTGTCAAACAACTGGTGCCGACCGTCGATATGAAAAACAAGCGAGTGGAGATAGTCGATCTTCCTGGGCTGATTGACTGACTTTCGTTGACGTCTGGGTGCAAACTATGATTTCTATTTGGCTTTAAATGCAAGCTATAGTTTGCACGCCACCATATGCACACCGCTGCGCACCGTATGTGGTGTCGGTCCCGGCTTAGACTAAAAGCGTTTCATTAACACTGACGAATTTGCTTGAAACCCGCAAAAATTCGCCACTTCAGATTGTGACGAAACGTGAAAGAAGGGGTGTTTTCAAGAAGTTTCTACTGGTGCTGCATTGCGGCTCGGGCGCAATAAGTTCTCATTAATTAGCCAGGTACAACTTGATTACCGTTCATATATCCCTTACTCTTATTGTTGGTAGTGCAATCGACGTAACCCCCTGCGTGGGTTTTAGCGGTTTCCCAGGAAGGTGAAACCCCGGTTTATTGCCATCATAAGGTTTCTAGTCCAGGCGTCTGGCAGCGGAGTTTTGACCATCCGCAAAACTGAATAAAGACGTGCTGGCAGTTTTTTGCAGCCCAATTACAAGGTTTCCCAGTCACTATATATATGAAGCCCAAATCGGAAAGGACCCAAATGCCCAGTCTCACTGAACCCCCTGTACTGCTGTCGCCTGTCACGTCTGAAGACTTGGGCCAGCTTGAAATTCACCTTCCTACGCTCAAGGTGATTTCCTACCGGGGTCCTGGCGAGTCCGGCGGCATCTCAACCAGTTTAGAACCAGTTGTGAAGCGCCTCGGCGCCAAAATTCATTGGTTTGCGCTGTCTGGCGTTCCCTCTGAAGGCGCTGACAACAGTAGCTTTGCGTTTTACACCCCGCAGGTTGCGCCTGGAATCAGAGACCGTCACAACCAAATTGCCTCCGGGTATCTGTGGCCGCTTTTTCATGGCATGCCGGAAAAGGCTCAGTTCGATTTTGAAAAGTGGAAAGCATTCAGACAGCTGAATGAAGTGGTTGCGTCCGAAGGTCTAAATGTATGCGCCGAGAGCTACCCTACTCTTTGTTGGTTGCACGACCACCAACTGGCGCTTGTGGCGCCGCTTATGGCGATGCAGACCGGTATTATCCTCTGCCAGTTCTGGCATATTCCATGGCCGGCGCCTGAGATTGTTGCTGCGTCGCCAATCGCAAAAGAATATGTCGAGGCGTTGCTTTCCAATCGGTTAATTGGTTTCCACACAACCGAATATGCGCAGAACTTCCTCAAGACAGTGCAAATGGTGCTGCCCAATGCGGTTGTAGACATGTTCAAGATGGAAGTCTACCGCCGTCAAAGCAAAACCAAGGTTGTCGTAATGCCGTTGGGCATTGACTTCAGCTTGTGGCAGAAACTTGCAAAAGCGAGCCGTCCGATGGCCGAAGCGTTGGGAGTGAATTATCGTCTCGCCAATCAAATCATTCTTGGTGTCGACAGACTCGATTACACCAAAGGTGTGTTGGAAAAACTGAACGGTCTGCGCCATTTCCTCGAGACGAAACCGGAAATGCATCGCCGATTCCACTATGTGCAACTGTCACAGCCACCACAATCTCAAGAATCTGCATTCTCTGATTATGCAAAACAGGTAGAAACGGCGATACAAGAAATCAATTCCAAGTATGGATTTGATGGTTGGCAGCCAATTGTTCACCTCAGTGGAAACCTCGATCAAAGCGAGCTTTCGGCGTGGTATCAAGCTGCTGATGTGATGGTTGTGAGTTCGGTGAAAGACGGTTTGAACCTGATCGCTAAAGAATATGTTGCTTGCCGACAGGATGAGCAAGGTGTTCTTCTTCTCAGTGACAAAGCCGGTTGCGCACTCGAACTTTCGCAAGGCGCAATTATGATCGAACCGGAAAATCCTGAAGAAGTTTCAAACGCTATCAACAAAGCGTTGTCGATGGGCGTTGAAGAAAAACGCAGAAGAATGACATCGATGCGCCACGTCATCGGCTGGAACCAGCTCCATGACTGGGCTCTCGGCTTCCTCCGTCAAGCGATTGTCAACTTCCGGTAACTCATCAATAGATTGGCGGCGGTGTCAGTGGTCGGAAATGTACGCGCGTTTCTTGTTGATCTGATGAGCAACAAAAAACTGCCCATAGTGTCATCCGATTGCAAGGTCGGATGCGCAGACGACTGCGAGATTCGCTTGCACAAAACGGAACTTACCGCCGGCTACATCGCAATCACTGAAGTTGATGGCGCCTTCTTTGTTGAAGACAAAGAAGCTCAGCCTGAAGCTTTGATGAATGGCAGAAAAATCGTGAGTAAGGAACAAGTCAAAGATGGCGATGTAATTAAGATCGGCTCGTCGCTGTTTTGGTTTAGTTTGGATTGAGTTAGGAAAGCCGTGATGCTGTGCACTCGTGCCGCAATCTTTGCCTGACAACTTGTGTAATTCCTGATTCCTATATAATTGAGATATCGAGGTTCGCGTGGAAAGCGTAAGGGCAGCTCTCCTCCGATACACCTGCCTGTTTAAACGCGCGAGGATCTCATGGACATACTTCTTGCTGTCGACAATACCCCGCACTCCAACGTCGCCGTCGATGTGCTTTTAAATCGCATGTGGCCGGATGGAAGCACCTTCAAGGTCTTCTGTGCCATAGACCGAAGCGACTCTTTACTGGGCTCCTTGAAGGCTAATGAAGCCGACGACATTTACAACAAGGCGCTGGAGTCGGCAAAGCAGCTGACGGATGAGATCGCTAAGAAGATCTCAGCAGCGTTCCCCAAGTGCTCCGTAACGAGTGAAGCGACAATCGGCGACTGCAAGGAGCTCATCTTGGCGCAAGCAAACGCGCTCAAAGCCGACTTAATCGTTATGGGCTCGCGCGGCAGGCAGGGAGTGACGCGCATAGTTTTGGGGAGTGTTTCGCAAACTGTGTTGCTTCACGGCAACTGTTCAACTTTGATCGCACGCTATCAGCATGCGCACGAGGGTGTCGCGGAGTTCGACAAGAAAGTATTGGTCGCCGTTGACGATTCAGACCACTCAAGAAGTGCTTTGGAGTGGACTTTGAACATGCCCTGGTCATCGGATACGCAATTCATGCTTTTGTCGGTGCTACCACCGGCGGTTGACAACTATGATGGTTTTGAGGCGTTGCACTCTCGAAACGTCAATAAAGATCGCTCAAAGCAAACCAACTCAACAAGAGACTTTCTGAGAGATACACAAGAGCAATTTGAAAAAGCTTTCGGCGAAACAAGAGTAAAAGCCGAACTTCGAGACGGGGCGCCCGCAGAAACTATTTTGGAAGCCGCACGAACTTGGCAGGCGGGACTGCTTATTCTCGGCAGCCGTGCACACACGCAGCTGAAGCGCATGTTTATGGGCAGCGTTTCACAAGAAGTCGTACTTCAAGCACCGTGTCCGGTTGAAGTCGTAAAGGCCGTAAAAGTCGCAGCAAAGAAAGCGTAATTCGCTTTCCTACCACTTGAGCAAATTGAACTTGTCCATGTCGACCGTGGACATGTTGCGATACATGGAAAGCACGATGGCTAGCCCGACTGCTGCTTCCGCCGCGGCTACGGTCAAGATGAAGATTGCAAACAACTGACCTTTGATTGTTCCTGGATCAACATAACGAGCAAATGCGATTAGGTTTATGTTCACTGCGTTGAGCATCAACTCGATTGACATCAACACACGCACGGCGTTTCTCGATGCCACCATGCCGTACATGCCGATTGAAAACAGCGCTGCACCCAGAGTTAGAAAGCGAACTAGAGGCGTTTGGCTGATTGTAAGAATGATGAATATGCCGACGATTCCGATTGCTGCCACAACCGGCGCCGACCCACGCATCTTTGCAGCCAGCCAGCCAAGAGCTACTATTCCGACCGTAATCCAAAGGTCGTAGCGGTTTCCAATTAGCTCACCTCTGACATTCGGGTCCGGATTGCTGATCATTGCCGTGTAAACGCCGATGGCAATTGAAATTACGACTGCATATGCAATTGCAGGGGCAACTGTTGGCTCTTCAGCTACTTGAGTGGTGGTCGTCATTATCTTGTGGCCCCTGTCAGTTGTTTTTCCGGTGTTTCCTCGCTGTCTGTCGATTTAGGCAATGGCTCTGCCTTGGCGAGCATGATTGCTCCCATCAACGCTGCGAGTAGAAGAATCGAAGCAAATTCAAATGGAATCGAATAGACGGTGGTGAGCGCCTCTCCGAGCTGCTGAACATTGTTGGCGCCCATCACTTCGTCGCTTACGGGCCAATGTTCTGAACGCACTGCTGCGTAGACAGTCACGAATGCTATTGCGGCGATGACAGCAGCGCCCCAGCCGCCACCCTTCTTTGTAATTGTTGTGTCTGACTCAAGCCTCGGGTTTGTGAGCATCAGCGCGATGACTACAACCAGCGTGATGCCGACTGCATAAATCATGATTTGTGCAAGAGCCAAAAATTGTGCTTGAAGAAGTAGGAAGAAACCAGATATGGTGCCGAACACTCCAATCAGAAGGAAACCACTGCGAATAATCATCTTATCGAAGATGACGCCTATAGCAAGTGGAAACGCAATTGCAGCAAGGGTGTAGAACACCCAGAGTTCTGTTTGCGGTGCCTTCAATAATTCGGCTACGAAATCCATTTCCTTGTCCTTTGAGTCGCTTTCTCTACTAGTCAGATTTTGATTCGCCAGATTTTGAATCTTCAGATTCGGATGATTTGTCTTCAGACTTCGCATCCTTCTTATCTTCTTTGTCTTTGCCTTTTGCCTTGGCTTCGGGCTTATCGTCCTTGGACTTCTCTTCCTTGTCTTTGGACTTGTCGTCTTTGGCTTCGGATTTGTCGTCTTTGGCTTCAGCCTTATCAGCTTTAGCTTCAGCCTTATCAGCTTTAGCTTCTGTCTTTTCTTCCTTGGCTTTATCGTCGGCTTTGGCTTCTGTCTTGGTTTCAGCCTTAGCTTCTGTCTTCGCCTCGCCCTCAGCAGGCTTAGCAGGGGCAGCCTTCGCCTCGCCTTCTGCTGGTTTCGCAGCAGCTGGAGCGGCAGGTTTGGCGGCGCCTTCTGCAGGCTTTGCGGCGGCAGCTGCAGCCGGAGCTGCTGCCTTGGCTGGTTTCGGTTTTGGAAGTGGCATTTCCTTCTGCGCAAAGTAATACGCAGATTCTTCTTGGCTCAATGTCAGCTTCTTGATGTCGAAGATGAGTGCGGCACGAGAATAGTCGGCCATTTCAAAATCGCTTGTGTTGATGATGCATAAGGTTGGGCAAACCTCTGTGCAAAGTCCGCAGAACATGCACAGACCATGGTCGATTTTGAAGTCGATGAGTTCGAGCTTGTTGGTCTCTGGGCTCTTGTGCGCAGTGATTTCAATGCATTTGTCGGGGCAAACTCTTTCACATTGGCGGCAGGAGATGCAGAGGTGCTCGCCGGTTTCCGGGTTGACTGTGAGCGCCAAGCGACCGCGGAAGTGTGGTGGCACTTGTGGCACCACATCGGGAAACTCTTCGGTGACCGGCTCTTTCAAGCTGTGCCCAAGAACTGTTTTCAGTCCTTTGGCGACTTGCCTCAAGCTTTCGATGGATCTGGATACGATATTAGGCATGGCAGTGCACCAACCCTCTGGCAAATGTGACAATCAAAAATACGATTAGTGAAAGCGGAATCAAGCGTTTCCAGCCGAAATCCATGAGCTGGTCGATTCTGAATCTTGGAAGAGTTCCTCTGACGAGAATGGCAAAGAATACCAGCGAATAGACTTTGATGATTATCCAGATGGTGGACCAGAAGGTGTCGGGGTTAATCAAACGAGCCTGGTCGATGATTGGACTAAATGCGCTGCCGAGTTGCGCGCACAAGTTCGACCACCCTGGAACACTGCTATAAATCCACTGGGGAATAGGGTTGTCGCCGCCTCCCAAGAACATCACCGTGAAGATGCTGGCGACAATAAATAGGTTGGTAAACTCTGCCAAGAAAAAGATGGCAAATTTGATGCCACTGTATTCGGTATTGTATCCGCTGACGAGTTCGCTTTCAGCTTCAGGGAGATCGAATGGAATTCTGTTGATTTCCGCGCATGCTCCAGTCAAATATAGCCCGGCGAGTATGAAAGTCGAAACTACCAATACGATTGCGGCAGCACCAGATGCCCAATCCATCGGATAGCTCGCCTTCATAGCACTGTCTGCCATGACTTTGGCAGCTTCCGTGTTAGGAACAAAAATGTTCATGTACCAGGTTTGCAACCACTTGTCGATTCCAGATAGTGCGCCGCCGCCCAGGATATTCCAGTTAAAAATGCCGCCCTTTTGTTGATTGGCAATTTGCACCACATCTAGTGTTCCGGCCAAAAGACACATTGTAACCAGGGACAATACCAGAGGAATTTCGTAGCTGATTGCTTGCGCTGCGCTTCTCAATCCGCCGACGAGCGAATACTTGTTGTTGCTTGCCCAACCTGCCATGACCAGCGCCACTACCGGCACCGAAGAGGCCGCGAGAATGTAGAAAATTCCGGTCGGCAAATTCACTTTTTGGAATAGATCATGATTGTTGGTGACGGCAGCCAAAAGTGGAACCGCACCAAATATGGAAGGTGCAAAGAAAACTATCGGTGCCAATGTGAACATAAAGGCATCAGCGCCGGTTGGAGTGATGTCTTCCTTGAACAACAGTTTGATCGCATCTGCCGCAGTTTGCAGATAGCCATCGAAGAATACGCGGTTCGGGCCTTTTCTCATGGTAAATAGAGCCAATGCTCTTCGTTCGAATAAGACCATAAAACAGGCGTTGATTGGAATAAACACCATCACCGCCAAAAGTGGTGTGATAGCTTTCAACACATCACTGGTTTGGCGGGCGATTGACCCGTGTTGCTCGAGCAACATTGGCGCCAGCACTCCGACAGCCCATGTCACGAGCCAAACCGGAACGAAGATCAAGGAGAGCCACACGAGGCTCAATCTTGTCAGTTTGAATATCTCTCCAAAATTGGAAATCATGCTGTGCTCTCTTACCTATCTACATCCGGAAGAATTACATCGATCGAACCGAAGATCGCCATGATGTCTGCGATTGGGTGACCAATCAGCAGCTGGCCCGTAACTGAAAGGTTGCAGAACGATGGGTTTCTCCATCTAAATCTGAATGGTTTGTCAGAAC
The DNA here is from genome assembly GCA_964503045.1 of uncultured Candidatus Obscuribacterales bacterium. GTDB lineage: Bacteria > Cyanobacteriota > Vampirovibrionia > Obscuribacterales > Obscuribacteraceae > CAYZJR01. The sequence continues at coordinate 21,234 of CAZCZI010000060.1, forward strand.
CGTTCGAGATTATGTAGCAACCAAGAATTCCGCGTGGTGACTCGACTGCGGCGAAGCCTTCACCAGCTTTGACGCGCAAGCCGGCATTTTGCTTCTTGGCCATATGCTCACCTTCAGAAGGAAGCATGTCCAAAACCTGTTTGATGATTTCGTTGGACTGCCGCATTTCCTGCACGCGAAGCAGGTAACGCTCGTAGGTGTCGCCGTCTCCGTGATACATGGGGACGTCGAACTTGAGTTTGGGGTACACCGAATATGGTTTCGTTCTTCTCAAGTCCAAGTTAATTCCGGACGCTCGTGCGCATGGGCCGGTAACACCGAAATCTTTGGCCACGTCTTGCTTGAGGATGCCGACACCTTTCGTTCGCTTTAAGAAGATCGGATTTTCAGTCACGATTGCTTCGTACTCGTCGACTCGATTGGGAAACTCTTCCGTGAACTTCCGCAAGCGCTTTAACCAGTCTGCCGACGGTAGTCTTTGCACGCCGCCTATGCGAATGTAGTTGTACATCATTCGCTGCCCGGCGATTTCTTCAAAGAGACTCAACAGTTTGTCGCGCTCTCTAAATGGATAGAACGGGAAGCCAAACATCGCTCCAAGGTCGATTAGATAAGTACCCAACCAGAGCAGGTGAGAGGAGATGCGGTTCATTTCCGCCACTAAGACTCTTAAGTATTCTGCTCTTTCCGGCACGACACAACCGTCGATTTCTTCAGCGGCTCTGCACAACGCCCAGGAAGTAAACATACCGGAGAGGTAGTCGACACGGTCGATCAGAGCTTGGTATTGAAACCAGGTGCGGTTTTGGCCCTGCCATTCTTGGGCCCTGTGCAAGTGACCAAGTATGGGTTCGACGTGTTTGACGACTTCACCGTCAAGCACGAGAATCAGCCGCAACACGCCATGTGTGGCAGGGTGCTGCGGGCCCATGTTGATGATCATTTCCTCGGTTTTGAGGTGTGCGATATTTTGCAATTCGGTAGCCATTTTCTCTATGGGTGCCTCAGTTAGCGCATGCTATGCGGGTTTTTGTCGTTAAGCGCATCAACCGGCTGCTTGTAGTCGCGGCGCAGCGGATGACCTTCCCAATCCCACGGGTTGAGAATGCGGCGCAAGTACGGATGACCGAGATACTTGATGCCGACGAGATCGTAGGTTTCTCTTTCGTGCCAATCGGCTGCCGACCAGAAGTTGGCAATGCTGGGAATCTGCGGTAGTTGATTGGCGGGAATATCGCTTTTCTTGGTAATGACTTTGATGACCAACTCAGAGAGATTGTCATACGACCAGAGGTGATAGACGGAGTCGATAGAGTCGGTGTTGTCGACGCCGGAGACGGTGATAAGCAAGTCCAACTTCACTTCAGAGCTGGTGCGCAACAAGCGCAGAGCAGACTGAAGATGGCGTGCTTCCAATTCGATGGTTTCGCAACCGCACGAATCTGCATGGCGTTTCGATGGAATTCCATGTTCTTTCAGGAAGGTGCCGAATTGCCCTGGTTCAAGCGGAGCAGCCGGCTCGGCTGGTGGCGTTGCACCGTGTCCAGCTGGAGTAGCGGGTTTTTCTTGTGTCATTTTTCTGAACCTTTTTGTTCGGTGCCCTTATCTTCAGCTGCCGCTGCGCCTTTCAGGGCTTCTTCAGTGTCTGCTTTCACTTCACCGATCAGATCTTCCATTGGTCTGCCGGTGTCATAGTCGACTTGGCGAAGCGCGCGCTGCTGGTACTTCCGCCGGCGGCGGCCAATGTAGTTTTCCGTTCTGATTTTTGCTTGCAGCTTCATCAGCGCATCGAGAATGCCGTCTGGTCTGGGGGGGCATCCCGGGAGATACACATCGACTGGAATGATTCTGTCGACGCCTTGCACAACTGAATAGGAGTCGTTGAACATACCACCGGTTACGGTGCAGGCGCCCATTGCGATTACGTACTTCGGCTCGGGCAGCTGCTCGTAAAGGGTAATTAACGCCGGTGCCATTTTGCGTGTGATGGTTCCTGCCGTGATAATCATGTCGGCTTGTCTGGGTGTTGCTCTAAACACTTCAGAGCCGAATCTCGAAATGTCAAAGAGCGCCATACCCGAGTGCATCATTTCGATGGCGCAGCAAGAGGTTCCAAAAGTAAGAGGCCACACCGAATTCGAACGCGCCAGATTAACGACCGTGTTGGCGAATTCGCCTATTTGCGGCACCAGCGGCACTTGGCTCAAGGCGTCAATTAGTGCGTCCAAGTTAGTAAGTTGCACGGTGTCTTGCAGCTCTTGAGGAACTGTAGGCCCAGTCGATGTTGATTGTAGTTCATTCATGATTCAAAACTTCCGCGTAGTAAACGTCGTCGCTAGAGCTGGATCACTCCCACTCCAGCGCTCCTTTTTTCCAAGCGTATGCCAGACCGACCGCCAATATTCCAATGAATATCGCAATCTCGATTGGACCTACCATTGTGTTGTTGAGAGCTTTGCCCAGTGAATCCGTAGCCAGTGCCCAAGGAATGATGAATACGATTTCGATATCAAACAGGATGAACAAAAGGGCGTACAGGTAGTAACGAATATCGAACTGCACCAGTGCCTCCTGAAGCGGTTTCATGCCGCACTCATAAGGCTGCGTCTTCATAGCGTTGGGTCTGTGATATCCCAATGACTTTTGAATAATCCAAGCCAGCCCGATCATTCCGACCGCCGGAAGCCCGAATCCTGCAATCACAAACAGGATGATTTGAAATACTTGAATCTCGTACGCAGGGTACATTGGCTGTCTCCGTATAGATGTCAGCAAGTTTTCGCCGCGCGTAGGTATTCGAAAATCTGCTTTTTTGCGTACAGTGCCCAAAAAGGACACGTGCTGACAGTAAAAGGATAGCAGGGAGTAGGGCGTCTGTTATGCGGATTATGTGATGCTGACGGGATGCTAAGGATCTTCAAACGATCTCTAAACCTCACAAGCGCGTACTGATGAGTTGTGAAGCTGCTGTCAACGCCTGCGCTTATCTAGAATTTATGGATATGTAGTTCATTGTGTTCACACTCTGTTTCCATTAGGTATGGAAATAATGGTTAACAATAGGTAGCACGACGCTCATCCTCTTGTACTCTCCAATGAGGGGCCTGACAAGGACCCTTTGGGAACCACTTTAGTAGGCTTCCCGCCTACAACGATTGGGAAGGGCAGTAAGATTGAAAGTAGCGCAATTCGTTGACAAGATCGTTGCGACACCCGGACAAGCCGGCAGCACCATGACAGGCAGCAACACACCATCACCCAAACGCTTCAAAGAGCTCGACCAGCTTGCTGCTCGGCTCGGCGTCACCTGCGGCAGAATGGCTCTCATAAATGAAGCCCTAACGCACAGCTCGTATGCAGCGGAAAACCCCGGATGCAAGGACTATGAGCGCCTGGAGTTTTTCGGCGACGCAGTATTAAAGTTTGTTGTCAGCGAATATCTTTTGGATCGTTTTCCGGATTATGACGAAGGTCAGCTCACTGAAATCCGCGCCGTACTCGTCAGTGACAAGACTTTGGCAGAAATTGCCGAGCAGATAAACCTGAGCAAGTACATTCTTTTAGGCCGGCAAGTGCAAATGCGCCCGTCGATTATGGCGCACTCAATGGAAGCAATTTTCGGGGCTCTTTATCAGGATCTTGGGTTGTTCCAAGTCCAAAATTTGATTGTTCGCCTCTTCGGAAGCAGAGCAACTTCAGTCGACCGCGACGAAATCAAGGAGAACTACAAAGCTCAACTTCAGGAGCACACCCAGTCTAAGGGGCAAGGAGTACCGAGCTACGTGGTCGTGAAGACTGAAGGGCCGCCGCATGATCCAGTGTTTTGGGTGAATGCGGAAATAGAAGGAACATTTGTATCTTCAGGATCAGGTCGTTCAAAGAAAGCAGCTGAGCAGGAAGCTGCAAAGCAAGCATTGGTGAATTTGCAATTGCAGCCACAGCCCCAAAGAACCAGCGACCCGGCAACTCGATAGCCGGGTGAACCCTGGTGCAACTTTTAGTTTGCATTCTCTGTTGTCAAAGCAAACTGTAGTTTCCGCGTAATCGCAAAAAACAAACACCCCGCAGCAAAACGAAGCCCAGTCTTGTGCGGAGTGAAGTTTTCTAACGCTCGCTGTTTACGCGCTAACTATCGTTTTTGCCTAGGGCACCGCATACGGTTGTTGTGATTGATCAATCGTGGGCACCGGAGCGGATTGCGGAGGCTGAGCAGGTGCGACTTGTGGTGCTACAGGCGGAGCTCCTTGAAGAATTGCTGCTTCATTTGCTGGTGTTGGTGTAGCTGTGAGCACGGGCTCTGCATTGAACTCAACCGGCTGAATGCGGGTTTTGGAGAGGTCTGCGGCTGCCGGCTGTGGCGCTTGAGTTGCAGTATGTTGCGCAGCAGGTGTAAGTGTTGATGCTGTAGTCACTGGCGGAGCCGGTGGCGTGGCAGTGGACATAGAAGGAATCGCCGATGTCATTAAAGAACCGCTTGGCACCGCGGGAGCTACCGCTTGTGCGGAAGGCAAGTTGCCGCTCACATCGTGTAGGCCGGAAGCATCAGCCAGGCGCTGTGCTTGAGTTCTCAGTGACAACGCTTCGTGTTGTGCTTTAGATGCTTTGAATTCTGCTTCTGCTGCTTTCAAGCGTGCTCTGGCTGCTTCGAGCTGTTTCTTTGCCGTGTCCCATGTCTGCCGCGCTTGCTCTACCTTCTTGGCGGTAGCATCCAGCTCGGGAGTTGAATCTTGATTGCCGGTAATTTGTGCACCGGCTGCGGTTGCGCTTGCAGAGATCAGCAAGCTGAGCGATAACGCGAGATGTGAAAGTTTTTGTGGCTTCATGAGCGTGCCTCGATATGGAATATATCTATCGGATTTCGAAATCCAATCCGACTAAAACCCTGATTGGCTGTCAGACTAGCGAATTATAAGCAGATTTTCCAAACCATGCCTCATTATGAAAATGCTCATAGAATCAGGCTATTCATCGGATCGCGTTTGTGTATTTAATCGACGCGTGCTCGATGAGTCTTGTATATATGCGCCTTTTGCGGCACTTCGCTCTAACCACTGGATATACTTTTCGGTGCTCCGAATTGTCAATGGAGATGAGCTTGGAAAATCCGTGACGGCAACTTGAAGAGAGAAACGTGAAACTTGGCTCAACATAAGCTCGCTCTAATCGCAAATGTCTTGCCGCTTGGATTTGTCGGCAGAAACCCGCTATCTGTCAGGGTTTTACTGGAAAATCTCGAACCCAAGTCAAATTCATCAACTGTTTCGCCTTAAGAACTTTTATGAATGAAGGTCTCAAGCGTGACGCAACCTTAAGCGGATCACTTGAATAGATACATATAATTGCCCTATATTGTTACGTTCGCCGACCATAGTTAGTTGCTACAAGCAGATACCTGCATCCGGGCAGTAAACTATGAAGTTAATCGGGCGGTTAGTCTTGCGCCTGGGCGCCATTGCTTCTGCAAAGCGCATCTTGCGATCGAGACAGTAGATATCGAGCCAGTGAGGTAAACCCGTTCGATGCCAGCAATTCTAGAGGCTAAAGGAGCTAAATTCTCAGTGACAGACCAGAAAGTGGATAACGGTAAATCGGAATTCGAGCAGTTGCTCGAAGAAACCCTACATTTCAAGTTCGAGCAGGGCGACATAGTGACTGGCAGTGTCGTGCGTATCGAGCGTGATGGCGTATTAGTTGATGTGGGCGGCAAGTCGGAAGGCTTCGTGCCAATCAAAGAGGTTTCAAATATTCCTGTCGACCGTGTCGAAGAAGTCTGCAAAGTCGGCGACCGTTACGAGTTTTACATCCTTCGTGAAGAAAACGAAAACGGTCAATTGACGCTGTCTCTGAAGCGCGTTGCTCAAGCCCGCGGCTGGGTTCAACTCGAGAATCAAAAGAAAAACGACGACACCATTCGCGCCAAGATCTCAGCAGTGGTCAAAGGTGGCGTAGTTGTAGATGTTTATGGATTGCGCGGTTTCGTTCCTGCCAGCCAATTGCGCGTGAAGGGAACCACCCCGGAAGAACTAATCGGAATGGAAATCCCGATGAAGATTCTGGAAACCGACACCAAGCGCAACAAACTCATCTTGAGCCAACGCTTGGCAGTTCAAGAAGAGAAAGCCGCTCAACGCGAAAAGATTTTGAATACATTGGAATCTGGTCAAGTCGTGACCGGCGAAGTAGTCAGAATCGCAGACTTCGGTGCCTTCATCGATCTCGGCGGTTTGGACGGCTTGCTTCCCATCTCCGAAATTTCTTGGGAGCGCGTCTCTCACCCATCCGATGTATTAAAGGTCGGACAAGTGATCACCACCAAGGTGCTCAAGGTCGATCAAGAGAAGGGGCACATCAGCTTGTCGCTTAAGCAGATGCAACCAGATCCTTGGAAAGAGATCGAAGACAAATTCCAAGATGGTCAGGTTGTGTCCGGAACAGTCAGGAAGATTCAAAGCTTCGGCGCCTTCGTGCAAATCTATCCGGGCGTCGATGCGCTTCTGCCGACAGTCGAAATGTCCGAACAACCCAACGTCAAGCCTGAAGAAGTGGTCAAGGTTGGTCAGCCAATCAAAGCCATCATCAAGAAGTTCTCTCCGAAAGAACACAAAATTAGCTTGAGCCTTCGTGGAATGGATGTCAGCGATTTGATCGGTGTTGGCTAAACACCGGAGCGCGACAATAGAATGAAGTATCGACCCTCTGTACGTTGTACGGAGGGTTCACTTTTGAGTGCTACTGTTTCTTTACGGCTGCTTGGCCCTTTCCTTTCGTCGTGTCAACGATAGCCGGCGAGCCTGGCCGATAACCCAGTTCCTTCGCCTTCGCTTTGTCAGAGTCTGCACGTTTATCATCGTGCAGCTTTTCGAAGGCAAGACCGCGGTAATAGTAGGCCTCTCCTAAGTTTGGAACTAGCTCAAGGCTGATGTTGAAGTCGGCGATTGCTGATTTATAGTTGCCGAGCTTGAGCCACGTCTCGCCCCGATTTGACCAGAGATTTACGTTAGTCTTCGTGATTCGGAGTCCTGTGTTGCAGTCTTCCAGGGCCTTTTCGGGCTGGTTAATCTCAAGATACAGGAGTGCCCGATTTGCATAGGCATCATGGTTTTGCGGATCCAACTTCAGTGCTTTATCAAAGTCCAGGAGCGCTTTATCCCACTGTTTTTGCAAGCTGTAAGTGGTTGCTCGCTGAAAATAGCTGTACCCCTTACCCGGCCGCTCAGCGATTTCTTGATTGCATATTCTCATCGCTTCCAGGTAATCGCCTTTTGCCCAGGCATCCATCACCGGATCTCTACTCTTCGCGGCAGCCGGTTTTGCCGCCGGTTCCGAAAAAATATCGTCGAAGTTGTCTGCCAGAATCGGTGTTGCGAAAACCAAAGAAAGCGATAATGCGAAAAAGACGCGAGACGTACGCATGTTCACACCTCTTATTATATTGACCCTGTTTAGAGTTTAGAACGCCGGCGGAACCTTCTTCTGCATAATGCTCTGAATCAATCCTTCGATCATGGTCGGATCCCACTGCTTGCCGGCGCCTTTGATCATGTCTTGCTGCGCCTGCGTCGGGTCCATTCCGGCGCGCGTGCGTGTCGGGCTTACCAAGTTGTGATAGCTGTTGGCTACTGAGATGATGCGCGCTGCAACAGGGATTTCATCGCCCTTGAGTCCATGCGGGTAGCCGTTGCCGTCGTACTCCTCATGGTGCGCCCGTACTATTGGTGCCAGGTGTTTGAGATCGGGGAAGCTCTCGAGAAGCTCGGCGCCGTCCATCGGATGGTTCATGACGAGCAGCAACTCGGGATCGGAAAGTTCTGACTCGTCTTTTTGAAGTATCTGTGGGGCGGCGCCTAACTTGCCGAGATCGTGTACCAGAGCCGCTTGCCGAATTGTGTCAACTTCGTTTTGACTCAATCCGATTTCCTTTGCGATTGCGCAAGCGTACTCAGCAACTTGCCTGGAGTGACCGTTGGTAAACTTGTCTTTCTGCTCGATTTGCATAACCCAGCCATCGATTCTTCCCAGCATACGAGCGTCGAGTCCGGGTGTGGCGAAAATGTAGTCGCTGGTCGTGTTTGCCGACGACGACATGATCTGATTGATCTTTTCCTGGGCTTTCTTTTCATCGATTGGTGCCGGCGGTGGTGCTTCTGTCGGAGTCGGAGGTGGTGCCGCTGGTGGTGGCGCTTGAAACTTGGATTTGTCTCTGTGGAAAGATGCCATCAAAGGACTGGTTGCTGGGCCCTGTGCGCCACGTCCTTTACCGAAGGCCTTGCCCAAACCCATTCCGGTTGGAGCAGGAGCGCCTCCTGGTGCAGGAATGGAATCGAGATCTCCCCACTGTCCCGCAGGTTGCGCGGCCGGTGGTGGAGCGCTTGGCTGAGCGCTGGCAGCCGGTGTTGGAATGTCATCGAGGTTGCCCCACTTGGTGTCGGCCGCAGCAGCTGCTGCAGGCTGTTGCGCCGGCTGCGCTTGAGGCTGCGGTGGCGTAACGTCGGACTGTGTAGGGGTAGGTGTCGCTTGCTGCGGGAATGGTGCCGCACCTTGAGCACCTTGTTGGCTCCACATCGAAGGCGCAGCATCTTGAGCGTTTACTGGTGGAACGTTTGCAGATGGCGGAAGTGTCGCGTAAAGATCGGCGGCTGGCCGTGGGGCTTCCGTTTGTGGTGGGGTTTGTGGTTGCGCTGGTACTTCATCCATGTCGCCGAAATCTAGATCTGCGTACGGATCGGATGCGCCTCCAGCGGCCTGTGCATTTTGAGGAGGCGGAGGTGGTGGCATCTGCGGCGGTGTGCCCGTGGGCGTCGGCGGTGCAAATCCGGGCGGTGCTCCGCTGATTCCGGCTGCATTGACTCCCGCGGCGTTGACTCCGGCTGCATTGCCATTCCCTAAATCTATCTGTGCCTTTTGTGCGCCTGTTGTGCGCGGTACGTTACCCAGAATGCTTCCTAGCGATCTGTTGCCGCTTTCGCCGGTAAACTTTGGATGTTCGCCAGTGGTTATACCTTCGGGTATCTGTTGGCCCGCAAGCGGGTTGTTCATCTGTCCGGTTTGTCCGCGTACGACTTGTGAAATCACCGGCGGTGGTGTAGGCGGTGACGGCACTTGTTGCGGTGCTACCGGCTGCAGAGGAGGTGGCTGAAACTGTTGTTGAGGAGCAGGAGTTGGAGTTGGTGGTGTCGGCGGTGGCGGAGTCGCAGGCTGCGAGGTCTTGCGCGCACTGGGAATTGCCTGTTGTCCGAGAGCCCCTTTGAGTGCTCGCCTAAGTTCGACTGTCGAACCTTTCTCGTGATCTTTGGGTGGCACGATTCTTTGGTGCAATTGCATGATTGGCTCGCGTGCCCGCTTTTCCGCAGGCAACTTAACGAGCGCGTCAGCTACTTTATCGGCGACATTTTGCACCATGTCGATTTCATTTCTTGTCCAGGCTCGGCGATAGTCGCACTGTTGGAGAATCACGCATCCATGTGTCGCTTCCGCGCTGCGCAGTGGTACACCCAATAACGACTTGACGCCAATGAATTGCAATTCGTCTTGCACCGGTGATACATAAGAGTTTTGTTGCCCTTCAAACACTTTCAGCGGAGAGTTTGCGAGCAATACTTGCGCGACAACCGGCGAACTGGTTGAAGGCCAATAGTAGTCCTGGCAACTCTGCAGTTTGTCCTGCTGCCAAAATTCGTAGCACTTCCAGCCGGCTTGTTGATCGTCAGTACAAATGAATAGACATCTGCTTACTTGAAGAACTTTTCCTAAGATGTTTACGACCATGAAAAGCGCATCGCCGATGCCCAGCGAATATGCCATGACGTTGCCGATTTCGACTAAGAACGTGTCGCGGAATGTGTCACGCTGAACGATGTCGTTGATTTGTGCATGTCGGATAATATCGCCCAGTTCACCCAGAGTGACCCGCATCTGATTGACTTCATCCGGGCTGACTTCAGTGTCTCGACTGATGCTTACCGATCCGAAAGTTCTGCCCTGCAAAACCAAGGGCATCGTGATTGAGGGGGTGTTCTCTTCGTGCCCGTTGTCCTTGGCCGGACGATATTCGTAAATTGACGTTACGTTAGGGTCAAGCGGATTGCTCAACATTATCAGGCATGAATCCGCATAAAACGTTTCCCACAGCTCTTTGGCGGTGGTTTCAAGAATCCTTTTGAGGTCTCTAACGCCAGTTAGTTTTTGAACGAGGCTCATCGCGCGCCCGTGGGGGTTTGAAGGAGTGGCTTGACAAGCTTGTGAGTCTGATAAACGCTGGTGTTGCCAGGTCCGCGACTAACAACTAGATCACGCCAGATAAGTAGTAGATACCACCTGAAGGTAAGTATCTCTCATTTCCTAATCGGAAGATTGCAATTTCGAAACAGCCGCTTCAATAAGTCCCTATTTGCCGCTGCATCCTGTTTGGTCCATAAGCCAAAATGTTCCTTGGCAACGTACCGGGCCTGGACTATCGGTTGATATGAGTATTCGACTGGACATTCTCGTGTAATAAGTAGGGCTTTGGCTGCCTTATACTTTGTACTTTGTAGCTTCCAGCCAGAAGAAGTCACTTCCGTTTAATTTCCCACTTCCACGTCGATTGATGAATCGTGAGTACGCATGAGCGATTTCACTAGTAAGGATATCTCCCAAATAGTCGAGGAAGTGGCGAAGGGCTACGATTACCGTGAGCCGCCCGGCATTCTGGTGAAGTTGCAAGAACTCGCGTCGACTATCATGCGAGCAATCTATGACTTTTTGAACTCCCTAAGCGTGCATGTCGGGGGCGTTGGCGACACTTCTCTAGTCGGCAACATTCTGCAGGCCCTGTTGATTGTTCTTGGTGCGGCTTGCGTAGTTATTAGCATCTATGTACTGATAAATCGCGCGCGCCAGCGAAAAAGCCAGCGTCAGCTCACCTCCAAAGGTGGAGTGATTTTAGAGCTGGAGTTAGACAGTAAAGGCTGGCAGTCCGAAGCAGAGAAGTTGGCTGCTAATAAGGAATATAGAGAAGCTTTGAGAGCGCTCTATTTCTCGTTTTTGAGACGCCTGGATGAGGGTGACATTCTCAAATTCTCACCGACAAGGACAAATTATGAGTATTGGTATGCGCTCTCGAAGAACAAGCAGATGCAAAAGGACTTCAGAGAACTCGCTGATGTAGTCGAAGACAGTTGGTTTGGCTGGCACGAGCCCGGCAGTCAGGACTATCAAAAATCTCTTGAAACCCTAAAAGCGCTTGATAGGCTAGTCTCGCAAGAAGTTGCCTTGCGTCCGCCTGTAACCGGTGATGCCGTATGACCCAAAGTAAACAGCCCAGTAATGGTTCTAAGGGGATACCCTCATCTGACGGGAATGGCTCGTCATCGGCATCTGCCGTGGTAGGGCTTAAGGACGAATTGGCAGGGAGTGATTTCCCGCAAGTGAAAAAGTATGCCGGGCTCAGTGCCACCACCTGGTATCAACTCATAGCTCTATTTGTGATCAGCTCTGCCGCAGTAGTGGTGGGTGGCTCGTTTGACCGCGAGATGGAGAAGTTTCTTCCGGAAGGAGTAGCGCTGGCATCGACCTACAACCGAAAACCAAGCGGCTTGAGCGCGATAAGCGAAATCGCTCGGCAAGTGGGCTACAGCTGCCAAACCTGGGAAGCTCCCTATCGCCAACTTAATGATACCGTCCATGGTGTGCTGGTCATTGTCGATCCTGTTCAATCGCTCCAAGAATTCGAATGCGAGCAAATCTTAGAATGGGTAGACAAAGGCAACAGAGTGATTTTTGTCGATCAGTTTCTCTATCCGTTCACAAGGCTGCTCCTCGACAAGGTAGGGTGCAAAGTCGAAGAGATGGATGCCGGGCTCGAGGAAGAGCCGGTATCCGTCAATCAAGAGCAACCTGAGTTCAAGCATATTCAAAAGATAGTCGTTACTGCCGACACCCTGGTAAAGGGAGGCCGCGAGATTCTGCCGCATGACGACAATGGCGCACTAATAGTCGAGGTGCAACACGGCGCAGGTTCGATTGTTGTATCGACCATTCCGGCACTTTGGACAAACAGGCGCCTGGTGAAAAAGGAGAGCTGGCAGAACTTTCAGCTGTTTACCAACTTGGTTGGCGATCCCAAGGGCGATGTAATGTTTGACGAGCGGTGCCACGGATTTACCGGCGCATCCAATGTCTTCATATTTCTAGCTCGGGGACCGGTTGGGCTTGTCGTAGCTCAGCTTCTATTGATTCTTGCCGTCGGCTGCATCAGCAACTGGCAGCGATTCGGTGCCGCAACCGTGATTGACCGGTCGCGAAAAATATCAAACCTGGAGTTCATCTATGGCTTGGCGAATGCCTACCGGCGTGCCAAAGCCAATACCACTGTACTTGAGATCATCGGTCAGGGGTTTCGCCACAAAATCTGTAAAGACGCGGGCGTTTCCCCTCACGACGCTAACGACAAGCTGGTCGAATCTTGGCGTGCCCAAGCGGGTGACGCCGACGCTGGTAATTTAGCGGCATATTTGGCAGACTATGACAGGCGCCTCCAGTCAGAGCAACTTTCTGACAACGACTTGAAGGCGTTGATCTGCTCGTTGGACAAAATATCGGAGCGCTCAAAAGAGCTTGTTTCTAAGCGCAAATGAGGACGGAGACCACTAAGTGACTTTGGAGTTGACTGGAAAAATGCCGCAAATCGCCGATGTTTTCGGGCGTTTGAGAGATGCGATAAACCAAGTTATCGTAGGGCAAGAGATGGTTATTGATCAGGTTCTGGTTGGGCTTTTGGCTGATGGTCACGTTCTTTTGGAAGGTGTGCCCGGTACCGCTAAAACTCTTTTGGTAAAAACGCTTGCAAGTTTGATAGGCACGCACTTCGGACGTATTCAGCTGACTCCGGACATGTTGCCGTCAGATATTTTGGGTACCAGCGTTTACGATCTCACGACAAAGACGTTTACTCTCAAGCGCGGCCCGATCTTCACGAATCTCCTTTTGGCAGACGAGATCAACCGCACCCCACCGAAAACTCAATCAGCTCTTTTAGAAGCAATGGAGGAACGGCAAGTAACTCTCGACGGCAACACAGAACGCTTGTCTGATTTGTTTATGGTTGTCGCAACCCAGAATCCAATTGAGTTTGAAGGAACATATCCATTGCCTGAAGCGCAGTTGGACCGCTTCATGTTGAAAGTAATGATCGGTTATCCATCCGCTGGCGCAGAAAAACAAATGATGCGCAATTTTCAAGATGGGCAGTATCGCAGGCAGGCACCGCCTGTGGAAGTGGTCACCACCGCTGAGGAAGTGGTCCAATGCAGAGGTCAGCTCAGTAAGGTAAAAGTTGAAGACAGCGTGATTGATTACATGAGTGAGTTGGTTCAAAAATCACGCAGTCTCTCCGACCTGCAGTTGGGCGCGAGCCCGCGTGCTGCCTTGAGTTGGATGTCCGCTGCAAAAGCGCATGCTGCTATAAATGGGAAAGATTTCGTCACTCCCGATAACATAAAGTTTGTTGCCGATCCTGTGCTGCGTCACCGTCTCCTTCTTACGGCAGAAGCTGAGCTGGAGGGAGTTACTGTAGAGCAGATGATCGGTAATCTGATGAGGCAAGTACCGGTCCCGCGGTAACATTATGATCGCAAGCGGCAGACTCTACCTTTTGCTGACCATTGTCATTGTGCCGTTTGCGCTTGCAGGGTGGTGGCCGCAGGCAAAGACGGTCGGCGTCATTTTGGATGCGTTGATCGCAGTTCTTTTACTGGTTGATTTCAATCGCACTCCGAAAGCCTTTTTCATAAGCGCTTCGCGAGACGTGTCGGACAGGCTTTCAATAGGTCGCACTAATAAGGTTTCGCTGACAGTCACCAATGGTAGCGGTTCAAAACTAAAGTGCATCGTCAAAGATGACTTTCCAGCGGCTCTGGAGACCGACACGAAAGAGTTCAGTTTCGACTTGCCGCCAAACTCCGCAAGTGTCCTCGAATACCATGTGCGCCCGAGGCGACGTGGTGCATATGTTTTCGGCAATATTACAATCCGCTATTTGAGCGCATTCGGACTGATCTGGCGGCAATCGAAAATCAAGGCTCAGCGCAACGTCAAAGTCTACTCTGATTTGCAAACGCTGCATGAGCTGTCGTTGAAGCTTGCGCGTTCAACGGAGCTCGGCGAGATGCATCAGAAGAAACGGGGAAGAGGCACCGACTTCGCCAGCCTTAAAGAGTACACCATCGGTGATGACAGCAAAGCAATTGACTGGAAAGCGACTGCCCGAAGAGATCGCCCTGTTATGCGCACCTACGAGGCCGAGCAAGAACAGCGATTGCTTATTCTTGTCGATGCCGGACGCATGATGGTTTCAGATCTGGAGGGGCTCACCCGTTTTGATCATGCGTTGAATTCGGCATTATGTCTTGCTTTGACAGGGCTAAGCCACAACGATCAGGTTGGCGTCGGCATATTTGCAGATCGACCTCTTTTGTATTTGCCACCGCGACGTGGTAAGTCTCATTTGAAGAAAATTCTGGAAGCAACCTTTGACGTAGAGCCAAGAATGGTTGAGCCGGACTATGCAGGCATCCTTTCGTATTTTGCTTCAGCGCAGAAGGGACGATCGCTTATGGTTGTTCTTACCGACCTCACTGACCCCACAGGCTCCAAAGCCTTGCTTGCCGGGCTTGCAAGCTTGAGCAGCAAACACCTGCCTTTCTGCGTCACGCTCAAAGACAGGCAAGTGATAAGAGTTGCGCAGAGTCAAGTAAAGCAGGAAGACTTAACGCAAGATACAGAGGTCGTTGAGCGAATTTACCGGCGAGCCGTTGCGACCGATCTCCTGGCGCAAAGAGAGATTGCACTGAGTGTTCTTCAGCGCCGCGGCTGTCTCGTGCTTGATTGCCCGCCGCAAGAGTTGACTAACAAATTGTTGGATAGCTATCTGGAAATAAAGGCAACCGCCAGGTTGTAGCCTATGCCAGATCGTGATCGCAGGCGTATTTGACGAGAGCTGTCCTGCTTTTCAGTTTTAGCTTTTTGCGAATACGTGATGCATGCAGCTCGACGGTCGACTCAGTCAAGAAAAGTTGATTGGCGATTTCCTTGTTGGCCAGTCCCGAGGCGATTAGCTTCAGCACTTCGAGTTCTCGAAGCGAAAGTGGTGTGGACGTAGAGGACGGAGTCGGTCTTTGCTCTTCCTTGGTTGGCCTGCCAACTCTGCCTGCAATCTCGAGAGTATTGGTTAGCTGTTGTGTCAAGTTGGCCAAGAGATTCATATGAAATAGTTGATCTTTCACTTGCATGAATAAGTGACTGTTGCTCAATGCCACTGCTGTCTGGCTGGCAACGATTTCTAGTGCATCTAGTTCATGCTTCGCCCACTCTTTGGGCATTGCATGTCCAACAGCGATGATACCGTAACTAGTGCCGTGATGACTTATCGGAGCTCCGGCGATGCTGCGAATTCCGTTGTCGAATAGGGCTTCTGTATCGTGTCTTGACAGTTCTTTCGTTTCTTCAGGCGCAGTTAGATCTTTGATTGAGTTGACTCTGCTTTTGAACAAAGACATTGCGCCCGGCGGAAACTGAGTGGTTCTGCCCAAACCCAAAGGCGAGATGTCGGCTTCAACGTATTCGTGTGTGACGAATGGAGCCATTGGTAAATCTGTTCTTACAATCAGGCAACGCGATGCACTCAGGGTTCTCCCCAGATTGTCTGCGACCGTCTGCAGAAGAGTGTCTCGATCGAGGGACAAATGTATCTTTGATACCATTTGACGCACCCAACGTTCCCAAGAAATTTGTCTGTTGAGAGCTGCGATTGTTTCATCAGGTCTTGCTGCAGGTGACTTCACGCCCCTTGCGGGCTGGCTTGGGCAGAGGACAAGCAATAGCTCTGAAGACGGCATGAGTGTAACCGATGCTTCAAATCCATGCTCAACATCTGTGTGTTGGGAGATAGCAACACAGGCAGCAGGCGCCCCAGGGCTCAGCTTCTTGATGCCCTCCACGAGCCGCTGCCCGTATGGCAGAAGTTCGAGCAATCGCATTTGAGTGATCGCTTGTTCTGACATACCAAATCTATTTATGGCTGCATCATTGACTCTCTTGATTTTGAGAGTGTCGGCTTCGAGAATGAAGGAAGGCATTCCGGAGTGGCGGAAGGCGCGGCCATCCAGCTCCCGTTCTTGCAACAATCGGCTAGTTACCAGCGAGTTCGCCAATTCGCGTGCGATTGATTCGCCAAGCTCCAACAATGTGTCAGAAAAGACGAAATCCGAACGCTGATGAAAAGTCAAAACACCAAGGACTTTGTGGCCTGCAACTAGTGGAAAAGCAACCATACTCTCGTTGCCGCAGCTTTGAATGAATTGATCGAACTCACCGACACTTCCCGATGATACGGTCAGATCTTTTAGTGGAAGTGGTTTTGCGTCGCTCATTATCTTGAGCAGTTCAGATCCCTCCGAGACGCGCCACGATTGGGGCGATAGCAGCTGATCTCTGACGTGAAACTGGCTTACCAGGCTCAAAGATGTTTCATCGAAGTTGGAAAGCAGGAGTACGACAACTCTTTCAAGCTCCAATGACTCGCCGATCGCCGTCACTGCATTGGCCAAAACCTGCGCAGGGGTGGGGCCTTCGCGGGTCGTCTCTTGGATTGCGCGCATGAGCGACCAGGCAGTTCGGGGGTCAAGTTTGTCGGTCGCTATGTTGTCGTGCATAGTCAACGATTTTCCTAGATGAGGAAACCCCAGGGCTTATACATCAATCATGCTCACAGATTGGGCCTTTTGTGGTGATTTGTTAATGGTTTTCCTGGCCGATTTAATGAAACACCTGCTGGGGTTTTCCCGACCATCAATATAATGCCGGACGAGGGAACTATGGACCCCCGAAATCCATCTGTTGAGATTGTTTCGAAGTGTTGTCGAGACCAAAGACGAGGCAGTTTGGATGCTACGGCGCATATTAGAGATAATTTATCTTGGTTGTCGAGCCGTCAAGGAGTCGACTGCTAGCGCTATGGCTCACCGGTCGGCGATTTCCGCCATTGGCTATTGTCAAGTATTTGTTATAGAATTAATATATCTTCACTAGGAACACAGGAGTCTCTTTAAATGGCCGGTAACTCGTCGGTGCGCAATCTGAAAAGACAATTTGGCAAACGCTTGGTAGAAACAGCGTTGAAGTCGCCGACGCTCATTCAGGATATCGAAAGAATCCGCAATGAGGGCGTGAGGATCAGATTGGTAAATGGTCCGTGCCGGGCGTATTACGACCGCAAGAAGCGCACGATTTACATAGGCCGATGGTGTCCCCGAAACTACAAACTGATAAGCATCGCGCACGAGTTCGTGCATGCATTGGTCAAACCCACTATCGATCCTGTGCCTGGCCAGACTGGGCGTCAGGAGTTCATCGATCGTTGTTTGGAGGAAGAGACAGAGGCAATCGTTCACGAGATCTTGATCGTAAAGGAGCTGCTTAAGGCAGGTGTGGTCGTTGATCCGAAAGAACTTGATTGGCTGAAACGTTATCGAAGAGGCGGTCGCAAAGCCATCCGCAAGGCGCTAGAGAAAACCATTACGTCAACTACGGGTGAAGACTACCCTGAGTATTACGGAAGCTGGTACGACGAAATCGTGCCGCCGGCCAAGCGGCTGCCGTAGCCTGTAGGAACCAGATCAGACTGGGTATGCCAGCGGAGAGTACTCTTGCTGGTGCTCGAGCGTAAACGGCTCTGAGGTCAAGGGGCAGGCATTGGGAATCATCTTGCGAATTTCCTCCGCCACCGTCTTGGCTTGTGCCATGCCACAGTGCAAGTGAATCGTCTGATAGTCGAGCTGCACACGGGTGCCGTCTGATGCGATCACTTCTCCGTTGCGAATCAGGTTGGAAGCCTGTCTGAGAATCTCTTGCGGGTGCTTGATTATGGCTCGCGGGTGATTGTGCGGCAACAAGCTGCCTGTTGCATCGTAGGTGCGATCTACCCAGGCTTCTCCAGCAACGCGAATGCCGGCGCGCTCACCGGCTTGCAGCAAGCTGTTGCAGGCCGGTCCAATTAAAACCATCCAGCGATCGAATTCGGAGATTGCCTTGGCGACTATGGTTGCAATTCGCACATCGTGTGAAAGCTGGCGATACAAGAACCCGTGTGGTCTTACTTGTGTGATTTCGTAGCCCAGAGTATGCGCCATGCCTGTAAGAGCGCCCAGCTGATAGAGAATTGTGGTTCTAAGCTCAGCAGGCGACAGGTGAATCTCGCGTCTTCCAAAGCCTGCGAGATCGGGGTAGCCGATATGGGCGCCTAAGGCATGCCCATGGAAACTTACTTCTTCCAGGGCGGCTTCCATCAGTAAGGGGTCACCCGCATGCGCCCCGCAGGCGATGTTGGCTGAAGTCACAAAAGGCAAGATGTCAGACTCGCCTTCGATTTTGTAATGACCAAAACCCTCACCAATATTGGTGTTGAGGTCTATGCCGTGTTGAATGAAGATTTTGGAGGAGGAGCCGGAGCTGAAAGAAGCGGAGCTCGCTTGGCTGGGAGATGATTCTCTGTTCGTCCGTGGACGTTGTTGTCTTTGGCGACGCATGTTTTCCTCTTGAAGTTTTAAAGGGTTCCTGGAGGCTTCTGAGTCTGTGACTCGGTTGGGAACCACGTTTCATTTGTCTTACAGCTTAGGGGGAGCTTCCTCGCCTTGCTTTGCGGAGCGATCTTGACGGCTCCGTAAGACGGTCGCGCACATCTTGGCGTGCGCCGCCTAATCATAACAGATAGATAGTTTCTCTTATTAAAGCGATATACAGGTTTGCAATACCTACGAAATATAGGTTTTTCCCCCTTTCAATCCGGCAAACTACGCTTAGAATGAAGAAAGCATCGAGGAGAAACAGGGTGCAGAGATTGACGAGGCTTTCAAGCCTTCTTATAGCGGTCGCGACAGCATCAAGCTTCTGTGTTGCGGCTCAGGCGTTGAATGCTAGTGGCAATCCACAAGAGCTCCGAACCAAGGCACTTGAATCTTGGCTGCGTGGCGACATTGACGGTGCCGAGCAAGGATATCGCAGCGCGATCGAAGAGGCGGAACACCAGTACGGGGCGAAATCTGCCTTTGTCGGAGATTTGTATTACGAAATCGGCACACTCGCATTGGAAAACGGCAAGTTCGATAAGGCCGAAAAGTGGTTGAACACATCGGTGGAGTTGAGACCGAATTCGACCATGGCCCGAGTGAAATTGGCTCAACTCTATCGGCTGCAGCGCAATGACCCTCGCATGGGTATTGCGCACATACAACAGGCTTTGTATAGGAGCAAGGGAACATCATTGCAAGCCAGGCAAGAGTTAGTGAGCTTGTTGATGATGAACAACGCAGGAGTGCATCCAGTCACTTCGACGAAAGAAGCATTTGCATTGAAGGCGATGGTGGCCGGTCAAACTCAAGTCAGGCCGCCGCAGACAAAGTTAGCGATGACGCCGATTGCGGCAGTTGCTGCTGCCAAGGTTGAGCCACCCAAGCCGAAACCGGATGTTGTCGAGCCGAAGAAAGAACCATTGGCGGTGCTGCCTGTAATCTTCAAATTGAAACCCAAACCGGAAGAAAAGAAACCGGAGCCGCTCAAAGTGGAACCACCAGTGGTGAAGCCACCAGTTGAGAAGCCGAAACCGGTTGTTGAAAGACCGAAGGTCAAGAAACCGAAACCGGTAGTCGAGAAGCCCAAACCGGTAGTCGAGAAACCGAAACCGGCAGTAGAGAAACCGAAGCCGGCAGTAGAGAAACCGAAGCCGGAAGAAAAACCAAAACCGCAAGAGAAGCCCAAACCGGCAGAACCACTAAAGGCAACACCGGCCGAGCCGCTTGTCGTGAAGATGCCTGAGTTCAAGCCTCCGACTCAACCAACCAAACCGGCGAAAAAGAGTCATGGTATGGTTCCCCCGCCACCACCTATGGTGCCGGTCTTCGGAGGGCCGCCTCCTGTAATGTTCCCACCGCCAAATCCCGGTGGATTCACGCTGCAAACCGAAGCGAAGATCAAAAAGCAAGCACAGCCTAAGGTAGAGAAGCCGCCGCCTAAAGAAGAGGCACCGAAGACGGAGCCTGAAGAAAAACCATCTGCACATCCAGTTGGAGATCCCGAAGATCCGGATTTCTTGATTGACTGGGGCGGCGTTCAGAAGAAGAAAAAAGGAAAATAAGGTTTCGCGAGTCAACACCGCTATCGGTTGTTGCGCCTGAATTCACGGTGCTATGTCGCCTATCGGGCTATCGGAAAGAATTTTCTAGTCTTGATTGTTGCCGCGAAATCCTTCTAACCGACGGCGCTGATTTGGCCCGTCACTCACTTCCATTGGTTCACCGTCGGCGCCACCAGGAGGTGAGCCTGCACCTCGCGGTCCAGGTCCATCAGGACCACCGGGGGGGCCTGCGAAACGCGGTCCATCAGGACCAGGCCCACCAGGACCACCTGCTCCGGGTTTGATTTGAGGAAGTTTGGCTTTCTGCTCTTTGCTCAGAACAGATCGAATCGTCAGAAAGTCATTCAAAGTCAAATCTTCCGATTGATCTTGCAACTTTCTCAGCTCGGCTCGCTTAGCTCGAATCTGCGCGTCGGTCATGTTAGGGTCAAACATCATGTCTTTGAGGCTCGAGCGTGAAGCTTGAATCGACTTCATGAGTTCGCGCGAGCGAGGGCTGCTCTGTTGGCGAATTTCCTTGATTCTGGTTTTTTGCGCTTCGGTCAGATTGAGTGAGGACAGGTCGAGAGGTCCTCTGCCGAAAAGCTGTCCGCCTCCGCGAAACATTTTACGTTCGCGCATGCCGCCGCCGCGTGGGCCACCGCCGGTGCCATCGGGTCCGCCGTCCATTCGACGGAATCCACGCTTTTTGAAGCCGCCCTCGCCATCAGGTCCGGCGCCTTCGCCACCTTGACCGCCTCTGCGGCGAAAACCTTGTCCGGCACCTACTCCAAATCCTTGACCTTGCCCGGCTCCACCGAAGCGATTTTGTCTAAATCTCGGAAGTTCGCCGTCTCCAGGCATGCGTGGACCGCCCTCGTCAGCCGGGCCTGGTTGGGACCCATCTCCTGGTGCATTCGGGGGCATTCCCGGTTCGCCGCCTTCTCCAAAGCGCTGGCGCATTTTTTCGCGCATGCGTCGGCGAATGCCGTCGGCATCGCTACCTTGCATTGGACCGCCCTGTCCTTCCTGAAACTGCCTGCGCCTAAGTCTTCGCATATCGCCGCCACCGCCGCCCTGATCTGGACCAGCTTGCGGCTGTTCACCATCTGCTTGCGCCACTAAATACGGTGTCCAGCCGGCAGTCGATTTCGAGAGATTATTTGGATTTGCCAGTGCGTTGGGACCTAGTAAGATGGATACTGCCAGGGTAAAGCCCAGCACTGTCACATCTTTGGCTAGTCTTCGGCAATTAAAGTTTGATGGCATAAAGGCCGTCCTCGTCTGTGCTAATACCAACGTCCATTGTGCTTTGTTCGGAGTCACCGAAGTACGCTAGTTTTTCAATTTCGTCGCAGTTGTCTTTTGCAGCGATCTTATTTGTCGCTTCAACATTGACTTGCGCCGCGGCAGGAGATGGCGGATTTGCCGGTGTATCGTTCTTCGCAACTAACTCGGTAGACTGTGTTTTGTTTTGAGTCGACGCAGAAGGTGTCGTTGCCTTGGGCTTTTCGGCAATCGCGTGAGTGTCTTGTTTCTGTTGAACTGGAAGTGTTTCATTATGCGCAGGCGCCGGATGCTGCTGCGTTGTGGCGTCATGAGCAATCTTGTCTGTTCCACCCAATTTGTCTTGGCTGTTATTTGTCTTTTGAGGCTCAATTTTCGCTGTAACTGGTTGTGACTGAGTAACCTGCTCCGGTTTGACTGGGTTTAAAACTGAAGGCTTGTTGGCGACATTTCCAGGAGCAATACCCGGAAGCATCGTAGGAGCAAGCGCCAACGCGGCGACTGCGGCTGCTGCCGCGATTGAGCCGGCCACGAGAGGTCTCTTTAACCAAACAACGTTGTTTGAGCCCTTCAATAAGTTATCCAGTTCATTAGACATGTCGCGCTTCATCTCTGCTTTGGGCATCGATTGCAATGCCGCCGACACTTGTTTGGTTGCTTCCAAACTCCTTTTGCAAGACTCGCACGATAAGAGGTGCTGCTCCACGCCCTTGCGCTCTTCTTCGTTGAGCTCGTTGTCGTAATAGGCATCGAGAGCCAAAACTATCGGCTGGCACTCCGGCGCCAAGTCTTGTTTGTTTGAATTGTGTAGCTCAGCCATGATCGTCACCTTGAAGTAGCTGGGAGGTTCTTAGAGGCTTGACCTTGGAAGTACGGGTCAAGAATCTCCTTCATTTTCGTGCGTGCGTAAAAGAGTCGAGATCTCACGGTACCAACGCTGGTGCCGACAATTTCGGCAATTTGTTCGTAAGAGAATCCCTCCACGTCACGCAAAACCAGAACCGTTCTTTGCAGGTCAGGAAGCTGTTTCAGCGATGCCAAAACCATGTCTCCCTCTTCGCGTATATCTAACCTCTCTTCTGGTCCTATCGACTCATCGGCAATTTGCGAAATCTTTGATGTGTCTAAATGACCGTCTATTTGTTCTCTCTCGGCTTGGGGATCGAAAAGCATGAAGAGTCGAAACTTTCTTCTTCTTTTTCTCAGCGTGTCCATACAAAGGTTGTTGGCAATGCGAAACACCCACGAACTAAACGAGGCGTGTTGCCTGTATTTGTCCATGTTTTCGTGTACTTTCACGAATGTGTCTTGCACTACGTCCTCTGCCTCCTCTGTGTTGCCCAGAATCCTCAGCGCCGCGTTGTAAATGCGGTTCTGATAGCGACTAACTAAAGGTCTGAAGTAACTCTTGTCTTTAGTCTGTCGGTATTTGTCCAGTAGGGCCTCGTCGGTAAGGTCCACGCTCATCTCCAACCCTTACGGTTTGGTTCCATTATCTAAAACGCTTGAGGGGGTCAAAAAGTTCAACACATTAACGAGAGTTAATCTTTGTTGGGTCGCTTATGGAAGCCGGGCGCCTCGAAAGCCGGTTACAAATAAAGCTGAATCCAGAACAGAGTCGTACTAGAACTATGTTATTCCGTTTTCTCGTTTTACTTATGTTGGTTGTGCCCTTGTACGCCACTCCGGCTTGGAGTAAGAGCGACGCCGCTAATGATGCAGCCATTAATAGGCCAACCAAAACAAAAGAAGATCTGCCGAACTTTCATGAAGTTCATCCATTTCTATATCGCGGCGGCGAGCCGACCCGGAAAGGACTTGAGAAAGTAAAAGAAATGGGTGTGAAGACGGTGATTGATCTGCGCGCCAAGTCTGAGCGAACCATGAATGAACGGAAGGTCGCCGAGTCTCTCGGAATGAAGTACGTCAATTTGCCGATGAGCAGTAAGGCACCGACGACAAAGCAAGTGAAGACTTTCCTGAAGGCGGTCGACAAAGCTGAAGAGGCGACCAAGAACGGCAAACCGGAATCAGTGTTTATTCATTGCGCACATGGTTCAGACCGTACCGGATGCCTGGTTGGCGTCTATCGTGTGACGCACGACAAATACAGTTATGACGATGCGTTTAAAGAAATGCGGAAATACTGGTTTGGTGTCAGATTCACAAATTTGTCTGGAACAGTTAAGAAGTACGCCGACGAGGCGACAGCGAAGGCTCGGACTGCGACTCAGTAGATCTCCTGCATTGATCACGCGGCACGTGATC
>CAZCZI010000061.1:0-44387 GCA_964503045.1 uncultured Candidatus Obscuribacterales bacterium
TATGAAGGTCATCTGCAAATGATGAAAGATCTTGTTCAGAAGGAACAAAAAGTGCGTGAGGCAATGCGACAGTTGGTTGATACATCCAATGCATTGCGAAGTGTCGGTCACAAAATTAGAATCGTAACCACAGGTGGTACGGGAACATCATTAATCTGCGCCTCTATAGACGGTATCACAGAGGTGCAGCCGGGCTCATTCGTTTTTATGGACCGCTCTTACCGAGACGCCATTGGATCAAGCCGGTTTAGCAATGCCCTTCACGTTTTGGCGACAGTGATCAGCAAGCCTTCAAACGAAGTCGCTACCATCGATGCCGGTTGGAAAAGCCTAAGCACCGAATACGGTATGCCGGAGGTAGCAAATCTCAACGTTGAGTACGAGCCTGCCGGAGACGAACATGGAACGCTTAAAGGCGACGACGTCGTCAACTTGAGAGTCGGCGATCGTTTGAAAATTATTCCGAGCCACATTGACACTACTATTGCCTGCCACCGCATAATGTTCGGCTTCAGAGAGGGATCTCTTGAAACAGTTTGGCCCGTCGCATCAGGCGGTAGAGTTCAATAAACACTAGAGCCCGCGCTCGGCGGGTTGTTTATCGAGTTGGTGGACTTTTGTGCGGTCGCGCTCAGAGAGTTCTTTCTTTCCCATTAGGCCATAGACTTCACTTCTGGCGACGTAACTGGCGCGCGCAAATTCAGGCGACAGGCTAATTGCTTCGCTGTAGTCATCGATTGCCTTTTGATACTGTTTCAACTTTCTATATTCGTTGCCTCGCAACAATAGAAAATCATCATCATAAGGGTTCATCTCCAGCAAGTACGTATAGTCTTTGATGGCGTCTTCATGTCTTCGCATTTTGCTGTAGAGCGCAGCACGAGTCTTGATAGTACCGTAATCACGAGGATTGATCTTGATGGCCTGACTGTAGTCAGCAACTGCGAGATCGTTTTTGCCGATCAATTCGTATGCAGTTGCACGTCTGACAAAGCCATCGGTTTCGTTTGGATTGAGTTTGATGCACATCGTGCAATCGGCGATTGACTTGTCATACTGTCTCAAAGCTGAATATGCCATGCTTCGATGAATGTACAACTTGGTCTTATTCGGAGTTTGCTTAATCGCCTGGGTAAGTGCCTCGGCAGCCTTGTCATACCTCTTCTGCACAGCGTACAAAACACCTAATCCGTCATATAGATCCTTCGCATTCGGATCTATCGATTTCGCCTTATTCAAATCCGCTTCCAGCGTTTTGGTATCAAGCCTGTCCAAAATAAGATTGATTCTGACTCTCAGGAGATAGGCATCTGCATAGTTTGGATCGTATGAAATGGATTTGTTTATCTGCTCGAGCGCGAGTTCGCCTCTTTTATTTTCGTAGTAAACGCTAGCTCTTGCAAAATATGGCATACCTTCCTTTGGTGCCAGCTTAACAGCCTCGTTTGCGTAAATCAGCGCTTTGGCTATATCTTTGGTCTCCAGATAGTGCAATGACTTCTTACTGAGTCGCTCACCAATTGTTTCTTGTTTTTTTGGCGCCGTTTTTTTCGCTTGCGCAAATGCGTCGTGCACTGATAACGCCAGCGAAGCAGCGACGATCAAAACGATAGAAGTAACTCTTGCTCTACTCACATTCCTGACGGTATTTCCGCCTGCCATGAATCACCGACCTTGCGAAAACAAAGTCTCGAGGTCACCAGACGTTCTTTTACTTGAACTTTCTTTTGCGGTGAATTTTCAGAGAAGAAAGAATCCGATGTGGTTTCAATCTCATTGCTTTCCATCAACGGCTGTCCGTCTTTGCGCGTGAGCCAAACGCGGTCTCCATCAACCTTGAAGTTCAACTCAGCTTTGAGATAGGGCTTCATCTTGAGGCTCGGATTTCTAAGTAGCTTCACTTCTTTGTCCAGACGTTTCTCGAAAAGCACCGTGTTTTCAGGAAAGACCTTTTTACCGACCCTTAGGGCGCCTGAATAAATGCGCCTGAGCTGACCTGCGTCTTTCTTATCGAGAGCGCTGTAGTAGCTTTCGATCATTTTTTCGATATTCGTTTTATCACCATCGGTAAGTTCAACAGGTTTGGGATTGATAGCACCGGCAACGTTGAATGCGACCTCTCGTTGAACGACTTTTCCGGCGCCCTCACCGGCTTTCACTACAATGCGCCCAACCTCTTCTTTCTTCGGTCCTTCAAGACGTTTCTCGACACGCGCAACCAAGTCAATTTTTGGGTCGGCAATGCAGTCCAAAGTCATTTTGTTCAAGCCGGATTTGACCGAGCTTGTAACATTGATCGGCAACCCCAATGTAACTACAGAACCACCAAGCACGTTGTTTCCATTGACCATGATGTTTTTTAGCGGAAGTGCCTTTCCATCAACAAGAACGAAGTAATATTCGTCTGCGGAAAATGCACTCTGCGCAAAACATCCAAGCAATGAAAGCGCCAAAATTGAGTGCTTGAGGCACCCCTTGAAAATATTTGCAGAATCCAAACGCAGCGAACTCGACACTTTGGTGACCTCCACAGCCTGACAGTTGTTAAGAGACAAGGAGTCAATTGTATTCTATTTATGTGATCGAGACCGAAATGCGGTCTAATGTAAGCGCCGCAATGCCCAACGTTGCACGAAGCGTGAAACAGGTCACCGACTCAGGAACAATCGCATCTCCTACTCGTCGCCAGGTTTTGACTATTATGGGTCTCCTCATGCCTAACAAAAAGAGCAGTGTACATGCGATGGTGGTGATTGCAGGCATTGCAATTGGAGCTTTGGCAACAACATCTCAAGCTTCTTCAGCCGGCAATGTCAAAGAATTGCGCGCCAGTCAAACAGCATCCAGCTCCACCGCACCGAAGCCGGCACCAAGCTTTCGTCGCGGTCAAAATCAAAGTAGCGATGGAAACATTGAAGACATGTTTCCATCGGGTGTTTCGACATCACGTCCGACTTTTTCGGCCAATACCTCCTCAAAACGCACTCTTGAGGCAACGATCAAGAAGAACGATTTAGATGGTTCAAGTCCTGGAGGAACGATCAAGGCGAACGCGAATATTTTCGAAAACGGAGTCGCGCAAAAGCCTTCCAGCACTTCGGTCCCGCCGGACGTTTACAGAGCATGGTTGGAAAAAACACACCCGCAGTTTGCGCTCAATGTCAGTGCATCTCCAAAGGAAAGCCTGATCGAAGTGAAAGGACAGTGGGATGACTCGGCAAGAACCTTGAAAAACCTCGGCATCCCATTTACACGGATTCGCGCTGGCCAACTGCATCCAGAGGTACTATCGGCAGCTCGTGTACTGATTATTAATTGCGCCGGCGAACTAAAGCGGGACCAACTTCAAGAAGTGCGAGATTTCGTTTCGAATGGCGGCTACTTACTGACCACAGATTGGTCTCTCGATAACATGTTGCAGCAAACTTTCCCCGGATACGTAGAGTGGAACCGCGGAAAGAGCGATCGCAACATGTATTCGTCGACGATTGTGAATCCGGATCCTGTTTTATTCGATAATACCGTGCGTAGTGCCTACTGGAAGTTAGACTTGTCTGCACATATGATTCGCATTAGACGTCCTGATGCCGTCAGAGTACTTTGCACGAGCCCAGAACTGGCTTCCGAAGATCCTGACCACATGGGTGCTTTGGCTGTGGTATTTCGCTTCGGTAAAGGCTATGTGTTGCACATGGTCGGACACTTCGACAACAACTCAGGAATTGCACTCGGCAATCTCTTACCTGATCCTGCTCCCGGCATTGGCATCAGTTTGCGTCAAGCGATGGCAACCAACTTCGTTGTCGCTGGTTTAACCAGAACTCCGATTCCGATGAATGTTTCCAGACATTAGATCGGTCAGAATCCCAAAAGATTTCTGATACCGCCCATGGTTGACTGTTGTCCGTACGGGTTCATCATTCCGCCCATGGGATTCATCATGCCGCCGTTCATCATGCCACCCATGCCGTTCATCATCATTGGGTTCATCATGCCGCCACCCATGCCACCCATTGGATTCATCATCATGCCGTTGCCCATCATGCCATTACCCATGATGCTATTGCCCATGATGCCATTCCCCATTCCCATCATGCCGCCGCCACCATACATCTTGTTCATCATGTATGAACCAGCTAATGGAGCGGCCACTTGCATGCCTGTTCCTAATACTTTACCAATCATTCCAGCGGCACCCTTGATACCATTGCCGTGCGGTTGCTGAGGCTCTTGCATATCGGCCGTCTGATTTTGGTTTTGCACCGGCAGTGGTGCGGGTTGTTGTTGAAGATAAGAACCAGGCTCCTGCAGCTGACTCATAGGTGCTTGCTGCGGATCTTGCCGAAATCCTTGCTGGCTTGCAGAGCCGTAAAACTGAGTCGCGCCTTGATTGCCACCAAAGCCCTGCTGAGGCTGCTGCATACCATTAAATTGCTGATTCGGCTGATTCGGATATCCCTGAGGCTGCTGAACCATTCCAGGCGCGTTTTGATAGGCAGGGTTCATCTGATACCCCTGCTGCGCACCGGGATATCCAGGGGCTTGCCCCTGAAACTGCGGTTGCCCTTGCATCGGTTGCCCCATGGGCATCTGCCCTTGCCCGCCATACGCCGGTTGCCCGCCGTATTGAGGATTGCCGCCCTGCGGAGCACCATATTGAGGCGCAAAACCCTGTTGTGGCGCGCCTTGAAACTGCCCTTGAGGCGCCTGCTGCTGCCACCCGGATGGGTCATACCCCTGTTGATTCTGGGCTGAAGCCGCGTGCGTACCCACAATCAGGCAACCAACAAGAAGAATCAGATTCTTATTCATAGATTTTCACTAGTAAGTAATAAACACAGCATATGTACTATGAGACAAAGATGTCAAGTATTAAATACCCCAAAATAGCGCCTTTGAGTCCAAAACCTCATTTATTAGACATACGGATTGCTATAATCCCAAGACTATTCACTTCCCAGGCTGACTTGCGGGAGGCCGTCATGGCACGAACAGTCATAGTCCGAGACCAATTCATAGGTGGAGGCACCAGCAACGAGTTTTCGCTCGACTTTCTAACTGAACACATCGATGTTCGAGAACTTATTAGAAGTCGCGTGTTTCAAGAGGTTAGAGACTTCAATGTCGCACACAAATTGGACTCCGGCAAGACGTTTCAAGGGCTAGTCGAACCAACGGATGCGGAAAAAACTGCAAACGGCTATCGACTCAAGACATCACGCGAAATTGATTGGAAAGAACAATTCGACCAAGCCGTCAAAGCCTTTGAAAACAACCGAATCATCATTTTGGTAAACAACAAACAAGCTGAGTCTCTTGATGAGCGCAT
Organism: uncultured Candidatus Obscuribacterales bacterium; assembly: GCA_964503045.1. Taxonomy (GTDB): domain Bacteria; phylum Cyanobacteriota; class Vampirovibrionia; order Obscuribacterales; family Obscuribacteraceae; genus CAYZJR01. The sequence goes on from CAZCZI010000061.1 coordinate 5,330, forward strand.
CGAGGTTCGCACAGACACGGTCGTTGTCTTTTTGCGCCTGACACAGCTCGTCGGAGGTTAATAAAACGGCTCCCAAAGCAGCGACCGGAAGCCCTACATTCAAATCGATTGGAGACAGACAAATGGCTCTCGAAAAACTCTTGGCATATCTCGATGGAAAGCCAATGCCGTCGGATGCAACCGTAACCATTGGTCCTGACGAGTTTGCAATGCCGGAGTCGAGCGATTTAAAAGCCGAACAAGAGTTTCTTTCCGGCATAATCGAACGTCTTACGAGTCCGTCACACCATCGCACCGACGGTGGATTCCCAGAGTACGACCAAGTTTGCAACGCAGATTTCACCAAACGTACTCGCTACCTCGTCGCCCTGCTCGAAAGAACATTTGCATTTGAGTTGCGAAATCCGAACGCAGGGACAGATTACCGGCAACAGCGCATCAGCCAATATTTCAATAATGGCGAAGTCGATCAACTATTTTGCTCGATGTTGAGAAACGGCGTCGACTACGACCTGGCCGTGCTTCCCCTAACACGTTGGATCGCTGCCCATCCGGAAATACACAGGCACGCAAACACTCTGATTGAACTTTTGAGGGTAACCAAAAGGCAATTCGACAATCAGAAGATGCCAGAACAAGTTATCGATCTCTTGAAACTGATTCGCAGCAGCGCCTCGGAAGGCTGGCACAAAATCGAGCCGGCCATCGCAATAGTCGATGAACTTCTCGGGGCTGGAATCTGGCAACAGATCTTTCCCGGTGAAGTTTGGTCCGACAAGGTAATCGCCGACCTCACATCGATGCCACCACAAGAACAACAACAGTGGCAAAAACTTCTCGCACTTTGCAAGACAGCGACATCAGCGAAGCCGAGCACCAAGTGGACGAAGACCGCATCTCAACTACTTGAACCGCTAAACAAAGACGATGTGACCAAGTATCTCGTTACTTGGTTGAACCTCGTTGAAAAAGGGCGTTCGCGTCCCTCGATAGCGAGTGGTCAGTACCAACCCGTGGACTATCAATGGAAGATACAAGAGCACAACATGGACCTGCTTCGCGGGCTAGTTTGGCTGTGTCCGCACGTAAGCAGCCGCGATATTTGTCGCGCTGTTTCAAGAGTGACGGCCACCGCGTACAAAAAAGTAAAAGGCATTGGACCGCGAGCCGTGAAGATCGGAAATGCGGGTGTCTACATCCTCGGCGAATTTGCAAACGAAGACGCCGTGGGTCAGTTGGCGATTCTCAAAGTCAGAGTCAAATTTGGAACAGCGCAAATTGGGATTGAAAAAGCATTGACAGCGACTGCTGAAAAAGTCGGAATACCAAGAGCTGAGTTGGAAGAAATGTCGGTACCTGGTTATGGCATGACTGAGGTTGGCACGCGGCACGAGGAATTCGGCGACTACAAGGCAGAACTGGTAATCGACGGACCCGACATCGAAATTAAATGGTTTAACCCTGAAGGGAAACAGCTAAAGAGCGCACCGACGGCGGTGACAAAGGAGAAGGAGTTCTTTGAAGACCTCAAGGAGCTGAAGCAAGCTGCCGCCGACATAGAGAAAATGATACCGGCTCAGGCTGCCAGAATAGAACAAACATATCTGCAAACAAAGAAGTGGGTTTTGGCAACATGGCAGCAACGATATATCGATCACCCGTTGGTGGGAGCAATTGCCAGACGATTGATTTGGAACTTTGAAGACGCCGGAAAACCACCTGTTAGCGCCATCTTTCACAATGGTCAGTTCGTGAACTTCGATGGGCAACCTGTAGGCGACCTGGCCGCTTCATGCACCGTCACACTTTGGCACCCATTGGATCGCGACAATCAGGAAATTGGAGCCTGGCGAGACTGGCTGTTTCAAAACAGAGTCAAGCAGCCGTTTAAGCAAGCCCATCGCGAAATCTACATTCTCACAGATGCCGAGAAAAACACGGAAACTTATTCAAATCGTTTCGCGGCGCACATCGTCAAACAACACCAATTCAACGCGCTGTGTAGCGCGCGTGGTTGGAAAAACAAACTGCGCCTGATGGTCGACGATGCCTATCCGCCTCCGCATTTGGAGCTACCCGCTTGGGGCATACGGGCAGAGTACTGGGTGGAATCGGTGGGCACCGATTACGGCGTCGACACTAATGAGAGTGGCACTTACCTGTACTTGTCTACCGATCAAGTTAGATTCTATGAAATGCACGCCGCACAAAATTTGGGACACGCAGGCGGAGGCGGTTACACGACCTACGGGGCGGATAGGCACGAAAATCACCCGCTAACTCTCGATCGAATTCCACCAATTGTCTTTTCAGAAGTGATGCGTGACGTAGATTTGTTCGTCGGCGTATCCAGTCTCGGCAACGATCCAACCTGGTCTGATGGCGGGCCTGGCGGAAGATACCGAGAGTATTGGCATAGCTTCTCCTTTGGCTCACTCGGAACATCCGCCGAGCTGCGTAAGACTGTTTTGCAACGCCTGGTTCCCATGCTCAAGATTGCAGATCGTTGCTCGTTCAGCGATCGTTTCATGATCGTAAGAGGTGATATCCGAACGTACAAGATTCACCTTGGCTCAGGCAACATACTGATGGAACCAAACGACCAGTATCTCTGCATCGTCCCTAAACAGTCAGTTTCAGCCGAGAAAGAAGAAATCTTCCTGCCGTTTGAAGGCGACAACATGATGTCTGTCATTCTAAGCAAGGCTTTCCTGTTGGCTGAAGACAAAAAAATCAAGGATGCCTCCATAACCAGTCAGATTGGAAAGGCGGCCGTCCACTAAACTAATGCTTCGCAGTCACAGTCTTCGGATACTCGGTCTCACTTCGTTTCATTTCTGTCCTTTCCCTGGTTGATGCATTTATCTGGTCTGGCTTATTTGGCTGATTTTCAGCTGATACTCCGCAGCTTCTTTCGGTCTGTCGGTCAAACGCATGAGGTCTGCGTACTCAGTAAGGCATTCGATGAGCTGCGCTCTATTGGCGGCGGGAAGACGTTCGGCTATGCTCAGAGCTTGTGCCAACTCCTTTTCCGCGGTTTGCATCTTTCCATAATCACGGTCAAATTGCGCTAGCTTCAACAAAGCTGAAACCGTTTCACCATCAGGATTTTGTTGACTTGTACGAATCCTCACCGCGTCAGCTAAAAGCGGTCGCACTTCCTGAAGTCTCCTGCAACTTTGATGGCATTTCGCCAAGTCGATCTTCAGCTCTGCAATCTGCGGATAGTCTTTTCCGGCAGCCTTTTCTAGATTCTCAATGGCAGCCTTGAGCAACTTCTCTTGCTTTTCGTACTCTCCGTAGGCAGAGAGCGTGCGACTGAGAATCAGAGAGCGATCGAAGATCGGCGTCAAATTGCTACCGGGCTGCAAACTTTGAATCTCACTCATGAAGTGCTCGGCTTCCGCACGAGCACGTTCGCTGAAGATTGCTACCAGGCGAGCATTTACCTTCTCCTGGTCGTGAAACATTCCACCGCTTGCATACAGCTGTGACTGGCGCTCGAGCGTCTGCTGCAAACGAACTCGACCATCCATCAAATCCTGGCAATTGTGTTCGGCTATCATCAAGAGGGTTCGAGACATCGGATATTGCCCGGCGGCCGAAGCGCGATCAGACAAAAATATGCACGCTTGCCAGACCATTTTTTTGTACATGGGGCCGCAGTCTTCAGGTGGTCCCTGCCAGCAAAGAGAAAATGAAATGAATCCCCCCAACACCACGAAGAGGACAGCCCACACCGTTTGAGCAGTTTTGTTCATTTTCTTCGGTGCACGCGCGCTGTCTTTCTTCTGGGGATCACTCGAAACCACACTTGCCTTCGAACTGGCAACGCTCGCTGCCGCAGTGGCAGATCGAGCTGCCGCCTGCACTCCGGGCTCTGCCAGGGCAAGTCGAGGAGCACCCTCCACCGGCATCAAGTGACCACCATCTTCAGGACACACCGAGGATTCCGACCCGTACTGCTTGCGACAAATCAGGCAAAGCTTTGCCACAGTAGTCTGTTGCCGGTTTTTCTCATCAGCCATTCGAGACCATTTCCGCCTTAGCCGGAGTTAGCAAGCCCAGTAGAAGGACAAACATCCTTGCCTGGGGACGGCCACCACGGATCAAGACCTCAAGTCCCCTTGGACTGGTTCATACCCGTAAAAAGCATATGAATAACGTGGATAGGTACTACTGAGATTAGGCTTGGTTGAAAGGAAGATAAAATAGCGTCCAATAGCTGAATTTGCCAGGAGATGCGCATTGATACGTAAGGAAAATCAAAGATTATCGGTTGTACGATGCATTTTTATTGCATCAATGCCATTAGCCGGACCATTAATGCTGTGGCAGCCGGCATTCGCCGCACCCAGTCAACCAGTAGCGGCCGGTTCTCCAAAACCGGTTCGATCCGAGGAGTCCACAGTAAAGCTCATTGGCACTGATATTCGCGATCGAGAAGTATTGCTGTATGCCCAGACAAACAAGACTCTCAATGCCAACGAGATAAAGCGAGAAGCAATCAAGTTGGCCCGAACCAGCTTCGGCGCTCACAAGGGCGCGACTCGATTCAAGGTGACGATTCAAACTCCAAGAGACTCAAACCAAGTCTCCATCTCGATTGGTGATGTGCGCGCAATCGAAGGAAAGTTGGTGACTGAAGATCAAATAATATCTTCAATCGAGATTACGCCATCACGCGCGATGGCATCCACCGGCAAGGCAACCACGAAGTACGTCTCACACCTTCCGACAGCTGGTCTGCCGTCAAACTGGGTGAGTCATGCAGAACCGACCTCTGGAATCGTGGTTTGGACCCCTGCCGGTTTCACAAAAAAAGCTACCACCGAAAAGGACTGTTTGCTGAAAATTGCGCAGTCCGACGGGATGGGCAGTGAAATCAGCTTAGCGAGCTGCGATCCCGGAATCACACCAGAATTGGCCTCCAACATTATGGAACAAGCATACCTGGCGAATCTGCAAAACTACAAAAAGTTGAAGGAGGAGCGCATCGCATTTGGTACCAATCGAAAGATCGATGGACTAATGAAAGATTTCTCTTTCAGTGTTTCCGGAATGAATTTCCGCCAAAGACTCGTTCTTTTCAGAAAGGGCGATCGAACTTATACACTGTCGTTCGTTGCTCCTCAGAGCACCAGCGCAGAAACGGAATTGCCCTCGTTCTCTCTGCAAGTGTTGTCAAACGTATCCCTTCATCAAGCACCGGCACCACCGCCAAGCGCTTCCTCGAAGACCGACAATCAGTCGAGCGATCGATTTGTTCAGTATCGATCTGAAGCCGCTGGCATTCAGTTTTATTACCCATCTAACTGGACCACTTCCAGCGAGAAAGATGCACTTGTTTCCCTGAAACACGAGGGCAACGGCAAACCAGCATCTCTCAACCTGTATCAAGGTGAATGGCATCCTGATTGGTCTATCGAATCAGGAGCCGCCGCAATTGAAGAACGTTACTTTGCCACGCAAAAGAATTACCGCCGAACCGAGCAAGACAGCACCAACTGCGGCTCAGCATCAGCGATTCCGGCAGTGCACCAAGTGTCGGGTTTTGACTTGAATAATGTGCGCACGAAACAAATGATTGTTTATTTCAGAAGCGGCAACAAGCTGAGCGCTCTTGCACTGTGGACTATAGGATGGTCAGACATCGAGATGCGAAGCTTGTTTCAGAAAATCATTCACACGCTTTCCTTGCTTAACTGATCGACGTGATCACGCGCCGCGAGATCAAGCACCCGCAAGATCAAGCACCGCAAGATCACGCGCCGCAACTAAACATGCGCGTTTGCAGTACGCGATAGCTCGAGCGTGTTCTTGCCTTTCTTCTTCGCAGCCTTGAGCGCCTTCTCCGCGTCTGACAGAAATCCTTTCAAATCCATCTTCTCTTCCAAGTTGGCAACACCGGCGCTCGCGGTAACTTTAAACTGTTCACCAAGAGCCAAATGATGGGAAACTCCAAAGGCTTTCACAACACCGCTTGCAATTTCGGCAACGTCTCTGATGGGAAGGTTTTCGACAATCACTGCAATTTCGTCGCCACTGATTCTGCCAATGGCTTCGCAGTTCCTGAATGCTGTTTTCACCATCTGCGCCAGGCTTACAATCACCTTGTCACCGACGGCAAACCCGTGGGTATCGTTGATGCCACGCAAGTTGTCTATATCAAAAATGATAAGCGCTTGCGATAGTTGTCTGTGTCGCGAAGATGTGATGCGAAGGGCATGATCCATAAACGCGCTGTGATTGAGGCATTGTGTCAAGCCGTCACTTTGCAGCAATTTCTTGAAAATTCTGTATCTCTCTAATCGCCCGGCCACAGCTGCTACCAAGAGCTGCGGCACGACCGGTTTGATCAAATGATCGTCACCACCGGCGCGAGCGCTTTCAATGTGCGCACGCAATTGATTTTGTGTGGTCAAAAACAAAATCGGCAGCGCCGCGAATCGTTCGTTTTGCCTGACGTAACGCGCTAACTCAAAGCCGCTCACGTCACCCATCACCACATCGAGCAACAAAAGATCCGGACAAAATGCAAGCAGAGTCTCTTCAAACTGTTTGGGATCGGGCAGCCATACAACTTGATAGCCTGCGGCCTCCAGCGTGGTCATAATGTAAGCCGCTTGGTCGGCGTCATCTTCGACAGAAAGAATTCTGTAGCGCTCCGGCTTGTCGCGATCGAGCAAGAATTGCAGCTTCTCAGCTACTTGTTCGACGTCTATGGGATGTTCGAACATCGCATCAACGCCATTTCTAATCGCCAATACTTTGTCGAGAAAACCTTGTTCTTCACTCAAAAGAATAACCGGCGGTCTGTTGCCTCCCGGCATTGCGCGCAGATCTTTGATGAGTTGGTAGCCGCTGCCTTCCTTCAGTGGAACATGCACAATCAGCGCATGCGGAAATTGCGTCTTCATCGCATTCGACGCCACGGTCGCTGTAAAGCATGGACGAACCTTCAAACCGCGCTTTTGAAGAGCTTTTGTGAGTCCTTCAAGCTTCGTCGATTCGCCGCCCGCCACCAAAACATCCAAGGCCTCTTGTCCGGCCTGCGGCGGCAACGCCATGTCGACTTCAGTTGTGGCATGGGACATATCCATGCTCTTATGATCGATTTTTTCGTTGGCTGCAGTCAAAATCTGCACCATCAAAAGCAAGGTCTGGCGCAACCGTGTGATGTGCGCGGGCATGATACCCGCGTTTGCTTGGTAAATGTTCAGGCACATTTCCTCGCCTGATTCGGCAACTTCAGTCAAGCTGTCGAGATCGTAAACACCAGCGGTTCCTGCAACTTGGTGAAAGTGGTCGCCCAACACCTTAAGGTTATCGCTGTCCCACGGGCTGCCATCAAGCTTTTCCAGAAGCTCTTCCATTGCTTGAGCACGTTCTAGTGCCCGCTGAATAAAGCGCGCCTTTTGCCCCCGCAGTTTGTCAGACCACTCTTGCATCTATCAGATTCCTCAGGCACTAACCCCTAGTAACGTGTTGAGTTCATTGGTCAATTGGTCCAGCCTAAAGGGCTTCGACAAGTAACCGCTCGCCCCAGCACTCATGCACAGATTGCGTTGTTCTGTTCCCTTTTTACCCGTCAGCATGAGAATTGGCGCGGTGCCTCCGGCAGCTCGATACTCTCGGCAAACGTCCACCCCTTCTTTGGCAGGCAGTTGCCAATCGAGAATGATAATCTCGTAGTTGCCAGTAGTAGCCATCTCAAGCGCTTCATCGCCGTCACCGGCATGCTGGACCTCGTGGCCCTTGAATAGCAGCCACTCCCGCATTGTCTCAGCCAGACTTGGGTCATCCTCCACCAGAAGGATTTTTGCCATGAAACGACTCCGAAACTAAACCAAAACGCATCCATAATCCTATCATTTAATGGGGCTTCGACGTCCCCATCTCTCACAAAGCGAGAAACCGACCAGTTGCCCAAAACCCACACAGCAGTAGAGTTTTTTTCCGGAATGGGTGCCTTTGCCGATTCAGTCAGGGGCGCGCCCATCGAGATCTTGGCTGCCTTTGACCAAAAGGCTGAGTGCAACGCGGTTTACAAGCATAATTTCAAGCTCACGCCGCTGGCAAACAACCTCGATTCCGTCAAGGCATCACGAATTCCGGACGCGGAAATCTGGTGGATGAGCCCACCTTGCACTCCATACAGCCGGCGGGGCAAAAGACGAGATGCCGAAGATCCCCGCGCAGCATCGTTTTTGCACCTTCTGAAGTTGATGCCCACACTGTCGCCACGCATGGTGTTTGTCGAAAATGTAGAGGGGTTCATTGATTCGCAAGTTCATTCGTTGATGGTAGGAACGTTCGAAACGCTTGGAATGAACCTTAAACAGTTCAATCTGTGCCCGACGATGTTCGGCATTCCCATGAGACGACCGCGGTATTTCGCGATCGCTTCGCATGACAACATAGACGAGTTGCCGATTCCACAAGTACGCCGCATGGCACTGGGCGAGTTTCTTCTCGACTCAAACTCCGACGCCTCGGAGCTACGCGTCGAGCACGTTACAGTTACTAAATATCGCGCGGTGCTCAACATCGTCGATCCGCAAGCTGAAGATGCGGTTCTCATCTGCTTCACGAGTGGCTACTATCGATGCCACAAAGCAAGCGGCTCTCTAATTAAGACGCGCGACAATCAAGTGCGGCGCATATCACCGCAGGAGATGCTAAGGCTATTTGGATTCTCCGACCGCTTCGAATTTCCGCCGACATTGACCCTCCCGCAGCAATGGAAGCTGCTCGGTAACACTGTTGAAACTCGCTGCGTAAAATATCTGCTTAGCTGCGCCGGTTTAGAAGCAGTTACTGCAAGTGCACCACAAACGTGAAATCTGGTGGAACAGCGTTGGCATCTGTTGGTTTTTGTTTCCACATCTCCACGTGAAGCTCCGCCGGTAGTGCCGTGTACCCCCACTCGTCAGTCGAGTTTCGACCAGGACTCATATTGTTGCAACCACCTGGAAACCCGCATGTATCGCCACAATGTATCATCTGTTCGATCCATACCGCATTGTCCTTCATATGTTTGTTTACTACATTTTTCGACTTGGTGGGCGACGACCTCCAATAGTTCAAGTTGAAATCGCGTGCGTTGTAGAGCACCACCATAAAGCGGTTTTCGTACTCTTTGCGATCGTGAGTCGCCGGGTACTTCGCAATGCGAGACTGAAAACCGCTGACATCGTAGATTGCTTCGGCTTTCGCTTGTCCAGGCCACCAAGTTAGTTTCGAAGGCTCCCAAAAGAATGGGAAATCTGGCTTGGACAGCTCTTTCTCATCGAACTTGGTTTTGTCGATAATGTCGCATGTTCCTGAATTCAAACCCACCAGCAGATACGGATTGAGAAGGTATCTCGACTCTTCAGCCATGCCTTCTATGCTTCTGTTCCCCTTGCCATAGTAGGCAGCACCGACAATTCCCCACCAGGGTTTTTTATCTTCCATCTGTCCAAAAACCGCTTCACAAGGCGTGTAAGAACCATTGAGCAAGTACGGAAACTTTTCAATTTCATCTCTGCGCAGTTTTAACACATCTTTGCGCATAAGGTAGTTGAGCGAAACAGGCTTGGCAATTGGAATTTCGACCATCTCCGGCGGTGTCGCCGGATTCAAATAGAAAAGACTGTTGCTGTTGTTGGGTTGCATGTTTTCCTGGTTAGCTCCGCTTTTCTGCCCCACAAAATATGACAGCACCAAACCTGCCACGACTAGCACAGTCGCAATAGCCGGCTTCAAAATACGAAGCGGTTCTGTACTCTTTGCCATTGAGACAATCCTCTAAAGTGCCTAACCAACCTGACGAATCGACCACTCAATGGTCTCTAGTTCTCTTGCGAAGTGCAAAATCGGTTCGGACTTCGTCAAATCAAATTCAAAAAATTCAACCATCGTATTGAGCGCAATCTCGGCTTCTGCATTCTGAAGCGGCCATGGTGCGTGATGCACGTCGCCTCTAAAAATCTGCCCGTCATCGGCAACGACATAGAGACAGTATCGCTCTGTCAGAAACTCTTCCAACGAGCCACGCTGCGCCAAAAACACATCACCAACAGGTTTATAACGCCCTCTAAACTGTGCTGCCGGAGCCTGATCGTCAGCCCTTGAACTGTAGTAATTAAACTCTTCGCCATTTTTAGTGCAACCCATGCGAGCAGTGAAATACGGCAATTGGTACCATAGTCGCGCCATGTGCACCGCCAGTGGATTGGACGCATCTAGACTCAAGAAGTACACACCGGGGTAACCACCCACGGTGACATAGGTTCTCACATTGATTTCCAAAAAATTCGACAACCCAGGAATAGCCGGAAACATTCGATGGCGCACATTGCGCATCTTGAAAGGCACGATTCCCAACCATGCAAACCCATCGTAGGTGTCAATTTCGAGACCATTTGGAACCGATCTCTTCATTAAATCCTTGGGAATCGGCCAATGTGCAAACAGCAGATCAGACCAAGTCTGCCGCATTACGAAGGGATGATATGGTACCGGATATGGACGATGCTCGGTTCGTTCAAGTAATGGATCCAGTGACGTCATGGCTCAAAGTTTCTTTCTTTAATTCCGCCGGGATTCCATAAATAGCTTATATGATTCTCTTTACCACAATGCAACAGGTACTACCCAAAGCAGCGATTTTTGAAATTTATAGGTCCTATCAACAAAATTGAGAAACATGCAAAAACGCCCGCGATTCCATAAAAACCGGGAGTCTGGACCACTAGATCCAGGTAAGGAGACCAGGTTCGTTCCGAATGACAAAAAGACCTATATTGCTTTCTTTAAGCCATATGGTGTCTTAACCCAATTCACTCAGCCGCCTGATTCGGACAAGCAGGTTCTTTCTGCATTTGGGTTTCCGCCGCATGTCTATCCACTGGGCAGACTGGATTTCGACAGTGAAGGATTGCTGATACTCACCGACGACGCAAGGCTCAATTCAGCGCTGCTTGACCCCTCGCATGGGCACAGACGCGTTTATCTGGTGCAAGTTGAAAAAGTACCGAAGCCGGACGAACTGAAAGTATTTGGACGCGGCATCATTATCGGCAACTACAAAACGAAACCTGCGCGTGCAGAGCTGATCGACGGAGAACCAACTCTGCCACCGCGGGCAGTGCCGATCAGAGAACGTAAGAACGTTCCAACGGCATGGATTCAATTGACACTCACCGAAGGTAAAAATCGCCAGGTAAGAAAAATGACTGCTGCCGTCGGTTATCCAACCTTGCGCCTTGTGCGCGTTGAGATTGGAGGCGTAAAACTCGGTGATCTCGAATTGGAGCCGGGCCACTGGCGAAAGCTGACACATGCGGAAGTTGAAAAGCTATTTGCAAAATAGTCGGCTTTTGAGGTTCTTTTTGCATAAAACACTGTGGATTTGCACAGTGACATTCGACAATTCTGCGATAGGATCGTTACAAGACATTTTTCGACTCCATAAACCCGAAGCAGGAGCACATTGATGAACGATCTGCCGCAACGGGATGACTCCAGTGGCACGAAGGACAATCAATCAAAGAAGTCCGGCGCACCCATTAATGATGCCGGAAATAAGCGCTTGCTAGATGAAGCCACCGAAAAGGAGTCAACCCGGACCAGGGTAGATCCGGATCGTGCCAACGAGCCGAAGTCAACCAAGTCGCAGCCATCAGTCGCAGAACGTGCTTCAGGCACTCCAATAATTGCCGACAAGATACAAAGAGACCTCGCGCCAGCGCGTGCTGCAGATGAAATAAAGAATCTGTCGACAATAGCCAAGGACTCCGAAAGGAGTAGGCAAGGTATTGTCGAAACGGCGGCACCACGAGCTGCAGCAGAACTTCGAACCGCTTCTCCAAATCCTCTGGCTGCAGCCGAATCTCGAATTGCTGCAGAACCTCGAGCTGCTTTGGACCCTCGAGTTACCGCAGAACCTCGAGCTGCTTTGAACCCACGAATTACCGCAGAACCTCGAGCAACTGCAGAACCCCGAACGGCTTTGGACCCTCGAATTACCGCAGAACCTCGAGTTACCGCAGAACCTCGGGCTGAGTCCTCTCTAACCGCAAACACGGCAATTAGACGAGAACTTCGAGTGGCTTCTGAAGAAACAAAAGCAGGCGTCAAAGAGCAACAAGCCTCCAACAACTCGTCTGAAAAGCCACCACATGCGGCGAAAGAACTGACTAAAGAAACCTTCTCGACAAAGGAGATGGACAACGATCAAACAAAAACGATCAGAAAACCAAAAGAGTCGACACACACAACTGCTGCAGCCGGCACTAATCTCGGTGACACAGCAACGCGAACAGATAAGACGCTGACTTCAAGCGACAAGAGCAACCCTCAGCCTCAAGCTCCGTATCCAGGAGAAAGGGGTGTCATAAAATTCTTGGATTTGCTCCCAGAGGAAGTCCGCCACCATATGCGCTGGCAGAACGGTTTGACAAACAAAGGACCTTCTTTTGGCATCACCCAACAAACCGGAACGAGCGTTCGTTCGCCTGAAGCGATGTCAGTCCCCAGTACTTTCAACAGTGTCAATCCGCGTCCAAACTCGACTGAAAATACTCCTAGAACCCAATCACCGCCGGTAAGGTCACACTCAGACCCTGAAACTCACCCATCAAAACCTAACAAAGACTTCAAAAGCAGCAAGTACATCAGCGAAAAGAGATACATCACGGGTGCCGAGATTGCGCTTGCTGCAATCGTTTCGGCAGCAGGTATCGCCAAGAACCGTCAAAGTTGGACAACTGAGATCAAGGGCGAGCCGACAAACAATCCACAGGCCAAAGGAGTCGTTCGAACTGAAACAGATCGAGCAGACTCTAATCGTTCAAATCAAAATCGCACGGCCGATGTGATTGAACTGGATCGAACCGATCTGAATCGGACCAATCCAGATCAACCGAAAATCAACAAGTCGAATGAAGCAAAAACCGATAGTAAGCGCCAGGCATCCAAAGCCGGTGTCTCGGCGAGTCATCTGTTACCGTTACAGCCTGCGAGCGACGGCACACCATGCGTCCCAACGTTCATTAGTAACATCAAAGTCGAGAAAAAGCAGGTTGAGGATCTTTCGCTTCCAAGAACACTTTACAGAGTGCGTGCCAAACTGACACGCCGGTTTTCACCTCCAAAAATGATTGTTGCATCATCCTCGTCCGCAAACATTATTGAAAACATTTCAATCATTCAAGAGGAAGGAGAACAGACGATAACTTATGCCAAGGACATAGAGAGATCCAGACCGAAGATGTTGATCTCGATGAGGGACACGCTCGTCAGTATTGCCGAGACTATTTATCACGATCCGAATCTCGGATGGTTGATCGCCGATCTCAATATTCCCTGGGTAAAAGAAACATGGATTGATGGAAAACGAATAATCGAATGTAAAAATCGCCAAACGATAACTCTACCAATTTGGGAGGATGTAGCCTCCTTCTACAAGCGCCGTCCATCAAACTCTCGACCAGAGAATTTAGTGACTGTGGTAGTCGATACTGCAGTCGACATGGAGTTGCTTCAAAGTGAGCTAGGCACCATTATTGATGGCAGCCGTCCGAAAAAACTATCAGGAAAGAGAATTCATAAAGACCTTAAACACTAACGGATTTGGTGAACGAAAGATATAAATGACAGGCTCGGGTCGAAGAACGGTTTTAGTGATAGGCGCTGGAATAGCCGGTCTTGCGGCAGCAAGATATCTGAAGAACAACGGTTTCGAGGCAACGATTATTGAGGGACGAGATCGTCCCGGCGGACGAATTTTTACTGATACTGCACTTGGTGCTTCAGTAGACTTGGGTGCCGCATGGATTCACGGTAAATTCAACAATCCAATTTTCGATCTCGCGCAACATGCAAACATAAAAACTGCTTCTTCTAGTTTTGCCAATAGCCTATTGTTGGACGATTGCGGCAATGACATGGGGGGCTTGAAGCACGTTTTGTTTGCTTCCAGAGCTAACAGAATTGTGCAGCGCCTGAAGCGTGTTGCTAATATCCTGCGCTCAGATATCTCCGTATCTGAAGGAATTGGACTTGCTCTGGCAGGAAAGAACTTCAGCGCGCACGAGCTGGCATACCTCAATCGCCACCTTACTGAATTTGAGGCTCTTAACGCTGCAACGCTCAAAGACCAGTCTTTGATGGCACTAGTGACAGGTTCTGTCTCGTTTGGCGGCGGAGATCTCGTATTGCCGAATGGTTACGCACAGATAATTGACGTTCTTGCCGAAGGTCTTCATATAAGGTATGGCGAATCAGTAAGTTCGATAACTTACGATGCAGGTGGTGTGACAGTCGAAACAGTAACAACGGAAAACAATACGAATCCTGTCACGCACAAAGCTCGATCGGCGATTATTACTGTGCCGCTAGGCGTTCTCAAAGCAGGCAGGATTACCTTCACTCCCGCACTTCCTTCGATTAAGCAAGAATCGATAGAGACATTGAAAATGGGTTTATTCAACAAGATCGCTCTACGATTCGAAGATGCATTTTGGCCGCGTAATTGCGACATGATAGAGATGGCTCCATATAAGGAGCGCCTTACCTGCCAAATTCTCAACTGGTTCAAATATACAGAGCATCCAATTCTTGTCTTGTGCATCGCCGCCGACACGGCAGTGAATTGGGAATCGAGAACCGACAACGAGATCCAATCGCTGTCAATTGATTTGCTTCGTAAACTTTTCGGTGACGCCGTCACCGAACCAACCGGCATCAAGATAACGAGATGGGGTCAAGACAAGTTCAGTTTGGGGGCTTACTCCGTCGTTCATCAGGGAGCCACAGCAAGACTGTTTGAGGCACTAGCGCAACCAGTTCATCCATTGTTCTTCGCTGGTGAAGCAACAATTCGAGAACACCAAGGCACTGTTCATGGTGCCTACATCTCAGGCATTCGGGCAGCAAGGGAATTGCACGCATTTATAACGAACAGCTAGCGATAGCAGGTTCGACTAGAAGTCCATGACCGCAAAAATTACTTGTTCGAGACTGACTTTCTTGTACCCAGCCGGTGGCTCAAAAATCTTAGTGTCTACCGAATCTTGCTTTACCGCTAGAGTGTCCAATACGATGTGAGGTTTGTTGTGACCGGTTTGAAATCTCAGTGGAAGTTGTCCAAGATCGCATACACCGTAAACCGCTGAAACCAGACTCGCTATCTTGCGATTGACCGGAATGTCCTTGCAGCCGTAAAACTTCCATCTCGAGTTGGGTTCATCGATTTTTCTGTACACCTGAACTTTCCTGTCGCACACTTTGGATTCGCCTTCAGCTTTCCATGCTGATGCCACGATGGTCCCGGTCGATGCCATTCCTCTAAAGCGCGCCGTATAGCCATTGCCGATAGCACCAGTGCTAGATGGACAAATAACCTTGCGCGACTCAGCAAACAATACAGGCTGCCATTTTGGTGCAGACATCACGACAGTGTAGCCCGTGCAAGATCATCGATGCGAACACACTGTTCTGTGACGATGACTTCGCTTCTTCCGGCAGCTGGAATGTTTTGACTAATTTTCCAAGCTCGTACGTTTTTTGCTTCTGCACTCGTCTGAATGCACGTTACAGCCAGAAGTATAAGAAGCAACCGAAGAATTTGAATGGTCCTCACATTTGGAGTTTTGCCCGAAGGAATTTCAATGTCAAAGGAAATGCATCGTTCATCAGGGTTGTGTGGTCCCTATGAAGCCCAAGCAGTCCGCCAATCAATTCAGCACAGCACTCCGCCTGACCTGCTGTTGATTGTTGCAAGTAATACCGCAGCTTATGTGCAGTTTCAGAATCGATTCTCGCTTGATCTTGCCAGTAAACGTGTCTAAATTCTTTCGATTCGGAAAGTTGGTCCAAACAATCATCCAAAGCATGCCCTATCTCGTGACACAGTGCATTCTTCATATCGCCTTCAGGAATTGCTTCATTCACAGACTCATCGTCTTCATCAAGCGTATGTTGAGCAACTACAATTTTTCCGCGCAGATAAAATGCGGGGCAACTTTTGTAAGTGCCGCCCTCGTATCCGCTTGCTTCCTGGTACTTGCAGCCTGGCTCATAATCCTCGACAGTGGGGGTAACGTAGACTCTAATTCTGTTCTGAATCAAGATCGCCTTTACTGATTCCGGCATGAATTTCAGCGCGTTTTGAATTGCCTTCACCCGCTCGTCGCTCACCGGTGGACGATCAGCACGAGGTCTTACCACTGAGACGATTCCGGCAATGTCAGTAGCGCCGGCCAGACGCCCCGTCGGCGCTCCTGTCGACGCAGACTTATGGTAGGTCAATAAGCCAGCCTGCTGAAGCCATTGTCCTGCTTGTGCAGCCGCTGGAGTGCCTGGGAAGTTCGTGTGGAGCAGTTGATAGTACTTGACCGCTTGCTCTTTCTCTCCAATGCATAGACAGCAATTGGCTGTATACAGAATAGCTAAGCTGTGCTTCGGGTTTGCGTGTGTGACATCCATAAACTTCACCAGCGCTTCTCGATACTTTTTCTTGTTGTACAAGCCCGTGCCAGCAGCAAAGTCCAAGTCGGCCTTGTCAGCAAGCGCGCTTAGGCCGCACAAGCCAGACAGCAAAACTCCCAAGAGGAAAGCCTTCGCAAAAACCGAACGCATCGTCCTAGCAATCACGGATTTCAAACCTCTTTCGTTTGAGTCACACCACGTGTTTTATTCCCTAATCGAAACACTCAACCACTAATGAGCTGGATTTTTTCACAGACTTATTAAGAATTACCGCTCTGTGAGTTTGTAAGTCAGGCTGTAGTCTACAATTTATAGACTTTTAGAGTGGTAGTTTTCAGGAGGTGCCTGATGAAGCGTGGCTTTCGGTGCGCAACGACATTGAGCTTGGCGATATTCATTGCAGGCGGAGCAGCTATTAATCCAGTTGCGGCTCAATTCAACTTCGGGCAAGTCAATTGGGCACAAGTTCCAACCTACATCGACACAAGCTCAAGACTTACAGGAATCGAAAAGAGACTAGTGGAGGAGTTCGCCGCGGGGCGTTTGACTCAGACTCAGCTTGATACCTACAAGAAAGACGTCGATAGAATCCGATCTGCCGAAACTTCCTTCCGAGCAGACGGAAAACTTAGCGTGTGGGAAAGAATGAGGTTGGTAGTCGAACTAGACAAGCTTGATGCACAAATTCAATCTGGATTGGGCACACGCACGACCGGTATCACCGATGTACCCGGACGCGAAGCAGACATCTCCAAGACAGTTTCCGAAGCTGTCATTACAGGCAGATTGACAGCTCAGGAAGCTGAAGTCTTTAGACAAATGCTCGATCAAATCAAAGCGAAGGAAGCCACCTTTAAAATCGATGGTTCTCTATCGCAAACTGAAGTTTTAACGCTTTCCGTTGACTTGGATAAGTTGTCCTCCGATATAGATCAAAAGCTGAGGGCTCGCGTTATCTCCGACCCCGGCATCGATGCCAAACAAGCCGAGCTAGCAACAAAAATCGACTCGCTCGTTTCAACCGGCAAGATTTCATCGGTTGAAGCCGAGCCACTCAAGCAAGAGTTGGCCCGCATCAACACCCGCAAAGAAGCGTTTAAACTGACTGGCGGTGGACTGAGCTCCGACGAAGTTCTCACACTCGCACTTGAGTTGGAAAGGCTTTCAGGGCAAGTAACTGCCTACAACCCAGCTCAAAATACAACCCAAGTTAAGAGCATTGGCGAGCGCCAAACAGATTTGAGAAAGTCCATCACCGAAGCACAAACGTCAGGCAAATTGACGATCATGCAAACCGGCGAATTGATGCAAGAACTCAATCGAATTGAGACTCTCGAAGCCACATACCGGATCGACGGTGTGCTCTCCGATGCAGAAATTCTAACTCTGGCTCGCGACCTGGACAATCTGAAAACACGTGTCACAAATTCAACTCAAGCAGCTACTCTGCCGGGAATCGACACTCGCAAAGACGCACTGAAAAAGAAATTGACAGATGCAGAAGCAGCTTCTCGAGTGACACCGAATGTTGCAACCGAGCTAAAAATGGAGATGGAGCGCATCGAGCAGAAAGAAAGATTCTATCGTGCTGATGGTACGCTCAACGACACAGAGACATTGGTGCTCGCAAGCGATCTAGATGCATTAGCAGCGAAGTTGGAGCAATCATTGAGTGCTCTTCCCAACATCAACGATCGCAAGCGCGAACTTGAAACTCGCTTGAACGAGAGTCTCGCTTCCGGCAGACTGTCACCAACCGACGCTGATGCTGCAAGACAAGATCTAGCACGCATAGGACAGTTAGAGTCAACATTCCGCGCTTCGGAAGGATTGCTCAGCGATCAAGAAGTAGTGTCTCTGAATCGTGAATATGATGCAGTGAAGTCACGACTTGAGCGAAGCATGACACCTCTGCCGGACGTTGCCGCCAAGAGATTGGACCTTGAGAAGAAGCTAACAGCTGCTTCCACGGCAGGCACTATTTCGGTAAGCGCATTTGCAGATCTCAAGAAAGAGTTTGATCGAATCGCTGGTATGGAGGCGAGCTTCCGTTCATCAGACAGTTCTCTGAATGATTGGGAGACCATGACTGTCAATCGCGATCTGGATCGTCTGGCCAACGACATGCAACGAGTTACGACCACGGTGTCAGTAACAACACCGAAGATAGATACATCCAAGAGCGCTCCAGACACTCGCGGACACTGGGCAGAACCATACATCGCGGTGTTGTCAGAACGGGGGACCATCGGCGGGTTCCCGGATGGATCGTTCAAGCCGGATGATGGAATCACCAGAGCACAGTTTGCGGCGATTGCTGTAAAAGCACTTGGCTTGCCGGATGCAGGGCGCCCTGCAAACTTCAAGGATGTTTCGGCGAAGTATTGGGCAAATAAAGCAATTGCCAACGTCAGTGATGCAGGTTTAGTGACCGGCTTTCCTGATGGAACTTTCCGACCAGAAGACAAAATCACTCGGGCACAGGCACTAGTGATTCTCGCGAAAGCCTTACCCGGCGCCCAGGGAACGGCATCAGAACTGTCGCGCTATGGCGACGGTAACGAAGTGCCGCTATGGGCGTTGCCTTCAGTAGCCAAAGCAGCCCAGGCAGGAATACTGGTCAACTATCCTGATCCGCAAAAAATACGTCCGACAAGTTTTGCAACTAGAGCTGAAGTTGCAGCTCTCACATATCAGTCCATGGCTAACCTCGGCCAGAAGCTTCCACCCCTAAAGGTAGGTCTTGAAGCGTCTGGAAAATAACGCGTATTGATCGCAAACATAAGAATCACCTCCAATCGTGGCCAAGTAGATGGCCGGTGCGATGTGTAGTCCACTGCGAATAAACTCGCAGTTCAATTGAGTACTCATGCGCCCAGTGTATCTGTCGAGAGTGCGAAATATCCGCACTCTCGATCAATCTTTCATTTCATAGTCGAATTCATCTTCGACCCATTCCCGCAATTCGTCTTCGAGCTTTCCAATTTCGTCCGGGTCTAAAAGCCCACGTCTTAAAGCCTCGAATACCATGCGTGTTCGCAAATTGAAAAGTTCCATATCGGTAGAACTCCTCAACTTCAACAAGTCAGACTTGATCAATTTCTCGGCAAGCGCGGCCAGTCTGTTTTGCACACCGCGCACGCTTATGTGTCGTCTTGCAGCAATCGCTTTGTCGGTAAGGCCGGTTACAAGATCCAGAAGTGTTTCAAACTCCGCATCAGACAATGAGCTGTCCCTAGTCTCAAGACGTTCCTGCACACCACGAACCAAAGGATCAATGTATGGATCATCGTGAAGCAGCACACATTTGATCGCCAGCCTCAACTTCTCGTCTGGTTCGCTCTTTAGCGCATAACCGTGAATTGCCTCGTCCGGCACAATTCTGCCGAGTTCACGCACATAAGCCTCTCGGTGATATTGCGACCAAAAGAGAATTCTTCTATCAGGACACTCGGACCAAATTTGTTGTGCGGCTTTGATACCGCTCATTTCAGGCATCGAGATGTCCATGATTATCAAATCTGGGCTGCACGATCGCGCAACCCGGAGTCCCTCGGAGCCGTTGTCTGCTTCTACAATCTCGGCGGAAGGCACCACTTCCTTCACCACGCGAGCTGCGTGTTGGCGCAGACCAGGCACGTCTTCAACTATCAGTACTCGCACCGTCATCTCTCCCGGTTAGAGCGATTTGAATCTCGACAACTGTTCCCTTTTCATTTTCACCAGGGCGCCAAGATATTGTAGCGCCAATGAGATCGGCCCTCTGTCTCATGTACCGCAATCCCCGGGAGTCTTTGTTGAACTGCTGGGGGTCTATGCCCTTTCCATCGTCGACAACTTTGATTACCAGGTGCTGCCCCTCGACATCGGCAAATACGCGAACCGTTGATGCACCCGCATGCTTGATTATGTTCGTAATCGACTCCTGAACGAGCCGAAAGAGAAGCGACTGCTCGATCATCGAGAGCATTTCGACGTCTGAACTAGTGGCTGTCGCCTTGAACCGCGCCTTGAATTTCCCTCGTTCGCCGCCACTGCGAGCGCAGTCTTCAATGGCAGCAATCAGTCCAAGATGTTCGAGCGCAGAAGGACACAAACTGTCCATCACTTCGCGAATCTCTCCCGTCGCTTGTGCGAGAAGTGCATGAATGCTCTGTTCGGTTTCACCATCGGGAGACTTCGCATAATCGGTGAACTTCTGTTTGAGTATCTTCAAATCGTTGAGCACTTGATCGTGTAAATCTGCAGCCAACATGCGTCTTTCCACTTCGTCTTGCTTGACGATTTGCAGTCGAGTTTCTTGCAATTCGCGATTGCGGAGCATCAATTCATAATATTGAGCTTCGTATCTCTGCTCTCTCTTTCCTAGTAGTCGCCAAAGGTAGCCGGCGGCGCAACTCAATGCAATTGCCGAGACATGCCCAATTGGCTGCACCGGAGAATGCAGCGTCGCCCAGACTAACCAATCAATGATCGCCGAGACGACCAATATCTGAATACTTGCCACCAGTCGCGGTATCTTTGCCAGTTTGTAGCCGACAAAAAACGACCCGAAGGAGATTGCACTCAAAACCAAAAGCGATATAGCTGTGTTGTACGGCTCGGCGAGCGCCGGTTTCGCATTGTAGATTTGTTGTTCTGAAACGCCGAAAGCCAGCATGATGCGTTCGAAAATCTCTCGATCGGCAACTGATAGTTGCAAGGCAATCAGCCAAGCTATACCCACCACCGCCAATGGTGTCAGCACGAAACCTGCTTTTCGAACTGCGGGTGAACCTGACGGAGTCATCTATCTAACCGTCTTTCAATTGTGCTACTAGATTTTGCGAACCTTGAACACCACATACAATAGCAGAGCGGTAAGCAAAAGCTTTCTCAATTCGTCGTGCTGGCCGTTTCTGCCATCTCCCTCGGCGGCATCGGACAAGAAAATCGAAGCGAGAATCCCCAGACCGGCTTTCGGTGCATCTCTAAAGGGAACAGAATGACTGGCAGAAGATTTGACTAAATCCACCGCGACCTTTTCGAACGTTTCTCCGACTCGCTCCGCAGCTGTTTCATGTTCTTCATGGTGAACAATTACACTCTTCGTTCTGTGATTGACATGCACGCCATGCACGCCCGGCAGCTTATTAAGCGCCGCTTCCAGCTTATGTACATCGCACCAGTGTTGTTTGGACAACTTAACTCTGGTTCGCCCTGGCGATTTATGAACCACTCTCGACAGTTTGGCCTTTGGTTGCGCGCGCTCGGAAATTCTCATGACCAGTGCCGAAATGTTTTTCACCACAAGATGCACGACAAGGACTATACCTGCAACTTGCAGACTCTCTCCCTCAACCACAGCTTCAAGCATCTCCGTTCCCACCTCAGCAATAGTCGAGGCGATTGCGCTCAACGCCTCGGGAGTGCCATTGTGGTGCACAACCAGCGAACCCGTACGCGGACTCACTTTCACGGAATCCACGTGAGGCAGCTTTTGCAAGGCGTCATGCACTTTGGTCAGATGTTCATGCTTATTGTGCGATTTCGCCATGCGCACACGCATTCTGCCAAGAATCTCGTGAGACACTCCAACCGGATGCGACCCGACGACTGTTTTCTTCATCTCAACCTCTGATTTAAAGCAAGAGCCCTTGAAAGAGACACTATATCATCAGGATTGCAGGCATTTGATTAACGATTCTATCGGTTGAACCAGTGCAGACGTCCATCGTTTTCGGGGTTCGACGAGGGCAGCCTGCTTGCGCTTGTGCGTGGCGATTGTTTCTGTGGAACCCTGTTATCGCTTTGTGGAACGGCAGGCAGTGAGTCACCAGTCACTGTTTCATAGAGTGCGAGAATGCCGTCATTAGACTGCTGCCCTAGCCTTTCATGAATAGCTTCTTCAACCAAGCGAATCTCTTCTTGCTGTTCGGGGTTGCTCGAAACTTTATTGAGATCGCGAAATACATGTATCCATGCTGAAAGACCTGACATAGTTTCCTCACGATGCCTAAAATGCGGTGCGGTGTGTTTAATGTTGATTGCTCAAAAACCCAACGCGGATATGTCGTCGCACAGCCTTTGTGTGCAAACCAACAACCTTGCTTTATGGGTCAGCCAGAGAAGTTCTGGTCTAGGAGCGGTGTTGTGACTACATCTACGCCGACTCATCAATAAATTAGGAAAGATTGCAAAATGTGGCAAAAGCCTGGCTTCACCGTCCGATAAGGCATATCCAGGACTATTGCAAACACAAAAGTTCTATTGCATGCTAAAACAGGGCAAAATTAAGTAGAGGCAATTCAAAAATTATCGGATGAACACAGCAAAAACAGCGCGCGATTCAGGATCGGGAGAAGACGACTTTTCTCGCAAGCAAATCACGCGCATGTGCCCGCGCTGCTCGATGGAACTGCCTCCCAGCGTCAACGTGTGCCCCAACGATGGGTATCTGTTCAGCCCCGACTCGGAGCTCAAGGCACTGCGAGAAGACCTCGAATTTCTCGAAGTCATCGGCTCCGGCGCCAACGGTCTCATCTACAAGGTACGTCACCCACTTCTCGATAAAGTCGTTGCAGTTAAGATGCTGCACTCGCACCTCGTGTCTGAACAGGCGATGATGCGCTTCCATCGCGAAGCAAAAGCAGCAAGCAATCTTTCCCATCCAAATATCATCGTCATCCACGATTTCGGCGTCTCGAAACACGGGCAGCCCTACATGATTATGGACTTTGTCGAAGGGCAGACTCTCGCCGATCGAATCGACAAGCAAGGTCCATTGCCAGTGGGCTATGCCATTCCGATTTTTACCCAGATTTGCGATGCGCTGCAACACGCGCACGACAAGGGCACCTTACACCGCGATATCAAGCCAAACAACATGATGCTCACCGAGCTGGATCGCGATATACCGACGCTGAAGATACTGGATTTCGGCTTGGCGAAAGTCATTCACCCGGACGGAAAAGAAAGCAAACATCTAACCAGAACCGGCGAAACCGTCGGCAGCCCCCTGTACATGAGCCCAGAGCAGTGCCAGGGCGTTGAACTCGACCGGCGCTCGGATATTTACTCGCTTGGTTGTGTCATCTACGAATGTCTTACGGGCTCTCCTCCGCACATCGGAGACACAGCAGTCACGACCATGTTCAAACACCTCAACGATGCCCCTCCCTCCTTGAAGGAAGGTTCGCTTGGCGTTGATTTTGGGGAGGAACTAGAAGAGATTGTCGCAACCATGCTTGCGAAAGAACCTGATGACAGATTTCAGTCAATGCGTGATGTGAAGCAGGCATTGCTGAGCTATTACCAGGGTTCGACCAAACCTTCGATTCCAGCTAGGGCAAAGCCGAAGACAGTTGACCCACAGTCGTTTGAAGCGACTGAAGAACTGAAGCTTGTCAAAAAACCATCCACCGTTGCTTTGTCGCGAGTTCACCTCGGCTTGATTGCATTCGGGCTTGTGGTGAGTTTTGCAGTGGGCATTACTGTTCCACAGATTTTCAAAAAAGCGCCGCCGCCACCGGAGAACAAACCGATAAGAGAGACGTTCACGGAAGAGGTCAAACTTCCAGAGAACCCCGCGGTAGCAAGAGCCGACGATGAAGAGGTCGAGCGCAACGTCAGAAAGAAACCATATCGAACAGAATACGATTTGCACAACAGCGACGTTACAGATAAGGCTTTAGAGTCCATCAAGAAGCTCACTCACCTAACCAATCTGAACTTAATCCAAACCAATATCACCAACAACGGTTTGAAAAATCTCACCGAACTGCCATTGCAAAAACTAGATATTGGACAAAACAAAATCACTGATGAGGGGCTGAAGTACCTCCCACCGACTATAGCTCTTCTAAATTTAGAGAGCCTGGAAATCACAAATGACGGACTCAAAAACCTGCACGACCTGCAGAATCTCCAGCATCTGTATCTAAAGAACAACCCACAACTGACTGACCGAGCAATCGACAACTTGCAAGCGTTTCCAAATTTGATTGAACTCGATCTAACTGGAACCGGAATCACCGACGCAGCAATTTCAAAGCTTCAGAAGATGCCAAAACTAATGGCACTCCACATCGGCAATACCAAGCTGTCGGGAGAAGGTCTGCCAAAGCTGAAAAACGTAACCATGTTGTATGTAAACGATGGAGTGCTCACCGATAAATTTATCGATCAAATGGCCTCGATGAAAAACGTTCAGACCATTGATGTTTCACACACAAACCTTACCGATGCTGGTTTCCTCAAACTGTCTCGACTGAAAAGCCTGTGGGGAATTCTTATTGAGAAAACAATGGTATCGCCTGCCGCAGTTGAAAAAATGAAAGCAGCTCATCCTAACCCGCCAGTAAAAGTTATTACCTCTGCTCAGGAGCTTTATCAGGCTCAAGGCGTACCGCAAAATGCACCTTGAGACCGAGCGCCTGACGATGCGCCATCTCAAGATGAGCGATCTCGACAAGCTCATGGAGTTCTATCAAGATGAGGAAACCATGCGCTTCTTCGATGGCATCATGTGGGATGATGAGGCGCGCCATCAATTGATGCGTACAATAGACGCCTATTCCGAGCCCGGCAACGCTTCGTACGGCTTTCTCGCGGTCATACTAAAGTCGACGAACGAGCTGGTTGGGCGCTGCGGGCTCCTAAAACAGACGGTTCTCACAACCCCGGAGGTCGAGGTCGCTTATTTAATCGACAGGCGACACTGGAATCAGGGACTCGCCACGGAAGCCGCACAGCGTCTCAAAGAGTACGCACTTGACGATCTTGGGCTCAAACGGGTCGTTTCAATCATCCATAAAGAGAATAAACCTTCAATACGCGTGGCACAGAAGAATGGGATGACCTGGCAGAGGGATTTGCCGTTCAACAATTTGCCGTGTGAACTGTGGGCAGTTTCAAAGTAGATTATGATCACTATGGCAAAAGCAGCCAAGGCATCCAAGGAATCAAGTAGTACATTCTGAGTTTCGAAGTTCTGGAGACTTCTTCATGACGGCTGGCTGGGGAAGAACCAATTCCGATAAAGAGATGGAACGCATCCAAAAAGATGCGGCAGCGACTGTCGAGAAAATCATTCAAGCCACTCAGGAAGCTTTGCAGGATGAACTTGCCATTCAACAGATGGAGTATGAACAGCTTTACGGGCTCAACTCCCCGCAATGGGATGAATATTTAAAAGCGATTGCACAAAAATTACAGGGGCAGGGTATCGGCGCCAATCTTGCGACCAATTGGACTTATACTCGCATTCCAAAACTCAATCCTGACGGTACCAGCTCCGACACAAGCGTCGACATCGTCGAAAAGGCAGTTCTAGATACCATTAGCAGCATTCATCAGACATCTGACGGCAAGAAACTGGAAAAGGTACCACCAATCGCGCCCATGCCGGAGGGTTCAACCGCTCGTGAGATTCGCGAGTTTCTCAGCAAGTCGCATCAAAACTTGCCGATGGTTTCTCGCAGCTCGCAAAGCGCATCGCAAGGCGGTCTGCCGAAAGTTCAAAACCAAGCACAGCAATCAAACTCTCAAAACATGCCTACGCTCAATCAGGCTACAGCACAGAAACAGCAACAAACGCAGTCGCAAAATCTGCCGGTTATGGACCAAGCGGCTCAGCAACAACAGCAACAAAAACAAGAAGCACCTAAACCAGAAAAACCAAAATCAGGTGACCAGCAGGATTACTCATACGATCCTTCTACTGCTTGGGATGATTTTTAGAGTCGTTAGTTCGCTTGAGAACAACTAAAAAAAGCGTTTCTCCTTTTACTAGATATGTGCGGTGAAAACGCGCGTCCAATCTTGATTCCGATAGCTGACGACGTCGAATTCGAGAATGAGGTCAGTCCTAAGTTTATGATTCAGAACGTAGATAATAAACTGACCGACATCAATCACGCCTCCAGAACCTATTTAAGAATGGATTACTAGAACGCACTTTGCTGATTTACTGATCCACTGCAGTTCAGTTAACCACCTCTGAATCCAGTCGCATAAATGATATGATCGCTGAATTAATGGTATCGGAGGACTGAACCATGACAAAGCAGGATCCAAATGTACTTGCCTCACGGCTTGACACAAACGCAGGTCCTGTCCTTCACGTTCGCTTCGAGGGACAGAGCCGCGACATTCCGCTCGAGTCGCTCAGAGTAGGAACGGGTTCTACCGACCAGGCGATTCGAATGGCAGTTGCAAATTACCTCGACATCGCAGTCGAGCGACTCGATCCGATGGTAATTGAGCGACACGAAAACGGTAATCTCACAATGCGACCAGAGGCAGTTTTTGGATGACAGAAAAAGGACAGCCAGATCCTCTTTCAATGATAGCTAAGCTTGAGAAAGAGGAGCAGAAGCTGTCAGAAACTGTCTTCATGGCTCCTGTGATCTCTGGCTGCAAAGTCAGAGTTCGCATTTCTGGAATCGTTTATGAGCTGAGCGTTTCAGACACACCAGACTTCAGCGGTTTTTCCGGCTGGGGTTTACTGCGCGTGATTGATACCGGTCACGCGCAGGTGGTGGGTAACGCTAAACTCACACAAATCAAAGCATATTTAGATATGCTTCCAAAAGTCAGAATGACTGTCCTCGATCAGTACAAAGGCGTCTACTTTGCGCTTCCAGCTGCTGGTGGAGACAAGAGATTCGAACCTGCAAAACCAGTTCCTATTAATTTGGTTTTGCAGACTGCATCGTTCGATCAGATAATTGCGCGATTCGATGGCGCTGCTTTTTGGTTTGACTCAGCAGACAGGAGACGCAACCCTTCCGTCTCACGAACGCTTCGCAAAGCGCTTGAAGACGACGTTACACCAAAGGATTTGTATTGCAAAGAAATGGTGCCGCAGGAGCGTCGCGCGTATCAGATGATGTGGTTAGATCGACATCCGGAATTGCAAGACGCCCTTTTTGAAGGTACCGATGACGCATCTCGTGTAAGAGCTGCGTTGAGACATGCAGGCGCAACCTTAGACACATTCTGGATTCGCGGAGACAATCATCTGACAGTGCGATACATCGTAGACGGTGTCACTCATGTTTCAGAAATTCGCCCAAGCGATCTCTCAGTACTCAGTGCCGGAATTTGTTTGGCTGGACAAGATGCAAATTTCGATCTTTCAAGCTTGGTTGGAGTCATGAGAGAAGCCCGATCTCCCAATCGGAGAAACGCACATGATGAGGAATGGTAAGAAAAAAGAAACACACGAGATGAAAGAGAAAAACGAGATCTCGTACGTTCTAGTAGGCGAAAGAAGAAACAACATTTGGCTTGCCAAAATGCACTGGTACACCAAAGGAACGCCGACCTCCGTCACCTTCGATTGGCAGCGCGTCATGACGCGCGAAGAAAAACATGGTGATGTAATTGGATTTTTCCACAGTCATCCAACTGGCTTTTCAAATCCAAGCACTCGCGATGATAAGACTATGGATGCTTGGGTGATGTGCTTCGGAAAGCCGCTTGTATGCGCGATTGAGGAAGGCGGAATCATTCGAGCATGGTTGTATCAGGGTGGCGAAGATCTTAGATCCTCAAAGAGATCCAAAACACTTGAAGAGACTCGTTTGTCCTCAGCCACGCGATTTCGAAATCAGTGGATAGTGATCACGTGACGAGGTTGTAATTAGCCATGCGACGCGTGATCACGAGGCGCGAGATCACGAAGCGCATGATCTCGTAGCGCGTGATCTCGTAGCGCATGATCTCGCGGTGCGAGATCAAAAATAGCTCGCTCGCGTATCGGCGTTCGAAACAGCGCTCAATGGGGTAGAATCAAAAGAGATCCGGAGGACAGCGCAATGGCCCACAAATGGCATCACGAACAAATCTACCGCGGCGCCGACGAACTCAAGAAATTGAGCGAAATCAAAATCGCAATTTGCGGAGCGGGTGCGCTTGGTAGCAATTTGGCCTGTCAT
Organism: uncultured Candidatus Obscuribacterales bacterium; assembly: GCA_964503045.1. Taxonomy (GTDB): domain Bacteria; phylum Cyanobacteriota; class Vampirovibrionia; order Obscuribacterales; family Obscuribacteraceae; genus CAYZJR01. Next base: position 33,730 of record CAZCZI010000061.1, read on the forward strand.
CTCGTTCGTCAAGGAGCGGTTCAACTCACGGTCATCGATAAAGATCGCGTCGAAGAGCAAAACATCGGCACTCAAGTCTACAGCCTCGACGACGTCGGCGCGCTCAAAGCAGAAATTCTGCGCAACTTGATCTATCGTGAAGTTGCAGAAGAGATCAATGCAGTAGGACAAGAGCTTACTGAAAAGAACGCATCGAAATTATTGAAAGGACACGATTTGATCATCGACGTCTTCGACAACTCCGTGTCGCGTCGATGCGTCTATGAAACAAGTAAAACACTCAACATTCCGTGCCTGCACGCCGGCGTCAACGGCGACTACGGCGAAATTCGTTGGAATGAAGTGTATAGAGTTCCTAGTGACGCAGGTGACGACATCTGCGATTATCCACTTGCTCGAAATCTGATTCTGCTTGTCACTTCAGTCACGGCAGAAGCAATCGTGCGTTTCATCATTAAGAAGGAACGATCGAACTTCTCGATCACATTGGGTGACATGAAGATCAATCTTGATTCGGATTTTTGATCTAAGCAGGTTTTTGATCTCAAAAATTACGATCATGCAGCCGGTAGGTTCGACCTTACTGCACCGTTCCTTCCAGAAGGAAAGGCTGAAAGGCTTGATCTCAACAAGGGTTTCGAGGAACTGCGACTTCGATTCGCAGTTCAGTAACAACCCTGTTCCAAACACCCCCTGGCGGGTAAATTAGGGATAGTCCTGTCCACCAACAGCAAGAGCCTACACACTCGAAAGGTCAAATAGCTCTCGCGACTCGAATAGGGCGCTTTTTTAATTTACAGATCAGAGTTGGTGCCGAGCGAAGAATCTGATCAACAGACCGAGCCTGAGGGCAGATCTAGTCTAGGCACAAGGCAGGAGCCATGTTTAGATGGATTTTGAATCATTTAGGCCGTCCGATCGCAAGGAGTAGAGCCATGACTAGACGAAACCGAGCAAGAGGTGCCACAGCCGGCCGAGGTTCAGCCGGCAACAGAGGTTCAGCTGGTGCAGTCGCTGGTGGCGCTGCGTTGTTTGATCCATTGTTCCAGAATCTCATCACAAACAACACGATGTCCGAAGAGGATTATCGTCTTGCAATTCTGAATGCGCTTCTGCGAACACCGCACCGCAACTTCGCTCCATACATTCCGCTGTTTAAGCACGTGCACGAAGTAGATCCACTCTTTTTCGGACACCTTGCTGCATGGTACTTCGAGAATGGTTCTGTACATGATTTGAAGCAGCTCTTCATTGCATGCATGGCTACATCTAATTTCTCCGCTGAGTACCGTGAGGCAGCTGCATGTCTCGTCGACAAGCTGCCACCATTCCAGGTGGAGCGTGTCGTAAGAATGGTTCGCGGCTACAAGGATAATGGTACTTTCGTTGCCGGCGTGGCAACGTCGGTTCCACGATCTTTCCGTTCTGCAATCGAGCAGTACTTGTATGAGCGTGAAAAGAATAAGAAGTCATTTGATTCGGCGGTCTTGCACGCAAGAAAGCCACTGAAGACTCTCTACGCTTCTTTGCGAATCAAGCCAGGTCCATACGCTCAGCAGATCCTGTTTGATGACAAGCCACCTGAGGAGTCTCGTTTGGCTATTTTGAAGCAGATCGCCAAGAGCACCGATAGTGGTGAGCAGGCACGATTGATCGTAGAGAACAACATTCCATACAGAATTGCTGTTTCCTGCGTGAAGACTGTCACACCATCAATTCTCGTGGCGCTTGTTAACGCGATGTCCCCGCAAGAGGTCATCAACAACATGGCTAGCCTCAAGAAGCGCGGTGCTATGGACAATAAGGATCTGCGCTCACTGATCGACAAGAAGCTCGAGCAGGCGAAGACAGACTCACGTGTGTCTGCGCTCAAGACAAGAGAGGCGATCAAGTCTGCCGGTCTCGACGAGGAGATGACAAAGAAAGTCGAGTCTGTAGGCGACGTGCAGATCAAGTCGAAGAAGAGAATTGCAAGATCTACAGCTATTCTTATCGACAAGAGCGGCTCGATGGAGCAGGCAATCGCGGTAGGTAAGCAGATCGCAAGTATCGTCGCCCCTGTGTGCGACGCAGGCTTGTACGTTTATGCTTTCGACACGATGGCCTTTCCAATCAAGGCTGCTGGTTCGGAGCTTTCCGACTGGGAGAAGGCCTTCAAGGGCATCACTGCCAATGGTGGAACATCGTGCGGTGTAGCCGTTGAAATGATGCGTCGACAGAAGCAGAGTGTCGAGCAGATCGTGATGGTCACTGACCAGGAAGAGAACACTCAGCCTTATCTTGTAAATGCCCTAAAGGCGTACGAGACGGACTTTGGACTCATTCCAAGCGTGATGATCGTCAACGTCGGAGGCAACTCCGGATATCTGCAGAAAGCACTGGAGACTGCGAATATGCAGGTGGATACATTTATATTCTCCGGCGACTATTACAGCCTCCCAAGCATTTTGCCGCTATTGTCAGGTGGCACACGGCTTGACTTGCTGATGGAGATTATGTCTTATCCGATTCCCGCTAAGAAAGTAGCGGTAAGCTAATCGCTAAGCAGCGCAACGAGGTGGGGTAGACCTGCAAGGGCTGCCCCCTCCTCGAACATAAACAGACATTCGCACAGCGAACTGAACAAGAGAGGGAGGGTACAATACACATGTATCTTCCCTTTTTGTTTTTGGTTGAATTTGCCCCTCTTTTTCGGATTGGAGTTGAAAGCGCAAATGTCCAGATTTTTGCTCAGAGCTCTTCTGATAATAATGGTCGTATCACCCATAACTCTTCTGGTGTCTTCGTGCAAACACTTCGAAGTAGTTGATGCCTACAGTGAAAAAGCCAAAACGTGGGCAGTGAAAGGAAATATGTGGGCGGTGCGCGAGGCAGCCGAAAACTATGCCAAAGATCACACGTACATGTATCCGACGCAAATCGACGATGAGTTCAAGAGCTACTTCCCAGGCGGTGATCCGAAGACCAAAAAACCTGGCAAGGCGCCAATCAATCCGTTTACCGGAAAGGAAGAGTGGCCGCAGCTCGGATATATCGTCAATCTAGAAGATGCTCGCAATATTTTGCCAGGTGGTCTAAAGAGAGGCATCTTGGAGTACACTCCGCTGGAAAATGGCAAGAGCTATGCCATCAGGGGTGGTTCTGAAGCAGATAAAGCAATTGGTGCCGAAGATGGTGGCGCCGAGACTCCAACGATGGTGATTTCGAGAGACAGCAAACCGCCAAGCAAATAACGGTAATTAGCTATTCATCAGTGACAATGCAATGACTCAAGCGATCGTGAAACGCTCGCTGTTTTTGATCCCATAAAATTGCAGCAAACCCCGCAAAACAAGTGACGGTTGAAATGATTTTGTGAAAGTGGCGAAACGTCGCTTGTTTGAAGGTGGGTCGCTTGCCGTCTTCGGTTTCGACAACCAAATGCACAATCATTTTTCCAGGCGTCGACTTCAAATGTGAACTCTCCAAAAGCGCATGATAGAGCCAATTCGCAACTGATACGGACAAGAGCAAAAGCAAGGCCAAGATCAATTTTGTTCCTACAATTGCATTGCCTGAAATAAAATGGGCAGCGCATAGAGGTGACGTCAGCGCGCTCACTCCCTCGACAAGATAGACAGGAAGTGTCATCGCCCAATCCGTCCAGCGCTCGGTTGCAAGGTCGGTAAGTCCAATGGACGCTTCCAACAACCAAACTAGATAGGTCAGAATTCCGCCCAACACCATTACAACGAACGCATCAATCAATCCTGCAGCACACCGGCGCAACATGTAGGAGGTATAGGGATCCATTTGTCTTCTGTCTCAATCCTTCTTCTTGCGCGCGGCCTTCAACATATCTGTTATACCGCCTGTGATCATACTTACTATTAGAAGAACAAATGATCCCTCTAAAAGCGGTACGACACCATTGACTGCAAGATGATCGGGCCAGATGGCTGAAACCGCCAAAAGAGCCAATGCCGGAAAGACCCAAAAACTGACAATCCATAACGGAATCAACACCAGAAGCGCAAGCCCGAAAGTCGCCACTGTCCACATAGTTGCAAAGAAAACGACAACCCACTCGACGACGCGCAAGAGCACACTGAAGAGTGCGGCGATCGCCACCGCTTGCCAAAAACTCCCGTGATACTGAATGCCCGGAATCATAGGCAGCACATACATGAAAGCCAGTGCTTTCAAGGCGATTCGAATGAGCATTCTAACCATGTGGGCTGGGCCTCAAAGGGTCTGCGGGTACCAATTATTCACAATTCAACAATAGACTGAACCTTCCAACCTGTAAAAGACTTTTTTCGGTTCGCCCGCCCGTTCAGCCCCAGACCTGCAGAAAAATTACCATGGAAACATTCACACGCGGCGATACAAGCCAACAACCCACTGGTCCTGCTTCATTGACTATGGACCGTTTCTTGCGCCCAGGCGAAGGTCAGACTCAGGCACCGACCAGGCCGAGGGAATCAAGCAGCTTTTTGAGCCAACTTCCCGACACTAGTTTTATGGACTCGACGCAAAAACTGGCAGATGGTCAGTTGTTGCCCAACGTCAATATCGAACGTCAACAGTTTAGATTCACGGAGCAAAACTTCAACGATGCTACCGTAGAAGCAGCGAAGACCGGCAAGCCCATCGTCGCAATGTTTGGGCGTGCCGGCAACGCTCAGTCTGAAAACATGCAAAAGAAAGTGGCGCCCGAGCTGCAAAAACAGTTTGGCGACCGCGCAGAATTTGTTTCCATAAATATGGATACTCCTCAAGGACAAAAGCTGGCACAAGCCTTTAATGGAACGAATGAAGCACCCTACATGGCCGTCGTATCGTTGGGCAAAACACCTGATGGAAAACTCAAAGCGGCGTCGCCGCCATCAATGGGTTTTCGCGCTGGTGATGCTAGTGCTTGTGCGAAAGAGTTGAACAACCTGCTGCCGGCAGCAGACAGATCCATGCAATTGGCAGGATTTTTCAGAGAGGATAAGCCGAAAGGTCTGGCACCATCTGATAAACCACCGACGGGACCAGCCGTAAATCCAGCTGATAAGCCACCCACGGGTCCTGGCACAAGTGACTTCACTCCAAATAATAACGACATCAAACCTGGTGGCGAGGTCAAACCAGCGTCCGATGTGCAACCGGATAAGCCGCAAGCGAGTCCATACAAAACAGAGGCAGAGCGCAAGTTAGCCGAGGCAGTTGCAGAAGACTTGAAGAGAGTTGACGCGCTTGCAGCTGCGAGAAAGAAAAATCCCGGTGTGACACCGCAAGATATTCCGGCTACACCAAATGACACGACCGTTCCACCCAAAGATAAGGTCAACCCTCAAGATAAGCCACAAGTACCAACTGACGGAAAGTATAAATTCACCGAACAGGATTTCGATGAAGCAGTTAGATCGGCTCTGGCTCAAGGAAAACCAATTGTGTTGAAGGTAGGCACGACATGGTGTGGACCGTGTCGAGGCATGGAGGCGAATGCTTGGCCGAAAGTTCAAGACATATTGAAGGACAACGCAGTCTACATCAATGTCGACGCCGATAAAGCTCCGGCAATCGCACAACGATTTGGCGTGACCTCGTATCCGACCATAAAGGTATTGAAACCCACGCAAGGATCCAACGGAAGTGTAGGCTTCCAGGAAATCGGTGAACAGGGCAGCACCATGGGTGCACAACAACTGCGAGAATACTTGAAGAGAAATCTCGGGCTGCGCTAGATCGTGACGCAGTTTTATGTGCGGCTGTCGTTTGCCGGTGCTTGCGATTGCAACACGTGTTTGTGGTGGTGAGTCGGTTCGGCTGCTGTCGATCCCGGACCTTCGGCTAAAGACTTCACATCGCCCAGGCGGCGTTTGATGTCTTTGATCACGTTGTGGTTGGTGATCTCTCTTGCAAAAGGAACGTTGACACCGGTGTCGAGATAAGTGGAGAGTTGGAGAATGGTGTGTTTGCCGTGATCGGCAGGAGACAGTTCCCAGGTTCCTTCGAATGCGCGGAAACGATCGGAGTGGACAAGAGCGTAGTCAATTCGCTTACACGGCACGTCGACTTCTTTGTACGTGCACAATGCCCTGCCAATAACCGGCAGACCATCAAACTTCTCTTCGATAGTCACTTCGTTATCGAGCGATTTGACGATTTTGCGACGTTCGTTTGATCTAGTCTTTTTGATGACTTCCCAAACTACCTCAGGATCGGCATTAACAACGATGCTGGCATGCATTCTCTTATGGTCACCAGATGCGGACACCGGAAGTGCGGTCAGGCTGGACGATACAGCGATCGCCACTAACAAGGAAATTACACGAGTTCTATTCACAGCCCACCACCAAAAGCGAGAGACCAACTACATATGCCTGATTGTATTTTGCCAACTTTTACGAATTCAAAACGTGTCAAATAGAGATTTCTTGGCTTTCTTGCAAAGTTTTTGCGACTGCTTAACCCGCAGCCCCTGCGGCTTACGACAGATGTAGCGGAGACCTGGCTCAGGAAGAGGCTTTTCGAGCTTGACAACCAACATCGCCGGATGTCAAAGTAGAAATGGAAGCTCGGCACAGGCTGTTTTAGTTGGCGTTCCGTACACCCATTTATCCCCTCGGGTGGGAAACGGATTTATGGTCAGGAATCTCTTTTTGCTGCTCGGATTGACCGATGGCGCTTCGTCTCTCGAGATGAAGAAGGCGTATGCACGCCTGATTCAGAAGCTCGACGCAATTCAAAATGAAGAAGTCAGCAAAGAGCAAGTTGCTTGCATCGTGCAAGAGATTAGAGAGCGACTGAGCGACAGCTTTGAATACATGAAGTCGCTCGATGCAGAAAATCAATTCGCCGGCACTGGCTGCCGTCCAAAGTTAGGGCAACTGTTGGTAGCGTGCGACTTGTTGTCACTGGAAGAGTTGGATTCTGTGCTTGAGATACAGCGCAACGTTCTTGTCGATGACACCGCGCTCGGCGAGTTGTTGGTAGCAATTGGTTATGTGACCGAAGAACAATTGACCTACTTCCTCAGATTGCAAGAGGTAATAAAACTTCCGCCGGACCATCCGGTGCGCTGGGGACAACGTCTAGTCGAGTTGGGTTTGATCACCGAAGACCAGCTCAAAATCGCGCTTATAGAGCATAGGGCGACTAGCATTACCCTAAGAGAGGCGCTTATTGAGCGGGGTTGGTTAAGCACTGAGTTGCTCGACCGAATCTTTTGAAGAACCCCAAAAATCCGCTTATAATTAGGTTCAAGTTTGCCCGAAGAGGAACAATTGAGCCGCGACTGGGACGAATGCAAACAAGCCGCAGAGCGTGCACAGGCTAATGGAGACCTGGCCACGGCAGAGCTGCATTGGCGAGCCGGACTTGCTAAGGCAGAACAAGCCGAAACCAAAGGCGAAAGATATATGCTTTTGGCCCCAACTCTTTTGGCGTTGTCCGACGTGCTTGCCAGGGAGCAATCGTATGAGGAAGCAGAGAAGCACTTGCTGAGGCTAATCGATATCGCAACGGAAATTGAAGGAAGAAACAGTCAGCAAGTCGGAAAGGGACTCAATGCTCTGGCCGGGATTTACTTCAGAACTGGTCGACACGCACTCTCTGAGCCACTTGCAAGAGAGTCACTCGGCATTCACGAGCAAATTTTTGGTCCGAATCATCCGGAAGTCGGATTGATTGCCGGCAACTTGGCGACACTCTATCAATCGACCAAGCGATTCGGGCAAGCTGAGCCGCTTTACCGCAAAGCAATTGGCATACTGTCGCGATCGTTAGGAGAGGATCACCCTCAAGTACTGCGCCTGAAGCAGCGCTTTTCCGCTATGCCTTCATTGACTAAGCGAATTGAAAAGGCAAAAATGTCGCGCACTCTCGTTATGCCGATTGCTGAAAGATTGAAGTTGGCGGCAGAGCGTTCGACTGAAGAACCCAAGCCTGAACCTTTAGCAGGAGAAAAGTTTGAGAAGCCGCGCAGGGGTTCGCCCTGCTTGTATCACATCAAAACGCTGCAAGATTTGAAGTCGCAATCGATGGATGATGACAAGAAAAAGCAATGAGGAGCAAGTTTGTCATCTGATCGCGTAATTTTTCCAAAAGACTTTCTCTGGGGCGCCGCAACCGCAGCCTATCAAATAGAGGGCGCATGGAACGTTGACGGTAAGGGCGAATCAATATGGGATCGTTTTTGCCACGAACCAGGAAACATCGACAATGCACAAACCGGTGACGTAGCCTGCGATCACTACCGGCGCTACAAAGACGATGTCGCTTTGATGAAAGAGCTCGGGCTCAAAGCTTATCGTTTCTCGATCTCATGGCCGCGCGTTTTGCCGGATGGAACGACAAAATCAATAAGCGATAAAGGCCTGGATTTTTACCAGCGCCTAGTCGAAGAACTGTTGAGTAAAGGTATCGAGCCGTTTGCCACCCTGTATCACTGGGATCTTCCTTATGCGTTGGAGGAGTCAAAAGGCGGTTGGACAAATCGAGACATAGCCGGTTATTTCGCTGATTATGCCCATGTCATGGTCGACAAGCTCGGCGATCGCGTGAAGAATTGGATGACTCTCAATGAACCAGGGGTGGTGACACACTGTGGATACAGAGAGGGTAATCATGCGCCCGGTATCAGAGATATGAAGACTTCTCTGGCGGTTGCGCATAACTTGTTGCTGGCGCATGGTAATGCCGTCAAAGCGATACGTGACACACGAGCAGACGTCGAAGTGGGAATCGTTTTATGCCTCTGGCCCTGCGTCGCCGCAAGCAATGATCTCGCTGACATTGCCGCCGCCGAACTCACATGGCAAAAAGATGGAGCATGGTATCTGGACCCACTCTTAAAAGGTTCATATCCCGAGCAAGCTTGGAAGTCTTACGACAAGCTGCTTCCAACCGTAAAGGCGGACGATTTCGACGTCATCAAGCAACCAATGGATTTCCTTGGAGTCAACTACTACTTCCGCACTGTCACTGGTGCCGCCGGGAAAGTCACTCGCATACCCGGAAGCGAATACACCGACATGGGATGGGAGGTTCATGCACCTGGGCTGAGAGATATTTTGCTTCAAATCAAGCGAGAGTATCCAAATGTTCCACCCATATTCATAACTGAAAATGGAGCCGCATTCAAAGACATTGACGATAGAGGCAAGATTCATGACCAACGCCGACTGGCATACATACGCGATCACCTCACGTACCTAAACGATGCGATGAACAAAGGCGTCGAGGTCAAAGGATACTTCGCCTGGTCATTGATGGACAATTTCGAGTGGGCATACGGCTATGCAAAACGCTTCGGATTGATTCAAGTCAATTACGCCAATCAGAAGAGAACCTTCAAAGACAGCGCCCTCTGGTATCAGAAGGTGATCCAAGAGGGCGCATTTGATGTTTTGGAAGAACTAGTTGTTTAGTTCGATTTGTTGAGTTCGTTCACTTAGAAACCAGGCAATGTCGGGAACGGGTTGGCTGGACCAGAAGCGGGACCAGACATCGGGAATGGTGCTCCACCAAGTCCCGGCAGTGGAGGAATTCCGGGAAGTCCGGGCTCTTGAGCATTGAATATTGGTGCTCCTGGAGGTGTCGGCAAGCCAGCGCCTGGAAGCGGAGGAAACGGGAGTCCTGCGCCGGGAAGCGGAGGAAGTGGAAGTCCAGCGCCTGGAAGCGGAGGTAGTGGAATAGGAGGAATTGGGAACGGGAAGTTGAAGCTACCGAAGTTGGTTCCACTTTGCGAGAATTCAGGACCACTCATGGTGAATTCGTCGCCGCCCCAAGCGTTAGGAAGTACGCTTCCGTGACCGGTGGTCAAACCAGCGTCTCTCAAACCGAGGATACCTGTATTGATTCTGTGGTCTTGGGTGAAGTGTTCATACTGAGGCAGTTGATCGCCTTGACCTTCGTCACCATAAATGGCATCGGCGAAAGCGCCGGCATTGCGGACAAAGCTGTCGGTCGTGGTTGGTGGAAGACCGTTTCTGACGGCTTGCGCGTCGGCTGGGTTTGCAAGAGCAAACATTGCAGCAACAGCGAGCAGGGCTTGGGTCAGGAGAGCTTGGTTTTTCATTTTCCTCAGTGTCCGCATCGGGGCAACAGTGAACTCTACGACACGCCGCCGGGAATTAGGGGGTGGTTGCAACCTTAATGTTCAATAAGATTGTCCAGTCCCTTCAGTTGGGTATGTTTGAGGGGGAACATGATAGTGGGATCTATGATTATTGGTGGTTTCCGACTCCAAGAGTCTGATATTACTCAAGAGTCCGATAGGGGGTCGTCATGAGAACTCGGATTTCCTTGCTAGCGATCGCGGCGGTTCAAATCGCAGTTGTTGCGATTCCGCTGGCCGGGTTTGCAGGCGACACCATTGTCAAGGAAGCGGCGACACCTGCGTGGGCCGACTTTATGTTCAAGACATTCGACTGGGTGACGAAGATCGCTCTGGTGTGTTTGGTCATATTTGGAACGTTGTATCTCTTCCAAAAGAAAAAGCAACAGCCGGCTCTTGCAGAAGGAGCTGACGGCGGCGGCGGAGCGCCGGCTATAACGGAAGGTTCTTCTGAAGGAACAAAGTCAGATGATGCCGCGAAGTCGGAAGATGCCGCGAAGTCGGAAGATGCGGCACCTGCAGAGACTAAATCTGAAAGTAAAGAACCTTCGTCATCGTCAGAATCTTC
>CAZCZI010000062.1:0-18706 GCA_964503045.1 uncultured Candidatus Obscuribacterales bacterium
GCGCTGGCTTGATTGAAGTCGGAAAGTGTAAGTTTGGAACTGTCAGATTTTTCAACCAGTTGCATAAAGCGAGGGAATGAATTCCGACCATTCATCGGATTTACAGTTGCGGTCTCGGGAACGTTTTGCAGTTCACCTTGGTTGGATGGATAGCGTCCATAAGCTCTATAGAATTCGTTGAGCGCGGTTGCAACTCTGCGCATCGCAGTTGCTGTGCGCATTTCAGGCGAACTCGAACTGAACAAACGCAATCCACTTTGATCGACAAGACCTTCTTCAGTCTTGCGCATGGTTACGTTCACACCTTTGGCTGCGAAGTGAATATCAGGACCGGTCTTCTCAACCGAAACTGGTGTCACGCGATCGCGAAACATCAAAACCGCTTTGCCATCGGACACTGAATCAACTTTCTTGATGCTGTCCAAAGTGCTGAACACCACTGGATATTCGAGTGCTCCATCATTGATGATTCTCGGTGCAGCAGTCGCTCTGGAAGGCCACTCTGGACCATCTTGTTTTGCAGTGTCTGTGGTCTTCGGATTGAACAATCCAGGGAAGAGACCAACGGCAAGTAAACATGCTGCAGCTGCTGCCACCATTGCAAGGTTCTTCACTTTGAACGGCTTGCCTACAGGAGCCACGGCACCAGAAGAGTGTTGATCGAAAGCCGCGCGCATCGAGTTGTGTGTCGAACTCGGCGATGCTGAGGCGCGAAGATTGTTGTATGTGGAAGTTGGAAGAACGTTGCTTCCGGTGTTACTGCCGGTGGCTCTGCCTTTAGTGTTGACGATTCTCTTGCCGGTTTCGAATTGCGAAACTTTGTTTGCAATGTTTTCAGCGCCACCCAAAGACGGGTCGCGCTTCATCAAGGCAGTTACACATTCCACAACAGCTTTAGTAAGAGAAGCATCGCGTCCGAAGATTTGTTCGGCATGTTCGAGCACTTCGAGGTAAGCGTTGCACGCTTCCTTTATATAGCCTGCGCGATCTAGTGCCTTCGCATGACGAAACTTGGTCATTACGACCTCTTCCGTCTGCAAAATGCCTTCTTGCTCGTCAACCTTCAACACTTGTTGAAGGAGGGCTATGGAATCAAAATATTTTTGTTGTCCGTAGTAAACATCAGCTAGGTCGAGCATACAGGAGCAGACTTTTATGCTGTTCGCTCCGAACATTTTGAGCAGAGGAGTCAGCGCTTGTTGATAAAGCTTCTCTGCATCCGCGAGCCTTCCGGCTTGCGTCAGATCTCTAGCCTGGCTGATCGCTAGATCAGTTGCCTTGAGTTCTTCAATGGTATCGTTGAAAGACACTTTCGGACACTCTCAGTGCTGCGCCATGTGGGGCTGACGTCAGCTTGATTCGGACTTAGAGATCAAAGGGATTCTTGTGGATGGAACCGTTGAGGGGTTGGAGACCAAGCTGTTGTTGAAGGTAGGAAACTTGGCTGCTCAGTTCGGACAATCTGGAGGAATCTCTCTTTGCCAGCTTTAGTGTTTCTTCCGTTCTTCTCCAGTAGTCGAGGTAGCTATCAATATTTTGCCCAGCAACTCTCATTTGGTTCACTTTTTGAAGATTGCGGAAACGCTCGAGAAGGAAGGGACCAGAAACCGGAACGCCAAGTCCGCCGAGTTCACGAGCGGCGAGCTGGTTGGCGAGGTTTTGAACGAAGTCATCAGCGGTGCCGCCGTTGGGAGCTGCTTGAAGCAGATCCTTAGATTGGGGAAGAACGGCAGCGAGGCGGTTGACTACGCGTTGCATGTCTTGACCTTGTGCTCCTTTAGGAAGAGCGGCGGCGACTGCAGGAGGAAGAGCAACTGGCTTGGCGACTGGCTTGGGAGCTCTGAGTGCGGCGATGCTCTTAAGTTGAGATTCAACACTGTCATTAAGAGAAGAAAGACTCTTAGAAGAAGCCACCCAGTTATTTTCAGAAGTCTTGTCGATCTCGTTGAGTCTGTTTTCGAAAGGAGCTACACCAGCGCCCAATCCGGCCAATTTCTTGATCTTGGCTTGGAGCTGGTCGCGAAGGTCTCGGTATTGAACTTCTTCCGGAGGCATTGCAACGGAGCCAACTTGTTGAGCGGCTGGCTGAGCAGCTGCTTCGTCGGCGGTTGCTGGTTGAAGGTTGGTAGTAAGAGTGACTAGTAAAAGAGCTGTGAGGCTTGCCACTTTATTTAGCGTCTTCATCATTGCCTTCCTTGCAGATTGGGCGAACTCGGTGGGTGGGGTTGCGCTTGGGTTTTTGGGTTTAGTAAAAGCGCCGTTCTTTAAGTGAGCCTATTGGAACAAAAAAACGTGGCAAATTTGTGAAAGTGCTGTCCCGAAAGATTAAATCGGAAAATATCCCTCAGATGGGGTAGGTCACAGCTGATGTGGTTTTTGAGGATTTTGCGCGTGGGAATTTGAAACTGAGCCAGCCCCTGGCGCTTTCCTATTAAGAAGTGGGCTCTTAAGACCTAGATCTAGAAATGAGATCAAAGCACGCGCGACGCAGGCAATCTCGTCACCATTTGAGGTCCGCAGAGATATGGCTCTTATCTCAAATCACTCCCGCGCACCACCACCACCGTGGTCCACGATGTGACCTAACGGTCTCTTTTTAGCTTAAAAAGTGATGTGTTCATCTCATGGCGGTTTGAGAACGAGATGCATGTGATTCATAGGTCTCTTTTAGATAGAAAAAGAGATCTATAAGTCACCTGACTCGCAGTCAGTACTCTTCTCCACTTCTCAGAGCACCCGAAGATCCCGTCGTCAACGTCAAGACCGTGAAACGCTCGGGCCATGCCGAAGCACACTTCGTCAAAGCAATATCTTGTGTCACATGTCGCTCAAAACAACATTTGAAGTGACACTGTCATCACAAATACAAAAGTGATAGCTTACCTCTCTTCCTTCAGAATCGGAGATCGCAATGCACGAATGCACTTTTGATCACAACACATTCATCGAGGCATTTGAAGCCGATCTTGAAAGAGCACGAGTATCAGTACTCGTCCAAAGCCCTTACATCAGCAGTCGAGGCGTGGCTCGCATGGCGACACAATTTTCGAGCCTAGCAAATCGTGGTGTTCAAGTATGTCTATTTGCGAAACAGCCTATTGGTTGGCGAAACCGGGAGGATTTGACAACTTCTTCAGAGGAAATCGCTCTCAAGGAGTTTGAAATGGCTGTTAGAGCGCTGGAATCGATAAACGTGCATGTGAATGTTCGAAGTCGCATTCACGAAAAGGTAGTCGTAATCGACTTTGGCATCATATACGATGGCAGCATGAACGTGATGAGCTTCAACCCTCGCTTCACATCGGAGAGAATGACCAGAATCGTGAATGCTCGCAAGGCTATCTGCACGATCGGGCTACTATCGCTCGATGCGTGTTCGGGTTGCAACCGTCCTATTGAAGCAGATCAGGAACGCCTCATAGTGAACAAAAGCAATCTGGGAAAGACAATCTCCATGCTGCGAACAAGTCGCGGTCTTTTACAAAACACACTCGCGACATCTCTGGGCACAACTCGAGAAAACATAAACCGCATCGAGAGAGGAAAGTACTTCCCAGCATCTGACGACCTAATTGACATCATCGAGTTACTGGGCTGTAATATCGTTGTCGTGTCGAGTCACTCGGTGCCTTTCGTGGCAGAGGTTGTTCGATTGCTTCCGCCCAGCGAAACTCTGTCACAGCCGCGAGGTGGAAAACATTCACCTCCTACCTTCGCGCCGGAAGCTGGTAAGGCACCGCCACTCGATACACCGCATTCGGCTCAGGTTCATACCTCGCGATGATCTTATCGACGGTACCTGAGTTGAGCAGCTGAATCAACACAGTATCGAGCATCGACTTAAACTCCGTCTGCCCGCGTTTCATGATCCAACAGTTTGGAAAAATTCGAACCGGCGTGTTGGTCGCAACTTGCTTGATGCTGCCAGGATTGTGTTTGAGAAAATCGTTCGCGTTGAGAGGTTCTGAAAAAGTGATGTCTGCCTTTCCTGTGGAAACCGTCATCATCAGCTGCGAGAAGTCGCTGAGTTGAGGCAGTGAAACACGTTTTGCTTTCGGGAAATCTTCCTGCGCAATTTGTTCTGCCGTGGCACCATCGATGGTGCCAATCGTGTACTTCCCTGAATTGAGAATCGACAAATCGTTATCGGCAAATTTCTTGTCGTCGCCTTTGACATATGCACATACCGGGCTGTAGTAGAGCGGGTGGCTAAACCCGGCTACGCGAGCCCTTCCTGCATGAGTCCATACGGGAGTCGCGACCATGTCGTATCGATCAGTTTGAAGCCCCTCGAGCATCGTCCCCCAACCCGCTTCTTCGACCCACTCGATTTTCAATCCTAGATTTTTCGCGATCAACTCCAAGACTTCGACGCCGATTCCAGACAACTTTCCGGTGTTGGGATCCTTGATGCATCCAGGCTTATAAATGACGTAGGCGCAGCGTATCGTGCCACTCTTAATGACGCGGTCGTAAACCGATGCTTGTTGAGGAGCGGCAGCATTCGATTCTGCCACGGTGCATCCGGAAAGTGAGATCGCAGAAATCGAAGCTATCACGCAAAGCAATCCGATTGATTTGGCAACCATCATCCGCAATGGAATTTCCTCAGCCGAAACCGCACCGCCAAATATTACCTGATGAGCAAGCCTGAGATGAGCATGGTCGGAGAAACCGCACCCAATCTGTGCGGCATTACCCCACTGTGCGTAAATCTCCCAGTGACAGCCCCGGCGGCGCCTGCTTTACTTGCGAAACTAGACCGCCCCTTTTGAATTTGACCTCACGACCGCCCCTTTGTTGAACACCCCACCTGATTACACCGAAACCTGACCAAACTGACCGCCCCTTTGAAATTGACCTCCCGACCACCCCAACAAACGACCGAGGAATCCCGACCGGCAACCAGCGGCTAAAAGCAAGCTCCCACCAACCATGTCCGTAATCGACATTCTCATCCAATACCACGAAGCCTTCCTCAAAGGGCTGGAAACAACTTTCCAGCTCGCTATTCTCGTTTGGACGGCAGGATTGTTTTTTGGAACAATACTCGGAGCATTGGGCGCACGCTGGCGCCTGGCAATCGGAATTCCGACCCGCGTCGTGTCGTTTGGTTTGTCCGGTGTTCCACTTCTAGTTTTCCTCTTCTGGCTGCACTACCCACTGCAATCGATGCTCGGCGTCGTGGTCGATCCATTCATCACCGCTGGTATCACTCTTGCAATCGTCAACACATTTGCAGTCGGCGACGTCGTGCGCGGAGTACTCGTCGACTTTCCGAAACAATACATCGTCGCGGCACAAGTATGCGGCATGAATCAAACGCAGAGCATGTTTCACATTCAGCTTCCGATTATCTTCCGGCAGACCGTGCCTGTTTTGCTCATGATTCAAGTCAACATGCTGCAAGCAACACTATTCGCCAGCCTGATTTCAGTAAACGAAATCTTCCGTGTAGCGCAGCAAATCAATTCGCAAATCTACAAACCAGTCGAAATCTACACAGCACTCGGCATCGTGTTTTTAGCTGTGTGCCTGCCTCTCAATGGACTGGCGCTCTATCTCAAGTCAAAATACACTCGCGATTTTTCGGAGAAGTAAATGCTAGAAGGCTCGAACATCTCGAAATCTTTCAACACGACGAAAGTCCTCCACGACGTCTCAATCACTCTTGAGCGCGGCGAAATTGTGGTTTTGATTGGTCCAAGCGGATCCGGCAAAACAACATTGCTCAAAATCATGGGTCTTTTAGAACCAACAGATGCTGGAACAATCAAGATTGATGGCGTTCCATACACTGCCAATCAGTGCAATGGTCAGTCATCATCGCCCTGGCCGAAAGTGACTATGGTGTTCCAACAATTGTTTTTGTGGCCTCACTTGACTATTTTGGACAATATTTTGCTTCCTTTGAAAGTGCAGAAAAAGGAAATCGACCGAGAGCAGCTTGCCGAGATGATTGATCTGTTTCAGATGCAAGGATTTATCAAGCGCTTTCCCAACGAAGCATCGCTTGGACAGCGGCAGCGTGCTGCGCTGGTGCGCGCACTGATGCTCAATCCCGAATACATCTTGCTAGACGAAATCACCTCGTCGCTCGACATCGAGCAGATTGCCGTGCTCGTGCCGTATATAAAAGAACTTGCCAAGCGAGGTATCGGCGTGCTGGCAATCACTCACCTGCTGCATTTCGCCAAGGAAACAGCAGATCGCGTAGTCTTTATGGATTCTGGTAGCATTGTGGAGTCGGGAACCCGTAATGTCCTAATTGCCCCCACACAGGAGCGGGTAAAGAAGTTCATGTCGGTTCTGCAGTACGCCAGCTAGACCGGAGCGACCAAAGGTGATTGCAAAATTGAAGCGCACAAGCGTTGCGTCGTCACGTCGTGCAATGACGACATTCTGCCTTGCAGGGCTCTGTATGATTGTCTTACTTGCCTGCTGCCTGTCAGCATGCACGAGCGCGTCGACACAAGCGCAAAAGCCGGCACAAGAAACAGTCTACGAGCGCGTCATGAGGTCAGGCAAGTTGCGCTGCGGTTATGTCGTGTATAACCCAGGCTGCATCAAAGACCCCAACTCAGGAAAGCTCAGCGGAATTGGAATTGAAGCAATCGAAATGATTGCAGACAAACTTGGATTGAAGATCGAATGGACTGAAGAAGTTGGTTGGGGAACAATGATTGAAGGTCTCGAAACCAACAGATATGACATCGTGGCAACGCCCATTTGGACTAACGCAAATCGGGCACGAATAGTCGATTTCAGCCATTCGCTTTTCTACAGTCCGATCTATGCATATGTGAAGTTCGGCAAGAAAGTCAAAAGCGAAACTGATTTGAGCTGGATCAACGATCCAACTCAAAAGGTTGCCACCATAGATGGTGAAACCGCAGAGATTATCGCTCGTGAAGATTTTCCAAAAGCAACAAAAGTTTCACTTCCACAGCTGTCTGATTTATCACAACTTCTGCTCAGCGTATCCTCTGGAAAAGCTGATGTTACCTTCGCCGAACCGGCCGTCGTCGTTGACTTTCTCAAGCACAATAAAGACGTCGTTCAACCTATTGGGGTTGAGCATCCTTTGCGCGTGTTTCCAAATAGTTGGATGTTTCGACGCGGACAGGAAGAATTGAAGGCGATGCTAAATACGGTGCTCGATCAGTTGCACAACAGTGGTGCAATCGATCGCATAGTCGCGAAATATGAAACATCTCCTGGCACTCTTTACAGAGTCGGATTGCCTTATCAAAAGCCGGTCGCAGAGAAATAGAGATAGTATGGGTGCGCTCTTCAACTTTGCTTTTGCAGCTGCTGCTATTGCGGCCCTGTTAAATGCGGGAGTTGCGTCGGCACAAAGTCAATCAAAAAAAGACCCATACGAAACTGCCATGGCTCTTATGCAAGTGAAAAACTACAAGAGTGCGCTCAAGTATCTCGATCTCTGCTTGAAGAAATATCCGGATCACCCAAATGTCCTGGTGGAGCGAGGAAACGCTTATTTACGCATGAACGAGGCGAAGCGCGCGTACGATGACTTCACAAAGGCAATTTCCATAAAACCTAGATTAGCACGAGCATACATGCTCAGAGCGAGCGCTCTCGTAGAACTAGGACAGACCGACGAAGCAATCGCAGACTTGAACAAGTCCTTAAAACTCAAGCCTCATTTTCAGGCATATAGCCTGCGTGGAAGACTGCTTGCACAAAGTGGCAAGTTTAAGCAGGGGCTGCCCGATCTCAATGAATCGATTCGACTTCGCCCGACGTCCGGAGCCTATTACGATCGCGGCAATGAATACTTTCGCGTCAAACAATACGATAAAGCAATTGCAGATTTTACTGAAGCAATCAAAATCCCTCCGAAGACAGAACTTGAAAGCGCCATTGTCAAACACGCTTACGCAAACAGAGCCGAGTCTTATGAAAAATTGGGCAAGAAAGACCTCGCAAAGAAAGACAGAGACATGCTTACAACGGACGACGGTCACACAAACTTACTGCTTGAATTAGCAAAATAGCTTGTAAGTGGCACCTAAAGCCTTAACCCCGCGCGTGTTTTCCCCATTGTGATCGTCTTATTTAATACATATTCTTAGATCACTCTACGCTGTTCTCGACACACATCCAACTCGCTGGACGGGGTCGCATTTGCGTGCCTGAACCCATCACAGATAAGGTCGCCGCTAAAGAAGCTGATGCTACAAAGCTTCAGGAACAGCCTCGTCACGCTCAAAACAACCTCTCGTTAATAGACCTCGTTGCCACAGATCAAGTTCAGCGTCCAGTTTCCGGAGACATAGTCAACGGTCAGCTGCACACGAGCGTGCTCGAATCAGGCGTTCACGCGGTCAGCAGCCGCGTCTTCAACAGCAAAGAAACCCAGAAGACCGTCGACCACTACGGTACCGAGTTTATTAAAACAGCTGCGCTGTTCGGTCGCGGCTGGGCGGGGGTAATCGGCACCGGCGTCATCTACGGGCTTTCGCAGGCGAGCACCGAAACCTCCGGCGAAGAGTTTGCGATCGATTTCGCGCTCGGCGCAACCAAGGGTCTTGGAACCAAAGGAATTCTGCACGCCGGAACCACATACCTTACCTCGGCGCCACTCAAGGGTGTAGCCACAGGTATTGGCTTCAGAACGCTCGATGCCGTGGTCAATCGCGACACTTTCACAAACCCGTCGCACACAATTGAGCGCCTGCAGTCCGAAGTCATCGACCCGAAAGTGATGGCATTCGACGGATTGACCTGGGCGTTAGGTGAGGGCGTTCTAGGGCTCGGCAACACGATAACCAAAGGCGCACTCAAAAAGAGTCCGATCGCCTCAACCTTCGCAACCGGCGCTTCATTCGGAATGGTCAACGGCGGTGCGGCCGAGATTGTGCGGCAAGATCAAGCAGGCGAAAGCTTCAACCTCACGAAGGTTCTAAAGCACAGCGCAATCGAAGCAGGAATTGGTGGAACAGCAGCGTTGACCGGCTCAAAACTCACAGAGCCGGGACTCTACAGCCGCATGGGCAAAAACATTCGTGAGATGGTTTCGCCGGCTTCAAAAGCACCCGAAGCAGCATTGAAACCCACATTCCGACTCATCGATCTCACGTCGGTAGACACTAGGGCCTACCCCACTCAAAAAGACTTTGCCGATCAAATTCCCCGCACACCAGAAACAACGGCGTCAGAGACAGCGAAAGCCCTCGACGTGAAAAAGGCAGCGGATGCCCCGCTTGACGCCAAGGCCGACAAAGCAACTGAGTCCGGCGTTCATTTGAACACGACCGGTCACGAGCGCGTCGGCATCATGTCGACCGGGCAAGAGCCGACACTGACCAGTACCAGCCATCCCAACGGCGAGTCCGGCATCAAGATAACGCCGCAGGTCAATGGTGAAATAGGCAAAGGCGGCGCGCACACCAACGGCGATACACACATCGACGCCGAAGCCCACGTCAATGGCGACCCGATGTCCCGCATGGACATGTTGCGCGGTCTCGGCGCTAAAGCAAAAGCACCCGAGAAATATGTCGAAGTCGATCCCAAAGACACGCAAAAGGATCTGACACCACCGGAGCCACCAAAGCCTAGAGAGTTTGTCATCTCATCCGGACAAAATGCACTCGATGCATTCAGACAAAAACAAGGCACCGGTGCCTTTCTTAAAGTGAAGGAACTTTTGAAACAGGCTGATGGTTCCACCGAATTGGGACCGGAGCAAAAGCTTTTTGTGCAAATGATGGGAAGGCACGGCACCAAGCTTGCCGACGAAGGGAAAACTGCCGACATCATCGCCACATCGCACCCTGAAGTACTTGAATTTGACGTCAGAGGCAAGCACGTCTTCCCCGAAGCACAAGGCAAAGTCTGGATGGTGTTGGGCGACAACAACAGACTCTTAATTTCAGCCGGCGACAATCCAATTCGAGAACTGCGCAAAGCCGGGTATCAAGACTCCTTCCGTCTTGATGCAGGACAAACAACCATCACCGTCATGTCACCACTTCTGGTGGGCGACCCGCGCAACATGTACAGCGAGTGGTCACAGAAGGAATGGAACGAGTTCGACAGGCAGCTTATAGAAGCGAAGAAGCTCGGCGTAGATGGCGTTTCCACAGACGTATGGTGGGGATTGATCGAACCCAACAAAGGAAAATTCGAGTGGTCGTATTATGACAAGTTGAGCGATCACATTACGAAAGCTGGATTGAAGTGGGTTCCGATTCTGTCATTCCACCAATGTGGCGGCAACGTCGGAGACACCGTCAATATGCCGATTCCCGGATGGACGTGGGGAGACATCAAATCGAAGACACCGTCGAATCATGAAAACGCCGGCATGTCGAAGAGCGAACAAGGTAATTACAGCAAAGAATACATCGAAGTGCACGCAGACGACGTCGCCATACACTATTACGAAAGTGTCATGCGCGAGTTTCAAAACCACTACAAAGACAAAGCGCCGCAGATCGGCGAAATCAACATCAGTCTCGGTCCTGCCGGTGAGCTCAGATATCCGTCCTACAACTCGCACGACAACAACACTGGATATCCGACGCGCGGTGCGTTCCAAGCATACTCCGAAAACGCCAAAGAGTCCTTCAAGGACTTCGCAATTGCTAAATATGGTGGCATCGAGGGCTTGCGCAAAGCCTGGGGCATTGAGAAATTGGAACGCGACGGCATCAGCCCGCCAAGCGATGCCGAAGGATTCCTCCAACGCGGCGATCACTTCAAACTACAATACGGACGCGACTTCATCGACTGGTACAACCAATCGCTTATTGACCACGGCGCGCGCGTAATGTCCAAAGCATTGCAAGTCTTCGGGGATCAGAACGCACCATTTTCTGGTATCGACCTTGGTGCCAAAGTTCCTGGCGTGCACTGGAGAGCCGGAGAAAAATTCGGTGATTATGTGCAGCTAGGTGACAGGCTTGCCGAGATCACAGCAGGGTTAATTAGAACCAGCAGAAACGATTGGAACAGTGATGCGGATGGTCGCGGCTACAGACCAATATTGGCGATGTTCCGCGAAATCAATCCGAGCATTCCAGGACAAGGAACCCGCATCGTGCCTAGCTTCACTTGCTTGGAGATTCCAGACGGCGACAATGGACCAGCAATCAGGGCGCTGCCACAAAGCTTGGCGAAATGGGTCGGCATGGAAGCGCAAAAGCAAAGGCTATGGCTCCGCGCCGAAAACGCTCTTGCCGGCAACCTCGGCAACAACTACAGCTGGGATTTGATCAAGTCGCATCTGGACTTGCCGAGCAATGACGGCAACTACCACGGCATCACACTTCTGCGCGTGGGCGACGTGGTCAACAACGGCACGGCTCGCAGTCGGGTCGCCGAAATCATGAACGAGATCAACAACAAACCGACGGTTTCCACGAAGATTCTGCGATTCTTCAAATTGAGAGCATCATAGCCTAAGCATCAAAAGGTGAACGTCCTAAAGTGGTCGCCAGCGTAGAGAAGAGAACAAAGCCCAAGCAGTCATTTTGGCAAATCTGGAACATGAATTTCGGATTTCTCGGAATTCAGTGCGGTTGGGCCCTGCAGCTCGCCAACATGAGTGCCATCTACAGTAAGCTAGGCGCAGAACCGGACAGCATTCCAATTCTCTGGCTCGCAGGACCAATTACGGGCCTTATCGTGCAACCGATCATCGGAGCAATGAGCGACAGGACCTGGAACAAGCTTGGCAGGCGCCGCCCATACTTTCTTGTCGGTGCAATACTTTCAAGTATAGCTTTGGTGCTGATGCCGAGCTCGCCGGCATTGTGGTGCGCAGCATCATTACTTTGGATTCTGGATGCAAGCATAAACATCAGTATGGAACCATTCAGAGCATTCGTCGCAGACAAACTGAACGACCAGCAAGCGACCGTTGGATTCATCATGCAGAGCTTCTTTATCGGCATCGGCGCCACGCTCGCGAACTCTCTGCCTTACATTTTCAGACAGCTTGGAGTAACGGGACTCACCGCCAACGGCGTGCCGATAACGGTTGACTGGTCGTTCAAGATCGGTGCAGTCATGTTCTTGTTATGCGTCCTGTGGACTGTGTTTTCAACAAAGGAATACCCGCCGAAAGACATGGAAGAATTTAATCGGCATCGTGCCGAGAATCCAGGCATCAAAGGAATTCTGACCGAGGTCGTTAGAGAGATTCCACAGGCAGTTCGCGAAATGCCGCTGACCATGAAGCAACTGGCACCGGTGCAGATATTTACTTGGCTTGGATTGTTTTGTATGTGGATGTTCTTCGCGTTGACCACCTCGTACAACATTTTCAAGGCACCAGATGCGAAGTCAGAGCTCTTTGACAAAGGAACAGAATGGACAGGCGTTTGCTTCGCCGTATATTCCATAGTCTGCTTTGCCGTTGCCTTTGCGTTGCCGAAACTCGCTAAAATCACCAGCCGAAAAATCGTACATGGAGTTTCCCTAGCATTTGGCGGATTGAGTTTGTTGTCAGTCTATTTGATTCACGATCCAAACATCTTGCTATTCACAATGATCGGCGTGGGAGTCGCCTGGGCATCGATACTCTCCATGCCTTATGCAATATTGGCCGGCGCCGTTCCACCAGAGAGAACAGGCATTTACATGGGCGTGTTCAACTTCTTCATCGTGATACCGGAAATAGTGGCAGCACTTTGCTTTCAACCGCTCGTGCGGCACGTGTTTCACAATCAACCGTTGTACGTTGTTATGATGGGTGGCGTGTCTCTTCTGATTGCCGCACTTCTTGTTGTGCGAGTTGAAGACAAAGGTGTTTCGACATCAGTCGCTCCCAGCAGTGGCGGTGGACATTGAGAGGCAGTATGCATTTGACACAACCCTTGATTCAATCTAGGCTGTCATAAGATGAGCAGTTTCACCACAGCGGTATATAAATCAGCAATCCGTCCATTTCTCTTTCGGCAGGATCCTGAGCAAGCCCATCATGCAGCGCACAAGGCAGCTAGGGATTTCAAGGCGTTTTTGCCGGCATTCAAAGCCGCTTTTGTATATTCGGGAGACGATTTAGCCAGCCAACTGTTCGGTGCCAATGCAAGCAACCCTGTCGGGTTGGCGGCAGGGTTTGACAAGAATGGTGACCTCGTCGATATCATCAACCATCTCGGATTTGGCTTTTCTGAAGTCGGCTCGGTGACGGCATTAGCCAAAGATGGCAATCCCAAGCCAAGACTGTTCCGCCTTGAAAAAGACGAGGCTGTAATCAATCGAATGGGTCTGAACGGCGAAGGAGCCGACGCCGTTGCAAGCAAGCTCGCGAAGAACCAATTTAAGCTACCCGTTGGTCTAAATATCGCAAAGACAAATGATCCAAGCATCACTGGTGATGCCGCCGTGAAAGATATCGTTTACACATTTAACAAGATCAAATCACTACCCTTGACGTATGTGACCATAAACGCGAGCTGCCCAAACACCAAGGAAGGCATCGTTTCAGAGGCTGCGTTTATGAAGGAGGTGCTCGCCGAGGTCGCATCCGCCAACGTCGCGCAACTGCCGATACTTCTTAAATTGTCGCCGGACAGCAGCGACGAGTTGCTGCAACAGATGGTCGAAACGGCGATTTCGTGCAAACTTTCCGGTTTCGTCTTAGGCAACACAACAACCACGCGAGACAATCTTAAAACAGACAAGGCTCGACTTGCTGAGATAGGCAACGGCGGATTGAGCGGACCGCCATTGAAAACGAAGGCACTCAAACTCTGTCGAACGGTTTTTTCACTCAAGCAACCGTCTCAGATAATCATCGGATGTGGTGGCATCAATTCCGGTGATGTCGCATATGAATTCATCGCGGCGGGCGCTTCATTTCTGCAGCTATATACGGGGCTGGTTTTTGAGGGTCCATCGTTGCCAATGGAGATTAACAAGAGATTGTCGGAAATTTTGAAACAACGCGGGCAAACACTGAAGGAGGCAATAGGTTCAGGGCTTCGCACACCTGCTATCAAGTGATGCGGTGCAGCACCCATAACATAAGTTGATATACTCATGGGATCTAAAGCTGGAGACCCGGATGTGGCGGTTGAAAACTTGAAGAATGGCTGAAGAACAGTCTCATTTGAAAGAAACCAAGCTCTCTCAAGGTGCCGATGAACAATCGGCCTCTACTGGTCCGCTCGCAGAAACCCAGGGGTTTTTAACTCACGACAAGCTTCTCGGAACGATAGTGGCAGAGAAGTACCGAATCGACAAAGTGCTCGGCAGCGGCGGCTTGGGAATTGTTTACAAGGGTCAGCATCTTCTTTTAAACCGTCCTGTCGCCATCAAGATTATGCTTCCCACGAGGCAACTCGACGACAAAGCGATTCTGCGTTTTCAGCGTGAAGCACAAGCGGCAATTGACCTGAAGCATCCAAACATTGCCAGTATTCACGATTTCGGTCTGCATCAAGATCTCCCCTTCATCGTTATGGAGTTCGTGGATGGAACGCCGCTATCACTGATAATTGATGAGCACGGTGCATTAGAACCAAAACGAGCATTGCGCCTTCTCAAGCAACTTTGTGATGGGCTAGGTACCGCACACAAAAACCACGTCATCCACCGCGATATCAAACCGGACAACCTCATGCTCCGCACTGTCGGCGATGACGAGGAAGAGCTCAAGATTATAGACTTTGGCATCGCTAAAATCGTAGAAGGTGACACCCGCAATCTCACTCAAACCGGTGAGGTATTCGGCACACCGACATACATGAGCCCCGAACAGTGTCTCGGGCGAAAGACCGATTTGCGATCCGATGTCTACGCTGTCGGTTGTGTCGCCTACGAGATGTTTACCGGCAATCCTCCATTTCTTGCAGAGAGCCCTTTGGAAGTCATCATGAAACACATTCACGATGACCCGCCCACACTCAACTTCTTCAAAGATGTATGTCCAGGCATTGAATCGG
This sequence comes from uncultured Candidatus Obscuribacterales bacterium, assembly GCA_964503045.1. Classification (GTDB taxonomy): domain Bacteria; phylum Cyanobacteriota; class Vampirovibrionia; order Obscuribacterales; family Obscuribacteraceae; genus CAYZJR01. Next base: position 14,925 of record CAZCZI010000062.1, read on the forward strand.
TAGTTGCGCGAGCACTTACAAAAAATCCAAACTACCGATACGCCTCTGCCGAAGACATGGCCGAAGACATAGAGCTGATTTTGGCCGGCCAACGCCCCAAAGATCGCGGATTGATTATCGATCGAAAATTTATTACTCGCGCAATTATCATTGGTGGATCGCTTGTCCTACTTGGAGGCAGCGCCGGTTTTTTCATGCTGCGACCACCACCTCCGCCACCGAACAAAAACAGCCCCGAATATTGGACGGCACAGATACAGAAAGATCCGAAGAATGCGAAGTTATTCATTGAACGCGGCAGATTGAACCTGAAAGCCGATAAGTATACTGCCGCCAACGCTGACTTCAACGAGGCGCTTTCGCTTGATCCCAAGGGCGAGCAAGGATATCAGGCATACAGACTGCTTTCTAAGTCGGCGTTTGAGGAAGAGCGTTTTGTCGGGGCTTGCAACGCAGCAGACAAAGCCGTCTTGTTGCGCCCGCAAGATCACCGCGCCTATCTCGAACGGGCTGCCGCCGAAAGCGAACTACAGCAGTATGATAAGGCTCTTGCCGACTGCGAAAAGTCGCTTAGCCTGAATCCAAAAAATGAATTTGGTAATCGCTACTGGGCTTACTATAATGAAGCTGCAATCTATAACACAATGGGCCGCTTCAGCGAAGGAAAAGTGGCAGCGCAAAAGGCGATTGATCTAAACGATTCATTGCCGCTGGCTTATACTGCCCGTGCCGACGCAAACATTGGACTGAAGAAATACAAGGAAGCATTGGCTGATACCGACGAAGTCTTGACCCAAATTGCTCCTAAACACAACCAAACATTGTTAAATCGAGCATTTGCATATTTCTATCTAAACCAGCCGGATAAGGCGCTCGCCGATATCGATGTCGTCTTGGAGCATGACACGAACAACTATAAAGCATATGTTCTTCGCGGAAGAATTCGGTCTGCCCAAAAGCGATATAACGATGCCATTCAAGATTTCGCACAGGCTCTAGAAATTGACCAAAAGGGAGATTTCACACTGTATTTCGAATGCGCGAAAGCGCACATGGGCGCTGGACAAAAGCAAGCAGCGAAAGACGAACTCAACAAAGCATTAAGTCTAGAACCCCAAAATGCAGAAGCACTTAAACTCAAAAGAAAACTTCAATAACTGAGAGACCATGAGACATGCCTGACTGGATGGACATCTTCGCCATAAGCTTCGGCTCTGTAGCTGTGGTTTTGCTCTGTTTTCTCGCCGCGCGAAGGCTGCACAAACCTATCGACTTAGGAACGGATCAAAGCTTTCTCGACGCCATGCTCACCATCGTCGGCACGCTTGTCTCCATTCTACTGGGACTGTTGGTCGCTGCATCACTGGATCGCTATCAACGCCTGGAAGACTCAACAGACTCAGAGGCTCGCGCTGTCTCCGACATCTTCCGCTTAGCTCGTTCGATGCCTAAAGACCAAACGGAAAAAATTCAAGGGCTGTGCATGAGGTATTGCAACTCGATTATAAAAGACGAATGGCCGGCTTTAGAGAAAGGTGAAGCATCAATTGAGCTGTTTCATGTTTATGGAGAGTTGATGGACACGGTGCTTGCCTGTGATCCTCAAACACAAAGAGAGTCGAACATCCACCAATGCATGATGACTGCAATGTTGGAGTTGGGAGATGACCGCCGTGCAAGGCTTTTGGCAATGACGCGCAGCTGGACCTCGGCACTTGGTCCCGTCCTGGGATTTTCAGCGATTTCCGTCCTGTTTTTTGCGTATCTATATATGAAACAAAGCAGTAAACTGCACTTACTGCTTGTCTGTGTGGTCACACTATGTCTGGCAAGCAACATCGGACTGATTGTAATGCTCAACACACCCTTCAGTGGTCCGCTGCGCATTCAACCAACAAGCTTCAAATTCAACATCGATCTTCTTGCAAAAATCGCAAAGCAAATAGAAGCCGAACGAAATGTCAATCACGACGGCATGAAGATGCCCATTGCACCCAAATAGCATCGAATCTCAACAAGCGAACTATAGTATGTGCAAAACCTTGAGCACGAAATAGGCGATCGCTGCCATTATCAGCAAACCGACTGCACGTCGAATCAAAAAGAGTGGTCGTTTCGTGCCTTCAAAGTACGCTCCACAGCGCCGGCATGCAAGTTGATACTCGGCAAAGATTCCATTGCACCTTTTGCATATGAGTGGCTTGGCTAAGCGTGTCTGAGTGATTCTATTTCTAGTCGCTAAGCTCATGAAAAAGCCTCACCTGGCGCGGTGGGTGGGAAACAAGGAAGCCAGCATTGATAATAGTTGGCTAAACTCCTTACTGGAAGGGGGTAATTACGAATGACAAAGGGACCGAATGTGCCAAAAATCTGCCAACTCTGTCGTCTACTTTTGAAACACGGTTGCTAGCTGCTCTTTCCACAAATACAAGGAATGAGCATGTCGAATTTTGGGCCGAAAACTATGTATGGGTACGGGGAACAGCAAGTCACCCACAGCCTTTTAGAGATCATTCGCAGCAAAGATCTATTGCGGTTTCAACAAGCTGTCAGCGAGCTTAACAGCAATCCGAAACTTCTAATCGCAGCAATGAATGGCGTTGCGCAAGAGATCAACTGCAACGAGTTGACTGTTCCTCCATCTCCTCTTCTGCAATACAAAGGTCAGGATGGAAAAACAAAAGAAACAACCGTGATTGCATTCAGATTGAACACGGCACGTCGGTTACTTGTGATATCGCCGCAACGCAAGCCGGAAACTTATGGTCCGGACGACTCAAAACATGATGGACCTTTGTCGACTCTATTGTTTGAAAACCCGGAAGTTTTGTTCAAACAAGTTGGAAGCATAGCCTCGATACCGAGAGTTCCGTTGCCACCACCCATGCACCAGGGCGTGTTTTGAGGTCGTTATCCGTTCGTTATCAGTTCTCGGTACCTTATATGTATGCGACAAGCCCACCACCCAAACAGGTTGCGTACACAACAATTTCAGCCGAGTTTCGTATTTTCCCCACTTGACGCTGATATTGAGAAAGGTAGAATCCCATACACGGCGGATAACGCCTAACCTCCCTGAATTACTAGATACAAATTGTTCATTCGGAAGCACCCTACCGAACGGATGTTTTGTCGCGCAGTACACCCCAAGCCACAAGCTGAGGTAAGCGGATCAAGATGTCATTCGAGAATCCTTTGGTTGATCGATCCAGACCGGCAACGACAGGCGAGAAGCTCCCTTCGTTCCTTCCAGAAGAACCAACTGCACAAGAGATCTTTCGCAACGCCATGGAGTTGCGTCGTCGTTCAGTCGAAGCAAGTCAATACTTGCCGACGATCGACATTCATGATCCAAATCAACGCAGATCAGATGTAAATCAACAAAGACAAGATGTAAGACAGACACGACCGGAAGCCCGGCAGGAAGCACGGTCAGCCGGCGCAGACGGAAGACCTGAAGGGCACGAAACGGCTTACACTGTCAAACCAGGCGATAGCCTCTGGAAAATTGCCCGCGGAGTATTGAAAGACCAAACAGGTCACGACGCCAGCAACACGGCGATTCTCAGAATGGTTTTGGAGATTGCTAGAAGAAACGGTTTGGCAGATCCTAATCGCATTCATCCAGGTCAGGTTCTTCAGATTCCTGGTCCCCACACTAACCAGGAACAACCGAGACGGCCGCAACAACCGGGAAGTTCAGAACCTAACACACGTCCACAAGAGCCGGCAAGACCGAGATATCCGTGGGAGTTGCCACCAGACAACCAACCGGGTGGTCA
>CAZCZI010000062.1:18806-43938 GCA_964503045.1 uncultured Candidatus Obscuribacterales bacterium
CGGCAAGACCGAGATATCCGTGGGAGTTGCCACCAGACAACCAACCGGGTGGTCAGCAACCGCAGCGTCCTGGCGACAATCAACCGCATCGTCCACAACCGCAACCGCAGCGTCCCGGTGACAATCAACCGCATCGTCCACAGCCGCAACCGCAGCGTCCTGGCGACAATCAACCGCATCGTCCAGCCGACAATCAGCCGCAACATCCGCAACCGCAGCGTCCGGCCGATCAACAACCAAATCGTCCACAACAGCCGACCGATCAACAACCACAACGCCCGCAACCGCAGCGTCCGGCCGACAATCAGCCGCAGCATCCGCCGCAGACCGAGCAACGTCCGGCTCAGCAAAAGCCCGTCGACGAAAAGGCCATGGAGGCCGCGGTCAAGTCAATTCGCGAAGCAACAAAGAAAGATCAATGGATTGACACCGGCACCGATGAAGACACCATCATGGCGGTTCTCAAAGATAAGACCGAAGCCGAGCGCCAAGCGATTGCTCGCATCTACCAAAAGAAATACGGCAAAACACTCGAAGAAGATCTGCGCAGCGAAATGTCCGGCACAGATCTCGACCGCTCCCTCGCTTACCTGAACCGCAAAGACGGCAACGCGATGGATTCGACCATCCTCAAAGCCGCTCTCGATGAAAGAAGCAATTGGTTCTTCGGACGTTCTGATCGCAACTGCGAAAAAGATGTGAGAGACACCATCTCCACAATGAACTCCAAACAGATTGCAGAGCTGGACAAGGAATATAGAGCTAAGTACGGCAAGAGCCTCGAGCAAGCCCTTTTTGCAGACAGCAGCCTCTCAGCCGAAACCAAAGAAGCCCTCAAGATTTATCTGAAGGGAACAGACAAACGCACCGACGAGGACACCCGCAAACTCACCGATATCGCGCTCAAGTCTCACAACATAGATATGTTTGAAGAGACCATGCGCTCTGCCACACCACAAGCTCGCAAGGAGTTTCTCGACAATGGCGGCGAGAACAAATTGCGCGTTGCATTTTTCAATAACGAAGACGACTACAAGCATGCCCTCGAATACGCCAAGCAAGGTGAATTGAGCGCAGCCGCCAAAGTCCGCGACAACACACATTGGCACGGCGACAACGAGAAAGCGATTGAGGCTACTCTCGAGCAAATGACTCCGCAGCAGCGCAAAATGTATGCCGATGGAAAAGCCTTGTCTGAAGGGCGCAATGTCGAAGGTCTTACTGCCGAGCAACAACAACAAGCACGCGACTACTACAAAGATCTCCATTCGTCACTCACATCGGCAGGCAACGACACGGAAGTGAAGCGCTGGGAAGACATGATCGATACCAAGGGCGGCACGCTCGCATCGCGCGTTACCGACCGTAAGAGCTTCTGGGGCGACGATGTCGACGGCGTTTTGTCCGACATTGAAGGCATGGATGCAAAAGAGTGGCAGAGACTCAAATCCGATCCCGAATACCGCAAGAGAGTCGAAGAGAGCCTCGCAACTTTCTTAGATGAAGATGAAATGAAGCGCGTCAAAGATCTGCTCGATCGCAAGACCGCCGCTTCCACATTCGAAGATTCTGTGCAATCGGGACGCCGCGATCTGGTTGACGGCATCAAAGACAATACCAACACCGGTTTCCTCTGGCTCAACAACAAGGAAGATAAGATTCTCGAGAAAATCGAGCACATGACTCCTGAAGAGCAAAGAAAATACCGCGAAGATCCAGCATACAAAAAACAAGTCGACCAACTGATCGCCGACACCATGGATGCAGGCGCCGAGCGCGACGCTGCCATGCGCCTGCTCGACAAAGTGGCGAAGGGCGAAAAACCGACAGCGGACATCATCTCCAAGCTCAACATGCATGCTGCCGACGTCAATACCGACGAAGCGCAAGTGATAAGAGACATTCAAAAAGCATTCAAGGAAGATCCCACACTTAGAGAACGCATCAACAACCCCAAAACCGAAGAAGACAAAGAACTGGCCAGACAGTTCAATCAAGCACTGCACCGCGCCCTCGATGACGATGAGTACGAGCGCTTTGCAAAACCGCTTATGGAAACAGGAAGACTTTCACTCGATACTCAAAAAGAGCTGAGCCAAGGCGTATTCGATGACGATGAACAAGGCTTCTACAAAGATGTTCTCAATCTTGCCACCAGCAAAGATGCAGCTTCTCAAGCCGAAAAAGAACGCATTCTAAACGACAAGGATTACCAAGACAAAGTCCTCGGAATGCTTAGCGATGACGAAAGAGCGGTGGCGCTCAATGTTCTGAAGCAAGGCGAAATGCGACCGGAAGACGTCATTCGCTCCCATATGCTTGGTGCAGGAACAGACGAAGAAGAAATTAAAGCCGAACTCAGAAAGTTGAGCCCAGAGCAACTCGAACAAGTCAAAACCGACTACGCCAGAAAATACGGCACTGATTTACTCGCTGATCTCAAAGACGAATTGGGCGGACAAGATGCAATCGATGCCATGCATCTCGCTCAAAAGCAGCCGCAAACCGACAGAGAAGCATTCAACAATGCCCGCCAAGAATACTTAGAAAGCCGCGACGGAATCGGTGCCTTCTTCGTAGACAACTTTTGGGACGGCACTGGATACATGGCTGATGACGCCAACAATCGTTTCGCCGCCGCCATGTCGCAAGCATCTTCACAGTTTCAATCATTGTCTCCGGAGCAACGTCAGGAACTGACCGCTAACCTGCAGAAAAATCTGGATCTCTTCCGCGAATCCAAAGGCGCCGCTGCCGATGCCCTAGTCGACGCAGCAGTAATCGTGGCTGCGGTTGGAGCTTCGGGATTCACAGGTGGAGTCAGCCTCACATTGTTGGCTCAAACAGCTCTGATTGGAGCCGCTTTCAAAGTCGCAGCGAAGTCCGCCATCATGGGCTCAGACTATGACTGGGGCAGCTCTCAAATCATCGTTGATGCCGCAACAGGCGCTGTTGATGCAGCAACCATAATGGTTGGACCGGCACAAATTGCAAACATGGCCAGAATGGGCGGCAAAGTCTCCCAAGCAGCAGCCAAGAACTTCCTCACTGAAGCCGGTGGTTTGATTGCCAAAGACGCAGAAAAGGCAATTGCCGGCCGTTTCTCTCAACTGGTCGCCAAAGGCATCGCCGAAGGTGGCACACTGAGCGAAGCTTCAATTAAGCAAGTAGCCAAAGAATTCGCCAAGCAAGGCAGTGAAGAAGCAGTCGAAGCAGCCCTTAAGAAGAGCCTTCAACAAGCCCTCATTTCCGAAAGCAAAGGCGCGCTTCAAACTGCAATTCGCGAAGCAACTCTCAACGGCGCCGCCGGCTTTGTCGGCGGTGGCGCATCTGGTGGCATTCGCGGCGCAGCCGACTGGGACAGCTCCAAGAGCTTCGAAGAAAATATGGCAATGATCACCGAGAAGGCAGCGATGAGTGCCGCTATGGGCGGTGGTGTTGCTTTCGGCTCCACACTTGCAATGAAAGGTATCGGTTATGGTATCAACAAACTCAGAGGAGCCGACAGCGAAGCAGGTCAAATCGGCAAGGCTGGTGACAATGCGCTCTCTGGCGAAACCGATGATGTCCTCTCCAAAACCAGCGACGACGCCGCCAGAAATGTCGAACACATAGAGGTAAAACCAAAAGGCCAAAAGGCTATCAAAATCGAAAGACAGGTTGGAAGTTCCGACCTGGAAAGAATCACCTTCCCAGATGGAAGAATCGCAGAACAAAAGGGTGGAAATTGGGTTGAATACTACCCGAAGGGCTCCCGGAAATCCGGCACCTTGTTCCAACAAGGCGACTTCTCTTACCACCTCGATGCAGACGGCAGCTTAGTAAGAACAGAACTCACAGAACAGATTCACTGGCGTCCGGATGGAAAGATCGAGCTTCGTCCCAACCCTCAACACTTCAGCATTCAAGGCGGACAGGTATCCGATCGATTCCTCGGCACAGTAGAAGATGCCTACATGAAACTTCCGAAGGGAATTCGCGAGTTGCTAGCCAACGATCGACAGAAGATCGTTTTGGGACCGACTTCCACCGACATCAAACCGCACCTTGCCGGCGTACAACCACGAGGATGGAAGCAGGGCCACACCTGGTCTATGGCAGACGGACTGCACGACGGCGCAGGAAAAGAAATCGTTGTAGCCGAGCACTATCGTATCGACAATGGCAATGGTCCTAGAATATTTGCAAAATCTCCGCGTCCGGCAGGCGTATTCCGCCATGAAGCGGGTCATGCGGTAGACCAAGCTCTCAATCACTTCTCCGATCATCCGGACTTTATTGCAGCTTATCAAAGAGACATGGCGACTCGTGTTGCCAAGCTAGGAAAGGCGGCACAAGAGAGAATCGAATACTTCCTGCAATCCCAACAAGGCAAACTCGGCAGTGCTGCCGGCAGAAGCGAAATCTTCGCGGAAATGTTCGGCATTATCAATGGTGGCGGCTGCTCGAGTTCTCTTGAAGCAGAACTGGTCAAAGCATTCCCGAACGTTAAAGCGCTCATGGAAAAGGAATTGGCTAAGTATCACTAGATTCTAAACGCACTCAGAGGCAAGAAGAAAAATACACTATGATAATGAGCACCGATAACACTGGAGATGTGATTTTGACCGAACCAGAAAAGAGTCCCGACGATGCTGAAAATGTCGGTCTAGCCTGGCTGGCAGATGATGGCATTCTGGTGTTGCAACTGAAAGTGCTTTTCGATGACGGTCGCACAGATCAAGTCTTCATAGAAATCGAACCGACAGATCCGAAGTTCGCCAGAGTTCTAGCGCACTTGGGCGGACTTCGATATGGCGAGAACAAGCACATCAAGCCTTTTGGCGACGATTTGTTAGCCTGAGAAGTCGGCACAATACACCATATTTAGTGCCTCTCTTGTGCAGGCGCGGCTTTTCGTGTCTTGGCACCATGCGATTTTCTTTCCTTCTGCTCGGTCGAAAGCCCGACGTCATCAAGGAAATCAGTAAACATCTCCTTTTGCCCACTAGAATATGCAGCTTGACCCGGCGACGTCACCTTTCGGAATCCTTGGGGATACTCGAATTCCGAGGAGTTATAGGGAACTTTTTTGCAAGAGATGGTTGTTAAATCTACAACCGTTCCTTGCCGCAAATCCTTTGCTATTTCGTCAAAACTCCACTGATCTCCCTTTCGCGGTTTGGGTGGCGCATAGCCCTTGTCGACACAGTGGAACAGTGGAATCTTTTCCATTTCCGGCACATCGTAGTATCGACATAAAAACTCTGCTACTTTGGGCGTCACTGGTATTTCATCGGCTAGGTACGAAAGCGACTTCGGAGAACTTACCTCGGAATACTTGGTTACCTTAAGACCCAGAAACTTACCTTTGCCATAGAAATTCATCTGAGTCGTGTTGGCTGTTCCGACTGCAAATGGGCTAAACAACCGATGTCCATTGAACGTTTCCAACTTAGTCACCCACTCGATTTTTTCGTTGGGTCTAAAGCAATGCACAACCCAAGTTGGTGCAGCGGCCACTACATGATAGCCATATTTTTGACTGACAACACTGACTGCATCGTGTGAAACAGTAACGACGTGGCCGGACTCCTCAATGCCATTTTGTACAAGAACCCATTGAAACTTTTTATTTGGTGCAGCCGCGAAGGAAGCTGATGGCACAAGCGATGAGGTGCAAAGCCACACGCACATCGATACGTGCAAAACCAAACGCCAAGAAAACAGTATTGGACCGTGTTTTGTATTTACTGTTCCTTCATTAACCATTTGTTTCTTGCACCACAACTAGTGCTTCTCTTTTGTTGATTTGGAACCGGCGGCCTTTTTCTTGTTGGTTCCCGTCACTTCAGATGATAGACCAATACCATCCAAAAGATCCTTCAATCTCTCCTTTTGACCATCAGAAGTACCGGTGCCGGTCACCTTCACACCCACTTTGTTCATGCCGCAATCGGCAAATGGACTCATCAACAGTCTTCCATTGAAAGCGTCCAGCTTAGAAACCCATTCAACTTTTTCTTTCGGTCGATAACAATAAACCAACCATGTCGGTGCGCTTATCGAAACGTGATAACCATACTTGTAACTTACGATCTTTGCCGCATCGTGTGTGATGTAGACGATGTGCGTTCCGGTGTCGGGACAGATTTCAGTGAGTATCCATTCTGTCTTATTGCCGGCTGCTAAAGCAGCGTTTGAACTAGAAGGAACGTTCGAAATGCCTAATATTAAGGCGCTAAGAACAACGCCCATCAACCACGATCGACGAACAACCTGCCTGGTCAGAACTATTCACTCCTTGCGCCAAAAAATGAATAAACCGAAGGGAATCCATTGCATACAAGTATCTAGCCTCGTCATCAAGTTGTCCAGCGCAACTGTGATCTCTAAGCTCCGGCTTCGCCGAGGACCTAGAGTCTTGACCAGTCTCCAAGAGTAATAAGCCCGGACACGCTCGCTGACGCTAGCCTCAGCCCGAGACCTGGTAGGTGACAAAAGGATTCACAAGGTGAGAATGTTGCGCCCACGAACGCCTGATGGCATAGTCTGCAACGTGCCTTACTACCTTCATATGCTCATCGGCTGCGCTAAATCTGTCGAACATGAACGTCATGCGCAGACTCGGTTTGTGTGAAAAGCGCTTCAATAGCCCTTGAGCAAACCGTTCTTGCGTCGGCTCGAGCTCACTTGCGTGTTGTTCGAGATTGGAGAGCGGCACAGCCATCTCATGTAGCATGTTGTGCTCTCTGCGTGTCATATGATAGCTCTCGACGACCACTGAGGCGTCTCGCAGAATTGGTTTCATTTCCTCATAGCTATTGCGCAACCAGCCGCTTCTAAATGAATACACGCCCTTGAGCGCTCCCTTTGAAAGATACAAGGCACACAAAAACTCGCCTTCTGTATTTTTCAATACGATTGTTCCTGTCGCGTTGGCATCAATAAATGATGTTCTCGCCATAAGAAACTTTGCAGATGCGTGGTGCCCTTCGAGTTCTCTCTTTTCTCCATGAAAAATTGCAGCGGCAGCAACGGCGAGATCATCATCCAAGTAGTATGCATCCATACAACTGTCGATTTGCGCAAGGTCGGCCATCGCTTCGTTGAGCGCAGCTTGGCCATCGATGTGCCGCTCATATCCCTGACGGCTGTAGATACAAGCTAGAGCACGCCCGCGGTAAATCAATATTGCTGCGCGAGACTTCTTGTTGTTTGATTCGATATGAACACAGCAAGTGCTGCGATGAGATTGAATCGAGTTAAAGAGTTCGCGATGTTTGATGTATCGCGCCAATGGAATGGCAAGATGATTAGTTTGCTCTTGCGGTCGCGGAAGCAAACTAATCAATCGTCGATTCTGACCGTTGTAATCACCGGGACGGCTAATAGCCTTGTTGAGCCTTTTAAGCTCGCGGCGTTTGTTGGCAGCAACTAAGTGAAGCATGTATGTACTCCTGCGAGGTCTTCAAGGCATTGCAGTCCGGGTAGACACGCAAGCCCAGAAGGCGCGCTAAATCACAAATTCATGTATGAGGCTAGTAAAGAAGTTTGAAAAAATATTGAACAAAGTTGCCAGCAAAAAAACAATTTGAATTTCAACTGACTCGCAGATTATACCTGCCGAAGTGTGAAGTAATTGTACCCACACCCGTTGTTCATGGGAATCTTCCCACTTTCTTTAGCTTTAATGGGCTGTCCCAAACCTGTCACAATTCAGTCCCAATCTTGACCCAATTTCAATTTAGATTGGTGGCGTGTAGTGAACGGACTAGGTTTCTTTAGGTTGCCGCTGCCCTCTGCGACCCGGTTTTCAGCCGGGTCGTACGGCAATATCAAGAGTTTTATCGAAGGAGGAAGTTGCCACCACGGGCGATACATATCGAATGGAAAAAGCACTTCCGGAGACAACCAAGCCACTCAAATATTCTGCCTTGTTGGCGCCAAGCACCCCGCCCACTTTTAGAGTCGACTCTAGTGGGTCGAGCACGGTTTTGGGCTCTGGGATATAGTAGAGATAAGTGCTTGGTTGCATTTGATTATGATCAATCCGATAAAATGGTACGCTTCAACGTCTTGCCTGATTCCCGGGTACACCTTTTTGGTCTTGGGGAAGTATGAAAAGGCGACCCTGTTCTTCGATATGGCTATTCGTTTCGGACCTTCCATTCCCGAGGCCTATTTGAGACGTGGTGACTGCTATTACGGCAAGGAAGACTATCTCAGAGCCATTCAGGACTACGACAAAGCGATTGAGATACGTCCGATCGACCCAATGGTTTATCGAGCGCGAGCTCGAGCCTGGAGTTGCCTTGGCGAGTGGGAAAAATCCATCTCCGACTACGATCATGCGGTTTCACTAAACAACCATGATGCCGCGTCGCACTTCGAGAGGGGTTCTGCCTACATGAGCGTCGGAGACTTTGCCAACGCCCTAAAGGATTTCGAAAAGGCGAAAGAACTCGAGCCGAAGCATCTGGAGTATCAGGCAGCAACCGGACACGCACAATGGTGTTTGGGCTTTGTTGATCTGGCGGCAGATGCCTACGCCAACTGCCGCAACGACTCGAAAGGAAACAGCGCATTTTATCTGCTTCTTTGTTGCCTGGCTCTCAAGGAAGCCGGCAAAGAAGATGAGGCGCTCGAGTGTCTGAGTGAAGTGTCGAAAACCTTGACCGAGAAAGAGTGGGCGCATCCAATCGTCAGCTACCTTTTAGGAATCGTGCCGACCGATGTCTTTCTTGAACTGATGGACAAGCAGGAGCAACCCATCCGCGATACCGCAAAGTTCTTCGTGGCAGTCTGTCTGAAGTTGGCAGGCGACAAAGAAGGCGCGATTGAACAGCTTCGCTGGCTAGAGACGCGCGGTGACAAACGCATTGTCGTAAATGCCCTGGCGGTTGCACAGCTGCAACGTCTGCTTTCATCATAATCTTGTTTCCTAAATGGTTCCTTCATAGTTGCGCCGAACAGGCTCGACTTATTAAGCCCGCGTTAAAAACTCCAGGTTGTCAAGCAGCGATCTGTATAATCACAATACAAAGCGATAAACGAAGCGATCACACGCGGGAGGCGGCGTTCCAGGGGAGAGAAAAAAGTTAGTAAGAGAACGCCGCCGCTTCCCCACTTAGTAGATCAACAAAATCGAAAATGAACCGGAAAGCCCACTGCACGCAGTGGCTTTTTCAAAGCCGGAAAAATAGAAAAGAACATCAAGTTTAGCCCGAAGGCAGTTGGTGAGCCTCAGGACGTTTCGTCCTGGGGCGAGCCGTTTGTGGTGGGTGTTTTATGTTCGCTCATTCGACCCAAGCTTCCGCTTCGATCTCGACTAGCATGTCAGGATCGATTAGGCGTCTGACTTCCACCATACTCGTGCACGGACGAATATCCTTGAAAAACTCTGCATGCGCACGCGCGACTTCTTGCCAGGCATCGATCTTGGTCACATAGATTCTAGTGCGCACAACATGACGCAAGTCAGCTTCGACTTGGTGCAACGCCTTTTCTATATTTTTGATGGTTTGCATCGTTTGCGCGTAAGGATCACCGACACCAACGACCTCTCCAGCGTCATTGGTTGAGGTCGTTCCGGAAACGTGCACCATAGGGCCTGTTTTTACGGCGCGAGAATACCCAACAATAGGTTCCCACGGTGTGCCTGAAGACGCGTTGACTCGTGTGACTCGACTTGCCATGGCAAAGACTCCATTAAGAGACTGCCAATTATACATGGGTTGCGTCGCGTGGGTTGCGTCGCAATCTTATTTCTGACCATGCGATCCGGCTTAGAAAGCTGTCCGGCCTTTTGTGTTGCGAACTAGTGGTTGGCCTTGCTCATCGAAGAACGTCGAAAATCTCTCTACGACATTTGAGTCGGCACCATATATGGTGACATCGATTGATGTTTGCTTGCCGTCCACGTTAAACGATGCAATTTCGCGACGTGACAGTTTGCGAGTTAGTCCGTCGAATACCTGCGTTTCTTCTATGAATGGTCCAGCGCAAGGATGATAGATGGTTTTTATGTGTCTTACGACTTCACCGGCGCTGCTGAAGAAAAAATCTTCCGTAATCGCTTTCTGCCTGTCGCTTCTCCACTGTGTTTGCTGCCGCCTGATCAATTTACCGTTTTCAGGATCCATATAATGATCTACGGTGGCAGTAGGAACGCCATCGGCATTGTATTCAGTTTGTCCTTGAAAGATTGTTCTCAGTCCTACATTTTCTCGTGCCACCAACCTTACGAGTTTACCTTCAGGATCGATTACGATCACCGCTTCGTTGGCTTTGCCGTCCTCGCTATAGACGATTTCCTTTGTCATCGTGTTGCCGTCAGGCAAAGCGCACGACTCGAAAACACGCGCGACATCACCGGTTTTGCAATCGAAATCAGTCTCGGAGCGGCTGGAATGGCCGCGCTTGATCATGCGAATTAATCGCTGATTTTGGTCGTATACCTTCTCTATGAAGTATCCGACTTTTCGATCGTTGGTAAGTACGTGGTAAGTGGTTTTTCCGTTTAGGTCAATTTTCGTGCCGATATCGAGTTGATGATACTCCGGCTCAAAATCCAAAACTTCGGAAAGATTTTGGTAATCCTGATTCATACGAAACACTCTTTGAAAAACCGCATTCCGATTTTGTCAGTCGGAGAGCGCACCATATGCGGTGGAGAACGCGCCGCGGATGGCGAAGGGTATCCAATTTCCTGCTAGAACCTTGTCTTTGTGCGTGCTTAGAGAGATAAACTGATGATCAGTTCATGGAAGAGGGTTAAATGCGTAGTAAGACCAAAGGGGAGGGTTCTTCTCCAGGGTGTACTTAACATAATCAAATAAACCAGCGATGTCAAGCGAAATTAAGGTTGAATCAACCCAAGGCCAGACCGCCTGTAGCTGTTTCTTTGTATTTCTGATTCATGTCGATTCCAGTCTGCTTCATGACCGCAAGCACCTTATCAAGACTGACTAAATGTTGGCCGTCAGAGGCAAGCGAGAGAGCGGCTGCGTTTAGCGCTTTGACTGCGCCCATGGCGTTTCGCTCGATGCAAGGCACTTGCACCAATCCCATAATCGGGTCGCAGGTCATTCCAAGGTGGTGCTCGATACCGATCTCAGCAGCTTGCTCGATTTGAGCTGCGGTTCCACCAAGCATCGCCACCGCCCCTGCTGCTGCCATCGCACAAGAGGTTCCAACCTCACCCTGGCAGCCAACTTCAGCTCCACTGATTGATGCATGAGTCTTAACCAATGCGCCGACTACAGAAGCAACCATGAGTCCGTTTTGCTTCGTTTCTTCCGACAAACCATGCAACTCTTCCAAAGTACGCCATACCGCCGGAATCAAGCCTGAGGAGCCATTGGTCGGAGCAGTAACTACTCTTCCGCCTGCGGCATTCTCTTCATTCACAGCCATCGCGTAAATCGACGGACGCAGGTCGCCAGCAGACCATGCAGGCGTCTTGCCGTCTTTCATTTGTGCAAATAGTGCCTTGGCACGTCGTCTGACGTTGAGCCCGCCAGGAAGTATTCCTTCGCTTGAAAGTCCGCGATCGATGCAGTCTTTGAATGTTTCCAAAATCTCGGAAAGCTTGAGCCTGAGCGTTTTCTCGTCCATGCCTTTGGCGGTTTCATTGGCAATGACGATCTCCCATGCCGGCTTGTTGTGTCGCAAGCATTGATCGACAAACTCGCAAGCAGAATTGAATGGGTACGGCAGATTCGCCGCATTGGCACTCGGTTGCGGCAGGCGCCGCATGCCGGTTATGGGGTCGGCTGGCTCTACGAATCCACCGCCGACAGATAACCAGACCTGCTCTACAATCACTCTATCACCGCTCAAAAGCCTGAATCTGATGGTGTTGGGGTGCGGCAAAGGTTTATCGTCAATTAACCACTCGCGCCACAAGAGGTCTTCATCCGGGTGAAACCCAAGTGACTGACCGCCAATATGGAGTTGAGGATGCTTTTTCAAATGCGGCATTGCTGCCCAGATCTCGTCCGGTGATGCACTTTTCGGGTTTAGGCCAGTCAAGCCGGCGCAAGTCGCCCCGTCGGTGCCGTGCCCGGTGCCAGTGGCAGATAGACTGCCGAAGAGTTCTACCTGAACTTTGAGAGGCTCAGCCGGTTTTTCAGACGCAAGCTTCTCTTCCAGCGACTTTCTGAATTCAAGAGCCGCAATCATGGGACCAACAGTGTGTGAACTTGACGGCCCAATGCCGATCTTGAACATATCGAGTGGTCCAATTTGATCGGCGCGCAACGGGTTCATATTTCAAACTGGCTGCCGGACAGCCATTCCAAGAGGTAACTGTATCAACTAATTATATGATGGATTGCCAAAGGACCATGAACTGGTAGTAATGGTGGCGAACAGTTAGAATCGCCGGGCACGTATAATCGAAAAGCCACCACCGGCGAAGTCACTCACTTGCCTAGCATATCGGTGGCAGAGCCAGTATCAGAAGCATGCAAAAGAAGCTCCAATTCGTTTTTCACACGCTTGAATCCCTTGGGTCTGACGAAGTCCTTTTCGTTAAATTTGGCTTCTGAAACCTCTAAAGTGTCCAGCAACATTTCAGTTTTGCCGCGGTCTAACAACCTCATGACTCGCATTGGAACACCTGGTGCTGCATGCAATCCGCACAACC
The DNA here is from genome assembly GCA_964503045.1 of uncultured Candidatus Obscuribacterales bacterium. Taxonomy (GTDB): domain Bacteria; phylum Cyanobacteriota; class Vampirovibrionia; order Obscuribacterales; family Obscuribacteraceae; genus CAYZJR01. The sequence continues at coordinate 31,438 of CAZCZI010000062.1, forward strand.
CCCACATCACTTTGCACATATCCTCAGGTACCAAAATCGACTCAGTGGCCCATACTTCTCGCAGCCGATGGACACCGGTGCTTTCATTCTTCGACAAATAAAACAAAAGGGCTTGCTTGCCGGCGATCATCTTAGTGCGCTTGGTCGCCTCGACGAACTTCTCTTTGGGAAGGTTGACATACTTCTTGATCCAGGATTGGGCAGGACCAGAGTAAAACTCCTTCGTGGCAGTGTTGTAGACTTCAATCTCGCGTGTTTTGGATTCGTAAAACAAGCGCACGTTAGACCCTTGCATTTTGAGGCGAGTCTTGGTGAGATAAACGTTTTGGTTGCCGGAATAGACGCTAAACGGAGACTGCTGCCTGATTAACCAGCCACGCTCGGCGCCCGCAGACGCTTGGACCGTCACGCAAAGACCTATTGCAAGTGCAATGATAGATTTCCGAACAGTGCTCACGCTCGACCCTAAGACACCCCCACATAGCATAGCCGGTAAGTCCCTAGAGAATCCAGCCATGTTGATCTTTGCCGGTTGGGGGAATATGAATTAGTGGACTCATCAGGTGGTTATACCATGTCTAGGGAGCACACTCCGGACCCGGACAAAACCCCCGTCTCAGGGCCGTCTGACACTACCTACAAACGCAGCACGCCTCAGTCGGGTGTGATCGACTCCAAGCCCAATTCCGCCGCTGGCAAGTCACACAATACCCCCGGAGATCGGCGGTCACTGGAGATTGTGCACGTCGAGCACCCCAAAGTAGTAGGGCGCTGGAAAGTGTTGGGTTCTCTTGGCGAAGGAGGAATGGGAGCCGTATTCAGGGCTCAGCATGAGGTGATGGATAAAGTAGCGGCCGTCAAGTTTTTGCATCCCCAGTTGATGTCCAGCGGTCAGGCTCTCGTGCGATTCCAACGCGAAGCAAAAGCGGCAAACCAGCTTAATCATCCAAACGTCGTATCGGTCTTCGACTGCGGAGTCACTGATGACGGCTGGGCCTTTCAAGTGATGGAATATATCGAAGGCAAGAGCCTCGCAGAAGTCTTGAAAGAAGAAACCAGATTGCCACTGACGCGAGCATTGAAAATATTTGTCCAGATTTGCGATGCCCTCGGTCATGCACACAGCAAAAACGTAATACACCGCGACTTAAAGCCAAGCAATGTGATGCTTTTGTCTGACAAAACAAAACCAGACACCGTAAAGATTGTGGATTTTGGAATCGCTAAGGTGCTAAACACCGATAACACTTCCGACTCATCGCAAATGGCCGGTCTGACCGCCAAAGGACAGGTATTTGGCTCTCCACACTATATGAGTCCCGAACAGTGCATGGCACTGGAAATTGACGCCCGCTCCGACGTCTATGCCATGGGTTGTCTTATGTACGAGACCCTGAGCGGATCTCCGCCCTTTGCAGGCAAGAGCTATCTGGAGACCATGGCAGCTCAAATGAATCAAGACACACCACCTTTGGTGTCACCACAGATCCCCGAGAAAGAACGCCTCAAAATTGAACCCATAATCAGGAAAGCTCTGGATAAAAATAGAGAAACCAGATATCAGTCGATGGAAGAGCTTAAGACCAGCCTAGAGGCAATCTTGGCGCAGCTTGATGCTTCATTCCGAAAACAAGGAAACGGTTCGTCACGCAAGCTGATGGTCTTTGGCACAATTGCAATCTCGATTGCAATTGCGATGAGCACGGTAGCCACCATTCTAGTTATCAACAACAATCCAAAGCCGCCTCCTCAAGAGGAAAGCGCCTTACCCACGCTTGACGCCACAAAAGATCGCATTGTCTGGTTTATCTGGCCACGCCCGTATGCAAAACCCGGCACGCCCACAGCACAATACGGCGTGGAGCTGGAACGCACTCAAAAGGGCCGTGACCTGGCAGTGACTCAGATAAAGCTAGCTATCAGCGGAGGAACTGAGGACATATCGGCAGACACCATCGCTCGTTTTTACAGCTCGTTGGCTACTCTTCACAGAGACGCGGGGCACTACAACGAAGCGGTAGACTCGTGCGCTAGCGGCTATGACTTGTGCAAGTCGCTTTTTAGAAAACTAGAGAAATTGTCAGAATCTCAACTTAACTCTGATAAGCGCTTAGCCAATCTCTTGAGCGAAAAAGCGTATTGCCACTACATGATCGCAAACTCGAAGCGACCCACTCCAACATCCGCAGTCACCGGACACGGTTTGGTAGAACTGCAGAGCGCCAAAGAACTTTACGACCAGTCGATTCCAATCCTGACTCGATTTCCCGGGCCATTACAGCAAGATAATATCCAAAGAGACCTGATGGTCGCTGCAGAAGTTAATCTCGAGTTGGGATGTCTCGCGTCGAAAGATCTCACACAGCAAAAGCACTATCTTGAAGATGCCGACAAATATCTGTCGATCTTCGTCGAGAGAACGCTTACCAACGGCAAGAACGCACCTCGCTCGAGATTCATAAAAGAATGGACACACGCGACTTGCCTGCGCGGCGATCTTCAAAAACTTTTCAAAACCAAATACTCTGTCTATGCAGCCCAGCTGACCGACGAAGAGCGATCGCGCTTGACTGCCACGGAAATCTACAGCGCCGTCGAGGCTCAATTGAACGCCCAAAGACGAGAGAAAAATCCGCAACCAGAACTAGAATTGAGAGCACTCTGGCTAAGTGGTCTAAACTGCGAGCACGAGCGTAAATACAAGTCGGCAAAACAGTATGTCGTCTCCGCAGTTAAACTTCTCAATCAGACCGCACAGGAAATGAAACAAGACGAAGCCTCTACCTTAACCGCTTTGATCTCTCGTGATCTTGTTCGCATTATCAAAGAACTGCCTGAAGCCTCCGACGAGATAAAAGCTCAAAACCGAAGCCAGTTGATCGCTCAGTACACCCAAAAGTGCATAGCCGCCGCTAAGTTCTACAATATTGAAAGCTTGTGGTGGAGACAGAATTCGACTCCAGGCGTGCAATGACCATGCAAAAATCAGAAATCGTAACAACCCTTGCCCGGCTCTGTCTTTTCACTTGCGCTTTGTGTTTGTTTTTTCCTTTTCCCTGCATCAGCCAACAACAAAAGGACGAACCCAAACCGATCAAGCGAGAAGACATCAACCTAGAGATCGAACGCTGTACCCACCGCATTGACGCTGACCCAAAAAAGGGCGAAAACTATCTCGACCGAGCAATATTGCGCTGCCAACTTGATGAATTTTCCACCGCTCTGGAAGATCTGAACAAAGCCGTCGAGTTCGATAAGAAAAACGACAGAGCGTATGCGTTTCGGGCCGTCGCGAACACGATAATGAAACACCCCAATGAAGCGCTTCTCGATTGTGTTGCGGCGCTTCGAATCAATCCACGCAACTTAATGGCGCGCACAAACTTACCAATGTGCTACACCAAGTGCAAGGATTATCGAAACGCGGTTGTTACCGGGCTTCAAGCCACTCAACTTGAACCGGAAAACTGGGTTCATTGGAATAACCTCTGTGAGGCCTACCTGAGGGGAGGGCGATACAGTGAAGCGATTGCTTGCGCCAATAGAGCCATCGGCCGCAACCCAAAAATGGGAGAACCTTATCATTGGCGAGCAATGGCCTACGAACAGTCAGGACAAAAGGAGCTTGCGGTTCAAGATCGCAAGCACTCCAAAGAATTAGGCTACGAGCCGGATTCGATTAACGTTACTATCAGAGAAAATCCTCCGGACAAGTACAAGGTCGAACGCAAGGAAGAGATAAAGCATCGACACCAATAAAGAGGAGTGTCTCAGAAGGCGCAAACCACGCCTAATGAAGCTAAGAAGTCAATCTGATATAACTCTTTGTCTTGTACAGGTGCTAAGCCTTACAGACAAGGTTTCAAAGCGCCGCCTGCTTCCATATGCGATGGAGGCGTTGCCTGCCTCACGGCAAAATCGCATTCGATCTGAGATCTGATCCATACGGAGATAATTGCCATGCTGACATTAACAAAACCAGGAATCGAGGAATACGCGCAAGACCGCAGCGGTCCTGTTGATCCCGTTCTTAAGGAGCTTGAAAAGGAAACCTACGCGACCATGGACATTCCCCAAATGCTCACAGGCCCTTTGGAAGGAACATTTCTTAAGCTGATGGTAAAAGTCACGGGAGCAAAACGTGTACTAGAGATCGGCATGTTTACAGGTTATTCGGCGCTGTCTATGGCGGAAGGTCTTCCTACCGACGGTAAGCTCATTACCCTGGAAATCAGCCCGCAGTGCGTGGAAGTCGCCAAACGCTATTTCGAAAAGAGCGCTCACGGCAAGAAAATCGAAATCATCGAAGGCCCGGCTCTTGACTCCTTGAAGAAGCTCGAAGGACCATTCGACCTCGTCTTCATCGACGCAGACAAAGTGAATTACACAAACTACTACGAAGCAGTTCTCCCCAAAATGGCAAAGGGTGGCACCATCCTGGTCGACAACGTCTTGTACGGCGGCGGCGTGCTTGAACCGAAGGACGAAAACGAACGAGCAATCGCGGCTCTCAATGAAAAAGTAGCGAAGGACGATCGCGTAGAGAAAGCACTGCTTACGATTCGCGACGGTGTTTATTTCATTCGCGTGAAATAAACAACAAGTCGCGCATCAACTGATGGAATTGGAGAACACAAAGAGATGACCACGAAGTTGGAAACGAATCAGACAATTACTGTGCTTGAAGCACTCAAGAAAGAAAACATTGGAAAACGCGTTAGACTCTGCGGTTGGGTGCGAACTCGCCGCGATTCTAAAGCAGGATTTTCCTTTCTGGAGTTGAACGATGGATCGACGATGACCAACGTTCAAGTACTAGCTGAGACTAAGTTGCCCAACTATGAAAGCGATATTTTGAAGATTGGCATTGGAAGCAGTGTCGAGGTAACAGGCGAAATCGTGGCTTCTCCGGGCCGCGAACAAGCAACTGAAATGAAGGCAGATTCAGTCACCGTTCTCGGGTTTGCCGATCCTGCAACTTATCCGCTTCAAAAGAAAGGAACCTCGATGGAGTTTCTCCGCACCATCGCTCACCTGCGACCGCGCACGAATACTTTCGGCGCAGTGGCGCGCGTGCGCAATGAGATTTGCCGCTCCATCCACAACTTCTTCTGGACTCGCGGCTTTGTCTATGTGCACTCGCCCATCATCACCGCCAGCGACTGCGAAGGCGCCGGTCAGATGTTCAAGGTGACAACGCTTGATTTGATGAATCCGCCGTTGAAAAAGACAGACGGAAAAGACGAAATAAACTTCGAAGAGGATTTTTTCGGAAGACCGACAAACCTCACCGTCAGCGGACAGTTGGAAGCCGAGATCTACGCCACCGCCTTGTCGAAGGTCTACACTTTTGGACCCACTTTCCGCGCGGAAAATTCCAACACATCGAGACACCTTGCAGAATTTTGGATGGTAGAACCTGAAGTCGCATTCTGCGATCTCGAAGGAGACATGACTTTGGCAGAGGATTTCCTGAAGACGATATTCTCGGATGTTCTTACCAACTGCCCAACTGACATGGCATTTTTCAATGAGCGCATAGACAAGACGGTTATCGAAACACTCAAAGGAATCATCGACAACGACTTCGTTCGCATCTCTTACACCGAGGCTGTCGACATCCTCAAGAAGTGCGGGGAGACATTCGAATTCCCAGTCGATTGGGGCACCGATCTACAGTCAGAGCATGAGCGTTATTTGACAGAGAAGAAGTTCAAGAAACCTGTAATTCTGTTCGACTATCCCAAAGACATCAAGGCTTTCTACATGCGCCTTAACGATGATGGAAAAACGGTGCGCGCAATGGATGTATTGGTTCCCAAAATCGGAGAAATAATCGGCGGCAGCCAAAGAGAAGAACGGCTTGAAGTTTTGGAACAACGCATGAGAGATTGCGGATTGCACCCTGAGGAATACTGGTGGTACCTCGATCTCCGCCGGTTCGGAACGGTACCGCATGCCGGATTTGGATTGGGCTTGGAAAGAACAGTTCAATTCGCCACCGGCATGGCAAACATTCGCGACGTGATACCATTCCCGAGAGTGCCTAAGAGTGCGGATTTCTAAAGGCATCAAACGCTATTAAGATTACCGGGAGCAGTCGCCCGATCTTGTTCATGGTAAAATTCTGATGCATCTACCTATGATGGTGTTTCCACCACCAATTTAACGACATTCGCCGCAGGGCTGTTGGGATCGTTGAAGAAGAAACCACACGAAGTCAAACCACTTAGTGATACTAGCCGCGAAGCCGAACGGGTGCAACTAGAAATATTGCGCAAGAAGTCGCCGGCCGAAAAGCTGCGGATGGTCAGCGATCTGAATGACACTTCACGGACTCTCATGATGAGTGGGATAGCACTAAGACATCCAGAACTTAACGAACAACAGCGTCGCCGAAAACTAATGGATCAATTATTAGGTGAGTCTCTCGCGGAGACAGTTTACGGTCCACCGAACTATTCGATCGGCGAACAATCGAATTCCGAGCAGCGATTGAGAGATGAATGACGATATCTCAACTGCGCTTAAAGTCGTTCACATTTTGGAACTTTTGGAAGTTCCATACTTAATTGGCGGATCGCTTGCCAGCTCAACTCACGGGCTAGCAAGAGCCACTGCTGATGCTGATCTTCTTGCAGATTTGAAGAGCAATCAAATAGATGACTTTGTCGATGCAGTAGAGTCCGAATTCTATGTGTCGAAAGAGTCGATTATTGACGCGCTCCAACGCCGTTCTAGTTTCAATTTAATCGACTACTCATCTGGTTTCAAGATAGACATTTTCATTCCAAAGAATCGCAATTTTGATCACATGCAGTTTTCGAACAGAGTTCAGATCGCCGTCTCACCCAATGATAAGGCATTCTTTGCCAGCGCAGAAGACACAGTTATAGCAAAGCTGGAATGGTATAGGCTTGGAAACGAAGTATCCGATCGCCAATGGAATGATATTCTTGGCGTGATCAAAATGCAGGAGTCCAAATTGGACTTTGAATACATGAAAGACATGACAAAGGAACTTGGAATCTCTCAATTACTTGAGCGAGCGCTAGAGCAAGCCGCCGACTAGAGGACTTCGGCATACTTGCTCTCGTGGTCACCTCTCGCTAGAATTGCGGGAATGAGCACCCGAACGTTTGCCAATCACCTAGAGAAATTATCGGAAGCATTGCCCTGGACTTTCGAGAGCTATCCGGCCGGCTCTAAATCGGTGCCCCAGGGCATTCTCATTCACGGCGACAATCTAGAAGTCTTGCCACCATTGGCGGAGCACATTCCCAAATCAGTGCGACTAATTTATTTGGACCCCCCATATAACCTCGGCAATCGTGACTTTTTCTACGAAGATGCGTTCGAAGAAGATCAGTGGTGTCAATTTATGGATCAGTCTCTTAGATTTGCACGACAGCTGTTGGCGGACAATGGTTCTATCTGCATTAGCATTGACGACGAACAGCTTGCACCGCTTAGAATCATGATGGACAGGATTTTTGGACGATCAAATTTCGTAGCATGCATCGCGTATGAGCGTTCCGGAAGTGCAGGTTTAGGCCAGGCCGGCACCATACTCAATACCAAGGAGTACATCCTCTTTTACTCTTTGGACAAAGAATCGTTGAACGAACTCGGTTATGAGAGGCCAATCGAACTAGAAACAATGCGCAGATACAAACGCATTCTGGTCTCAGAAGGGAAACGAGTGCTCATAGAGGAGCTACCAGTGCGTTCTTCCGATTCTGTTGCGCGCTTGTACCTGCATGAAAAACCAAAGATTGAACCAATATCGTTGAAACGTTTCGCTGACCGGACAACCGAAGTTCAACAGAAATATTTATCGAATTTCGAAAAGATCTTTCGCACTCAAAATGTGCAAAAGGAAAACGAGTTTCAAAACTCCATCATCGCCAAGTTAGACAAACAGCATCTGTACTCGCTGGACTATGTGCCCTCTCGCGGCCGCTATAAAGGCACCGAGAAGACACTTTATTACTACAATGCCGAGCTATGCGCGTGGTTGAAAGATTCAGCCAGCCTCGACGGCGATCAGATTTTGAAGTGGAATAAGCTAACCGATTTTTGGCCGCACAAAGAGATTCCTAAAGCCGATTTGGCCAATGAGGGAACCGTCTATTTCCCTCGCGGCAAGAAGCCGGAACATCTTTTGCACCGGCTGATTTCAATGGCGACAGCACCAGATGACTTAGTACTCGATTTCTTCCTCGGCTCCGGCACAACGTGTGCCGTCGCGCATAAAATGGGGCGACGCTGGGTGGGCATAGAGAAGGCCGATTTCTTCAACGACGCCCCACTAAAGAGACTGCGAAACGTTGTTGACGGCGACCGCTCCGGTGTTTCTGCGAAGTGCAAATGGACAGGCGGAGGCACTTTTCTGTTCTCACGCCGATTCGAATCGGGTGGTGTGCTCTCTCATTCGTGATGGCAATAGTGACCATTTACTGGTCATACAACCGACCACTTTACCGAAGCAACCAACAGTCTCGACGATAGATATCGTTTTGTCTGGTCATGAATGGATCAGGTTTTAGTCTTTGCAATTGCGGGGAACAAATGCTCCTATGAAGGGAAAAATTTTCAGATCTAATCGTGGAAAGCTCAGCGGCAAGCATATTGTCTTTGGAATCGTTTCGTTCGTCGTCATGATTGGTCTAGTGTTTTGTTTTGCAGTAGCGGGTCCTATCCTGTTTAGCAAGGGATGGAGTCGAGACTTCAACAATGCGGTTGCGGCATTGCGTAACGGACAAGCTGATGCCGAGACTGCCGTTAGGAGCGCAATTGAACGTGCAAAGGCAGATGCCGCTCCTCCTGCAGTTTTGATGAAGATGCACCGAGACTATGCTAATTGTCTTTATGCTATCGAGCGCTACAAAGAAGGCGACGATCAAATTCAACAAGCAATTGAAATGGTGAAGGGTGATCCGCAACCAAAATCAGCTGAAGCCGACGCACTGACGCATGCATATCAGGACATGGCTTATAGCAAGTACAAACGCTGGCTCAATGACTCCACTACGTGGACTGACGATGGGCTTGAAGACCAAAAGAAGTCGCAAGCTGTTGCTGAAAAGGCTTTCGGGCGGGACAGCGAACAGGAAGTGTTTAAGGCGGCGCAGCTGTCTGTGATGTACCTCGACCGAAATGAGCCTGCAAAAGCCAAAGAGCTTATGGATCGTTGCCTCAAAGCAATTGAACCTAACAAACCTGCCCAATCTTGTGCTTGGTATGTCTTTGCGATTCAATCAAAGATGAAGGCACTGCAAAAGGATTATTTAGGAGCGATTGATGCTTTTCTCCAATCAAGAGCGTCCACCAAAGTCGAGCGCGAGAAAGAACGCGCTCTCGAAGAGTTTACCTATGGTATGGAGCGCGATCCTGGACCCGTCAACGCTGATTCCAAGATCGAGTACAAAGACGTTGTAACCTGGTTCAAGAAAGGCGAATTCGCAAAAATAGATCAACTCGCAGATCAACTTCTCACATCTAAGACTGTGGACAGTCAGGGCTCTTGGAAGTTGGATTACATCGCCACAAGACTTGACGACAAAAATGAAGCCGAGAACCACATTCAGCAACGGCTCTTTGATTTGAAGAAATGGATTAAGCAAAATCCAAAATCACATACGGCGCGTATCGCCCTCGCCAGTACATACTGTGACTATGCGTGGCTGGCACGAGGTAGCGGATGGAGCAATACCGTCAGTGACAAGGGCTGGAAGCTCTTTGAAGAGAGGCTCGCACTAGCGAAGGACGCGTTGGATGCCGATCCAAAACTCAAGGAGCTCGATCCGACTGCGTGCTCGGCTGCCATCACAGTAGCCGTGGGGCAGGGTTGGGACAAGAAAGAAGTTTATAACATGATTGACGACTGCGATAAGCGCTGGCCAACATATATTCATGCAGATCAAAAAGCGTGCAGTTTCTTGCTTCCACGCTGGTATGGTGAACCTGGTGAGATGGAAAGTTTTGTCAAGGCGAAAGCCGATCGATTTAAAGGTGCGCAAGGAGACAAGGCGTATGCACAACTTGTAGCGTATGCATCGTCTTATGCTCAAGATGTTTTTGAAGAAAGCAGTTTTGACTGGGAACGCACCAAAGCTGGTTTCAATCAGATCTTCATTGATTTTCCGAGTGACGTTAAATCGCGAATGACTTTCTTGAAGTTAGCTCTTTTGAAAGGCGAAAGCCCAGACGTGATCAAACAGGCATTTAAATCGCTCAAGACAGCAAAGTAATGGACTCAACAGTTCGGAGAAAGTGAGTGTCGCACGAGCCCCCGATCACTAATGAAAAGGAAGTAAAGCTCGTAAAGACGGCAGAAGAAGAGACCGCGTCAAACGGGTGTGAGCTTCCAGGCGTAGGGCTGCCACCTCAGTATACTGTTATTGGCAAGATAGGCTCAGGTGGTATGGGCGACGTCTATCTCGCCGAAAACAAACTGGTTGGAAGACGAGTCGCCGTCAAGTTGTTTCAATCGAACACAGTCAGTTCAGACAAGGCCTTGCGACGTTTTCAGCAAGAAGGTCGCGCGGCCAGCCGGCTCAATCATCCTAACATCGCCCAACTCTACGAATTTGGAATTTCACCGGAAGGGGTGCCTTTCATGGTGATTGAGTATGTCGAAGGAAAGACTGTTTCTGATTTGTGTGAAGAAGCAGGGTCTAAAGGCTTGTCTTTAGAGATGACTCTGTCAATTGCCAGACAGCTGTGCGAAGCGCTCGAGCATGCCCATCAAAACGGTGTCGTTCATCGTGACATCAAGCCGACTAACATCATGGTCACCGAAAGTGGTGGCAATATGAGCGTCAAAATTCTTGATTTTGGTATCGCGAAAGTGATCGATCCCGAAGACAAAACAGCACAGCAGCTGACTCGCGATGGAGAGATATTCGGCAGTCCCGTTTACATGAGCCCAGAACAAGCAAGCGGGCAGGCAGCCGACAGCCGCAGTGATGTTTATTCGGCGGCCTCTGTCTTGTATGAAATCCTCACGGGAAAGCCGCCTCTTATGGGCGAGACAGTGATCGAAACATTGACAAAGAAACTCTCCGATGAAATAGAGCCGATTCGCGCCAATAGAAAAGATGTTACTCCCCAAGTCGATTCCGCGATTCTTCATGCACTAGAGCGCTCACCGGCAGATCGTCCTCAGACTATAAGGGATTTCTACAACGAGTTGGCAGCCGGCGCGGAAGGGAAAGAAGTTTCTGGTTGGAAGCGAAAGAAGAAGGGCAAGAAAAACAGCTTCTGGGTTGTTTATCTTTCTGTCGCCGTGGGGTCGATCATTGGCGGTAACCTAGTTATGCCATTTTTGCATAAAAGTCCTCAGCCAACCCCGGCACCAATAGTACTCAAGGAGCAAGAGAAATTAGAGTCCTACAAGGGTAAGACGCTCAACGAATGGACTATGGCAATCGAGAATTCACCGAATGATCCTCAGCTGTATCTAGATCGTGCACGTTTGCATGAGTTGCGAGATGAAAGAACCAATGCAATAGATGATTTGAATGAAGCGCTCAAGCTAAAGCCGGATTTGCTGGAGGCGTTTGAACGGCGAGCGAAAGTCTATGTGCTTTTGGCAAAGTACGACAAGGCGAAAAGCGATGCGGACAAGCTGGTTGCACTTGCTCCTGATATGGCGGGTGCTTACTCGGCAAGGGCTTGGATTTACTCCTCAACAGAGAAACACTATGAAGCGTTGCAAGATCTGAAGAAAGTCATGGACATAACCAAAGGTGATACCAACGCGTCCAGCATGATCGCCTATGAATTCATCAAGCTGGGCGAATTCGAAATGGCACAGAAAACTCTGGAGACAGCGCTAGTAAACGACGAAAACGCTCACGTCTACGGAGACCTCGGTTTTATTAAAACGCTCCAGCACAAGTATTCTGATGCCTACCAGGATCTCAAAAAGGCGACGGAATCCAAAGATGCCCGCGGGGTCGATTGGATGCTGCTTGCGTACTACCATGTAGCGGTCGGAAACATTCCCGAAGCGGAAAAGGCTATTCGCGTCGCGAAGAGTGTAGAAACTTTTCCGGCTCGTACTTTGAGGCTGTCTGGCGAGGTCTACCGGACCGCTGGCATGTATGAGAAGGCAATTCAAGAATTTAGTGCGTCCACTAGTCTTGAAGAATATCCGCCCGGCTACAGAGAAAGAGCAGTATCATACATGAGTCTCAAGCAGCTGAGATCGGCATATTCAGATCTGCGGAAATCTATTGAATTGAATCCCGAGTCACCTTTGACGCTTTCTTACATGGCGGTTGTCGAACAGCAGATGGGAAAGCAAAAAGAAGGGATGGAACACTTGAAAAAATCTCTCAAGACCGCTGTTGTTTCACCACTTGTGTATGTCAACAAAGCCACTTTTGAGTTAGGAATGGGTGATACCAATGCAGCGCTAGAGTCGGTAAATCGCGCAATCAAGATCAACCCATGGCAGAAAGAAGCTTATTTAGTTCGCAGCAGAATCTATGA
>CAZCZI010000063.1:0-17506 GCA_964503045.1 uncultured Candidatus Obscuribacterales bacterium
TTGTGAGAGTTTTGTGAAAACGCACAGTTCATGCTGGTGCGCGCAATGTTCTCACGCGTGATTTGATGCGTATTTTGCAAAAGAGTTACTAAAGTCACCGTTACCCAGTTACTTCCGTCTGATGTGTGAAGTAGCCACCCGTCGGTATTATCGAATCTGTCGGTAGGGGCGCCTTCGTGCGTGCAATGGTCGTTAATTCGGCAGGGAGTGCTATGCAAACTACATCCAGCAACGGTAGCAGTCAACCGGAGAATCCTCATATTCAGAAACTGGAACAAGACGAACAAGGTATTGCACATGGCGTTCTTGCAAGAACTGCGGTCTTGATAATCGGAATCGTGTTTTTGCTCGAACATGCCGAGCAAACCAGATTCATCAAGTGCGAATGGATCGTTCAAAACTTTTTGTGGTTTTTCCCTCTGATCGTGCTCGTGGTGTCCTACTTGATTTATAAGGGATTTGTAGCCGATTATGTGGAGCGCCGATCGAAGTTCGGTTGGGCCGTTCTTTCCTTTTTCACGTTGACTGCACCGATACTTCTATTATGTTTCTGTTTTAGCGGTTTCACAGCACTGGGCTATTCCACGTGGATTTTTACTTATGATCCGATTAATGCAGCAACTATAGTAAGCCTCGTCCTACTCACCCCGATTTCGAACATTTGCCTTCTACCGGTTTTGCTCAAAGACAGAATTGAAAATCCGATTGCAGCCGGGCTGATGAATGGTCTCGCTTTGGGCACTTCGTTGGTGTTTGGAGTGCTGTTTTCACCCATCGTCGCAATGATGCTTGCTTCTCTTGGTCGTCCGTTGTATCTCGGCGGATTGCTTGAAGCCTTCATGGGTCTATTGGTATTGGCAATGATGTTGTCACCGTATTCGGTGTGCATCTTGTCGTGCCTGCAGTGCAAATCTATATGGAAGCTTCGGGATACGGCAAAGGGCATGCAGGCCTCTATGTTTGCTTGCCTTGGATTGGTGTTGTCTCTTTTGTTGCTGCTGTGCCCTGGTGTCTCCACGGTTGTGACAAATGTGGCTACAGTCAAAGCTGCAACCCAAGCTCCTGATGCCAGCACCGCCGTGCGTTTTTTGAGGGCCTTTGAAAGCACCGATGACCTGATGCGCAAGGCATACTTTCAGAATGTTCCGAAATTAGAACTTGCGCCAGCGATTTTGGCCTGTGTAATACACGAACCGGGTGTGCTGTCACCACCGACTCCCGAATTGGCTCGCAAGGCTATTTATAGGATCACCGGGAAAAACTTCAATTCTTTCAAGAAGCCGAGTGTAACGCCACTTCCGGGATGGTGGTGGGCGCCCCGTGATGAAGATCGCGGTGGAAGCGAAGTCGGGGGTCTGTCGCCGGATCTGACGATGATGTCCTCGGAAATGAACTGCTTTTGCTACAAAGATGCCCTTGCATCACGCGTCGATTGGACACTGAAGTTTTCTAATAGCAATCCTACGCGTGATGCAGAAGCAAGAATGCTAATTTTGCTGCCGCCAAATGCGGTCGCCTCAGGATTGCGCTTGTTTGTTGACGGTAAGCCGCGCGATGCAATATTTGGATCACGAGGTGTAGTCAGAACTGCATACAGCAATATTGTTAGGGAGCGAAGAGACCCTGCACTACTTTCGTGGGCTGGTAATGATCTGGTCTTGTTGCAATGCTTTCCGGTAAGAAACGACACACCTATGAAAGTAACGTTGCAAATCGCTGCGCCTCTTGCTATGACAGGCGAAGAGCGCGCGCAGATTATGCTTCCGAAAGTTGTCGAATCAAACTGTGCCGTGTCTGCTCACAGTGTGCGGTATCGTGTAGAGAATCACGGACAAACAGAAGGTGGCTTTGACAAAAAGATTGCTAACGACCAAATAGGCGATCCAATTGCAACCGTCGACGGAGTCGGCAAGCAATCGCTTGTTTGCGATCTGATTGGTAGCGGGATGCTTAAGCAAAAAGTCTGTCGCTTTCAAAACCTGCATAAGGACCTGTTGCTTGTCATTGATTGCGGCGTTAACACTCAAGATAAGATCGATTCGCTTGGTGACGCCATTGCGAATCTGCCTGACTCAGTGCGGGTGGGAGTATTGTACGCGACCGATGAGTTTGCCGATGAAAAACCTTTACGTGCCAATAACAACGCCGAACTAGGTCGAATGGTGCGCTATAACCACCCCCGGTGCCTCGGAGGTCCCGACAATCTTCCAGCGCTTGCACGTGCAATCACAGAGATGAAGCGTGATCCTTCGCTGTCTGTAATTTGGGTGCATGGACCACAACCTGTTGTTTTCGCTGAAAATGGCGTACTAGATTTGACATTTTCTGAAAATCAGAAGTCGAGTCAGCCGCTTTATGAGATTGAAATGAATCCTGGTCCAAACAAGGTCTCCGAGTACGTTGCGACGACTTTGTTCGATACGAAGAGGTCTGTCCGACTATTGCGAGGTACAGGCAGTTTTGAGAAATCCATACCTGATGTTTTGCTCAAATTTGCAGGCCAGACACCCACGTTTTCAATTGTTCGCAATCACACGGGAAACTTTGCTGCTTTGGAGCAGAAATCTTCAACGTTTCCACCAACACCTGAGGCGAATGCACAATTAACGGCTTGCGCATTGTGGGCAAATGAAAAAGCAAATGAGGCTTATGCAAATAGCAAAATAGGCGATGCGGCAGATTTATCGAAGAAATACCGCGTCGTTACCCGCGCTTCCAGTGCAGTGGTTTTGGAAAATGACTCTCAATACACCCAAGCAGGCCTTGATGCGGCGCAGTCTGACCCCTACTCTAGCGAACCGGTTGAATCGGTGGCATCGCCGACCAACGCAATAACTAATCAACTCAACTCCATGTCTTACGCTGCGTCTTGTGCGGGAACCCCGAGTTATGGCGGTTACAGCTCCAGCAGCGCAGCTTATGCAGGAGCGCCTCAAAATAGCTCCTCGACTGGATACAAGTCCAAGGAAGGAGAGCAGATCTTCGCAATCTTTTTGTGGGGTCTTGCGGCGCTCCTGGGAGTGGGAATGATTCTCAGCTTTTGCAAGAAAGGGGGCAGAGTAGATCCTGACCCAGTTAAGTGAGGCGATCACCATCGTCTTTTGATGGAAATCTTCTCATTCGAGACTGGTTTGAGCCCCTTAGGAACTTTGCACCGTCTATAATCGTGTGAACGTCGTCTGTTTCACATTAGTGAGTATGAGACCGCTTTCGCGTACTGGTAACCCCTTCATAGCGGTTTGCACGGCAGCATTGCTGTTCGTGGGCAACGCTGCGTGGGTACCTGCTTTTGCCGCTGCCGACCCCAACACCCCGACCGATCCGATTGGGCAGATGGAGGTCAAATACTTCGAGCACACCTACCCAAACGACACTCAAGAGCAGAGGCTAGATCGTCTTGAAAAGCTCGTTTTCGGAGAGATTAAAACCGGCAGTGACGATGAGCGTGTTTCTAGTTTGCTGGCTGCCATCCCAAACCTGAGCGCTGCGCCGACCCAAGATGCCGGGAGTTCCGGCGGTTCGCAAGCACCGCAGTCGTCAGGGCAAGATCAAACTGCGACAGGTCAAGATCAAGGCGGGCAAGACGACTCAGGTGGTACTGCAGCCGACTATAGCGATTACCCCAGTGTTACCGCATTGGAGCAGTATTTCTTTCACAAGTCATTTCAGGGTGAGCCGGTCAAACACAGATTGGATCAGCTCGAGTCAAAGGCTTTTGGGCATGTGAATGCGGTAGGCGACTTGAGCGATAGAGTCGACAAGCTCGAAGAGTATGCGCGCAAACAAAATCATGGAGTCGGGGTCGATCCGACTTCCAAGATCGAAGCGGCTCAAGGAAGCAACGGATTGACGAATCAGGCTGGGCAGCCTCAGTATGGGGCTCCGCAATACGGAGCTCCGCAATATGGGGCACCACAATTTGGCACGCCACAATACAATACACCGACGCCGCCTCCGGGCTGGCAGAGCGCAGGTGCAGGTTTGAATGCCACTATTGATCAAATGGAACAACGAGAATTTGGAAGAACATTTGCTCAATCACCGCTGCTCGATAGAGTTAAACAACTGGAAGCACGCGTTTTTCCCAATGAAGTTGTCGATGCACAAGCTTCGATTCCAGATCGTGTGAATACATTGATGCATGCGGTTCAATTGAGTGGTGGCACGCAACAAGGCGCCTATCCCGGCTATGCTTCTACGCAGGGGCAGACACAACCCCACGCGCCATATTATGGAAATCCGGCGTACAATCCGAATGCGTATGCGAGCGCTGCGCCGCAGGCAGCATATGGTGGTGCCAGCGGCATGTATGGAACGGGACAGACACAGTACGCACAACCACAGTATGGGCAACCGCAGTATTCGCAACCTCAATATGGTCAGCCTCAGTATGGTACCGCAGGCAATACCGGACAATACCAACAAGCTGCGCAACAGCAGCAACAACAGCCGCAACAACACAAAGGTCATCCTCTAATCGCGGGATTGGCTAAGGTGCTTGGGGCTGTCGGCGGGATGGCACTCAACAGCATGGGTTCGATGAACTTCGGTGGCGGCGGCTATGGAATGCCTTACGGCGGTTATCCAACCGGCGTCGGCGGATTCTGGCCGTAACGCCAGTCAGTCGACTCCACAAAACCTCCACATCTGCTACACCAACCACCCACACTTGCTGAGTACAGTTTGCATACACGCTGCAAACCCTCAGCAACAGAAAGGTGATGGAAATGAGATTCCAGCAACAGAAATCGTCGTCCGAAATCGATCAAACTACTTCTATACGTAAGCATAAGAGAAAGGAGGGATCTGCCACTATCTTGATTTGCTTTCTGGTAGCAATAATTTGCGCCTTCGGTATGTTGTTTGTCTTATTCGGAAAGATATTCGGAGGAACGCAGGAATTGCAGCACGCAACCGATGCTGGACTTCTCAATGTAAGCAAGCAGTTTCTCAAAGCACATGGTCAGTCGCTTAATGCTGGTGTCGAGGCGAATAATTTTCCGGACCTCGTCGATTCAAATGGAACAATCACGCTCAATACCTACAATCGTGCGGTCGCGCAGAGCCTGCTAGTTTCTTTGAATGCGAAGGAGGAGGGAACGGACGCGGCGATTGGTCATGCTCAGGAGCTTGCTAATAGTTTGCACGGTACCAACGACAGTATTGGGCAGCGTTTGAAAAATGCATTGAATGGAAGCAATGCGACCGCGTTTTTTCTAGCAATAGCAAATTGTTATCGGCTGAAAATGTTAGGGTCAGAAAGCGAAGTTCAATTCCAAACAGCAAATTTCAAGGCGGGTTACCTCAAGCATGGTGGTGCCACTAATGTCTATATAGACCCCTCCATACTTCCAAGTGGCGTGTCTCTGCCACCCAATAGTCTGAGCAATCACACTTCATCCAACGGACAGAGCTATATCACAGGGTATCGGGACATCTCGGTGGACGGTATCAACACACTGCAAGGTGTGTCGGTACAGCCTAAATCACAGCCGCACCTTGTGATGACGAAGGATGTGACAGCGGCGATGAATCTGCCGAATTCCTCTCTTGTAGTCCCTCCAAATTCATTCGGAGCTGAAGCGACGGCATTCGAGTCTGTATCACGCCGCATGGCTCTCACATCTGCGGCTTCAATTGTGGGCTCTCTTTCAAGCGAATATGCTGCAAGTATTCCCGGCGGATACCTGGTCGTCGGTTTTCTCGACAACTCGTCTTCAGCAAGTCAGACATTGGGCACTCTAATGGCGAGTGTGGGAGGGGGAGCCGATACTTCGATTTTTCCACAGATGAGACAGCGCCTTCGTGAGGTCAAACCCGCTGCGACTGATGTCGAGATCGACAACTTTCTCAACGCCGTAGCACTGTCTGACGGTCAAACCGCATTCATTTTTCTCGATCACGCAACGAATTCATTTACTTACAGCACTTGTTCGGCCGCACCGCGACACGTAGTGGGCACGAATCCGGATGGAACGATACAGCAGTATAACTCGAGTGGCTACATTCTCGTAAGCACAATTCCGAGCGCCCCCCCAGTTGGAAACACGGCATATTACACGCCTTCTTCCGGCTACAATAACTTGCTTGGTTCACTGGTTGTCTACAAGCAAGCCGTTATCGCCAGCACTCAACCGCCCGGCGACGGTGGCGGTGGCGGTGGTCCTGGCGACGGAGGCCCGGGCGGCGACGGAGGCGGTGGTCCTGGCGACGGAGGCCCGGGCGGCGAAGGAGGCACGGGTGGTTCGGGCGCCAGCGGCGACAGTGGCTGTTGCGGGGCCGGCGATAGTGGCAGTGGCAGTTGTGGTGCCGGCGACAGTGGCAGTGGCAGTTGTGGTGCCGGCGACTTTTGACAGTGGCGGACGTGCAGAATAATGAATCTGATTAATCGGCTCGACTAAACCAGCCCTTCAATCAAAGCGAAGTACGCTTGAATATCATTTCGCGAGATTCCCTGGTTTTCAGCCCACTCTTCGCTGTAGGCCAGGGAAATCGCTTCTTGATTGTTGAGCAAGAACGCAATGAATGACTTTTCTCTCTCCGGAGTGCTCGGTGATTCCAAAGCTTGTTCTAATTCGATGCGTTCGATGAAGCCGTTGTGATTGGTATCTAGTTTGTCAAAAGCTTGAAAAGCATACTTCTTGATCTCTTCCAGATTGTTAATCATGTTTTGCGAGCTGTATTGGCTAAACCAGGCATTCTCGAAATCCTGATTTCTGTCGCCTTTGGAGTCTTTGCCTGAAGTCACTTTCTTAACCTAATCGATCTGATTCCGAACCAAAAACATATTGTACTAGCCGCGAAGCGAATTCAAAGCCTGGGAAAACTCTGCAAAATCGATGAATCCCGGGTCTGTGTGAAGCAAGCCATCATCGCCGATCTTGAGTCTAAGACCCTTTAGAATTACAGCTTCCATCTCGGCAGAGAGATTCTCTCGGACGTGCGTAGGCCTCCTCAGATGCAGAAGTGGAGTCAAACTCTCTTGCAGTAGAGACTGCCGGAAAAAGACGAGCTCTTGCACGTCTTGGGAAACTGTCATCTTCTCACCTTCGTGACCTGCATCCTTAAGCGGATGCGCCGAAAGAACCGCTTCGTAAAGGCAAATGCCGACGGCAAGGAGATCGTCCGGTTCCCAAAGAGGATAATATTGCGGCGTCGAGATCATCGCTGCTTGAATGGTGCCTTCCGCACACTCGAGCTCGCCTGAATAACCCGGGTCTAAGAGCGTGATACCGGATTCGGTGACTAGGATATTGTCCGGTTTGATGTCACCGTGATAAACAAAATCAGAACCTTGCCTTAGCGAATGCAGCCCGTCGCAAATCGAGATAAACGATGAAAGCAACATGGTCTCTAGCGTCTCATGTTCCCAAATCATGAGGTGGCGCAAGGTGTAACCTTCAAGTGCAGGGCTGCGATAGTGCCACAAACCTGAATGCTCGCCGGAGTTTTCTACTCCAATAAGGCAACCGCCGCTGCATGCTTTGAGGTAGGCGGCTTGCATTTCGAGCAGGTGCTTCGGAGAAGGTACTATTGGCTTTCCTTCAAAAGGTCCGGCATTCCATGCAATTGTCGGAAACGGTCTCTCCAATGTAGCTTTGGTATTAAAAGGCAGCCCGTCGGGCTTGGCTATTTTGAAAACCACCGGCGGTGCCGACTCGCTGGTAGCACGCATGACAAACGAGAATGTTCCATCACTCAATAGTTGATTAATTGCGTAACCATCTATGGTGGTTCCCAACAACTGTGTCCAGGAGTCTATTTTTCTCGTTTGGTTTTGCGTCTGGACGGTCTTTGAGTGTCTTTTCGCAAGTTCTTCCTGCACCGCAAGAAATTCCTGTTGCACATCGTCTGGAACCTCCATGCCGGCAAGCACCATACTCTGCACGGCATAATCCATGCCGCTGCGGCGTTGCTCCAACTCGTCGGTTGTCAGCTTATCAAGATTGGCATGCTGTTTAGTGCGGGTTGGGTCGTTTGTCATTCAGCAAATTGTATCTGAATTGAATCAATCAATTGAATATGGACTGGAACTAAATAGTCTGTTCGAGCAGTCTGATTGGTGGTTTGGGGTTTTCAGGCAGATTGGTGCGAACCAATTGTGCTTTTTCTGCTTGACCAGAGGCTTCGAGCAACGCAGCAAGTCTGGTTGCCATCGAGCGATGACCACCAGCTATAAACGCTTCGTTTTGAGCCTGTGGAAGTGCACCTTCACGCGACAACTGTTTCCAAATATCCAGCGAATATTCCAGATGTGTGGCGGCAGAACCGAAGTTTTTCCCCGCCTGTTCGATTCCGGAGACCTGCTCATAGCGTTGAGCGACTTCGGGGCTCTTGTCTCCGAATGCATTTTGCTCGATGGAGAGCGCCTTGTGAGCCGCTTTCAATGCCTTTCCATGATTGCCCAGACGCAGCTCCTGGTAGGCGATCTCGCCCAGTGCTTCAGCCACTTTCGGGTGTTCAGGACCGAGCGCTTCCGCCCAATTCTTGCCTGCATTCTCGAACGCCGTCACTGCCTGCTGGTGCTGGCTTTGACGCGCAAAGTTTCTGCCGCTTTCAAAGCTAGTTTGGGCTTCAGTACTCATTCTTTGAGCAATTGGCTCAGAAACTCCTTTGATTTTCTGCCAGTTGAAGCTGCCTTCTTCCATTGCGACCTGCTTTACCTCAGATTTGCGTCCCCAGCCTTTGCTAAGTGCTCCGACACCGAAGCCCATAACCGCATAGGTAGCGGTTGCTTCACCTAATTCCTGCCCGCCGGCTAGCTTTCCGGTCTTCAAAAGACTGTTGGATTCAGCGTTTACGAAGCCGCCGACGGCGCCCGATGCAAGACCGATGGCGCCGCCTTGCAGGCGCTTAGCCACATTCTGTCGAATTGCAGATGCCAATCCGTCGCTCGCTGTCATTCTCATAGTGGGCGAAAGCATTGACCCCACCTTGCCCATGGCGTAGAACGTGGCAGCGCCAGTGGCGGTATTTGCCAATCTGTCGACCAAGAGGTTCGATTCTGACTGGGTCGGCACGAAGACGCCGGAGTATAAACCACCGGAAACAGCAAGTTGCGTGGCTGCTTCGGCTTTCAACACAGACTTCACGCCGCCGTGAGTGAGCATGAATGCAGGAGCCATGCCCAATCCAGCGCCAGCCTGTTGAGCAAACCAGTTGGCTGTGCCAAAGTCCGCCGACTTCGGCTGCGAGATTAAGTCAGCTTTGGGCAAGCCTATGCCCAAACCCTCGGAGATTTGTTGCACGCCGTCATAAGGCATCTGAACGCCATAATACCCGGCAGACTGCAGAAAATCAGACCAAACCCCTGGGTGGGCTTGATTTTCTGCGGGTCGCTCATCAGTTTTGGCTTCTAGCCTCGGCTGCTGCGTCAAGGTGCCTCCAACGCACAGTGTCAGATACTTTATACCCAATATTAACTAACGGGCGGCATCACGATAGAGCGTACCTTATCCATTAGCTGTGGAAAAGTGGTGAAACCCGCATCCTGGTTGAGATGACCGCCCCCGGTAATCAGTTCGTGGGTGACCGACAATAAATCGGCAATCTGGCGTCCTTTTTCTAAAGGAACGTACGGATCGTCGTCTCCATTGATGACGAAGAACTCGTCACAGTGCTCTTTTATGCGAGGCCAATCGAAGGAGCGTCCGACAAAGGTTGCGTTAATCTCGTCGTAATCCGGCAGCCCAAGAGTGCCGGTGAAGCCTGCAATTAGAAAGGCAGCACGCACCGGACCAAGTGGCATTGATTCGGCATCGTCTAACAAGCTGAGTATGAAACCGGCTCCAACGCTATGTCCGATCAAGATCGTTGATGCGTCTAATGGACCTGCTTCTTGAAGGAGAATTCGCTTCCAGTTCTCAAAGTTTTGTCCTTCAGGAGTTGGAAATCTAGGCACTATCGCCTTGTGACCCAGGTTCTCAATTTCGTTTTTCAACCAAGGAAACCAGTTACGTTCGGGGAATCCATAACTTCCATGGATGATCACAGTCTTGAAAGATTTTTCGTGTTGCACCATCGGTGGTTTCACTCGAAGCGGAGATTTGTATTTTCGATCTTTTTATCGGTTCCACGAAATTGAACGAAACGCGCGTCCGGCGGTGCCAAGAAATTTTTGATACAGATTTTCCGGCGCCTTGTAATGCAGTTCTTCAATCTCACTTCCATCACCGTTGCGGTCGATAAATACTCCCAAGTCGACGATTCCCGATCGTTTCCATACCCCTTCGCAAACCAGCACTTTGCGACCTTTGAGTGTCTCGGTTCGTGCCGACCGCAAATCAAACCAGTCCGAATCGGATGCATCCCTGAGAACTACGCTGACTGCATCTACTTCTTGTTCTGTAAGAGAATGTGACGGCTTTTCCAAAACAGATAGAAGTCGATTGGCTGCAGCCCTGGCAATTGGCTGTCCGCGATAGTAAAGCGATATTTCAACGGCAGGATCATCTTGACTTCTAAACTCTCTCAACCGCTCCATAAAGACGACCTTCACCTCGGGCTCAGTTTCCTTCCACCCGTCAGGAAGATGCATCAATCGAATTGCCCCTATTCCGAAGATATGCATATATGTTCGATCAAGCTAAAAACTATTTGCAATAGATTCCCGAGACGGTCCAGCTGCCCATATTGTAATGTGGACGCGCGATTTCGGTAAGCCTTTTTAGTTTACGCGACTCTTGTTAGGAGAGGGAGCGAACAGGATCGATAACGACGATGTCTTCGCGTGTTATCGGCTGCTTGTTCCTCTTCCAACGCTCTAGAGCTTCAGGCTTGATTCCCCAGTTTTCGTTGCCGAGATCGCCTTCGTAAAGGCTGTTCTTTCCATTCAAACTGTTGTTGATTTCTTTTATTACTTCGTTGGCTTCCCAGAAGAGCGGCTCTAACTCTGGGTTCATCAACATCTTTTGTCCTTCGACGTAGTTGACCTTTTCCATAAAGAGGAGGAACTTGTCACCATCTTTGTGTAGCGTCAATGCTTTGGGTACGGTGACACCGAAATCCTCGTGTATATGCTTCAGAGCTGATGCTTGATCGACCAGCGCTCCGCGAGGACCTTCTTTCACCACTGTGCTTCCATCAGAGCTTTCTCTCACCGTAGTGTGTGAACGCTCGCTGATGACCTTCCAATCTTCGACTCGATCTGCAATGCCTTTGTTGTCGATCAACATTACGTGGCTGGATTCTATGTCTTCTTCTCTGCGTGCTGCGCGGCGTCGATCGAATGGGAGGCTTTCGTCGTCCGACGAATCTTCTTCGTACCATTTGAAGCGGCGCTTGTCGCTATCGTCAACCGGCGTATTTTTGCGCGGACCATCGGGGCGCTCGTAAGAGGGCGCCTGTTGTTCTAGGTTGACTGTTGTTTTGGGTGGACTTCTTCCACCGTTCCGTCAAGATGTCTAATTGTTTTGCCGATGCCACTCGTCATTTCGATGTCACCGCCATTGGTGATGGCGATCTGCATATCCGGGAATGGAGTGATGATTCTGTTTTGATTGTCGATCAGTGCCCAACCCCTGGCGTCACGAGCCAAGATATTGCCGTCGGCTTCGACTCGGTCGAGATTACCTGCTGCATCGTATTGGAAGCTTCTGTGATTGCCGTGACGATACTCTGTTGTTGTGACTTTGCCGTTGGCATCGAAATGAACTGAGCCACCGTCATGAGTGTAAACGCTGCGTTTGCCATCTGCATGGAAAGTTTCCCAGGGCTTGCCGTCTGTCGGTTCTACCGAAAGGTCGCCTAGCTTCATGGCATTGATTTCGCCTTTGATGGTTTCTTCGGTACCATCGGCTCTTACAATCTTCCAGGAGCCGTCGTCTTGCTTGGTAGCTTGCATACGGTCTTTGATGTTTACTGAATTAAGATCACCACTGTCGGTGTAACCGAATTCGGCGCGATGTTCTCCATTTCTGTATTGAGTTGAGGTGACCCGCCCGGACGAGTCGCTCTTGATGTGAGTGCCATCAGATAAGGTAATGAGTTTGGAGCCGTCAGCTTCAAATACTTCTTGGAAGCCATGGTCGCTTGGAGTCTTCCAGATGGAACCCAGACTCATAACTTCGATGTCGCCCTCGAACTTATAGGGACGACCGCCATTATTTGCACTGGTATCGCCGGTGATAAGCCAGCTGCCGTCTGATTGTTTTTCAGCGGAGAAACCATTCTTTTGAGTGACGGTAGTTAGCTCGCCAGTTTTGGAGTAACCAAACTCGGCTCTTTGAG
The DNA here is from genome assembly GCA_964503045.1 of uncultured Candidatus Obscuribacterales bacterium. GTDB lineage: Bacteria > Cyanobacteriota > Vampirovibrionia > Obscuribacterales > Obscuribacteraceae > CAYZJR01. The sequence continues at coordinate 12,229 of CAZCZI010000063.1, forward strand.
TGCCATTACGATATCCGGTGCTGACTACTTTTCCATCCGCGTTCTTTTGGATTGAAGCCCCGTCTTTGAAATGAACGCTGCTTGAGCCATCAACTTGGAAAGTTTCTAGATATCCATCGCTGGATTTCCACAGTGCACCATCGAGGCTCGATACTTCGAAGTCGCCGTTAAACGTATAGTCTTGTCCATGCGCTTTTGGATCGCCTTTGACCAGCCAGCTTCCATCTGCTTGTTTGGTTGCGGTCATACCGTCGTTGGAGATGGAAGTCAGTTTTCCGTCTGCTCCATAGCCGTACTCTGATTTATGAATGGCATTTTGAAACTCGGTGCCGGTCACGCGTCCTTCTGCGTTTCTGACCACGATTGTGCCGTCGGCTAAATGTACTTGGCTGCCGCCGTCAGTTTTGTAGACTTGCAGCAGTCCATTGCCTTCTTTCCATACCGAACCGTCTGCCTTCATCGCTCTCAGTTCGCCGTCGAAGACGTATTCGCCTGAGCGGGTTTGTGGGTCGTTTTTGATCAGCCAAGTGCCATCCGCCTGTCTGCGAGCTTGCATGCCGTCTTTGATGTCGACGCTGGTGAGTGAGCCATCTTGACCGTAAGTGTACTTATGGTGCGAGTCGCCGTGCACCACTTCATTGACTCGACCAGAGGCATCACGGGTGATGACGGGTTCGTCGACTTGACTGGAGAGCCTGCCGTCGAATGCTTGAATCGGTGATGATTGATCTACGACTTGCTCGACACGCTGACCGCGTAATTGATCGACTTGAGGCTGACCGCCGCGCATCTGGTCGAGACCTTGTTCGTTGACCCTCCATGATGTGCCGTCGATCGAGACGTCTTCGCCCTCTATAGCACCGTGCGCGGTGGCTCGCGATCTGGCTTTTTCTCCGGACACCCAAGCGTCGACTTCATGCATCTGCATATAGTTATCGTATGCTTGTTCTCTCCAAGTATTGATCTCTTCAAGGCGATCGTTGAGCGAACCGCGCATGAGTTTTCCCAATTCCTTTTGATCTTTGGGGAGGAACAGATCCATCTTCTCGTCTTCGCTTAGATGGTCGAATCCACCACGGCCGCCGGCCGGTGTGAAGTCGAGATCCATTTCGGAGAAGTCCAGACTTTGCGGGTCATGGATGACTCCGGTGGTGAGATCTAGTTCTGCACCCTGGTGCGGTTGGGTGAAGTCCAGTGATGAATGATCCGGTGGTTCTCTTCTTACTCTGGCTGCGATGTCCGCATCAGAGTCTCCCATTGAAGCTCGGTATCGTCTGTAGTATTGCTCGATTTCGGGCGGTGGTTGCTCGGTGCCGAACAGACGTTTCGAAAGGTTCTTGCCGCCTTTAGGATTGTAGAGTTTCTCCATCAGTATCGTTGGAGCACTCGGGTTCTCTTCAATTTGCAGCTTTTTCAGCTCGCCTCTGGTGACGCGGAAATCGTTTTCAGATTCGATGTAACGATCGCCGACAGGCTTGTTGTTTTTCCAGGCTGTCTCCATTGCTTCGGCGCGGGTAAGTTCGTCCGCGGATAGATTCAAGTTCTCGCGCTTGCCGCGGGCTTCCAGAATCGTTTTAAGATGATCGTTGTTCGGTGCTCGACCGAGTTGTTCCTTGTAAAGTTCCGACACGAGTTTGATATCGGTGTCGGTCGGTATGCGGTCGACTCCTAGTTGATCGGCGAGTTTGTTTACGACCAAGCTTTGTTGTTCGCTGTGTGTAAACTCGTGATACAAGCTGCCGACCAAACGAGAGCCGTTTTTGTCGTTGTAGAGATCAGCTTTGTTTAGCGTGATGATTCCGTCATCGTTATAGCTGGCCCGAGACGAACCCATGTGCTCGGCATCGCGCAGTTTGATTTCGACTCTAGGAAGACCTTGTTCGTCAGCGAATTGATCGAGTTGCTTTTGAAGAGTGTCTCTTCTGGACTTGAGCATGTCGTCCAGCTCTTGTCCCTTTTGCCAATAAAGATCGCGATTCTTGATGTACTCGTCGATCGCTCTGAGGCTCTCGGGATCATTCTTGTAGAACTCGCGAGCATAGTCGACGTCATTGTACTTCGCGAATGGGTAATCAGGGTGATTGGTCAACTCCATGAATCTGCCGGTGGTTCTTTCACGGGCTTCGTTTATAGCTTTGACTTCGGCGGCTTTGACTTTCAGATCGTCTTTCCACCCGCTGATGGACTTCATTGCTTTTTCGGAGAAGCTGTCCGCGACTGCGAAATCGCTTAGAGGAGAAGTCTTGCCGTCCAACATATCATAAACGGCGTTTCTTTCATCTAAGGTCAGTTTGTCGAAGTCTCTTTCTGGTGCCCAGAGTCCTTTGACTTTTCTGCCGCCGACCATTTCTTCGGTTTCACTGGAAGAGGCAATATCGCGTGGTTTGAAAGATGCATCCCAGGCCGCACGAGCTTCACCGGCTTCCATGCCTGGCTTGATTTCGATGTCTCTGCCGTTCCAATCAAGATTGATTGGACGTTGATAGTCTTCCGACAACTTAACTGCTTTGGCTATTGCATCGTCAACATTTCCTGGGCCGTCAAGCATTACCTTTACGGGTTTGGACATATCGGTCAAATCGGACAAAGGCGACATCACTACGAAGCCGTCTTGCTTGAACGACTCAGCCAACAAATGTTGTGTCTCGACTTCGGCGATGCGAGGTGAATTCATGCGCTCGGGCATTTTCACTTTCAGTTCGTCGATGGCTTCTTGCCACACATGCTGCGTACCTGGTACGACTTCACCGCCTTCGGCTATAAACCGCAGATTTTCGATTGCCGTTTGCGGATTCTTGCCGGCGTAATACTGCACGAAGTCGCGAATTTCGTCTGGGTGCTTGAGCTTTGTCATTGCTTCGGTGGCAGGCGATGTGCCTCTGGCATGAGCGTTTTCGTAAAGCCCAGTGATCAGATCATCGGACTGTTTGTGTGGTGTTCCTCTAAGCGCCTCGACTTCGGCTCGACCGCGTGTGAGTTCGCGTTCAAAAGCTTCCTGGCGTTCTCTTGCCACTCGCAAGACTTCTGGTGATTGACGATGTGCTTGATCGGCTTGCCGCCACGCGGTGATTGCCTCGTCGTGCGTCATATTCGGTTTGATTTCGACTTCGGCACCATTCCAATCCAATTTGATCGGTCTTTGGCTACCGTCGGCAACTTTCATGACTGAGTCGAGCGTGCTATCTAAGTCTCCGTGGCCCTTCAACATTACCTTGGGTGGCTCTCCAGGTCTGGAGATAAGGAAGAGGTCATTCTGGTCGATAAGTTTCTGCGTGTTCGTATCGATTGGCTTGACCTTCGCCGGGGCGAGGCTTGCTTCTTTAACGGTAAACTCTCTGCCACCGCCATCGCCACCAGAGCTTGGAGCGCGTTTGATCTCGGAGACCTTGTCCGATGGCATGATGATGCCCGCGTCCTGAGACTCGCCGCCTTTTACACGTACCACGTCTTCGGAGCGGGGCAATTCCGCAGCTACCTTAGTACCGCCGTCACCGGCGTCATCGCTGTTACGCTTGAAGAAGCGCTTGACCTTTTCCCACTTGCTTGGCTCGACTGTCGGCGGTGGTTTATCGGGTGGTGGTTCTAGGGCCTTGAAGATTTGTGTGAGCGTAACATCCTTGTTGTCTGCCTCTCTCCACTGGTTGACAAACTTGGCACCATATTTGGTTTCTAGGTCGCCTACTTCTTTATCGAGTTCATAGATGCTGTGAAGCGTAATTACGTGCCAACCCTCTCCTGCTTCCGGCCAAATCTTGCCGTTGCCAAAAGGCGGATGGAAGACGTTGACCATTAGGACAGCAGGAAGATTGTTTTCGGCCTTCATCTGTTCGAAGACTTTCAGAAGCTCTTCCTTACTCTTAACACTGATTGTGTCGCCACCATGCTGACCGAAAGTGATTACGAACGGCTTTTCTTTGACGCCGTTTACAGCTTCGCTTATGCCATGCAGTTCACTTACATATACTTCCGCATTCGTATAGAGCTTGCCGTCTTGTTCGCGCAGCGCAAGTGGTTCGCCGCCACCTTTCCAGTAAACTCGTTCTGCTTTTGAAGAGCCGTCCGGAACTCTGTCGTAATACAGTTCACCCTTTCTTGTTTTGGTGACGAGCATTTTGCCGTCTTTGTCATAGGCTTTCGCCCCTTCGACCAGGTTGAACGAGTCGAGCACTTTACCGTTGCCGTCGTACATCACCTGCACTTTTTCAGGTGCGACCATTCCTCTCATGCTGCCGTAGCTATCGTAGACAAGCTTGCTTTCGTCGAAGTTCGTGATTAGCTTCTTGTCTTTTGTAAAGACCTCTTGTCCTGGCAAGATTGTGGTCAAGCGATTGCCGTCTTTGTCGAAAAGTCTGACGAGGTCTTTTTCGGAGTCGTTGATTACGCCGCGCAATTTCTTGTCAGGACCGTAAACGAAATTGCCGTCTTTGATCATGCGGCCTTCACCGGTGATTATCTTAGACTCTTCTCTCCACCGGTTGTTTACCATCGCTGTTTCGAGAATTTGGCTGGCATAGTCACGCTCGCCGTCGACGTGCATCTGCGCGCTAAGATTGGCGTCGCCGCTTACCTTGGCTTGTTTTGCCAGACTGTTGCGGGCTTGTTTGTCGGGGTGAATGCCGTTATGGAGTTCGAACATATCGATGTTGCGACCATCGGCAAATGTGTAGTCGCCTTTCAAAGCGATGTCTGCGATCGCTTGCGCATTCTTGTCCGGATTGCGCATATAGTTGCGGTGTTCGAGAGTGGTGACGTTGCAGGTGCCATTTGCGCCCTGGCTGACGTTTTCTGGGAAAGTAGAGTGATTGAGAATTTGCTCTGCCAGGTTCATGCGATCTGCATAAGGAATCGCGGCGCCCGGAGTCGGGTCCATCAAACGATTGAGTTGCTTATAGAGAAGTGCCTTGTCGTTTTCGGTAAGACCGCGTTTTGCGGCTTCGGCCTCGAACTGCTCGCGCATCTTGTTGAAGCGCTCGATTCTCTTAGGTTCGTCTGCAAAGCCTTTATTGACGGCATCACTAAGCTTGTTGCCTTCAACTTCCAAATTGGCTTTGAAGTAGTCGACACGACCATTGGCTCTGAAGCGCTCCTGACCACCATCGGTGGTGAATCGGTTGATGCCTTCCTTGTCTATAGTCTTGATTGTGCCATCGGCGTCAACAGCGACTTCACCAGGGAATTTGGCACTGGCACCCTCGTGCGTGCCGACGAGCCATGCGTCGCCTTCACGTTTCCAGACAGTTCCTTCGCCGAATTCGACGTGATTGAGCTTGCCGTCTGC
>CAZCZI010000063.1:17606-34802 GCA_964503045.1 uncultured Candidatus Obscuribacterales bacterium
GCGAATCTGCTTGGCGAATTCGTAGTCTTTGATCTCTTGTTCCGTCAGTCCTTTATACTGCAGGTTGCGCAGCTGAGTTGCTTCGTCGCCGCTAAGTCCGCCTTCGCCCATTTTCTTCTTGAGTGCGGCCAGCGCTGTGTTTTCTTCTTGCGACAGAGCTTGCGGATACTTGAGATCTGCATTGTAGAATGGAACTTTTTCGGTGGCAGGATCGAGACCTTTGCTCTTCAGCCAGAGGTCCATCTGTGCTTTGATGCCTTGTTTCTCGTTGTACAAGACAGCATTTCTTTCGGCTAGGGTGGCATCAGCGAGTTTCTTGCCTTCCGGAGACAACACGCCGTAAGCATCTTTGAAGCTTGCATCGATAGAGTTGATTGATTCCCATACCTGAGCGTCCTTGAACATGGTCTCGGGTCCGCGTATGGCAACGATCTTGCTTGCACCACCGAGAGTGGCATAGTTGTCGACACCGTCGCCATCGATAAGTGTCTGCGAAATTTTGAACTGCGATACGAGCTTCTCTTGTTCGACTTTGGACAACTGCTTGAAGTTGGGATCGAGCCGCGGGTCGACTGGTACGTTCCACCTGTCGATACCAGCTTGTTGCAATAGCCATGCTGTACCTGGTGCATCTTTGGGATCTGAAGTGAATGCAACTTCCCACTCGCCCTTTTCATTTTTGAACTTGGGAGCATCGTTTGGATTGGCTATGTGCTTGATGCGCAATTTCCCGTCGTCACCCAGAACGCTCATGTCGTTGAGAATTCTGCTCAGCTCAGCATGTTGCTCTTGCGAGATCTTTCCTTGAGTGAGTTGGAGGTCTAGTCCGCTCTTGATCTTCCAGTGATAGAGCTGGCCCATGAATTCGGGCGGAGCGATTTGGTGTTCTTTTATCGCCTGTACGATTCGGTCGATTCTCTCTTGCGGGAATCCTTGTTTCTTTAGGTTTTCGCTTGCTGCCAATGCACCGTCGAGATGGTGTGTAAAGAAGTTAGCCTCTGCGCCTTTCGGTGGCGGGAATGCAAACTTGACGGAGTCTGAATACATCGATGCCAGAAGAGCATCTTCCAACTCTGTTGCACTTAGATTTTTCGCTCGACCTGCTTCAAGCACTTTGGCCAATTCACCTTGCGTGTGAATCCAGTTGACCTCCGGATCCGGATGCATGCGATCACCCAAACGATAGCTGGCAAAATGTTCTCTCACTTCGGCGAGGTTGCGAAGGATATTTTCTTTTTGCGCGTCGGAGAGGTTAGGGTCTCTCATCAGACTTTCGTAGGCACTTGTTTGCATGCCTTTGTGGTCGATGCCTTTTATCTGATCGAGTTCTTCACGAACTTTTCCAATGCTCCTGAGCGATGACGACTCATCCATGTCGCCGAACTTGTCGCGAACGGCTTTTCGGAAGTGACCGTCAGTCGGTCTTCCATCAACGTCGTATTTCTTCGGCGCACCTTCCGGTTGAATTTCATTGATCAATCTGCCGCGGCTATCGTGAAACTCGACGCCACCGTCCATTCTGTGAGTTTCGAAGTGATCGCTGTCGTGGGGGAATCTTATTGATCCATCTCTTGCGACAGTCAACTCACCGTCGTGAGGGAAATTGCTGCCTTTGCCGTCCGCACTCATCTTCATCCAGCCGTTGCCCTCGGCGGCTTGGACTGCGTTTTCTTTTCCACCTTCGTTCTTGAAGTAGATTCTGTTGTCTTCCTTGATCGAATATTCGCCATTCACTTTATAGCTGCCGTCGCCGTGGCTCTTATCAAAGACTCTCCACTCACCGTCCGCTTCCTTTTCGTAGCGAATCTTATTCGGGTATTCGACTTTTGTTATTTCGTCACCATTTTTGGTGACGATCATGCCGTCAGGTCTGGTTGTAGTGATTTCACCACTGGGGTGTTTAAACTCTACTTCGCCATTTTCCTTGACCTTGAACTCGCCCTGGACGTGAGACTCTACACCTTTGTAGTCGTCGGATTTGTCCAATACCTTCCAGTTGACGCCGTCTTCAGTCGAATATTCTTTGTAGTTGGAGCCATTCTTATATCCGCTAAGCTTGCCTTCAGCATCGTAGGTGAATGTGTGATTGCGACCTTCGTCATCCCAGATTCTGGTGACTCTTCCGGCATCATCTAACTCCGTGCTCGGGGCACGTCTCAGCATCTGACCGTCTGGTAGGGAAACCGCTTTCAGTTGTCCGGAGGCATCATACTGATACCCGTATTCCTTGCCTTGAGCGTTCCACGCTTTTGAAAGTTTTCCGTTATCGTCGTATTGTGTCTTGCCACCCGATGGGTGAATGTGCAGCTCGCCGCTTCCATCTTTGGGGATGAGCACGATTGTTCCGTCAGAGAGTTGTCTTTGCTCTGCTGCAATTGCTTTGCCTTCAGGATGAGCTTTGTCCTTAATTACCCAATCGGCATCACCACCGCGCTCAACTGTGCTTCCATCTTGGAAGGTGATCTTTTGGAGTTTGTTGTCGGCTCCGTATTCGTAGTTTGTGTGCGTGTTGGTGCCGGTAACTTCTCTTACTCTTCCGTCGGCACCTTTGACGACTGCGTCGCCCGAGACTTTGTCTACTTGAGCGCGTGAGCCGTCAGGCATCATGTAATGAGCGTCGCCACCTTCGGCTTGCCACTTCACGGTGCCGTCATGCGAGACTTCCATCTTGCCTTTGACGTCATAGCCGCCATCGGGATGAGTATTGTCTTTAACGTGCCAGTTGACACCGTCTTTGCTGGCATACTCAGTGCCGTTAGCTAATTGAATCTTTTTGACTTGACCTTCGAGTTCGCCTTTCGAGTGATAGTCAATCTTGACTTTGGCGCCGTCTGGTCCTGTTGTTTCTGCGATGCGACCGGCTTTGTTGAGTTTGACTTCGGCTCCGCCGTCGAGTTTGACGGTTGGAGCGTCTTTGCCGAGCTTGAATTCCGGCATGTGTTCGCGGGCGGCTGAGAATCCCTTGCCCATGGCTTTGAAGCCTACGGTGAAGACGCCTGCCATGCCGGCGCCAGAAAGTGTTCCGGAAGCTGCACCGGCTAATGCCGCATCGAGAGACTCGCCGTCGACACCACCCCTGACACCACCCGATAAGCCGCCGCCGGCTGCTCCGGAAGCAGAGTTGAGTGCCACTTCTCGCATCGTGGATTTGAGTGCATTGGCGCTTTCTGCCTCGACTGCCTTATTGAGGTTGGAGACCAACATTTTTTGGAGCTGTGGAACATCATCAGCATTTGCCGCAAACTTTTCGGCAAGCTTGGTCATGGCCTTGCCGTCAACTTCCTTGGCACCGTTGGAGATGGCATAGGCGACTTGCTCGAACATCTCTTTGCCGAGCTTTTCTGACATTCCTTCTTTAAGAAGCTGTTTGCCGGTTGCTTTGGCAACATCGTCGACTTGCGACAACATGGCGGTAGCTGCGGTTCCTGCTGCTTTTTCGCCCATCTTAAGCATTTGGGCGCATTGGGCAGGACCAAGGACGATGGTTGCGGCATCGATTGCACCAGTGGCGGAGTCTGACAGCACCTGGGCGCTGGCGAAGTCATAATCGGCTCCCATGATTGCCGACTTGGCACCGACTTTAAATAGTGCGCCACCAATGGAGGTGTAAGCCAAAACCGAGAGGCTGACACCACCGGTGAAGCTGGCGCCCGCGATACCGGCTGCGATGATAGTGGCGTCGACAACCGCGTCTGCAGCAGCAGCTTTAGATTCTTGGAAGAGTTTTAGAGACTCGTTGAGATCGTCAGAGAATTTCTTTTGTACATCCGGAGGCATTTCCTTGTACTGCTTGGCGTACTCGGCCATTGCCTTGTTGTACTGCTCCAGCTGATCTTGGCTCATGTCGGCGGTGCCGTCCCAGAAGTTCTTCACGAACGCCTTGCCGATACCGTCGTTTGATTCGTACACTTCCTGGCGTGCTTCGTTGTAAGCTTCGCGCGCATCTTTGGTTTGACGCAGATCGCGTGCTGCTTCCGTCTTGTCTTGACCGCCCAACTCGTCCATCAAATCGCCGAGCAGGTTGGCGCCGTACTTTTGTTCGTACGCCAATTTGACTTGTTCTTTCTGCTCCGGTGTAAGATCTTTGAGAGCTTCCTTGATGGTATCTTCATTGGTGCCGGCACCAAGCATTGCCGCGCGCAACTCGTCTTCCTTCTTCATTTCGCCGTGTTGACGGGCGATGTTGAGGGCGACTTCGCGTTCTTCAGCGCTCAAGAATCCCATTGTCTTTTCGGGATTGGCGATCAGTTCCTTGTAATCTTCCTCGGTGGCTTTGCCCTTCTTGATTGAGTTGTAGAAGCCTTCTTCGTCGTCATTGAACACGCCCTTATAGAGCTGCGCTTTGACTTCCATTGGTATGCGACCGTTTTCTAGCAACGGCTTGCCATAAGTCGCGTATTCGTCAGGATCGAGCGCACGGCGCAGCGCGGTGTCGAACTTCGCGGCTAGCTCTTTGTCTTCGGCCGTTTGAGGATTTTTCAGGCGCTCTCTCAATGTAGGATCTTTGCGGAACGCTTCTTCAATATCGGCAACAACCTTGGCTTCATCGGTGTTGAAGTCATTGGCGTGCATGTTGAGTTTGGTGACGATGTCGCCTTCTGCGCTCTTGCCTTTGGCTATGTTGTCCAAGATTTGCATGGCCGCGTCGCGTTCGGCGCCGACATCCATCGAACTCTTGATCAGATCGTCGACTTGTTTTTTGAATTCGGGATCTTCGCGATATTTCTTCTGCTCGTCGGGCGTCATCTTCTCGAGACGAGAAATAATTCCGGCTTCGTCATTGTTCCAGAATCCGGTTTCGTCTTTGACCGCATCAAGAACAGATCGTTGAGCGTTTTTCGATGACTCGTAATCTTTGGCGGCCATCTTCTTGTCGAGCGCTTCGCGAGCGCGCGCCATTTCGTCGTCGCTCAAGTCGATTGCAAGTACTGCTTCGACTTTCTTTCTGTATTCAGGATCTTCCTTGAGTCGTTTGAAGTCTTCCTCGGACATTCCTTCGATTGTGCCGAGGACCTTGCCCATGCCATCGTCGATCATGCCGCCGTGCGCAGCGAGTTTCGACACCAACGATCCGTCTTTGCCGTAGGTGATCATGTCTTCCCACTTGGCCATTTCGCGATCGTTAGCAGCGCCGTCGAGGGCAGAGTGGACCTTCTTGTAGTACTCGACGTGCTCTTTCTGCTCAGCTGACAGTGTGGACGGATCTTTATCGGCGAGCTTCTTGCCGTCGGCGTAATTCTCGCGCTCTTCTTTGGTCATCTTTTCGATGGCGGATTCGATGGCCTTTTCGTTGTCGCCCGACCAGCTGGTGTTGTCTTTTATCTTGGTCGAAACATCGAGTTTGCCGGTCTTCACATAATCCAAGGCGTGCTGCACATCGGCCGTATCGGAGTAGGTGACATCGCCTCCACCGTATTCGCTTCCGGAGTATTGTGGGGTTCCAAATGCAGCTTTGATCTTTTGTTCGCCGCCTTCGTCGAGGAATTTCTTGCGAACTTCAGGTGGTGCGCCCGCAAATGTCTCTTCGAACATTTCGATGCTCTTGTTTTTCAGAGCGAGATCTGCAAGTTTGTTGTAGTCTTCGGGGGTTCGCTTGTCGACACCCTTGAGGTAGACATCGAGAGCTGCCTTTTGATCTGCCGGCAGATTCTCGTCGTTCATCAAAACATCGCGCAGGCTCTTTCCGTAGCGTTCTTGATAGGTCTTGTCGAGTTCTGCGATTTGCTTTTCGTTCATTGTCGCAAGCGTATCGCGCAAATCTTTTTCACAGTTGGCGTTCGAGCGTGCGCTCCAGCCCCACTCTTTGTGTTCTTCTAGTGTGGCATTGATACGAGCGGCGTCGTCGTTGTTGCCTTTGAGCAGGTCTTTGCTTCTGGTCAGATCGGAGCCGGACATTTCGTCGATAAGTTCGGTTTCGAGTCCGTGCCCGGTCTTTTGCTTGTACGCTTCGTTGATGGCGTCGAGTTCTTCTTTGCTCTTGCCCTTGAGTTGTTCTTGAATCGCTTTTTTGTCCGTGCCGATTCCGAGGAATCCACCATTTGCGGCATGATCGATGGCATCGGCTGCCTTTTCGGCGCTGGCTTTTTGCTCGGCGGTGAGATTCGTATCCTTGGCGTTGTAAGCCGACAGCGCCTTCCGCATGTTGTCGCCCGACATGTTGTTGAGAAGCATGTCGTCGATGCTCTTGCCGTGCTTTTCTTTGTAAATCTCGTTGAGAACTCTCTTTTCTTCCTCTGTCTTGTTTTTGAGGACGTCCATGACCTTGTCGCTGTCGGCGCGGAACCACTTCGCCTCGGTAGCGTTGTACAGTTCGTCGGCTTGTTTTTCCAACTTGGCGCGATCGACAGGTGGTTTGTCTGCGGCAGGTTTTGGCGTCTCTTGCGGTTTTGTTGTCTCTTGCGGTTTGACCGAACGGTCAGCGCCGCCTTGTGGTTTGGTCGAATTATCTGCTGGTTTGCCGGTCGAACCATCCGATGGTGGCTTGGTGGTTTCTTGCGGTTTTGCGGGATCCTTTTTGTTGAGAAGATCGAGTGCAGTCTTGAGATCAGACCCACTCATTTCATTTTTCATCTGTTGCTCGAGCGTCATACCATGTTTGGCGACGTAAATGTCGTTCATGACTTTGCGTTCTGCTTCGGTCTTACCTTTAAGCAGTGCGTTGACTTTGTCTTCGTCAGTTCCCCATTGGCCTTCTGTTGCAGCATAAAATTCGTCGGCGGCCTTTTCCATGGCCTTTCTGTCGACTTTAGCTTCTTCGGGTGGAACAGCTGGTTTCGTGTCTTTGGGTGGAGCATCATCCTTCATCGGCGGCGTGAAGTCTGTTTGACCGCCGCCAGGTTTGTTGGTTGTGCCACCAGGCTTGTCGCCGCCGGGCTTAGATTGTTCGGTACCGCCAGTGGACGGTCGATGTTGACGTGGTCTTGCAGGACCTTCGTGAGGTTCGCCCGGTGCCGCCTGGGCGCCACCACGCACGGTGCCAGCTGGAAGTTCTTTAGGCAGTTTGATGTGCTGGTTGACGTCGATTCGATCGGGGTTTGTGATGCCGTTTTGCTTGGCGATTTCGTTTACGGCTCTGGCGATGTCTGTCCAATTTTTAAGACCATATTGTTTTGCGACAATTCCGCTCAAGGTCTCGCCTTGTTTGACGAGGTGGTCGATGACTGCCTGCGCATCTTGCGGTGTGCCAGCGGAAAGACGATCGGTTGGGCGGCCGGCCGTTTGGTCTTGCCCGCCTTGAGGCTGTCCGTTGTCTCTTGGTTGAGTGGGTTGTTGTTGTGCTACTTGGCGATCGCCGTTGCCATTACCCGCGGTTGGTTGCTCTTGCGGAAGAAACGACGGCAACTCGGCGGGTCGATTGCTATTGCCATTACCCGTGGTGTCGGCCGGACGAGTTGTGGTTGCGGTATCGCCTGGGTTTGCCCCCGAAAGCCTCGAATCTTGAGTCGTAGTTGTCTTTTCGCCACCCTTCGCCTGAGCGGTAGCGCGCTCCTCGGCGGTGACATCATCTCTGAAAACCGTTCGTCCAAACTGATTGTTGACTGTCAAACCGCCATCAGCAGTCCGAATCATCGTAGTCTGGTTTTGAGTGTCGGTGAATACATGATTGCCCTGATCGTCCAGCGTCAGTCTGCCTACCATCTGCACCGGAAGATTCGGTGCCGCGCCGTCAAACGGTTGTCGTACCCAAGTATTGCCGTCTGCCGTTTTGTAATCTGAGACTTTCTTGCCGTTGGCATCGAATTCGCAAACACCGTTTGGCTTGCCTTTGTCGTCGTATGTGTATGTGGTAGAGGTTCCGTCGGCGTGAACGACCTTGGTGGGGTGCTCTTTTCCGTCGGCTTGCCTGGTCATCTCGACCTTGGAGCCATCGGCATTCTCTTTGACTCGAGGCTTGTCTTGAGTTGTCGGCTTTCCGTCGTCTATCAGCTCGACTTGGGTGAGTGAATCCTGCGCTGCCGCCTGAATTCTGCGTCGCTCGGCTTGGGCACTGCGCAAGACGTCCTGGGGAGTCATCTCCTCGGTCGCTTTTTTCTCCAAAGCACCATCATTAGAAGGTTTCTTTTCCTTCTCGTTTACTTCAGCAGGTTTTTGGTTCTCATTACCCATGGTTGAGAATGACCGTGCTCGCTATTTTTCAGGGGGTTCTTAGGGACGGAAACAGCTAGAACCTAGATATCAAGAGGGAGATCCGTTTTTGAATCTCGACTTCTATATACCCAAGAACGTAGTGTTTCCCAGCTTTGGTGGTAAATGGAGGTTCAATTTAAAAAGGAGGGACAACAGTGCAACAAGAGGGCAGCAGTACAAGGGCGAACTGTCAGACGAACACTCGAATCAGGAGGCGAACTAATGGTAAACAGGGGGGCGAACTGCTCAATAGTACATGAGGATCTGATGGATGTCAGTGGGGAAACTACGTAGAAACCGCAGATTTTATCTTGGCAACCTGGACAGGCAGGCCTGAGCTAGGTTCTATCCCTCCAAAAGCCCAAAAGTGTTGCCCGAGAAGTCGATCAGGAAAATGACCATCCCGTGGGGCGTTGAGACTTTGTGAGGGTATTTCGTAAACCCGGATTCCGCCAGGCGATCTGCCGCCGACTCTGCCCCCGCCACTCTAAACACGGGTCCTGCCGGTGATGCTCGGTCTACAAATATGATGTTGGTGCCGCCAATGCTGAGCCCATGAGACTGTCCATTGCCAGAACCGGCATCGGTGGTTTTTTGATACAGGGTCATGGAACGATTAGGATCGTCGGTCGGCATGCAGATGAATTCGAGGCGACCGAGATGGGCGGCCGATCCGGAAGTTCTGCTCGCGGTTGAGTTGCTTGGAGTTCCAATACTCAGATACGGTCTGGGCGTTGGCGATGAAGTCGAGGCGCTCGGTGCACTGGGCGAAGGTGACGGCGCCGGTGCGGACGTCGGCGGAGTCGCAGCCGGCATGTTTTGCACGGTGCGCGATGCCATGGTGCGGCTCCCTCGCCGCTCTTCCATGCTTAGTCTGAGCATCGTGGCGCATGTTCGCTGCTTGAACATGAATGCGTGATCGGTCTTCCCTTCGGACTCCAGGGCTCTGGAGATTTTCTGCAGTTCGGTTGCGATGTCTTTTTGGTTTTTGCCTACCTGTCCTTCGATCGCTTTGACGATCTCTTCGTACATCTTCTCGGATTGATGCTCATCGCCGGTGGCGATTGCGGTTTTTGCTTTATCGAGAAGATCTGCTGACGATGTCATGAAATTTCCGAGCAGTCTTTGACGGGGTGGGGGGCTCGCGAGAGAAACGGGATTCCTTTTGTGAAACGTTGGAATTGTCGCATACTCGGTGCATGGGTGGGCCGCAATCAACGCAATCAACGAACGCCGACTGTGCAGATGAAGCAAACGGAAAGGCGAGACGCAAAGCGCCTCGCCGTCCGTGCCGGGAAAACCGTTGTTATTGGTTATTGACCGTAAGCCATTGGTTGCAGGCTTGTGGCAGCCGAGTCGCCGAACTGCATCGGAGCATCGAGTTGCAGTTGAATCGGAGTGCCGCTGGCTACGACTACGCTTTTGCCTTTTCTGAGCAGCAGGCTCTGCGCCACGCCCACACCGGCACCGATTGCCGTTCCGGACCAGGCTCCTTTGCCCACGCCTCTGCCACCACCGGCGATAGCGCCTACCGCGGTGCCGAGTGCGGCTCCTGTGCCGGCGCCAATCGCGCCTCTGAGCCCAGCTTGGACAACTTTGCCTTTCCAGGTTTCACCCTTGAATGTATCAGCCGTGTCCCCGCCGACTTCATTGAATTTGCCGATTCCACCCATCAAGTGAGCGGTGATTGGAATCTCTTGTCCGTCTGGAGTTCTCATTCTATTGAACTTCAGTCCGAGCTCTCCGGAGCGACCAAGCATGCGGCCGGCAGTAGCTTCGGTGACGTTGCCGATAAGAACTGTTCCGGCAGGAAGTTGTGAATCACCAAGAATGACTGCTTGACTCAACTGTGCTTGTACCAGATCTCCAGCCTTAGCAACGTCTGCGGAAATCGATGTGCTCAAAGTCGCTGGAAGAACCAAGCCAGCCGGAGCGTATACGATGCGTCCTTGTTTGTAGGCAGGCATACTGGATTGATAACCTGGTTGAAATGCCGGTTGATAGTTGCTGTTGTTATCTGGGATTGCCGCTTGTGATGAACCATATGACGGAGACGGTGAAGCAGCTGGTGCCGGACTGGATATCGGTGCCGGCGCCGAGGCGACGTAGTCACCATTCATTTGTGAAACGTACGCCTCAATGCTTTCTTGATCGCGCAAGGCATTTCTCAATGTGTCTGCCCATTTCTTTGCAAGAAGGGCCGGTGTCGTGCCTGCAGATTTGGCGCTGGCAGCATCTACGGTGGCAACATGGAAGCCGCCGAGAGTAAGTACTGGCGTGCCTTTCACATAAGCTACGCTAACTGCCGAAGGTCCTCTGTCTTTTGCTGCAATCAGAGCGTTGTCCAAACTTGTTTGTATCTGTTCACTTCTTGCTTGACTCGTCATTGAGCCTACGGATGCGATGTTACTCAAAACAACTTGGCCTGCAAGATGCACTTCCGAGCCTGCTGCTAGTACCGCCAGTGATGGCATGCAGAAGGCCTGTCCGAGAATAAGCGTTGCTGCCAGGAAGCTCTTCTTCATTGACACATTCGATTTCATTGTTTTAGTTCCTTGTATAGAGTGAGTGGAGATAATTGAAAGGGAGTGCGTGCGGAGTCAACACAGGTGTTGGCCTACATCCTGAGCTGGATTGCTTATTCGCTTATTGCCTGTTTGATGGGACCGGCAAAAATTCAATCTGGGACATTAGACCATCGGGTCTATAGGAATGTTCCCCAACAAGATAAGCTTCTGTTAATCGAGACTGAACCTGGGCGCAAAAGCCTTATGCCCAGGGGCTAGACGCGCATGTGCTCCAACGCTAAACCGGCGGACGCGATGACGTCTAAAACGAAACTGTAGACGAGAAACTGTTAGATGCGAAACTCTGAATCAGCCAGCCCAACGTTGAGCTTGATGTTGCTCCAGTAAGTAATTGAAAGAAGCGAACCGTCTTCGCGGAATAGGTGCCACTCAACCGGCAGCTTCAGCTGCGGGTCGACGTATACCTTTTGCGTGATTTGCTCGTTCTCACCGTTCTTCTTGAACACCTCTACGAGGTAAACCTTTTCTTGTTGCGATGATACCGTGGTTGGTGCGGCAGAGACTCGCACTTGCAAAGGACCAGTCAACTGCTTCTTCAGGTTGTTCATCAATGTCAGATAGTCGCCTTCCAACATCGAGAATCCATTTGCTGACTTAATCATGTTGGAGTCTGGTTGCAGCGTCGCCACAAACATCTTGAGCATGCCGCCGAGGTGACCTCTGATGGTTCCATCAGCTTGTTTGACTAATACGCCGCCCTTCTTGCCGCCTTTTGTGACTTCGGCTCTGAGCATTCCGGGTTTCTTCCACTCAAAAGAACCACCTTCTCTAATTGGCTGTTTGCTTTTTTTGTATGTCGCAATTTCACAGTCGAAGGTGTAGTCATTGAGACCGCGAGCGACCTCCAAAACATTCTGGACGAAGGGGCTGCCCTCTTCCATGTTTATGTCCGGCGCTGTTCTGGGTGTCGCTGATGCCACGGTTGTCGATGAGTTCTTTGCTGAGTTCTTTGCCAAAAGTGGAGTTTGTACTGTGCCAAAGGCCACAGTTGCCACCAAAATTCCAACCAAGACCTTTGAGCTGGATGAACGTGTCATTGAAATAAACTTCCCCTTGAAATCAATAGTATCTGCCAAGTCAGCTTCTTTGTACAGGCAACGACCCTCATTTTGCAAATTAGGAGTAAGTCTCCAAAGGCGCCGTAACCCGAAACAGGCTCAACCTGCTTTCTTTTACAAGGAGACTGACTGTTTTAGTCGGGGTTTCTCGTCTATCATTAATTCTGTTTTGGGGAAATTTTTGAATTGCCGGAAAGCTAGAGTAGTAAACAGGTATGAGCAAAATTCTAATAGTTGAAGATGAACAAGACCTCGCATCGCAAGTCGCTGACTGGCTTCGTCGCGAGCACTACCTTTGCGAGACGGTTGACAATGGTGCCGCTGCACTCGATCGGCTTAGAGTTTACCAATATGACGTTGTGTTACTAGACTGGATGCTGCCCGGAATGACCGGAATTGAGGTCTGCAAGCAGTTCAGAGGGCGTGGAGGCAAGACGCCAATCCTGATGCTGACTGCCAAATCGCAAGAAGAGGACAAGGAGACAGGGCTAGATATCGGTGCTGACGACTATCTCGTCAAACCATTTGGTCTCAAGGAGCTGTCAGCCCGCATACGTGCGCTGATTCGCCGAACTTCCATCAGCACCCAAGCGGCCGGCAAAATCTTGAACTACGCCAATCTCGAGCTCGATCCCACCTCCAGGCGCGTAACCAAAGACGGCGTTGAAGTGCACCTTGAACCCAAGGAGTTCTCGCTTCTCGAGTTTTTCATGCGCAACCCTGACCAGGTTTTCAGCGCCGAAGCCCTGATCAATCGCTGTTGGGAGTCCGAAACACTGATGTCTCCGGATTCGATTCGTACATATATAAAGGGATTGCGCAAAAAAATTGACGATAAAGACGGACCCTCAACGATAGTCACGGTTCACGGTGTCGGCTACCGTTTCGGAACCAAGTAATGTTTCGACGGTTACGCTGGAAAGTCACTCTCTGGTTTATGTTGCTGGCGGGTTTGGTGTACCTGCTGACGACCGGCGTCGGTTTGCTTCTGTTTTGGAACAGTCTCAATGACAGCATCAACGACGAGATGGATGCTCTGTTTGATGAGATCAAGCCTGCCTTGACGCTGGTAGACGGAAAGCTGACGTCGCCGGATAGTGAGTCGAAGCACTGGGATAAGGTCAGTTTTCGGCAACCAGTCAGCATTCAAATATTCGATCGTGATGAGAAACTGGTTAGGCAAGTTGGTCTAAACGGTGATGAACGCCTGTTTTCAAAAGTCGTGGAAACAACCGCTGAGGACGGAAAGTTTAGATCTCGCTCTTTCCCAGTCATGATTAGCGGGACAACCGAAGGTTATGTGCAAGTGCAAGTATCCACGAAACACCGCGATGACGCGGTGCATGGATACATCGAAACAATGGCATGGATGGCGCCTTTGGTTCTGCTTGCTCTCGCAATCGGCGGCTATGTGTTTTCAGGCAAAGCGGTCTCGCCGGTAGAACAGTCATTCTCCGCACTCAAAGCCTTTCTTGCTGACGCCGGCCATGAGTTAGGAACTCCTCTAGCGATCATCCAAGCCAGTGCCGACAACCTAAGCATGGACATTGAGGATGCAGCCGCAAAGGATCGGGTTGAAGTTATCACCCGCACGACAGAGCGAATGAATCGCCTGGTCGGCGATATGTCGCTGCTCGCAAAGCTCAAAGCCACTCAATTTGTCGAGCGTCGAGACAATGTTTCGCTTGACGCACTTGCGCGTGATTTGGTGAATGACTTCGAGGATCTCTTTGAAGAGAAAGAGATAACTATCGTGAAGAAGATGGAACCGACGCCGATTCATGCAGATGCTCAGGAGATCGCAAAGGTTGTCTCCAACTTGTTGCAAAATGCGTTGAGATATACAGATAGAGGTGGAACAGTCACAGTCTCGGTTTCAAACAAAGACAATAAGGCCACTTTGGCTGTTGAAGATACCGGTGTGGGAATTTCAGCCGAAGATCTGCCACATATTTTCGATCGTTTTTATAGAGTCGATAAATCTCGCTCGCGCGCGAAAGGCGGCTCAGGGCTTGGATTGGCGATTGTGCAAGCAGTGGTAGAAGGGCATAAAGGAACAATCGGAGTGACCAGCACTGAAGGTAAAGGCACAACATTTACGATCACGCTGCCGCTACATCTTTAGTTTTATCGAACTGCTCTGCATGATCACGAAAACCGCGCTTTGCATTATCCGCCAGTCATGCCCGTCGATGTTAACTATAGTTTGCATTTTGACGCGAAATGTACACTTTAATTGCATCAACTTTTTATCGGCACGTAATCTCGCGGCAGGTGATCTCGCGGCACGTAATCTCGCGGCACGTATCTCGCGGCGCGAGATCATCCGAAAGTGATCGCTGCGTGATCGCAATTCGATTCTATGGGAATTGTGAAACTTGTCGCAACATCCGGGTCTTGGAGAACTTTCCTCACGAATCCCATACGTTTGATGCGTAAGCTCAAATACGTGAGGAGGATTCTGCCCATGACTATCAATTCAAATACCTGTTGTGATGTCCATAATCTTCCCGCCTTTGTCGCCAATACCTGGCGTGGAATCAGACCGTACGCAGTATCCACCGGCGTCGTGGCATTAGTCACGGTGCTGGGAATGCACCTTTGCCCTCAATGGGACGAAGAAAACATCATCATGCTATACCTGCTGGCCGTTGTATTAGTGGCTTATCGCTACGGCAACTGGCCCGCTCTTTTTAGCTGCATTCTCAGTGTTTCTGCGTTCGATCTTTTGGTCCTGTCACCGAAGTGCGGAATCGCCACGATGAGTCGTGAGCTAATGCTTACGATAGTCGTGATGTTTTTGGTGGCACTTTGGATGGGTCAACTAACAGCCCGAATCAAAACGCAGAATGCGAATCTCGAGCAGTGTGTTCAGGCTCGCACACAAGAACTTAGCGATACCAACGCAGCTCTTAAAGAAGAAGTTGTGCACAGGAAGAAAGCCGAGTTCGAACTTCAACGTACAGTTGATGAACTAATGCGATCCAATGTTTCGCTGAGTCAATTTGCTCGAATCGCTTCGCATGATCTGCAAGAGCCTTTGCGCTCTTTGAGGGGCTACACTGACCTTCTGACAAGACGATACCACGACCAATTGGATGACGTCGGCAACGAATTCATCGATCATATCAACGAATGCGGCAACCGCATGGAACGCCTGATCTCCGGCATCCTCGCACACGCGAAGATTACGGCCAAAGACCAACAATTCCAAGACGTTGATACCGAAGATATTCTTGCTGAAGTTCTCTCCAACCTGGATATGGCGATTGTGGAGACGGGGGCACGGATAAGCTACGGGCGTATGCCTAGAGTCATGGCAGATCCTCTTCAACTGATACACCTGTTTCAAAATATCTTGAGCAATGCTCTCAAGTTTCGCGGAGACCGCACACCCGAAATCTCGGTAACAGCAGCACGGAAAGGAAAACGCTGGCAGATTTCCATCACCGACAACGGAATTGGAATCGAAGCCAAGCATATTCACGAGATATTCGGCATGTTCAAACGCTTGCACAGCGACTCAACATATCCAGGAACAGGAATGGGTTTGGCTATCTGCAAATCGATTGTTGAAAAACACGACGGATGCATTTGGGTCGAATCCGAGCCGGGAAGGGGTTCTACGTTTAACTTCAAATTACTCGCTTCCACCATTGATGACGAGGAGGATATGGATCATGAGCAACACGCTTGAAGTTCTTTTGGTTGAGGATAGCAAGGCTGACGTCCGCTTGGCACAAGAAGCCTTATCAGAAGTCGGTTTGCCGACAAACGTTACTGTGGTCAACGACGGCGAACAAGCACTGGATTATCTGCGTCGCGCTGAAACACACATTGAATTGAGGCGCCCAGATTTAATTTTGCTCGATCTCAATATGCCAAAAGTCAATGGACATGAAGTTCTTGACGAGATGCGAGGAATGGTTGAATACAAGGAAACGCCAGTGATTTTGCTTACGACTTCGAATTGTGATGAAGACATTCAGAAGGCGCATGGACTAGGAATGAATTACTACCTGCGCAAACCGGTACAGCCGGACAGGTTGGAACCATTGCTGGACGCAATTCGGTTTCTCTGGTCATAGACACGTGGGGAGGGAACAGACAATGAGTGATTTTTATTACGTAGCTGCCGGAAGTCTCAACACCCCAGTAAAGGTGTTGGAGAAACTGGCGATTCACCGCGACAAACGCGTAAGACAGCAAATCGCTGAAAACCCGCGCACGCCGCAAGATGTCTTAGTCAAGTTGGCCGAAGACTGGAACTGGGAAGTGAGAGCACAAGTCGCCACCAACCCTGGTGCGCAACCTCAAATCGTCGAAACTTTAGCTCGTGACGCCAACCCCGATGTACGGCTCGCCGTCGCTGAAAACAAGAAAGCACCATTCAAACTTCTCGAGTTTCTCAGCGATGATGAAAACCCATACGTGGCTTGGCACGCTAAAAAGACAATTTCAGAACTAATGGAGGCATCGTAAATCGGACCTCCGGAGAGCGGCGCTGACAGCGTTCAGGCCAACCCCTCGGGGACCGCCTCGCAAGGCAAGAAACACAACAAACCTGATTTGGATACCCGATGGAAGCGGCTCGAAAGAGCCGTTTCTTCCATTAATTGATAAGATCGTGTTATTTGGTGAAAGTCGCCGAAAGTCCAGAAATAAAAAGGATCAGGCGACTCTACTTGTTTCAGGAGTGGCGTGCATTCCTAGGGAGAATTCTTGCGCCGCGAGTCGCCTGTTCAACAACTATAGAGGCACTATCTTTCAAGAAGCTTTCGAGATCTTGGATTACGGACTGGACCTACTACTAGTCCCGCAAACCAATGAAGGTCTGAATTAGGATTGCGTGATTTCCCTGATCGTCGAATTCGTCTGATCGATTCACGTATTGATACTGATAGCCCGCTTCAATTCGACTGCCTCTATTTGATTTCAATCCAAGACCGACAAAGAATCGGTTCTGATCGACTCCACGCTGCGGACCATTGTTGACCGAATTCAGATTGATGAATAACTCATTCGAAGTTGTTAGATACAACTGACGATAAAGACCCAAGTTCAGCTTGACCAAGTGCCGCAACCTGTTTCCGGTACCGCCCGTTGTATTGAAAAACCGCTGTTCAAGGCGTGTTCGATTGATGACGGATAATCGTTTTATGTCCTTGTCGAACAAAGCCTGCTGCCAAACTCTGTTTTCGTAGAGAATCGAATTATTGTCGTATGTTCTCTGCCACAAATAACCCGCGAACAACGAAAAATCGTCATTGACTCGATATTCAACGCCTGGTCGAATCAGGAATTGGTTGAGTTTTCCGACTCCACTCCCGATTCGCGGCGCGACTTCGAAATAGCCGCGTACCTTGCGATAGATTGGAACATCTAGAGTGATCGGTGTCCACAACTGAAGATCGTCGTCGACT
>CAZCZI010000063.1:34902-38038 GCA_964503045.1 uncultured Candidatus Obscuribacterales bacterium
ATAGATTGGAACATCTAGAGTGATCGGTGTCCACAACTGAAGATCGTCGTCGACTGCATGCGCTGGAAGTGCGCCAAAAATCGTCGCTGCCACAGCAATTATTGCCGCAACAAAGTACCCAATGTTCCCACCAACATAATTAGCTGCAATAACCAATAGCTATCGCGACCCAGCTTGCCCTTTGCAGTCAGTTTACTTGCTCGGCGCAGGTCGAGCTTTAATGTTGAGTTTGCTCGAGGCGTTGGATTAATTGCTTTAGCGTAAGCTGGATCGATTGCTTTAGCGTGCGCGGCGCATTGGCGGACGTGGAGGAGCCTTTTGCTCTTTCTCTTTACTACCGTCGACATTAGTGGTGTCGTTTCCGCCGCCTGCCGCATTCATCGCAGCATCGACGGACTTCTCCAGCACTTTTTCGCCGACTTCTTTCCCAAGTCCCGAACCTTTCTTTCCGGCATTCGCTGCTGCTTTGGCAGCGGTTCCTGCTGGCTTCGCCGCACTAGCTGCCGTTTTTGTTGCGGAGTTTGCTGCGTGGGTAACGCCCTTTCCGCCTGCCGTCGTAGCGCCGTTCGTGGCGGCTGTGGCTGCTGCTGTCGCAGCATGCGCCGCGCCTTTTGCCGCCGCTACGTCTGCTGCCGCTCCGGCCGCTGCCGCCGCTGCAGTCGCGCCTGCCGCCTTTCCGGCTGTGCCTGCCGCTGCTGCTGAGGTCGCTTTTGCTGCCGCTGCGCCGCCGGCTTTAGCACTAGTGGCACCCACTTTTGCGGCGCCCTTCAAGAGAGTGAACGGGTTCGGCCACGCATATGCCGCGTCGGGAAAAATTAAGCCGAAGGATGCCGCCAGTGTTGCCATGTAAAGATTAACTCGTTTGAACATAAGCCGCTATCGCTCCGCAGGTAACCGCTTTCCGAGTATTACCTACCACGGCAGAGTCCGTTAACCGAACTTAGCAGGAACAATTTAACACCTCGTCAGTTCTTATTACTGCCCGTGTGCTCAGGGCATGGGGAAACAGGGAAGACATGTGTATTTGCGAAGTTAATCAGCATTACGATATGAGTCGGCCGCCTTGTTCTAATAAGTCATCATCGATATCATCGATTTCTCGCAAAGGAGTAGTTTGATGAGAATAGCTCAACTTGCACCGTTGGCTGAGCGAGTTCCGCCGGAACTCTATGGCGGCACGGAATTGGTAGTAAGTCTATTGTGCGAAGAGCTGACGGCGCGCGGGCACGAGGTTACCCTGTTCGCCTCCGGAGATTCAGCCACTAGTGCTAACCTCGTAAGCAATTGTGCGAGGTCGCTCAGAATTGCTAATGAAGAACGCACACGGTGGGCGGCCTATGAATTGGCATTATGTTTGGAACTTGAAAAAAGGAAAGATCAATTTGATGTGGTGCATAACCACATGGGCTGGTTGTCACTGCCGTTTCTGAGAACTCTCGATCTTCCTTCGGTCACTACAAATCACAACAACGTAAAGGACTACTGCAAAGCCATATACGAGACTTGCTGCGATTTGCCCTACGTTGCCATTAGTGAGTCGTACAGGAAGCAAAATTGCCCGGATAAACTGAATTATGTTGCCACCGTATACAATGGCATCGAAATTGATAAATTCAACTTCGATGAAAACGCAGAGCGGGATTACCTTTTGTTTGTCGGCAGATTGTGCCGAGACAAAGGTGTTGATGAGGCTATTCGCATAGCCAGACGCATCGGAATGCCGCTCAAGGTAGCCGGCAAGGTTGATGCGGCCGACAAAGAGTTTTTCGATCGCGAGGTCCTTCCCCTGCTCGATCTGCCTGGCATCGACTTCATTGGCGAGGTTGATTTCGAGCAGAAAATAGCCCTTTACACTAATGCTTATGCCGTAGTGTATCCAATCACTTTCGAAGAGCCGTTTGGTCTTGTAATGGCTGAGGCTCTTGCCTCAGGCGTACCTGTCATGGCATTGAATCGAGGTGCCGTATCCGAGGTTTTAACCGATGGAGAAACCGCTGTGATTGGAAAATCGCCGGATGAACTCGTCGGGCGTTTCGCCGAGATTGCGAATATTTCTCGTTTTGCCTGTCGAAAGAGAGCAGAAGCAAAGTTCAGCGCCGAGAAAATGGTTGACGGTTACGAACAAGTTTATCGTTCGGTCTGTTCACACTTTCGCGGCAATCTCGTTGGTGCTGGAGTGTAGCTCATGAGAGAATTGCAACGATCACCCAATACTCGGAGTCACTCAGTGGCAGAGCCATTGCATCAGGCAAATTCAGCTGTTTTCAACTGGACACCATCCAAAGAATCAATACAGCATCTAAGCCGAGGAAAGCTGCTTCTTGGCTTCGACCGTGACGGAACTCTCGCACCAATAACCGCTAATCCCAGCGAAAGTTTCGTGGACCAGAAAGTGATCGATGCGTTGAAGGTTTTGCAATCGTCGGGCGGTGTCGAGATTGCGGTGGTAAGCGCCCGCAGTTGCAGTTGGCTGGCTCAAGACTTTACCGACTTGAAGCTAATTCTTGGTGGCAACTATGGGCTGGAAGTGATGTATCCGGATGGCGAACACTATACGCACGACACTGCGAAATCGGCTGCCGCCGCATTGCAAGCATTGAGGCAACCGATAAGTGAACTCGCAGCCACCGTGCCTGGTGTGTTGATTGATGATCACGATCTTTCGCTTTGCATACACTTTCATATGGTTAATTCGTCTCTTAGAGAGTCTTTGCGCACCTCTCTCAATCAGATCTTGAGCACAACAAGCGAAGTGAAAGTCATAAGCCTTCCTACAAGTTTTGAAGTCTTTCCAAATGTCGAATGGAACAAAGGAATGGCTCTTCAAAAAATATCTGAAAAACTAGCTTGGAAAGGAGATTTCGGAGCATTTTTCATCGGAGACTCCGACCCCGACGAGAGTGCATTTGAGTGGGTCAACTCCCATGGTGGCTTAAGTGTTCGAATCGGGAAAGCAGAGAGAACCGTCGCCACCATGACTGTTCCATCCCATGATGAGGTCACCCAAGTCATCGATTGGTTGGTTGCGCTTCGCTCGTAACTTCTTCCAAGGCACTTTTGCAGTCTTTGACGATAACTTTTTTGAAAGTACGTTATGTCTGTAAAAAATAATGGAATAGGGAGGTATCGGACACTC
>CAZCZI010000063.1:38138-42199 GCA_964503045.1 uncultured Candidatus Obscuribacterales bacterium
TTGAAAGTACGTTATGTCTGTAAAAAATAATGGAATAGGGAGGTATCGGACACTCTCACAACCAAAAGAGTAAGGTCATGGGAAAAGAACAAGTTCAAAAGAAAGAAACTAAGAAGAAACCAGTCAAAACCAAACAGCAGAAGAAGGCTGATAAGCGCGAGAAGAAAGGGAAATAATTAGCGAGTGCTTTATTTCCCACTAGGGTTTGAGACTTGTAGTCGCGCGCAGACTGATCTCGCGCGGTAGTAGTGCACTTGCGAGGTTCATGAACCCATGAAGCACGCAAGCGACGCATCTCTTGATGAAATTGAATCGCTGCTAGAAGACCTGCGCAAGCTGCCTGGTTTGAAAGAGAAGAAACGCGGAGTTTTCTACAAAGGTTCGCAGGCTTTTGCGCATTTTCATGAAGATGCCGCCGGTATGTTCGGCGACTTGAAAGTCGCCGACGGTTGGAAACGCTACTGCGTTAGTCGACAAGCTGAGCGTAAGGAGTTTGTGGCGGAAGCGCGGGCGGCGACTCAAGATTAAGGAAGTATGGTTTGATGGGTCTAGGCGATCGGTTTCGTGAGACCTGAGCGTGAACCTAATTCAACGAGTGTCCTCTCTAACCCTGCCTGACTCGTACAAGCCTCCGAGTGATACTGAGCAGCCTCTTTCGTTTCAATTCCTGCAAGAACAGTTTGAAGATACTCTTCCTCTTGCAAGTGTCTCTGTGTGGTTCGAGTGGTATCCGAACACAGCAGATGTGTTGTTGGCTGGGACAGACGGGGACACGGTAGATGAGCTGAATAATTGGTCATTGCGGCTCATAGCAGTTCACGAACCTCAAGTATCTCGGGTGAGAGAATTGTTGGTTAGTGAGGGTATTCCTCTGCTGAGAGATTGGTTTTGTAAGTGTGATCATTTTCTGCAGGCAAATCCTGCACGGTGGATTGGATATTCCTTGGTTATTCGTTTTGAGAACAATACATTGCAGTTGAAGGAGAAGGAGAGTTGGCGACCTTCACCACGTCCGGAACCAGGATGGCCGCAGGGACCATACATTCCTCATCGATAGGGCTTGCTCAATTCAGTCGGCGAAATTCAACCTGATGATCTCGGCGAAAGGGATGGTTTTTCGATAATCGATCTGATCTGCATAGAAGCCGATTGCTAGAACATCATTGTTCGAAACCCAAAATACGTCACGAACAATGAATGAACCTTCCAATTTTCCGACAACTTTTGAGATCATCAATTTATAGTCATAACATTCAATTTCGGGTACGACCCACCGGTCGCACGGTATGTTCTGACCACCGATCACCAAAACTCTTCCGTCTTCGAGATGCAAGAATTTTGCAAGTACCCTTCCTTCGATCAGTTTGCCTGCGGCTTTGACTTCAGCGGTCGACGGATTCCATGTTCTCAACCTCCGAAGACCTTCCGCCGATTCACTACCTCCTATGATCAAAACAAGACCATTGTTTAATAGGGTGCCGGAGCTGTCTTTCGTATCATCTAGTCCTTCTGGACCATCGAAAACTTCAAGGGTTTTTCGATCAATGACTCGACTCCGCCTGGATTCTTCCCATTGGATAGCCGAGTCAAGCAAGAGCAATTTCCCATTTTGAAGATCAACTGGCTCACAGTATCTTTTTAAGTTAACTTCCCAAGGCAATATGTTTTGATCGGCAACGGAGGTGCCGACTTTTACACCTCTGAAGTACACATCTGAATCGCCGGAACTCAGTTCACGATATTCGCAATCCCCGAATACACCGTTCTCGGCAGTTGTGTAAACTGATTGACTATCCTTCAACACTATGTCCCTCGCGCTTAATTGGAAGCATCCGAACGCGTTACGACAATGTCGCCATTCTTAAGTTCAATTTGAAGGTTTCTTCTGTGTCCGTCAATCATTATGGTCTTGATCAATACTCTCTTCAAGAATGAGGGCAATTGCGGCGGGTTAGCCGTAGGGCCTCACCGCGCTTGCAGATCGATCTTCACAACCTCGGCAACATTCAGTACCGGTCTCTTTTCGATTGGTACATAACCAATCACGAGAAATTCGTTCTTAGATACTTGAAAAACATCTGATACGCAGAATGATCTTTGAATCTTTCCAACCACACGGCAAGTTTGATTCTTGGGGTCAAAGCATTCGACTTCTTGAACACACAGACGTGCTTTGGGTGGTGCATCTGTGCCACCGACAATAAGTACGCGACCATCTTTCAACGAGAAAAACTTGGGTAGCTTCCTTGCAAATACGGTTGTACCTGCGGGACTCACGACTTTTGTTGCCGGATTCCATACTCTCAATGTTCGTGGACCTGAAGCGGAATCGATGCCGCCGAGCACAAGAATGCGACCATCCTTCAAGGCAGTTGCATAACTATCGATTGCAAAATTCAATTCCTTAGGGCCAGCAGTTACCTCCCAAGTTTTGGGATCAATAAGTCGGCTTCGTCTTGGACCGTCAATTGTTGGTGAGGCGTCTGGTAGGAAAATCCGACCGTCCTTTAGGTTTACAGGATTAGACCATCGCACGAGATTAACGCTAGTCGGGAGTATTTTGCTTGGATCAACTTCCAGTCCGACTTTACGACCTTTGAAGTACACGAAGACTACGCCTGATTTCTGCAACTTATATTGGCAATAGTCAAAGACGCCATTATCAAATCTCCAGTTTTCCTTACCGATAGGTTTGAAAGATGTTGCTCCGCTTTCTTCTCGAATGTATTTAACACTAGTTCTATGACTGCCAGTAATCACGTTCTTTATAGACAAAGATTGAATGAATTGTGGCAGGCGAGGGTCTTTGATCAAATCGCTGCGATCATATGGGGTCAGCCCTGCACAAGACAACAGCGTTTGCAAAAGGCTGCCTGCCGCCCAAGATTGAGGACTGCATGAAACTGGATAGGCGATTGGGACTGCGTAATCATTTCGGGAAAAACCACAGAAGAGTTCAGGAAGTCTAGCTGTTCCTGACGCTTGTGCAGATTCGAATAGCCCTGTGAGAATCTTTGCAGGAAAACTAGAAAAACGTCGATTAGCCATTCCTGCAGCAATAATCCCGTTGTCGTGCGGCCAGACAGAACCTGTATGATAGCCCATAGGGTTGAATGCATTCTCAGATGAGGAGAGTGTTCTGATTCCCCAACCTGAAAACATATCTTCTTTCATTAACCTGGAGGCTATGGCATGGGCCTGTTCGTCTGAAATCATATCGGTCATGAGTAGGTGACCAGCGTTTGAAGCAATCACGGAACAAGGCTTGTTGTCACCGTCGATTGCCAATGCGACGAATTGTTTTTCTGGCAACCAAAAGGCCTTATTGAAACGGGACTTAAGTTCGTCAGCCGCCCTTTCCAAGTCTTCCGGAGTGGCATGTGCGCTGCCTAGACTGTCGCTTTCGGTCTTCGTTTCGCCATCCAGCCTGCGTTGAAGAGTTGCCATTGCCTTTAGTGCTTCGTAGACATATCCTTGTACTTCGCAAAGTGCGATTGGGCGTTTTGCGAGGCTTCCGTCCTCATGCACGATCGAATCGCCCGAGTCCTTCCAGCCTTGATTGGAAAGCGCTCCAGTACAGCCCCGACCGTATGTGAGAAAGCCTCCGTTCATTTCTTTTTTGAGAAATGCGAGTGCTGCTTGGGCATTTGGCCAGAGTTGTTTTGCTAGGGTCAAGTCGTTGGTGACTTCCACGTATCTGCCTAGAAGTACCAACCATAGTGGAGTAGCATCGACGGTTCCGTAGTAAGGCGTAAAAGGAATCTCTTTGCACGCTGCCATCTCTCCGAGACGCAACTCATGCATTATTTTTCCGGGTTGTTCTTCCGTTCTCTCGTTTGACTCCTTGCCCTGGTAAGCGGCAAGGAATGTAAGTGCGTCACGCGCAAGATCTGGCGCTAGCGGCAACACCTGCAGTGCTGTGACACATTGGTCGCGACCGAATGGAACTGCATACCAGGGAATGCCAGCCGCGATGCATTTGCGACCAGCCGAGGTTTGACGCAGCACATAAATGTCTCGGAAGCATTGCTCGATCATTTTGTTGAAAACTGGATTGTCTG
>CAZCZI010000064.1:0-41638 GCA_964503045.1 uncultured Candidatus Obscuribacterales bacterium
CGCTGCGCTATCCTCCTCGCCCTGAAGGACGAGGCTTGCCGCGCGTTCTGGTCAATCAGCTATTTACCGGTATAAGCCGGTGTGCGCTTCTCGACAAAGGCTTTGACGCCTTCGACGAAATCATCGCTGCGACCAGCGATTTCTTGCAGAGATGCTTCGTAATCGAGCAATTCTTCGAGGTCTGGGAATACAGCTTGGTTGAATGCTCTCTTTGTAAGACCGAATGCTTTGGTGGGTCCCTTCGCAAGGGTTTCGGCAAGGGCAACGGCCTCTTTGAGTACGTCAGCTTCGGCAACGACCTTGTTGACCAAGCCGAGACGCAACGCTTCTTGCGCGTCGAATTTCTCTGCCGTGACCATGAGCTCGAAAGCTTTGGTTGGTCCGAGCAACCGTGGAAGGAAGAAGGTCGAGCCGGAATCAGGAATCAAGCCAACCTTGGTGAAGGATTGAATGAAGTTGGTCTTTTCAGAAACAACGCGCATATCGCAGGCAAACGCGAGACTGGCGCCGGCACCAGCTGCAACACCATTGACGGCGGCGATAACTGGTTTTTCCATGCGTCTGATTTTGAGAATGATTGGATTGTAGCGACGTCTGATCGAATCACCGAGAGATGGTCTTTGACCTTGTTCTTGCGAGATGCTGCGACTCTGGAGATCTTGCCCAGCGCAGAATCCGCGACCGGCACCGGTAATGATGACGGCTTTGACGTCTTTCGACTTTTCCATTTCTTTCAAAGCGTCTTGAAGGCCAAAACTCAGTTCATCGCTGAATGCATTGAGTTTGTCCGGACGATTCAATGTAATGGTTCCAACACCATTTTTGGTTTCCACCAACAAGATTTTTTCTTCAGCCATTTGATGTGTTCCTTTCCAGGGCTAACGGTCGCAAGCGGCACAGCAAGCGCCGCTTGCGACTCACTGACTCTTACTTGCCTGTGAATACAGGCTGGCGCTTCTCGAGGAAAGCCTTCATGCCTTCTTTTTGATCTTCGGAAGCAAACAACATGTAGAAGTTTTTGCGTTCGAATTCGAGACCTTCGGTAAGCGGTCCGTCGAATGTCTTAAGAACTGCTTCTTTAGCCAATCTGACAGCTACCGGTGACTTCTTGGCGATCTCTTTAGCGATGGCTTTGGCTTCATCAAGCAACAGTTCATTCGGAACAACCTTGTTGACCAATCCAATTGCCAATGCTTCCTTGGCTGTGAATGGTTTGCCTGTCAAAACAATTTCCATGGCTTTGTATTTGCCGACTGCGCGGGTCAAGCGCTGGGTTCCACCAGCACCGGGGATGACGCCGATGTTGATTTCTGGTTGACCAAACTGTGCTGATTCGGATGCAATGATCATGTCACAGGTCATCGCCAATTCGCAGCCGCCGCCCAATGCATAACCGCTAATAGCGGCAATGATTGGCTTCTTGGTGTTGCGAACTTTGTCCCATGTCGCGAAACGATCCTTGAGCATGATACTGATGGTTGTTTCTTCGGACATCTCAGAAATATCGGCACCAGCTGCGAAGGCTCTTTCAGAACCGGTCAAGATAATGACGCGAATAGAGTCATCAGCATCCAATTGCTGCAGTGCATCGACCAGTTCTTCCATCAGCTCATGGCTGAGGGCATTGAGAACTTGGGGACGATGCAGAGTGATGATTCCGATCTGTCCTTCGCTCGACATCAAAATGTTGCGATACGTCGTGGCCTTCATCTCCTTCTCCTCATGAGTCATTGTTGCGCTTTTCGACATTATGTTTATCCTTTATCAAATTTTCTGCCTATCAAATTTTCTGCCCACAGGCTCCGCAATAGCTGAATGTTTCCGGCATGACGGCATTGCAGCTGCCGCACGCCTGCGTATCGAATGCTGGATTGAAGGCTTCGGCCGGTCCAGCTTCTTTACAGTGAATCTTCGGATACGGCATATCCGTTTTCTTGCGAAATGCTCGCAAACCTTCTGCAGTTTCGAGAGAACCGGCATGCAGTGTAAGCCAGTCTCTGGCATGCCCGATGGTCATGGACCACGAGAAATCACGCCAGAAGTTGAGTTGCTGTTTTGTATAACGCGTACACTCAGGCAATTTGTTGTATAGCTTCGCCGCTACTTCTTCGACGGTTGCATCGAGCATCGACATGGGCACGACCTGATTGACGAGCCCCCAATCAAGCGCGGTGTAGGCGTCGATGTTTTCGCAAAGCAGTAGCATTTCGCGTGCGCGGCGATCGCCGATTATCAATGGCAACCATTGAGTGGCGCCACCAGCTGCGACACTGCCGCGGGCAGCTCCCACTTGCTTGATCGTTATGTGATCGGCCGCGATCGCCAAATCGCAAGCCATGTTCAATTCGTTGCCGCCGCCGACAACCATGCCGTTAAGCCTTGCAATCGTCGGTTTTCCGATGTTGCGCAGGCGATCGTGCATTTCAATGAAAGCGTACATCCATTTGTAGTAGTCGTTGGGCTTTTTGAGGATATGCTCCTCTTGTTCTTTCAGATCCGCTCCGGTACAAAATGCTTTGTCGCCGGCGCCGGTAATTACGACCACCGAAATACTGTCGTCGGCTGTGCAGTCCGTATACGCCTGACCAAGCTCTTTGAGAGTGGTTATGTCGAAACAGTTGAGCACTTCCGGACGATTAATCGTGATGGTCGCGATGTAGCTCTTCTTCGTGTAGATAATTCTCCTGAATCCATAAGACTCAGCAGGGGCACCGGTGAAGGCGGTGTCAGTTGAAGTTGCATGTGGCATGTTTGTTTGTCGCCTCAAACTTGGAGACCCCTGTTCGGTTGAACTCAGCGGGGTCTCAGGGCTTTACACTTTGGCAGGAACTTTTTCTTCGACTTCGGCAAACATCATATAAACGATGTCTTTCGCAAAGCTCATTACGTCCTTGGCTGCTGCTCTTCCTTCGGCAGAAGCCATCGCTGCTTTGAGCGCATCCATGCTGTCGAAGTACATTTCGGCTTGCAAGTAGTATTCCGATTCGCCTGCCGGGGTACCTTTTACCTTAGACACTTCGGCGCGGATGAGACCAGGCATCTGCGCGGCAAGCGGCATGTGGGTGTTGAAGTAGTGATCGTCGAATTCCTGCGGGTTTGCAGGCTTCTTGTACAGGGCGATTAGCTTTACCATTTTTTCCTCTCTCGTTTTCTGGTTACCCAAAATTTGTTTCTCGTTTCCTAAACTTGTCTTTGAATTTGATCGCCGCAACTCTCGGATGCCTCCGAACCTCGCTCGTTTCCTAAGCAGTTGGCACCGCCGCTTTGCGCTTGTCGATAACCCGCACTGCTTTGCCTTCGCTTCTTGCAATTGACTTCGGTTTCATCAATGTCACGTCCGCCGTCAAACCCAACATGTCCTTAAGAAGCGTGCGAATATGCGTCGTCAAAGACGAGAGTTCAAGGTGGCCATCTTCAAAAGTTCCCCACCTTGCCACTAGATCTTCAGTGATTTCCACCTGTACATCCAGCGAGTCAAGCGCCTTCCTGCGATCTACTACGAGCTGATAGTGCGGTGCCAACTCTTCAACTGCAAGCAAAACTTTTTCGATTTCTGACGGATAGAGATTGACGCCACGAATGATGAGCATGTCGTCAAGCCGCGCTCTCACTCGGGCCATGCGAACCATCGTTCTTCCGCAAGCACAAACTTCCGGCATCAAGCGAGAGACGTCGCCAGTTCTGTAGCGCACCACCGGGAATGCTTCTTTGGTCAAAGACGTGAAAACCAATTCACCCTCTTCGCCGTAGGGGAGCGGGTCTCCGGTTTTCGGGTCGATGATTTCAGGAAGGAAATGGTCTTCCCAAATGTGCAGGCCGTTGCGCCCATGCAAACACTCAATTGACACGCCCGGTCCCATCACTTCGCTCAGTCCATAGATGTCCAGAGCTTTGACTTTGAGCTTGTCTTCAATCTGTGCGCGCAGTTCTTCCGTCCATGGTTCGGCGCCGAAAATCCCGATCTCCAATTTCATCGTGTCGCGCGACACGCCGAGATCATCGAGAGTGTAGGCAATGTTGAGCGCGTAAGACGGAGTTGATAGGAGAATGCGCGCGCCGAAGTCTTGGAGCAAGGTTATCTGTTGTTGAGTTCTGCCACCAGATGCGGGGACAACTGTGGCTCCGAATTTCTCGGCACCGTAATGCATACCCAATCCGCCGGTGAAGAGCCCATAGCCGTAGCTGTTGTGCACGATGTCACCGGGCTTGGCGCCGGCGGCTGCCAGCGAGCGGGCGCAGACTTCGGCCCAAACTTCAATGTCATTCTTTGTATAGCCGACAACCGTCGATTTGCCCTTGGTGCCTGATGAGGCGTGAATTCTGGCGACATTACCGAGTGGAACGGCAAACAAACCAAACGGATAGTTTTCCCTCAAGTCTGTTTTCTTGGTAAAAGGAAACTCCTTGAGATCGCCAAGACCCGTCAGCGAGTCGGGTGAGACCCGGCGGGCGTCAAAGAGGTTGCGATAAAACTCGACGTTGTTGTAGGCGCGGTAGAGGGTGTCTTTCAGACGACCCAATTGCAAAGTTTCCAGCTCTGTACGAGCCAGGCATTCAAGCTGGCGGTTCCACATGACTGTTCCATTTAGATTGAGGAAACGAGGATGCGATCATACCTCATTTCGCCTTCGAAATGCCGTTTTTATGTGGCTTTTCGAATCTCAAGAGCCGGATTTTTTTATTTCTCGACGACGTCGATTGCCGGGACCGTCAGCCCATAAGATTCGAGCAATTGCTTGGTCTCGTTGTACCAGGACTCGCGCACTTCGTGGTTGTCACGCTGTTTGAGTTTCAGCTCCTGATACTTCTTATTGCTGTCTGTTCCGCCTTTGCCAAAGACCTTATTGACTTTGGGAAACCAGAATTCCAAAGCACGCTGCACGTCTGCTTTGGTGGAGGGGTCTTGCGACAGTTTCTTCACCCAAGTTTCGCCGTGTTTGACGTGCATCCACTCTTCTTTCTCGATTTGAATCATGGTTCGCGACCATGGTCCCCAGCTGCATTCGCAAGCGTCGCGCAGTTGGTGACCGGCGGCTCTGTCCATCAAGAAGTTGAACATGACAAGGTCGGTCCAGGTGTTGATGGGCTCGTAGAAGACCTTCATGCGGTGTTGCATTTTGTCTTCGTTGATGAGTTTGTAAATGTCGACGCCGAGGCGATCCAAAAGGTCGTACATGGCTTTTCCGTGGCGCACTTCGTCTTTGACAATGTTTGCCATCGCGAGCTTTTCGGCGATTGTAGGGGCTTGTTCGATCCACGGCACATAACCGTAAGCGCCCGCCAATTCCGAGTCTGCTTGAGCAATCATGAGGGTAAGCAGAGCTTGTTTGTAGTCTTCGGTGATCTCATCGAGCGACTCCAGCTTCTCGCCAGATTTGATCTTCTGCATCATTGCCTCATGTTTGGCTTTTTCATCCATCACAACAGCCATGGCTTTATCTCCTTGATCTTTGCTCGATAAGTAATTGTCAGTACTGGCAGCGACCTGGCACTGGGCTTTCGCGGCAACACGCGGTCTTGAGCCCCAATATATCATGTATAGATTATGGCTCAAAAAGTCTTAGTCTTTTGAGATCAATTTTTGGGTAAGGAACCTAATAGATGCCGCGAACACTTAGAATAGGTTTTCAGTTACTAAATTTTGGGGTCCTCCATGCAAATAGGCACTAGGTTCTAGTCATGTCACCCATAGCTGACACGACCAGCACCCCGCCCCCACAATCGTTCAGATTTGATCAGAAGATATGGTGGTTGCTCGTAGCCGCCGTCGGAGCGCTCTGTGTCTATATCTTTCTTGAGAATCAGGCTTTCCCGTCCGCCTCCATCGACCTGAAACTGCCCAAATCCGAGGTGATCAGAATTTCTCGGGAGTGGGCGCAAAAGCTCAACTATGAGGAAAAAGGTAGTATTCAATCGACTACCTTCTCCTTCGACAACGAACAGAAAACCTTCCTGGAATACGAGCTTGGGTTGAAACGCGCCAACGAGCTCATGAAAGAGGAGGTGCCGGTTTGGTCTTGGTACACTCGATATTGCCGGGAGTTGAACCAAGAGGAGTTCAAAGTCTGGGTATCGCCTCAAGGCAAGCTCACCTCGTTTCAACATGACATAGAAAACGATAAGAAACTGCCGACAATTTCGCATGCCGAGGCGCAGCAAAAGGCGCGTGAATTCGTCGAAAAGACCAACAACGTCTCGCTGGAAAAGTTCAAGCTCATTAAAGACCAAGAGTTTTCAGAGCCGCACCGCAAAGACCACAGCTTCACCTGGGAAGACCAAACGCATGACTTCAAAGACGCGCACATGCGCTATTACGTCTATGTGTCGGGTGACATGCTCACTACGTACAACTATTACCTCGATGTTCCTCAAAAATGGACTCGAAAGTTCAGTACCATTCGAACTTACAATGAGCAGCTGGGGCGGATAGCGGAAATCTTCTACATGGTGCTGCAAAACGGCGCCATGATTCTCATCTTCGGTTGGGCAGTGGCGACAGGCAACATCAGATGGCGCTTTTCCCTTGCCTGCGGGGCTTTCCTGGGACTGATGTATGGGCTCGAATCGCTCAACAACATCGTCACTGTTTACGAAAATTACAACACGACCCAGACGCTCAACGCTTATCTCTTCGAGTTTTACGTGAGCGTAGCACTCGGCGCCTTCAGCAGCATTCTGTCTGGAATCGTGATGTTTGGCGCCGGCGAAGCCATTTACCGCTATGCATATCCCAAGACAATTGCCCTCGAGAATTGGTTTAGGGGGTTAGGAACATGGCAAAACCTCAACGGATTGTTGGCGGGTCACTGTGTGTTTGCCATTCACCTTGGTTGGGTGGTTGCCTATTACCTAATCGGAAACAAAATCGGTTTTTGGTGCCCGCTTGGTGTCGACAACTATGAGATTCTCAGTAGCGTCTTTCCGTTCTTCTCTGCGATAAACCTTGGGGTCAGAGCCTCGACATCGGAAGAGATTCTGTACCGCGTCATCGGTTTGAGCTTGGCGCAGAAAGTAACGAAAAACTTCTGGCTTGCCAACCTGTTTCAGGCAGCAGCGTGGGGCTTTATGCACAGCACTTACCCGCAGCAGCCTGCATATGCTCGCGGGCTGGAACTGACACTAGGTGGACTTCTCTACGGTTGGATCATCAGGCGGTATGGATTGCTTCCATGTATTTGCGCACACTATCTCGTCGACGCTTTGCTTGACGTAAAACCGCTCATGACCTCGAGCGACATGTGGTTGAGAGCGTCATCATTGCTTGCAGTTATCCCGTTTGCTCTTCTTGCAATCTATGCAGCTCAACGGCTGGGTTCAAAAAAACTCACACCCGCCAAAGAAGAATCACTCGATGAAAAACTGGCTAATGAAACGCTGATTAAGCCGCCGGCCGTAAAAGCGCAAGAAGCCCCGGTGCTCGAGAAATATCACTATCGCCCACATTCGAACAAGATGCGAATGATCTTCGTCGCCCTCACTGTTCTATTTGCCACGATTCCAATGATGATTCCAAGGAAGGCTCTTTGTGTTGACGCGAAGATCGCGCTTACGAAAGAGCAAGCCCTCACTGCCGCTCGAAACATCATGAAAGAACATGGCGTGTCGATCGAAGGGTGGCAAGAGATTCCAACCATGATTACTGAGACCGGTGGCGAAGAGTTTCAGTACATGTTTGAACAGGTGAAATGGGACAAAACCAAGGAGATTGCAGACGCGACTCTGGCTGGTTATGCATGGCGCGTGCGTTATTTCAAATGGATGCAGTCTGAGGAGTACTCAGTCGAAGTCGATAAGGAAGGCAAAGAGTATTCGTTTGACATAACAAAGGAAGAGGACGCTCCAGGTGCTAGCCTTTCAAAGGAAGAAGCTAGAAAGCGCGCAGAAGACTACATCAATGCGCATCATCCGGAATATCGCCCTTACGAGTTCGACAACGTATCCGAGCACAAACGCAAGAACAGAATCGATTACGTCTTCACCTATAAGGTTCCTAAATACAAAGTCGCAGAGGCTGATTGCAAGATTGCAACCAACGTCATTGGCGAACATGTTGGTGACTTCTCGCGTTGGTGGACGGTACCTGACAAGTGGAGTTTTGAACGAAGCAAGCGCACGCTGAAAGACGAAGTCTTCGGACATGTTCGGACAGCAATGTACTTCATTTTGACTCTATTGGTTTTGTGGTGGGGTTATGGCGTCTTGCGATCCGGTGCAATAAAGTGGCGCCCAGCAGTTTTTATCGCTATTCCTATTGCCTTACTAATAATTCCTGACATTCTAAATGACTTGCCCAACTTCTATCGAGGTTACGACACCACAACACCACAAACGTCATACATTCTCGACTCACTTGTCGGCGATCTCAAAGGGCTGTTGAGCCGCGTTGTGCAAACATTCATGATGGCTGCCGTGGCATTTGCATGCTTCCGCATCTTGTGTCCGAAGACACCAATTCTGTCAGTAACGGACGTCGCCTTCCGACAGGGCAACGGCTTGCACCGCATACGGCACTACAACATGTGGCTCGACGCGGTGATTATGGGTTATGCATATTTCTTTATCGGCAACGGCATCTCGACCATTTCGGATCGCGTAACACAAGTCGTCTCTCCTCAAGTACAAGAAGCGTACCTGTACAGTGTATGCGCCATAACAAACTACTTCTTCTTCCCGCTGGACGTCGTGACGTCGATAATTAGCAGCAGCGTCTCGTCGGTAATGTCGATTGCCGTAATGGCTGGACTCTATGCGAAGTATGTACCAAACGTCAAAATATTCTTGTTGGCGATTGTGGTGCACCGCCTGATCACTTTCAGCTCCGAACGTTATTGGCAAGACTTTACTATCGGTGTGATTGCATCAATCGTAAGCGGCATCTTTTATTGGTATTTGATCAAGCATTTGGCCAAGCAGAATATTTTGGTGTACCTGATGCTGACAGTAGCTACGACGATAACACCGTATCTGTTTGCAATTTTTAGGCACAGCCCTCAGATGTTTACATCGGACTTCGTCATCATGTGCGTGATGATGGTGGCACCAATTGTGTACGTCGGTTATCTCAAAATGCGAATTCCGAAAGCTGATTTCGCTCTGGTTGAAACTGACTTGGAGACGGCAACACCAGCTCCGCCTTCGGCTGTCGAATCAGTGGCATCCGATGCGCCAAACACCGAATCCTCAGATGGATCAACAATACCGGCGATCGATGAAACAAAAGCTTAGCCTAAGCGCTCCTACCAGGCGTCACCAACAAGAATCCATGCGGCCCAGAAGTATGGATCTTTGAACCCTTTGGTTGAACGCACTTTGTCTTGAGCTCGTCTGAGCGACTCTGCAGGACTAAGCTTTTGTTTCCACATGTTCGAATAAAACTCTTCCATCAACAATCGTGTTGCTCGATCATCGACCTTCCACAAAGACATCAAGACGCACTTTGAGCCGGCAGCCATGATCGCCGAACGCAAGCCAATTGCGCCTTGACCAGAGACTTCTTTTCCTCGTCCCGTATCGCAAGCCGACAGCGTGAAAAGTTTGTTTCGAGAGAGATTGACTCCAATAAGTTCTTCAGCTGTTAGTCTTCCCGCTTGCGCAGTTCCATCCGGACCTTGCGACTTGGCTAGAATAATTCCGGAGGCAATGAGCATGTTGCGCTGAGTACTGTTTCTGATTTCGCTTGGAGTGCCTGCCCTCGTGGGAATTTGGTAAGGGGCAGATCTAGACATCGCCATTCTCTCGGGTTCAAGCTCTCTGGAAGGTCCGGAGAAAAAACCGTGCGTTGCCAAATGAATCCAGTCAGACTCAGTCATTTGGTTCGACACCAATGCCTTTGTTGCATCCACCCCAGTTACCGCACTCACTTTGTCGCCAAAAGATTCGGCCAGTTCCTTTATCGCCGCGATCTCCATTTTTGTTTGGGGCAGGTTTGGAATAGTCGGATCGCCGAAATCAACATCACCCACCAGCACTACAGAAGCATAAGAGGGCTTTGGCGGCTCATCCTTTGCAATGAGTTTGTTTCTCGTTTGCCGCTCTTTGAGTAGCAACAGCTCTCGAACACTATCTATCTGAGAAACAAGTACATTGTTTCGAGCTGCTGTCGCTGATTGCATCAATGTTTCGAATGGAACGCGGGCAAGTTCGCCATCCGGGCTAATCCACACTCTATTTATCTGCGGCGGCAGTTTCTTCAAGATCTTCGAGAATATGAGATCGCTGAAGTCGGTGGTCTGCTTATCTGAAACTGCTTGCCAGATTGTTTCCTGGCGCCAGTCCGAGATTGCTGAGTCGACTTCTTTTGCGGTTCCTAAGGTTAAAAAGAATGGTCCACTTTCGTGAGTGATGACGAAACAAACGTATTGCGACTCCCCCTTCTCATCGAAATATTGAACGAAATCAACTACAGCTTCGTTTGCCGTTAATGTCTGTCGAAACGATGCAGCGTCTTGCAGTCCCTTTGGAACAATGCGCAAAAGCTCCAACTTGGCCTCTGCATTCCGCAAAAACATTTGAACCATGCTGCGGTTGGCAACGAGAAGTTCTGCATACAACCCGCGCACGACATCCGCAAATACAGCATCAACATGTCTTTCGCCGTACACCCGCTTCATGTAACTAGGCTTAGTACCTGCGTCTTTCTTTTTCGCAGGTTGTTTCGGCTCGCCTTTCGGTCGCAACCCACCTTTCATAGAGTTGACAATCTGCTCAGAAGAACTGGCTCTCTGCACAAGCAGGGCGACGTCAAACAGGGTTTGTTCGAGAGCCTCCTTTTCTTGCGTCCATCGGTCGTTTTGAGCGAGCCACTCTTCAGGATCTGTCACACGTTTTTTCGAAAATGTCCAATCTGCAAGGAGGCTTCTCAGCTCTGTCAGTCGTTTTGTTTCTTGCGGCTTGATTGCTTGTGTAACGTAAATCAGAGTACTTTGACGGCGGAGAAGTTCGACTAACAGTCCTTTCCATTTCATGACATAGGCATATGTGGACGCAATGTCAGTCGCGTTTGAGGTGCCGTACTTCAAGAGCGCATCCAGCTGATTGCGAGTATGGGAAAGATACTCGCACTGTGCCGCAAACGACATTTTCGCAACCATCTGCGGAAGAGTATGGTCAAAGACTCGAGCTGCATCTAGAGCATAGAGGGCGGCTTCCTTTCGATCGTTTTTGCGTGCACAACAATCTGCAAGACGGCAAAAGTTTTTGACGGCAATTTCAAGCTCATCACGATCAGAAAGTCCTTTGCCCAACTCAATTGTTGAAGCCCGGAAATTTCGAATTGCATCGTCAAAGCTTCCCTCAGCCTGGTCAATTTCACCCAATAGTTGAAGGAGTTTCGAGCGTTCAAGCTTAAACTGCAGTTGAGACCCGGCAAGTTTCATGGCAAGGAGATTTTGTTGTCGAGCCTTAGCAAACTCACCTTGTCGCTTTAATACGTCCGTCATCAAAATGAGGAGCCGCAATGTCTCGGCGCTTGCACCTTTCTTGTTTATCCCAGCCGCTTTGAGCGCAGATTCAATCTTCTCGCGAGCAACAGGCAATTTCCCCTTCTCCATGGCGACAGCACCCGAGGCAGCCAGTGCCGCTAACTGCGATGCGCCTCCAATGTGCTCCCTGTCCACAATGGTGAGTGCACTTTGTGCAAACGAATCTGCAAGTGGAAGATCGCCTTCTTCAAAACTGATGTCCGACAATCGCGCATAGCAAAGAGCAATTTCAGATGCATCGGCAACCCCACTGCCAATGATGTCATTCAAACAACCGCGGGCATGGAGATAATCATCATGTTTCAGAAAGACGCCAAATAAATCCATCATGCCTTGTACAAACATGGAAGCGGGCACTTCCTTCGCGCCTACGCGAAGCAATTCATACGCTTTCTGGGCCGCTTTAGCGGCAGGAACATTTGCATTCTGAGCATATGCGTAATAGCAGAAGTAGAGCAATTTGTAGAACATCAACTCTCGCACGACGCCAGCACCGCCATGCATTTTGATTTCGCGGATGCGTTTGTTGGCGCCTTCTTCATCCTTGGACAATGAGAGATCAAGATAATGACCATCGGGCATCGTATCTTCGCTGAGAACACCAAATCCCCACGGCCCGCCGTGCTGGTAGATAACATCTTCAACTCGCATGCGAAGCATCGTATCGACATCGATGGTTCTGCTGTACATCATTCCGGTCGGCTTGGTCAGATTCAACAATGTCAATGCCTTCAAGTCCACGTCGAACCAGTCCGACTTCGGTTCGAAGAGCTGCATAGCCAGCCCCTTTTGAAACATTACCTCCATAAGTTGAGACTGGTCATCAAACGTTCTTTGGGTAAGCAGTGATTCAGCACGGCTAAAATGTTTGCGAGCGAATTCTAAATTTGATGTCTTCTGGCACAGTAGCAATGCCATCATCAACTCGTTGTCGGCGGTCAAACAATTGGTTTCATCGCCGGCAGCTCTTCGCTCGAGTTTAGCGCCTCGCGCTTTAGTAAGTTTGATTGCAGCATCGACATTTCCTTTTTCGCGCTGCATTGCGATTTCGAAAGCCGAATCAAGCAAGCCTTGAAGATCGGTGGACACAGATCCGGACTGGATGCGGTCGTTGATGCGGACTTGAGCAAGAAAGAAGGCATGTTCTGCATAGGCAATAAAGCAGTTGCGCTCGGCCGCATTCATTTTGTCGCGCCAATACTCCTGCTCGAAAGAGGTAGTGTGGGCATTGTTTGCAGAGTAAGCCGAATACATGTACGAAGCAAGTCCATACGCGCTTCGAATGTCGCAGAGCGCCGCTATCTTCAATAGAGACTTCTGTACTGCAGGCAAAGTTTCCTTT
This sequence comes from uncultured Candidatus Obscuribacterales bacterium, assembly GCA_964503045.1. Taxonomy (GTDB): domain Bacteria; phylum Cyanobacteriota; class Vampirovibrionia; order Obscuribacterales; family Obscuribacteraceae; genus CAYZJR01. Next base: position 12,823 of record CAZCZI010000064.1, read on the forward strand.
GACTCGCCCGCCACGAGCTTCCTTCCCACAATCGAATCGGATGGGAAGTAAAACTCCGGATCCATAAATGGTTTGCACTGACCGACGTACTCGCCTGCAAAGAAAATAGGATTCGACGCCTTTGCCTTTAGATAAGCGCCAATGTGTGCTATTGCACTCCCCAATTGCTGCTGAGATTCGCCGTGATTGCCTGTCTTCTCAAGCGAATATGCAAGGAGGTATTCGACAATCGGCAGCTCTGCAACTGGTTTTACTTCCTTTGAAAACTGCTTCAAAGTCGCGACGACATCGCGCAATTCTTCTATCGCCTCGCGTTCGCGATCGAGTCGCTGCAGTGCCACTGCATGAAAGTAAGTACAATAAGCAATGCCGATTGGCTCTGCCTTGACCTCGCGTGCGCGATCGCGCGCGAATACGAGAAGTGGCTCCGCTTTGTCGTTAAGACCCATGAGCATGCACTCTTTCGCCGCGCACAAATCGACTTTCCACGATTCAGTTTCCGTAGATTTTCCGAACATGCTCAATCCGCCGAACGGATCGAATTCATACTTCTTGCCTGACTCCTCTGCCCATGCCGAATTGGACACGAGCATCATTGCAAAAAATATGGCGATCAGTCGAGTGGCGCTTCGCATTTAGTGGGATTGCGATGGTTGTGTCTCAGGCGGATAAGCAGACTGTTCTTTCGGCTGTTGAGCGTCTTGAGTCTCCGGGGACTGCGCTTCCGGTGCTTGCGCATCTGCCTGCTCTTCGGTTTCAGGGGGCAGATTTGCATGCTTTCGTGCTACGGCAGGCGGCAAGAAATTCTTCAGCACAACTTCTTTGTCACCGATTTTCAAAACAGGTTCAGTCACTCCAATGTGATACACAGTCCAATCTTTCAACTGACCTCGTCTTACAACATGCAATCGAAGCAACACCGATTTGATTCGCGGCAACTTCGCTTCAACCTGTTCGTCAGACACGGTCAGTCCAGCCGGAGTCTTTACAGCACCGGGGTCTTTGGGATGCAAATACACCAAGGCATCTTTTCCTAATGCTTCCAAAAGAATTTTTTCTGTTTCCGACTCAGCACTTGGAGTATCTACCGTCACTCCGAAAGAACCAGATTCGGTGGCATCGACTCCACGCAATTTCTCGGTTGGTCTGTATTCAATTTCTTGACTCTCTTTGGGGCGCTCCATCAACCCTGGCTTCAAAGACGGTCTCATTCTGAGCGTCAATCCCTTCCACGCATCTTTGTCCGGGTCCGCCAAGAATTCATTCAGTTCTCCCTCAGTCATTGACTGCCCATATGCCATAGGCAAGGGGAGGAACAATGGTTGATATCCCTTAGAAAAAACTATTGGAACATCAACCACTACATCTTCAGGCTTTTCCCATGGAACAATCGATTTGGCATCCGATTGCGTGGGAATCTTCTGAAACTTCGAATTGCCCAACTCGAAGTCCTTGCCCATTATGAAAGCAAGGTTAGGCTCTTCGCCGGAAGCATATACAAGGTAGGAGACCCAACCACCCTTTGCAGGGCATCGGCAAGCGTTGCCGCCAAAGTGTTTGACGGATTTCTTGTAGTCGCCGCTTCTGACGTCGCGCAAAAATCTGCCGGTCTCGTCGCGCGGATCTGCGTTTGAAAACGTATTGAAGAGCACCGTGCAGGTGATCAAAAAGACGGTTATTGCCAGTGCAGGAAACGCAAATCTCATTGAAAGTTGACCGCCGTTAGAGCTCTTGAGAATTTACTATTTCAGCGATTTCGCCTAACACTCTCTTGATATGCAATTAACTCTGGTGGAGGCTTCTGGAAGCAACACTGTGCTACATTTGTAAAGTCTAGCATGCATTCAGGGGTACGAGCTTATGCCAAGCCTGCCGCAGGTTTCCAGCGTCGTCATACTGTTTTCAGTTGTGGCCGCACTCACCTTTATCTGGCGTTTCGTCAAGGATAAGGAGTGGACTAAACTCTCGTTCAAAGACATGCCGAACGGCTTGATTGCGATGGCGAGCGTATTAGTGCCGTTTGCAGGTGTGTTTCTTGCAGGACAGATACAAAAGCTAGACATCAGCTTTGCGCAGTCGTTACCGGCTTTTTGTGGTGGACTTGTCGCGACATTCATCTTGAGTCAAATCAAACTCGCACCATTTTTGAGATCGATTCTGCTTCTGGCAATGGCGTTTGGCTTGACTAGTTTTCTGCCGCAAGAGTACGCGTCAAACATTCACATCATGAGCGCGCTCGCCGGCATGCTGGTTTGGAAGACAGCGGAGAATTTGCTTGGGCGCTCGGAATCGACACTTGAAGATGTTTTGCCTGCAGCAATTTGGCTGGGCGGAACATTCTGGTGTCGCGTCGGACCATCAATGGACTTTGGGAAATACACATCGTTTCTGTTGGGTGTCTTGTCTGTCGGTTTGCTCGTAAGATTGTTGCAGACACCTTTCGTCAACAACGACAAATGGCTGTACAAGCGAATCATGCTCGCCATCTTCGGCGGAATCTGCGTGCTCATGGTCGGTACAAAACTGTTGTTGAACATGAGCTTTCAAGATCTCTCCGGGCTGGCAGGCGCGGGAATGCTGGCGGCTTACTTGATGCGTCGTCCTGAGAATGCGCAACAAGCATTAGAGCCTGTTACTGCAAGCAGCGCACTCAAAGATCTTCTTTTGATCGGTGTGATGACAGTTGTAGCAACACGTTTGTTTGGAACATACGGACTATTGGTTTTAGCCGCATCAACAATCGTAGTGCCGACAACCGGCGTGGCACAAATTGCCGGATGCTTCTGGCTGGCAAAGGCAATTGCACAGGGATTCATCACTCTATACAATCCCAACGTCACTGGCGTCAACGTAACCCATCCATATGTGGGAGCGGCTCTTTACGCGGGATTCCTTGCGGTACTTGCTGTCAGCCTCGTCCTTCGTGATGTTGGCGAACGACGCATGCTCACGCTTCTCGTTCTTTCCGGTTGCGCGATCATGCCACCTGCTGCGAGCTATTTCTTGCATTCGGAACCGACGTCGAGCATTCTCGTTTCCGCCGGAGTTGCAGGTGTAATCGTTGCAACGTTTGCACCGGTCATCTATCAAAAGACCGTGTCTGCGCAAGAAAACGTGATGTTGCTTCCGCTTCTTGCAGGAGCATTCGCGATACTCACAAATGAGCTCATCGACAAAGGACTTCTTTGTCATTCGCAAACGCGCATGCAAGTTTTGATTGGAATCGCAGTTTTTGTGAGTGTTCTTCTTGGTGTTGGATCGTATTTGTTCAACAAGAAGCCAGCCGCTCCCGCGGCGCCGCAGCCGCCAGAGGCTCCGGCAGAAGCTGCGTAGCATCAGACAGAACTGCTACGACTTCAGCCACTTGTCCACTAACGATTTCCACTCCGGGTGAACTGAAAGGATTTCGCGCGCGACAGCATCGGTCGAATCTGCTCGCTTGATCAATTTGAGCTCAGACATAAACTTGCCGACTTCCAGCACTGTCGTTTCCTTCTCTTTCAGCGCCAGTCTGACGGCGCGTCGCACGTCTTGTTCTGTCGAGCCAAGTCGAATGGATATGATCGCCATTTCGAAATAGGTATCACCATTACAGACACAGTCGCCGTCCTTGCTTTTTAGTATTGCATTAACGATCTTGAGAGCTGATTGCAACTCTTGCCTGGCTAGTTGTGGCTGCCCCATCGCCTCGTGCACTGTAGCTAGCTGCATGAGACTCTGGTCCGATTCTGTAGCACCATCGCTTTCCAATCCTTTTGCTTCCGTCGCAGCCGCAAGCGCACCGGCACTATCGTGTCGAAGCAAGCGAATTTGCGATTTAGCAAGACGTAGTGTGTAATCTTGGAATTGATGCGTCCTCAATCCATCAGCAGCCTTTTCTGCCTCGTCGAGTTTTCCTTCGGCGAGCAACAACTTCATTCGGCTGCAAGATACATCCCAATTTGTAATTGAGTCCTTGAAGAGAGCTTCGCTAGACTGCATGCACCACATGCCATCGAGCTCGTCGAGTTCTCTGCAGCTAAGCACTTTGGTGAATTCTCCAATTGCCGCAGATCGTTCACCCAGGCACTCGAGAATTTCGGCTCGCTTGCCCACAACCTCCGAGTTTGGCTTCGCGACACGCTCAGCTCGATCTAAGTCACTAAGAGCTTCTTTCCACATCCCATTTGCCAGATGAGCATCGGACATATCAATGTAGTATTGTGGGGTATCCGGAAGCTGTTTGAGAGCTGAAGCAAAGTCGTTAACGGCTTTTGCATAATTCCGTTTGGCAAAATGAGCCTTGCCTCTAATGTGCAAAGCCTCAGCCAGCCCCGGATATTTAGCAAGAATACGATTAGCACATGCTATGGCAGTATCCGGATGTGCTTCGATGTTGACCTTCGCTTTCGTCAACAATGCCTGGTTGCACCACGGATACTTTGTGATCAATGCGTCGATTTTCTTGATTGCGTCAGGCAGCTGATCTGGATCATAACTGTCACTATACGCTTGCGATAAAGCATCTAGAATTTCCTCAGAGGCTTCTTTCTTCATAGACAGTCTGCAATTGGGAAGCTTCAGCTCTTTGCACACACCTTCAAATTCTTCGTTGAAAAAGAGCACGGGGCAATTTCTTTCCACAAATTTGGCAGCGTCTGCCTTCTTTCCTTCTTTGAGGAGAAGACGTGCGTATTTAGCCGGCAGGTCTTCATAGCTATAAATATTCGCTCCCGGCGTAAAATCACCCAGGCTCAAAGCGATACTTTTTTTGTAGGACATCTCGGCTTTATCGAGTTGATTCGCACGCTCATATGCCACTGCTTGTTGTTCGAACGTGTAAGCCCTATCAGGGCTAATCTTCAACTGAAGCGCCAACTTTTTGAGCGCCTCTTGCGGATCCTCTCTGTGCGTAACCTCGGTGTACTTGTGAATTGCCTGCTTGTCGGCTGCTATAGCCTTTTTGAAGTGTGCAATTGCTTGCTCGTTATCTCCGCGCAACAAGAATTCAAAGCCCTGTTGCACTTCGACTTTCGATTGATTCGCGTTCACGCTATGGTAAACGGATGCGACAAGGACGCCTCCTAGAACGATGATTGTTGAACAGACGGTCAGATTGTGCAAGCCGCGAGCAGAGACCTTGCGTTTGCTATCTACAATTTCTTCAGTATTCATTTATTTCTATTTCAAAAATCCGAGCTTTCTCGGAAAGGCAGGGAGGGCATGCTAGGGGAGCTGTCTGCGCTTCGCACCATAATATCAGCGCCCGCTTGACAACCGCCTCTCTTTAAGAAAGGCTTTGGTTTTTGGGACTTAGGTGGTAAGAGCCACGATCTTCAGCGGTTAGCCCAGACTATAGGGCGGGCTAACGAAGGGATAACCGAACGTAGCTATCTCACCGTGAATTGGCAATTTCGCGGGTCGCAGCGTCAGGTCGCTTTGAGGCGTAAGTATCACGCGACACAAGTTCCGTTCGCCCCTGAATCTGTCGGTACACCTCGGCTTGAGTGCCGCTCGGCGTCGAGAACTGTTTGCGAAACACTTTGATTGCAGGAAGTACGCGTCGAGGTCCGAGAATTGCAATAGTTACCTTCGTTGGATTCGATTCGCATTTAATTCGCACAGGTTGAGTTAAAGCATTAGTGAAGGCAAGGTCGGTTTGCCCATACCACACAGTCGCATCCAGACCGGGTGCAACGGTGCGCATTGTTCGCATGTGAGGAGTGCGCTTGTCGATCTTCATGCCGGAGCGAAGGGCCGTTTGGTACAACCCGGATGAAACCAAACAGACGCCTCCACCCACAGTGGCAAGACTGTCGTTGCCGACATAGGACGGCGCCAACACGTATCCTCTGCTGTTGGTGCGCGGTCCAACCTTTGCATTGAATGAGAACTGCTTGCCCGGCTCAATTACTGTGCCGTTAAGACCTCTCACCGCTTGTTGTATGTTGATCCGCTGCGCGCCGGAAAGGTCTTGCATCGAGATCGTTACCGATGACAGCGTGTCAGGAAACGGTCGAGTAACCCAGTACAACATAAACGCACACACAGGCAAAGCGAAGATTGCTGATGCGGCTATGGTTTTGCGCAGGCGATTGCCCAAAGCATTGATCATTCCACCACCTTCACCGAATCCAACGGTGAGAATGCACGCACGCCCTTGGAGTACATTCCTTCCAACAAGATTGGATTGATCTGTACTGTTCCAGGAATTTCCATTCTCAAGAGGGTGTGGAATTCGCGCTTACCTTCATATACGTACGATCCGAAGAAAACGATGCGGTCGTCGAGCACGTCTTGGTGCTGCCACCAGACGCTGCCCCAATCGCCTTCGTAACCACCGTTGGCTCCATTTTCACTCTGCAGATTTTGCTGCATGTCGGATTTCACGACTTCAGCGCCACTCGGCAGCGGGCAATCAAGCATCACGTAGGGCAGCGTGATTGGCGCATTGACGTACGCTTTCATCAAGATGGTCTCACCCGCTTTGATCTTGCCGTCAGTAATAGGAACAGTCTTGAATTTGATGGTTCCATCACTGGTAGTGGCAGTCGTCTCAAGGCGGAAGAACTTGCGAGTTACTTGCAGCCCTGACGGCAGTCCGCTGTTAGCCAACGTTTCGTTGGGCTTCAACTTTCTGAAGTAAGTGAGCAAGCCGTTGTAATACAAGCGCCCAGGTCCGGTCTTCTTCAACGTAATCGTTGCTTGCGTCCCGGCCTTCGGAGTCACTTCGATTAGTTTTTCTGTGTCATACAAATTGGATTTGTTGAACAAGAAATCCATCGGTACTGTTGTCGCGCTCAGCGGATTGTTTACACTCGCGGTGAAGTCAACGCCGTTGGCTTGCGACAATAACTCATCTTCGAGAAGCACGAGGAAGACTTGAGCTGTCGACTTGGTGTTGGACCAACCGTCTTTACCGCGCTGAGTCATGAGCCATTGCTTGATGTTTTCAATCACCGTGCGATTTTCAGGTTCAATTGCAAGAACGGCTTGCATAGCCAATGCAGTCGTTCCTACTCCGTCAAAGCGATAGGAGTAATCGGTTACGCCAGAGAGCGCCAGACGCTTGCACATATCTGCATTGTGCTCCCAATCAAGAGTAGATTCACCCTTGTTGGCTAGCGCTAACAACCTCTGATAGAGCTTCTTCGCAGTCGCATCGTCTCCATTGTTGTGCAGTGCGATGATGAGGTAGCTCAGCGGCTCTGGTGCAAGTGTCATATACTTCGACACAATCCAACTTTCCACTGCTGGATCCCACTTGTCCTTCCAGAGACTCAAGGAATACATCATGCGCGCAATGTCAGTGGTCGCGGCAATATCGCTGTAGTAGTACACGACATGTTTTGGATCGATCAGTTGCTTGTGCGCAGTGACGATTCCTTTTTGCATCCACTTGCGCCCAGGATCGGTCAATGATTTATCGACCTTGTAGCCGCAATTGTTGAGCATTTTGAATCCTTCAAGCACATACGCCGTAAGGAATGCGTTGCTCTCATCGTTTTCCCACCAGCCCCAACCGCCATCGCTGTGGTGATAGCCGGTCAGTTTCTCCATGCCCAGCTTGTAGACTTCACCGAATTTCTTCATGTCGTCATTGCTGAGAGGGCGTCCCAATTTCTTGTGCAATGTCATTGCAACAATGGATGGAACAAACCTGCTCATCGTCTGCTCGGTGCATCCATATGGATATTCAATGAGTGAGTTGAAGTTGCCGATTACAGGTCCAAGTGACGAGCCTGAGAGGCTGAGTTTGTACTTGGCAGTGCCTGGTTCGGCGTCCGCCGGCAGTGCAACGGGAATCTCAACGCTTCCGGAGTCCTCAGTCAAAACGCCGGAGACAACACTGAAGGCAGGCACACCAAGCGGGCGCACAGAGAGTTTGCGCTCGAGGGCATCGCCGGCAGTTTGACCGACTGCTTTAATTCTTACCGTCGCCTCACCAGCATTGGCGACGGTGACCGGCCAGTTGAATCTCGCTGCTTTGTCTTTGGCAATCGTCAAAGTTTGTGCAAGCGGAATGTTTGTTTTGAACTGCGGCGATATGGCGAGATTGAGTTTGACGTTTTGGGTCTGCTCGCTGTAGTTGTGAACGACAGCGGTGATCAGCCCTTCGTCGCCCTGGCTGTAGAATCGCGGCAGTGCAAGACGCACGATTATGTCTTGCGTCACAGTGATCTTTTGCACTGCAGAACCCACATTGCAATTGAGGTCAACACCGCGCACGGTGGCACGCCACGTGGTGAGGTTGTCGGGCAATTTGAGTTCGGCAACAGCGACTCCTTTCTCATCGGTCTTGAGAGTCGGCAGCCAGATTGCGGTATCGCGGAAGTCTTTGCGAACCTTCGGCTCTATCTTGTCTGGTCCACCTGAATACTCTTCAGGGAACGATGTGACGGTCGTCACCCAATGAGGTCTTTGTGTGTAGAAGAACTTTTGGATGTTGGGTGTAGCATCGGCGCGAATTGCATAGATGCTTTCGTCGACGACACCAAGCGACAACTCCATGTTGGCGGCAGGAGTGCCATCCTTATTCGTTGCAGTCACTTTGTAGTGAACTGTTTCGCCAGGTTTGTACCGTTCCTTCTCAGTCTCGATCTTCATCGCGACAAAGTGTTCTTCAGGCGTAACCTTGATCATCTTCGTGTCTTGGTAGACCTGGCGTTTCTTTGTCACCAACACGACGTTCAAGTAAACGTTGGGCTCATAGCCCTTGATGATTGGAACTTCAACCAGTTTGGCGCTGGCATTCATCGGTACTGTCCAGTACTTGTAGATGCACGGGCCTTCGATGGAAACTAGAGCTTCCATGCCGTCTTTTCCTGAGGTAGGCGCGGAGATCATGACCTTCGCGGTTTCACCCGGTTTGTAAACCGGCTTGTCCATCTTGATTTGAAGCGCATGATCTGAGCCGTCGCCACGAGCGTAATAAGGCTCATTTTCGTTGGCCACCCACACCGTCGAAAAGTTCATGACTTTGTGTGCAGCATTATCTGTTCCTTCTGCACTTATGTATATTGTGTCAGTCGGCCATGAATCTCCGACCTGAATGCTGGCCTCGGACTTTCCGTCTTTGTCGGTGACGACATCCGAAGTAATTAGGACTTGTTGAGGCTTTTGGGTGTAGCTTACGTTATCCCACGGCCAGCGCGATGCACTAAGTTTCAACTTCGCGTTTGCCACCGGCTTGCCTTCATAATCGACTGCACGAATTGAAACTGGAATTGCCGCACCTACTTTAACCACGTAATCTTTCGGTTCTACAAACAAAGCATAGTCGCCGGGCGTGACTGATACGTAGCCACTGTTGACCACACTCAATCGGCTTATATCGGTGACTTCCGCTTCGACTTTGTATTTGCGTTCCATCGTCGAATAGCTGAATGGAGTTTCAGGGTCGAGCTTCACTTCTTGAGTGTCGACTTCAATAATCGCCTCACCGGTTTCATCCGTTTGAGCCGTTCCCTCACTCAAATATTCGCCACCATAGCTGTAGTCATAGTTGTCTTCCGAGCCCCAGCCGTCGAAGAATGAATAGTAGTCAGGGCGCGGCTCCAGCTTATATCTGAGCCCCCAGTCTTCGCTGGAATAAACGGAGTATTTGATGCGAGCATTCGATACAGGTGCTCCAAAATAATAGTTAGCCTTGATACGAAACTTGGCTTTGCCGCCTGCCACTACTCGTGGTTCCATCGCCACTACGTCGACTTGGTATTCCGGTTTTCTGTACTGCTCGACTTCAAATGATTGATAATCGGTGGTGCCGTCGGGGAAAGTTGCTTGAATCTGGTAGGCACCGGTTTTACCGTCTTTGGGTATCTCAACGGCTCCATTGAATGATCCATGCTCGGTTGTTGTAAGAGTTCCCTGCCAGATTTGACTGTTGTCGGGATCTTCGACTTTTACAGCAACCTTAACCTTGCTGCCGATGTTCTTGAATCCTTTTTGCTCGACCTTTCTGGCGATGCCTTTGTAGCAGACAGTCTGGCCAAGCCGATAGACAGGGCGATCGGTGTAGAAGTACACGCGATATTTGTCAGAATCGCTACGCCAATAATTGCTGCCGCCATAAGCGCGCAAGTCTCCCAGTTTTCCAAGAACAACCATGTCATAGCTGCTCTTCTCGGCTTGCTTGGCAGGAAGTTTGATGGTGGCAAAACCGTCGGGGCCGGTCTTTGCGCCGACGGCGTCTTTGAGCTCGATAACGTTTCCGTTGCGCTCGACAAACTGCACGGTGACACCCTCAACCGGTTTCATCGTGAGCAGATTTATTGCTCGCACCAAACTTTGATCGGGCGCATGCTTGACGATCAATCCGAGGTCGGTAACCGAAAACCATGTCAGGTCAGACGACTTCTTTTCACCTCTTGCATCAACAACTTCAGCAACGGCGAAGTAATCTCCAGCCGGCACCTTATCCATTTTGAAGTCGAGATATGCAGTGTCTTGATCTCCGGCAACAAGGCTGCGCGTTGATTCAAAGACCGGCTTATCGCCAGCAAAAGGATTAGCATCGGACTTGCGCGAGTACTTATACAAGGATAAATCCGTGCCGAGATCGAGACCCAAGTCGGTGAAGCTCTTCGATTTGAATACCTCGAAGATGTCCTTGCGATAAACCTTGACCTTAGCTTCTTTCGCGCCGGTCGCTCTGATCCAGAAAAGCGGTTGCTCAGCAGTCGTGAAGACGCGCACGTTTGATCCTACTTCTACACTCGGGTCGATGAAGTGCAACGCAACGGTGTTGGCTACATAGTTGATCTTTCCTTCTTCGACAAAGAGGCTGTCGACATACTCAGTCGCAAAGCCAGGCGCCCGCACCTTCAGCTGATACTCTCCTTGCGGAAGATTTTCAATTTGGAAGGTTCCATCTTCTTTGATCCAAACACCGCGTTCGAGTGACGGGCCCTCACGCGGGCCTGTTACGACTGCGTAAACGTGGTTTTTATGAACATCATATGTATAAAGATTGAAGTTTGGTTCCGAAATGATGATTTGCCCGGCGAGTGTGCCGACCGGTCTGTCCAGCGCGATTGCGATTAATCCGAAGATGAGAACCTTGATGACGATGTATTCCCATCTCATGAAAAGATTTTTCGGTGTGGTGATCACGTCATTGGAAAACATTGCATTTCATCCTGTACAACTGACACGAACTTTTTGGGTTGATACCCGCTTTTAACTTGCACTGAATCATCTGGTAGTACGGGTCAACCGCCTCGCCAGGCAACAGCACCGCTGCCTTTCCACCAGACCTGACCATCAATCCATGCAACACCGGATTGAGCTCACGAAAACTTCCAACCGGCTCGAGCGCGCGCACCACAGTCACCTGCGGCTTCAAAAAACTGAGCTCGTGTTTGTCGATTGACGCAAAACGATATTCCTTATTTAGGGCACCTTCGGTTGCATAAATTGTCGCCAAAATGAGGTCGGGATATTGCGGTGTGACACTTCCCCAGCAGGCTCTGGTCTTTCCCTTGCGGCTCAAGGTTACAAAAACACCAGCTGGCTTTTTGTAAATATCAGGTACCCCACTATCTAGGCTCTCGGCAAATTGTTTGAGAGTTCCTTTATCTGGTGAATCATCAAAGTGAAAGGCAAGTGTCCTTCGAACAACATCGGTGAGTTTTATGAATCGGGTTTGGGTTTTCGAAACGCCTTTGACTACTTGTTTCTGATAGTCTCTCTTCGCAGGCGAAACGTCTTTGACTACTTGCTTTGTCGTATCGTTTGCAACTTCTTTTATCGAAGAGGCGAAGACTATGTTTGGGTTTGGGCCCGGAGCTGCAAGCGTAATAGTAAGGATTCCCGACGTCAGTAAAATGACAGCGGCAATTTTCGGCAAAGGTAACCCGGCGAGAGTCACGTTCGTTACACCCGGCAAAGGACATAATGGTTTCTTTGCAACTATTATCGGGCTCAACCTGTAAACTTAGGGAGTGCGCACGTTGACAATCTGTCAAATGGTTGTGAAGCGCCTGTAAGACTCAAAATCTCTGGGAACCGTTAAATGTGCCCGCGCGATGAAACCAAAGCCAAATCTGCCGATAGCGACATAAATTGTATCGGAAGAAGGCAGTTCTTGCGCTCAATATTCAGCATCGGCGGAGCGGTCGAAGCAAGCGAGCAAGCGGCAGAAGCGAAGCCCGTTCAGTCTCGCCCAACCAACGCACGAAGCAATGTTTCGTGGTTCTACTGGGCAGATTTGAAAACCGGTCAGGTGGGCTTCCCCGACGGGTTGGTAGTGAAGAGGGCGCGACCCGGCTCCGTGATGAAAATCGTCACTGCAGCCATGCTTCTGGAAGAAGGATTTGTAAATCCTAATCAATACGTCGATTGCGTCGGGCACATCAACGTCAATCGGCAAACCATCAACTGCCAATTTGCTCACGGACGCATGACTCTCGTGTCGGCGATAGGAAAGTCGTGCAATTGCTTTTTTGCGCACGCGACCAGCAAACTGTCAGCAAAAACAGTGATCAAATACGCTGAGATTTTTGGACTGAATCACCCGGTTGCAGGCCAACAATCAGGAACATTTCCAAGCGGTATCACCGGCAGTGCTTTGCTCTTTGCGCTCGGTCTTGACGAAAGGTTGCAACCAAATGCTTTGCAGTTATTACGCATAAGTGGATTGGTGGCAACCAAAGGAAACGTGCCGTACCTGCACAGCGCCGAAGCCCCCATGGCCGGCGAGAAGCCATTTATTGCCGACTTAAAGGACACAACTTGGTTGAGACTGCAACAAGGAATGCAATTAGCGGTTAAGGCTGGAACATGCAAACATCTCGACCCTGAAAACAAAATGCATATTGCGGCAAAGACAGGGACTGTTCCTCATGGCAAGAAATTTGAGTCTTGGGTGACCGGATACTTCCCGATTGAAAATCCGAGGCATGCATTCTGTCTCTACGCCGCCGCCGGAACCAGCCAAGACTCAGCAATTCCACAAGTGCAAAAGAAACTCTTCGCCACGACTTGGCCGTAATCATGGTCAACAAAGTTGTCTCACTGTTCCTCCTTGCATTTTTTGCATTCCCACTTGCAGGTGTTGCAATAAGACCGCAGTTGAGCGTTAACCTTTTTGAGTCTCGCCCTGCGATGAGTCGAATCGAGATTGAGTCACCGGTTGAAATTCTCCGGCCGATTACACGAAGAATCACCTCAAAGAATTTCAAGCTTGTGCTGCGCACAAAAGGTGCATCAGTCGCCGTTTTTACCGCTGATACAAGACTCTCCAGCGGCACAGAAAATCCAATTGCACGAGGAACTGCCGTTTGGCTAAGAGGACTGAGTTCGAAAGGAACAAAAATTCGCCTGACACCAGATACGGTGCGCTCTTACAAAGGAACGATCATCGTTTCTTCGATCGGAAACGCCATAAGGGGTGACAAGCTAGCCGTCAGAAACCAGCTGCCAACCGAAGATTACATTGTAAGCGTAATTGGAAGCGAGACGCAGCCAAACTGGCCGACCGAGGCAATCAAAGCGCAGGCAGTGTTGACACAAACCCGACTGACGCGGCTAAAACCAAGTGAAGAATTTGGCGACTCAACGCAGAAAGAAGCATATCTGGGTAGCGAGTACGAACGCCCAGGAATTCGAGAGGCTGTGAAATCGGTATGGGGCAGAGTTCTTCAGTTTGATAAGAGTCCCGTGTCTTGCTTCTATCACTCATGCTGCGCCGGATCTACCAGCAACGCAACAGATGTTTTCGGTGATGCAGCAAAGTCAATGGTCTATCTCAAGGGTGTGAAATGTGATTTTTGCAAAGCATCAAACTTTTGGAAACCAACCAAAACAAAAGTTGCAGCAGTATCATTCGAACGCGCATTTGGTTCCAAACTTCCAGAAATCACAAGTCGAGATGCGGCCGGACGCCCAACGAAAGTGGCAACCATCAAAGATCATGAGATTTCGGGATATCAATTTTGGATAAAGCTCGGCCAAACTTTTGGCTGGGACAAAGCGCCCGGCACACGCTTTAGTTTGGAGCAGACAGGCGATACGGTTTTAATTCAATCGACCGGCGCCGGACATGGTGTCGGTCTGTGCCAATGGGGCGCGGCAGGCTTGGCGAAGAAGGGCAAGACTTACGAGGAGATCCTCAAGTACTACTATCCAGGCGCCACGGTTTCTCAACGCTAAGTCGTACATAGTTTGCGCATTCAATTTCTGCACGAGCAGTAACACGAAAAACGAGAAGAACAACAGAGAATAGATGGTGGACTTTGTTTCGTTTACTGAGTTGGGCAAGAAGTGAACGCCCTGCCATGGTCTTGGTGCCTGCTGTAACTAACTAGTAGATAGGCAATACATGGTTTACAATGGAGTTTCGAGCTCAACGTGGAAACCCAGCTAGGTTTTGTAAGCGGTTAACATTTTGGTAAACCTCCTGGCCAAGTAACGCTTCCCACTCAAAGTTCAACAAAATGGGATAGATAGTCGTGACCAGGGAGAAAGATCGACCATGCCGCAGAAGAAGTCTAACAGCTCAGGAAACTCCAGTAAGACATCGAAGACATCGAAAAGTAAGCGTCAGCTCCCTAAGTCCAAAGAGTTGAAAAACACCGCCTCGCAAGGAAAGGTGGTAGGGGGAGGCGGTACTCGCCAGTCTCATGACGCTGTTTCCTGCGATTGCTCGTGGACGTGCTAGCGTTGAATAGCTCGATTTCCATCTTGTACGACACTTTGGTAAGTCTCCGGGCCAATTAGACAGGGACAATTGTCTAAGCCAAGCTGCAAACACACCGAACCTTTAGTTTTGGTGTTCGATGATAGACCTCTTCAAGCCGGTTCGGGTCAGATATAAAAAACTCCCGTCGTGCAGCTAGTCCAAGAAACTATGGAGCAGGAATGCTCTATTTCTCTGGATCGGGATTTCGAAGTTTGAACAGCATCGTACAGGAAATCACACAATCCTGGCGCAGTCACATTTTGAGAGGAGATGGACGCTTTGTAGGGCCTACAAAAAGTTTTCGCTCGACACCCAAGTCTCGAAACGCGCGAGTAAACTTACTGAGTTAACTGCGAAATACTTTCTGCCAGCCAAATAATTCGAGCGTGTCCTGGAAAGTCATATTACGTTCTTTGCAGTATGTAACCAGCATGCGATGCTGAGCTGCTGAAAGTCTCTTATCTTTCTCACGTTGACTGCGATCGAGTTTGTCGACCTGTTTGATCATTGTTTGAATATCCGGAACGCCTTCTTTCTGTTTGACTGCCCTCAAGATTTCGGTTGCATCATCTTCAGAGACTTCGCCCAAAACGATCTTCATAACCAGCAGCTTTGCAGCATCCAGACAAGCTTGATTGACAAAACCAAATTGTTTTATTGCCGCATCAAACTCTGTTGCATCAGTCAACAAAGTTTCCCGCACGGTAAGAAGATCGCTTTCCGTCATTACTCCGGCATTATGAAGCAACCTCTCCAAGGGTGATTGCACAGCTATCGCCTCATACTCCACGCCACGATCGCGTAGAATCTCGAAGCAGTTTGCAGGACGCAACAACGCGTGAATTGCCGTCTCGCGATTGATCATATTTCTCGCGAGGAGGTCGAGCACCGTCAACGCAGCATGCAAAGTTGCTCGTGACAAAAGACGTCGACTTGTCAGCACGTATCCCACAGGAAGCCCTGTGTTGGCTGCTGCTCGAAGCACGCCTTCCATACGCGCAGGAGTAACCAATCCCGAATCTCGAAGCAAAGTCGCGAGCGGCCCCGAATTGAAACTCTTTTTGCGACCCAATCGCTGCAAAGCGCTATGAGCATCCAAGCCATGCCTCCCTACAAGTTGCACGGCTCGTACACCCTGATCGATAGTCAGCTCTCCTGACTTGATCATGGCGTGAATATCACCAGCAGCCATGACCGCTTTCGATTGAATGTGACCATGAAGCGCCAAAACACGATCCATCGGCAGTCCTAAGCTCACCATCAACTGCCTGGCTTCCGCAACGTGATCCGGCGTCACTAACTCAGCACGAATCAACAACTCATGTAACTCGAATGACTTGTTGCTGACCAATGCTTGCTGAGACTGTTCAGAGACCGTAGCTCTTTCAGAGTCAGATGCGCTACCAACCGGCACTTCTTCTTCTTCAACCAGCCCCGCCAAGATTGGTCCGTTTCCCCTCTTTGCCATGTTTTTCGAAAACTTGGCGCACGCAATAAACTTCTCCAAACTGTTTGCGTGATCGGGATAGGTGGCAACACCGCACACCGCATTTAGCACTATGCGTTCAGGCGATTCGGAGATCGGAACTCGGGTTAAAGCAGTTAGCATCGTCTGCGCGACGCTCAAAGCCTGATCCATATCTGTATTTGGCAACAGAAGCGCATAGTCGAGAGATTCGAAATGTGCAAACAGATCAAGCGGCTTCTTTAACGCCTCGACTCTTTGCGAAACCAACTTCACCAATGGCGCCGACAACCAGCGTGGTTTGCCAGGGATATTTATGCCGCTCTGAATCTCGAACACAATAAGAGATAGCGGGCGATTCAATCTGCGAGCGATCAAGAATTCTCGCTCGAGCAAAAGTATCAGCGCGTGATGTTTGTACAAACCGTCCTGCGGAGAAAACAAACTGCCCAGCTTACTTTCAATGACATTTCGATTGTCTCCCAGAAAGCTCAATGCATTCGAACGCAGTATAGGTCGTGTCTCAATCTGCAGAATTCTATTGCTCAGGAAGTGAACAAGAACAGGCACCCAGACAGACACCCCTAGTTTGAGATCACGCGCCAAGTCTGCAAACAAGCGAGGCACTTCGCAATAGTCATAGATTCTCTTAAACTCAGGAGCGGGAAACCACTTCGGCATGTCACCATCGGGAAGCTGATTTCGAGTCAAAGTAGACTCAAAGCAAAGCCCGACTTGCATAAGGTAGCGCTGCTGCTCCAGAAGATGCTCGCCCTCTCTAATCAGATATTCGACATGTTTCGATATCGACCGTTCATCCGCAACCTCATCGGGCGCTGCGTTAGACTGAGCGATTTGCCATGTCACCATTTCTTTGAGCGCTAAATCACCAACCCCACCATTGGTGATGGCATGCGTCACCAATCCATTTTCGTAAAATACAAATCCGAAATCGGTGCTCGTGCGCAAATCAACTCTTCCAGTGAAATGACTGTTCACGAAAGAACGCAAAACCTTGCAGACATCTTGTTGCTCTTTGAGTGCGGGATTGCCTGTCAGCTGAGCTTTCAAGTCAATCGGTGCATCAGGAAAGACCGGTGTCTGTTGCGTCGACGCAGCCGCTTGGACAACGCCTGCATCCTTGCTGTCACGCGAGCACACCATCTGCACGATCTCGACGGCAAGCTCATAATCTCCCGACTTGTACTCCCAAATGACAGGATTTGTCAGCGTCCTGTCATCATAAAGATGCCAGGTCGGATCATCCTTGCGCTCATAATCCCACCAATCACTTTCCCGGACAAAGGGATACAAGATCGTCAGGCGATACGCCTTGCTGCTGCCCGGTTCGGACCAAGCCCATTGAATCAGGCAATCACGGTTCTGCCTGCTCTTGTTGTACATCTCTTGAACATCACGTCGAGACGGGGGAGCATCACCCGTTCCCATATCAATTTTAGGAGTCAGCCCGTCTAACTCAGGTCCTCGCTTGAATTCGCCTGTCATCAGTATTTACCCACCGGAGACAACAACGGGATACACCAACGATCGCGCCGAGTTATTTGCAAGTTTGGCGGCGATGATTAGATTTTCAATGCTGCTTCCATCTTCAGGAAGACCCGCGACACCAAAAGAGAATCTGATAGTGCTCTTATCAAAACCAGGAGCCAAAGGCGCTGCAGACAGTGCCCCAAAAACGCGCGTAGCGATCAATCCACCAGCCGCCTGAGTGGTGGCAGGCAACAAAAGCGCAAAGTGAGTTTCAAAATGTCCGGCGCGATCGACGCGGCGTCCCATCATCGAGATGCGCAAACCAGCCGCCGTGAGCGCGTCCGTGGTCAACGGCTCCTTATGCAGCATGTCGAAAATAATGAGCGACAACGGAATTCTAAACGCCTCAAACCGGTAAAACTCGTGCTCGAGAAATTTGAGAATCGATGCGTACTCATAAAAACCAGATTTGGGGTTTGTGAGCTCAGTATTTAGATATTCAGCTCCGGTGCCGTCTTCACCCAGTGCCTGCAACTCGCTCGACGGCTCCGGTGCGTACTTGAAGTCGTCTACTTTCGCCAAGTGAATTGCAGCAGGAATTGGCGGCGGCAATGGCGGCAGATCTGACGGTGTTGATGCAACAGGCGTAGGTGTTGATGCGAAAGACGCCGACGCCGGCGTCGGCGCAGAGGCTGGCGTAGGTGCCGGTGACGGAGTGGCAGGTGAGAATGGTTTTGGTGGAACAGGAATGCTTGCCGGCGCGACCGGCACTGCATTTGGTGCGCTAGCCGGTCGAGTAAGCGAAGGGGTTGGAGACGTCGCTGGTGGCTTGTTTGGTGGCGTCATATTCTGCGCTGTCGTCGACGCCGGCGATGGTCGACGTGCATCAGGCGGCGGGCTGGGAGGCGCCTGCGGTCTTGGAGCTTGTGGAGAGTGCCTCAAACAGACGCCTCGCACAACGGCAAGATCGGAAATCTCTTCGCTCCAAACTTCTCGTGCTTCAATTCCTTCAACAACTTTGAGGCTCCACCTCGGTTCGTGCTGGTCATCATCCACCACAACTACGAGCCTAAAAGCTTTGCCGCCACCCGGAGGATTCCAGGCGTATTGAAGTTTGGTACCCTTACTTTGCCGGGCGTTATCAAGCAACGCCTCAAGGTCGTTGAGAGTCGGTACAGAAACCCCTCTGTTGGGTGTTGTATTGCTGTTCTGCTTTTGCTCTTGGGACACTTTTGCGCCGACCCGCGAATCTTAGAAGAGCCATATGTTAGCGCTATTTGCTCACATCTGTCATGCCGTTTGGCGTCTATTTGGGTACGCGGCGCAGATGATGTTAAACTGAGAAGGCGATGTTTACAACGCCGGGTGACGACAAAATGCCTCCTCCGCGGCAAGTTCCAGATGGACTCAGCTCTAACGAATACCTGAAGCTGGCTATTCAGTACCTTTTAATGGACTGGAAGAAGCAGTCGCTTGCAGCCACGCGCAAAGCCATCGGCACAGGCGATGATCTGCCAGGCACACCGTTTGAAGGTCTCACCCCTGAACAACACAAGCAATTCGAGAGCGCACTCAGCGTTTTGGAACGCACCATGGATTTCGGAGAACAGGTTGCAGGCGCAGCGAAGTATGTTGGCTACGAAGTGCAGGATAAACTCGAACAAGTCTCGAATTTCGCAGACGATTTACTGCGCGATCACAAAACACTCAAAGGCATTAAAGCCGGCATTGAAGATGCAATGAAAGGCATCACGAAACAGGCCGGAGAGACTCTCGGCAAAGCCATGGAAGACCTTGCATTGGCTTCGCTGCCACCTCGTGATGTTCCCGATGGATTGGCACCAGAGGAATATTTGGAATTGGGAATTCAATACAAAGATATGGGTTGGACGGAACAAGCCAGAGACGCACTGCTAAAGGCAAGAGAATGCCATGAGAGTGGAGAGATCGGTGACAGAGCAATGCGCTATCTGCGCACGAAACTGCCCCGCCAGCCGGTGCCGCACATTGCCGTCAAGCGCAATATCTTGGGGCACAATCAAATGCGCTCTGGGCATTTAGATGCAGCCAAAGAAACTTTCGATCTTCTCATCGCCGATTACCCGGACTTCGAATGGCCCTACGGAAACCTGGGCGCGCTATATCTCAGGCTTGGCGATACTTATTCGGCGAAGGCTGTTCTGTGGAAGGCAGTCGATCTCAACCCAAACTACCTCAATGCATGGCTGCATCTGGCTCGCGCAAAGGCGATCGACTCTGAGTTTCCAGAAGCCAGAAAGTGCGTTGACGAAGCAATGCAACTAGATCCCGAAGATGAAGCAGCTGTTAACCTGAAGAACCTTCTTGAGTATCTGCGAGCCCTGTAGTCCCTATTCAAGACACATTTCTGCGCGCCAGACAAAGATTCTAAACGACGCTCTGCCCGGCGCCTATGCCTATACAAGGCTATAAAGCGGTATCATAGTGCAACTGGCTTCCGGCCTGTTTACAACGCATGTGCCCTTTGGGGTGAGGAGTCGACTTTATGCAGCAGGTAAGAAAGATTGCCTCTCAAAAAGCCAATCAGTTTCATGAGTCTGTCATACGCGAGATGTCTCGGCTTGCTGCACAGCATAAGGCTGTGAATCTGGCCCAAGGTCTTCCCGACTTCCCATGCCCGCCAGAACTGAAAGAATCAGCAATGCGAGCGCTGTTCGATGACGTCAACCAGTACGCGATTACATGGGGCGATCGCCTTCTTCGACAAGCAATTGCAGACAAGTCATCGCGCTATCTGCGCATGAAAATTGATCCGGAAGCAAATATCACTGTCACCTGCGGTGCGACAGAAGCAATGGTGGCGACCATGCTGGCACTGGTTGACCCAGGCGAAGAAGTAGTGGTCTTCGAGCCGTACTATGAAAATTACGGACCTGACTCGATCTTGTCGGGTGCAACTCCTCGCTACGTTTCAATGCAGCCACCGAATTGGACGTTCGATGAGAAAGATTTGGAACGTGCATTCAACAATCACACGCGTGCAATCATTATCAACACGCCACACAATCCAACCGGCAAAGTCTTCACCAGACATGAATTGGAGATGATTGCAAAACTCTGCCAAAAGTGGGGTGTGTATGCATTCACCGACGAGATTTACGAACACATTCTCTACGACGGCGCGGAGCACGTTGCCATCGGCTCCTTGCCAGGCATGGAAGATTTGACCATCACGATAAACAGCTTGTCCAAAACCTACAGTGTCACAGGTTGGCGCGTGGGCTGGGCGATTGCGCCGGAAGACATCACCAATTCAATTCGCAAAGTGCACGATTTCCTCACCGTTGGAGCGCCCGCACCACTGCAGCGAGCTGGTGTTTGCGCAATCAATATGGAACAGCAATATTATGACGAGCTCAATAAAGAGTATGCAGGACGGCGCCAATTGATGCTCAACATCCTCGATGAAGCCCATATTCCTTACTTCAAACCACAAGGTGCTTATTACACATTCTGCGATATCAGCAAGTTCGGATACAAAACCGATCTTGCCTTCACCAAACATTTAGTGAAAGACATTGGTATCGCCGTTGTGCCTGGCGCCAGCTTCTTCGGCGATTCACCATTGAAGCACAACTATGTTCGCTTCTGTTTCAGCCGCAAAGCAGAAACGCTTGAAGCAGCAAGACAGCGCTTGAAAAATCTGAAGCCACTCGCGTAACAGTAGGTTGCGTCGCGCGGGTTGCGTCGCGACCTGATTTGCGAACCGCTAGTCGCTTCTATTTAAACTGACACGTCAAAAGGTCGACGATGAAGAGTATCTGAGACAAAGCTGATGCACCAATCATCAGACCAGCGGGCATAAACTTCTTCGTCTTTCTCAGTCGAATGAAAAAGATTCCCTCGAGAATTCCAGCCACAACGATCGCAGCAATCAGTCCATAAGACTGATTAACCGACATCAAGAAGATGCACCCACCAAGCAATGCAGCACTTGCGACTCCGGCAATTAGAGATGCGATACTCCGCGCTTTGGCAAATCCAATGATACCGCCGATGATGACTAAAACTGCAAGAACTAAAGCAGTAACACTTCCAATTGAAAGAAACATACATTGACCTATGAATGAACCAAACAAACCAGTGCCATGAGCTCAAAGACAATAGCACACACACTGTATAAGCGGGTTGGCTGGCTGTAATCGTCAGCGCTTCGATGGCGAAGTCTCAGTCAAGACCTTTTCGCGCTCTTCCGCCTCTTCTTCTTCCTGCATTTGCTCGCGCCGTTCTTGAAACTTCAGCTCTTCGCCTTCATCCATGCGCCTGGCAGTCCAGGTGCCGTAAATTACTACTGTTCCGGCAACCGGATTATGGGTCTTGATCACCCATGTCCCGTTGATTTGTTTTCCATCTTCGCTCATCACGCCCTGGTAACTGATAGGGTCAGTGTTGGCTGCATGATATCGCTTTACGAACTTGAGCTGAGGGTAGACGAAAGTTCCACCAGCGAAGGCTTCGCCGAGCCTGCCGTCATCCAAGATGCTGCCTTCCACGGCTCCGCTGACTTCGACAAAAACCGCCTCAAAACCATTCGGCGTCGAGTCAGACGCGTAGAAGTATTTCCCGCGCCAGCTCCCTTGCACACTGTGGCTAACTTCTGGTTTTTTCAAGCCTGTTCCGTATAAATAGACAGTTTGAACACTTTTTTTATGCCCAATTTCGACTCAATTTAATCTGAGGTTTCAGTGCTTGGATAGCTTAAAACTATCAATTACGGTTCCGTCTTCGGAGATTTGTTTTATGTAAAGCGTGTCGTCTTTCACATCGCAAATCGTAAATGAATGCAAACCAGCGACAAACTTGTCGATAAACAGACACTCCGCAATTTTAGATCGATCGTAGAGCTTTGCCCCGCCGGCACCGGTTACGATATGAATGATTCCACGCGGGGTGACATTTGCGGCTCCGTCAAACCTCTTGTCCAAAATCATCTCACCATCTACGGTGCCATCCGCGTTCATTTTCGGAACCTCTTCAAAGAGCCTTGGTTTGAATCGAAGCGGAAAAGTGCGTTGATAGTTGTGTGCGTGGCCTGCGAAAATGACGTCTACACCATTGTCCTGAAAGATGTTGGCTAAAAGTCTCATCCTCTGTTCTTTGGCATGAAAGTCATCGCAGCTGAATGCCGGTTGGTGAAACGAAACAAACTTCCAGGTGGCAGTCGACTCTTTCAAATCTTTCTCGACCCAACTTCTGAGCTCACGAGTAGTCCACTTGCAATACCAGTTGCCATCGAGCACAAGCCAGTGTGAATTCCCGTAGTCGAAGGAAAAATTAGCGATGTTTGGAAATGAATCGCCTGCAGCTTTTTTAAAGGCCTCAATGCGCTCGGGAAGTCCGTGGAATTTTGGAATGTTCTTTGTCGACTTGCCTGTAAGTGGTCCATTTAGTGGCAGTGACCACAAATAGAAGTACCCCATCGCATCGGGAAATCGATTCAAGTCGCACTTTTCGACGGCGCCGACCGAGGCGACATCATGGTTTCCAATTACACCGATGACAGGAATCTTTCGCATCATCGGCGCACCGATTTCGATCTTTTCTTCATCACTGTTGAAGACCGGATAAAACTTTCGCAGATACTCACCCACTGTTCCGCGCTGATAGACTAAATCTCCAGGCATCACAACAAAATCCGGGCCTTGTTTCATGCATCTGTATGCGATTTTTCTTTGCCCGGGTGTTCCTGCACCGCAATCTCCAAATACTGCAAATCGATACTTTTTTTGTTTTTCAGATTTCAATCCAGAACCGCTTGCCGAGAAGACTTTCTCGCCGTTTTTTGAAAGCTTGTACTCGAAGGAGGCATCCGGTTTCAACTCTGAAAGTTTTGCATCGTAAACACAAATCGATGGATCGAACGGCATCACTTTCTTTGAAATCGCCTGCGCTTCTTTCCACTTTCCGTCGACTTTGTAGCCCATTGACCAACCGCTTGTGGCTTCAGTTTCGCGCGCGATCCACATCACGTCCATGCGCCCGGGTGACGGCTGTGGTCCAATCTGCAAGTAAGGTCTGGCAAGTAATCCATAACTCGCATTTGCGGCAATTTGTGGTTTCTTTGATTGTGCCTTGGGAGGCTGGGCCTCCGTCGATTGAACGCATGGGTCGACTGCAAGCCACACAGGCAAGCTGCTTGCCAAAAGCCAATGCCAAAGATTTTTCCGGAGTTTCCTCATTTGAGATTCCTGCATTTGGATTCCATTGAAAACCTCTGCACCTCATACCCTCGTGCTAGGGATTTCCAGGGCAACAAGTCTATCTCAAGTATCGCTAGGGTATAAAGCACTGGTGGCGCTTCTGCTGGAGTCCGTCTAATAATGTTTGTCTGTCCAAATTGTCGCATCGAGAACAGAGAAACAGCCAAGTTTTGCCGCCGTTGCGGGCGTGCACGCGACGAGGCTAACGCCGAGCCCCAGGCCGAGCCCAAAAGCAGTACCGCCCAGACCAAGAACGATACGCCACGGCAAGAGGCACCCCCGCACATCGAAGAACCGTCACCTCCTGAGATGTCGCAACTGATGACAGCCGGATCAAGTCAGTGCCCATCGTGCTTTTCAGCCGTAAGATCATCCGACAGATTCTGCTGCTGGTGCGGGCAAGAACAGCCGGCACGGCTTTTGCCGTATTTCAAAGTGTGCCTGGATTGCAGCACGCACCTGCCCGAGAAGGCAAATTTCTGCTTCTCATGCGGCACAGATGTCAGTCATCAGTCCAGACGAAAGGTTACAGTTCCATATGAGCTCTTCCAAGAAGAAGATTCAGAGCTGTTTCCGAGATTCGAAGTGTAGTAAGAGTTGCCGAGAGCCGGGATTGAACCGGCGACACAAGGATTTTCAGTCCTCTGCTCTACCGTCTGAGCTACCTCGGCGAGGTGCGCAGGCAGATTATCCACGCAAAATTCCAATGAGAATCGCGGGCAAGTTATGCCGTGCAGCCAGTCATGATAGCACACGAGAAACCCTAATATGTAGTGCGTCCATAGCCGCTAGATTGAGCCATAGTGGGCTGAACCACCGCCATCTTCTGCACATAGAGCCCACCGATGCGAAGGTTTCCATTATCTTTACGCACCAGCATATCGGCAAGAATGACCTTTTGTTCAGGTTGGGCGCCATTTATTTGTTGCACGAACGTTCCCTTAACCGACACAACCACCGACCCATCAGGATTTACGGCTAAAGGTTGTACCGAAACAGGCTGAAACGCCGCTACGATCTGCCCACTGGCAATGCCTTGCACCATTTGAGGCTGCCAGAATGCATTTTGGTAGTGTTCGACAACCGGGGGTTCGAGCCACTCTGTGGCTGTCTTACGGTTGGCTGCCGACTTCTCTTTTGAATAATCAAGCGCGCTTCCGAGCCACCAGGTAATAAATTCAGTGGCAAGCTTGGGATCGACCGCCGTTGGATTCTGCATCGGCTGCTGAGCTTGGGGCGCCTGACCTGCTGCTTGCGGTGCCTGCGCCTGGGCTGCTGGCGCGCCTGCAGCTGGACGCTGGGCGGTCTTCTTGTCGTCAATGGTCATACCAATGACCAGGGTCAAGCAAAGACCAACGAAGATTATGCACAGAGCCATGAAGATCTTGTCTCTGAGCAGTCGTCTGATTAATGCGTTTAATAGTTCGGACATAGTTTTAATGGCACAGGAGGTGAGTTGGCGGCATTTAGTCTGGGGGACGCCGCGTCATGAGCTTGCATAAACTCATCTGCCAATATTCTTAGCTAAATCCTAGAAAAATCAACCTTTTCATGGTGGTATTCCCATCCCAAAGGCAGAATTGGTGTGCGGTTTGTCCCACATAAGGGGAACAGAAACTAGTTACGGCTCAAATTTCAGTCTTTGCGATATTGGCGGCGGCGGGTGTCTTCGCGGATTTCCAACAGTTCTTGCAACAGTTTCTGACGATCGGGTCCATCCCACCGTTTCAGCCAATCGCCGATGGCTTGCTGAATCATTCCGCTTTTGTCCGGTGAGTGAGTGCCGTACAGTTTTTTCAGTTCCAACCAAATAGATTGAAGTGCAGTCAGCTGTTCAGACGGCAGTTTTATTGTATAGGCGGCGAATTTCCGCTCACCAAGGGACGAGTCAGGCAACCTAAGCAGCCACTCTTCTTGCTCAACGCTCACCAGCTCTTTGTCTTTGTCGTCGTCGCTCATATAAAACCGCGCATCGCCCGGATCATCTGCATGAATTGTACGCTAAGGCGAGGGCGCGTTCAAACACAGACGCAGCCGAGAGCCAGCTAAATTCAAGAAACTACTCAGCTTTCAAGTGGTGCCAGAGATAGAAGCCGAATCCGCCAACGCAGAAGAGCACGATGGCGATGTCGAACTTGTGCCAATACTCTTTGAAAACTTCCATGTGCTCGCCAAACTGGATGCCCACCCACGTCAGGAAGTAGCACCAGACAAGCGACCCTATGAACGTAAAAACAATGAACATCAAGAAGTGTGCTTTGAGGACTCCTGCAGGAAAGGAGATGAACGTTCTCACCACTGGCAACATCCTGCAAACAAAGAATGTCCAGTCACCGTATTTGTCGACCCATTTGTCGGCGAGTTCCAAATCTCTTGCCTTAAGAAGAAACCACCGACCATACTTCTCCAGAAACGGTCTGCCGCCCCACATTCCCAAAAAATAAGAAGGAATGGAACCGACCACGCAACCGATTGCGCCTGCAAGCGCAGCCAAGTGAAAGTTCATCTTTCCTTGCTGAACGAGTAATCCAGCGGTTGGCATGATCGCCTCGGATGGAAGCGGAATGTTGGCAGATTCAATCGCCATCATCACAACGACTCCCATATAGCCCCACGCGGCGACGCCGTCGCGAATCCATTGCAGAATCGGATCTATAAATTGATGCAGCACCCTTGAGATACCTCGTTTGGGTCGAATCCTCTGTCTTAAAGTTCGAGACACGGTCGACTTTCAGCTAGTTGAGCGGCGATTCTAACGCGTTGGCGGCGTCTTCGCGTGAGGTTACTTTTAATCGCTGGCAATCGTAGACGCGCCGTCAGCGAAAGGGCTCTGCCATTTGCTATATTTGCACAACCATTCAGATACAAAGGAAATATGCTCGCGTGTCCGAGACCGCTGCCGATCGACAAACTTTATTCTTCACCCTGGCAACGGCGGGTCACGTCGATCATGGCAAAACCAGCCTCCTGAGGGCACTTACGGGAATTGATCCCGACAGACTCAAAGAAGAGCAAGAGCGGCAAATGACTACCGATCTCGGCTTTGCCCATATGCGCGTGCACGTAAGATCCGAATCTGACTCACCGCCTGGACAAAATCAAGCGATTGGAGAACACGATCTTGTAATTAGTTTTATCGATGTTCCTGGGCATGGGAAGTTTCTAAAGAACATGCTCGCCGGTGTCGGCGGCATCGACATGGCACTGTTAGTGGTGGCATCAGACGAAGGTCCGATGCCACAGACGATTCAACACACAAAAATCCTCAGCTTGCTGGGCATCAAGCATGCAGTGGTTGCATTGACAAAAATAGACATGTCGAGCGAAGCCCAGCAGGAAGATGCAGAAGCACGCGTGCGCACACTCCTTGCGCAGTATCAGATCGATATCGTCGATTTCGTGAAAGTTTCTTGCACTGAAAAAACGGGCATCAAGACACTTAGTGAGTCGCTCTCAAAAAACGTGTTGCAGCTGCCAAAGCGCACGCTTCTCAAAGGTGATGCCGCCAAATTGGAAGACAACGCAAATGCGGGCGCAAACGAACAAGTCGCAGCGTTTTTGCCGATAGACAGAGTGTTCAGCAAACCCGGCTATGGTGCAGTCGTGACAGGAACTTTAGTGCGAGGCGAAATTTCCGTCAACGACAGTGTGTGGATAGAACCAGGCGAAATAAAAGGTAGAGTCAGAGGGCTGGAAACATTCAACCAGCGCCTCACCATAGCCAGAGCAGGGCAGCGCCTCGCGGTAAATATTTCACTCAAAGAAAATAAAACGATCGAACGCGGACAAGCAGTTGTAGGGCAAGAGGTTGCTCCTACAAAAGATTTGTTTGTGGCAATCGACAAATTGGATGATTTGAAAGCGAGCGACTTCAAGAACGCGCTCAACAACCAGCTCGTGAAGCTCTATCACGGCACCGCCGAGTGCCCAAGCCATTTGCGCTGGGTAGCTCAAAGTGATGACTCGTCGCCGATTTTCGGTCACTTGTTTTTGGAACAACCGTTAGTGGCCTCCCCACAAGAGCGATTCATCATTCGCTGGGGTGACGAGGGCTTGGCTGGTGGAGCCATTTTGCTTGCTGACCGCCCGCGATGGCTCAATCGCAACAAAGTCTTGCAGCTCTTAGCGCTATGCAATGATTTGAACTACAACATGGCTGCAAAACTTTTTTTGGAGTCGAGCCCACAAAACATGTTGAAGGAAGACGCGCTAAACATCCTGCTTCCGCAAACTGTTAAGAACACGATTGTACGTGACTTGTTGAAGTCCGACGCGATTAAGTGGGGCGAACAGATCGTTACCTTGAGTTCGCGTAACGAAATTCACGAGAAGATTCTTCGCGAAGTTGACAACAATGCCAAAAACCCTGATTCGATGACAAAGGACGCTGCCGGCGTTTCGCTCGAACATCTGCGCAATCGCATTTTGGCAGGAATCGATCGGCAAGCCTTGCATCAGTGCGTTCACGAACTTGTCGAAGCAGGAAAGCTAGCGCGCTCCGGAGATCGCATAACACTGGCTTCCGGAGAGAAGCGGGCAATCCCTGCAGAGACCTTAAAACTGCAAGAAAAAATCAGCGAGATTCTCGCGAATCATATCTGTCTTGAACTCTCAGAACTTGCAAAGCAAACCTCATCAGACGTTAAACTCGTCACCTTCGCAATCGGTCTGATGTCGCAGCAAGGCACGGCGTCGGTGGTCAACTACGAGTTCGCGTCGCTCAACACAAAATTGACTGAAGCACATCATGTGTTGGCAAAACTCTGGAGAGAGAAACGCCAAATCACTCCGGCAGATTTCAGAGATGGTTTAGGAACATCAAGGAAATATGCGATGGCGTTGTTGGCTTATTTCGACGATCAGCGCGTGACCCGGCGCACAGGCGACAGCCGCGCGTTGTTAAAACTTCCGAGCTAGGTATATGTGTGTGCCTTCGTATTTTGCGACGCATGATCTCGC
>CAZCZI010000065.1:0-38475 GCA_964503045.1 uncultured Candidatus Obscuribacterales bacterium
CCCGCCTTCATTCCAGCCTTGAGTGCTTCGAGAGTCTGGGCGACCTTCGCATTGTCTCTTCTGGCGCGGAGCTTCGTCAGTCTTTCGCGTTGACGCTCTTCATACTCACCACCGATTTTGAGAATGTCGATTTGCTGGCCGGCTGCCTGGTCGGTAAATGCATTCAGTCCGACGAAAATACGATCGCCTGAATCGAGCTTCTGCTGGAATTTATAGGCCGCATCAGCAATTTCTTTCATGAAGAAGCCTTTTTCGATACCGGCGATTACGCCACCGACTTCTTCAATCTGTTTGAAGTATTCGTTGGCTTGTCTTTCGACTTCATCGGTAAGCCATTCGACGTAATATGAGCCGGCAAGCGGATCTACGACTTCTGCGACGCCGGTTTCATAGGCAATGATCTGCTGTGTGCGCAACGCAACGTGCGCAGCTTTTTCAGTTGGAAGCCCAAGCACTTCATCCATTGAATTTGTATGCAATGACTGGGTTCCACCAAGAACGCCTGCCAGAGCCTCGATCGCGGTGCGAACAATATTGTTTTCCGGTTGAGGTGCCGTCAAACTGCAACCAGCAGTCTGTGTGTGGAATCTCAACTTCAAAGAACGTTCGTCTTTCGCGCCGTAGTGATCGCGCATGCGCTTCGCCCAGATTCTCCTTGCTGCGCGGTATTTCGCGATCTCTTCAAAGAAGTCGATGTGCGCATTGAAGAAGAATGAAAGTCTAGGCACAAACTCGTCGACCTTCAAACCGGCCTCGATACCGGCATCGACATATGCGAAACCGTCAGCCAAAGTGAAGGCCAGCTCTTGAACTGCTGTCGATCCGGCTTCGCGAATGTGGTAGCCGCTGACTGAAATCGTGTTCCATTTAGGAACGTTTCTCGTGCAAAACACCATCATGTCCTGAATCAACTTCAGCGCCGGACGTGGTGGAATCAGGTATGTCTTCTGCGCGATGTACTCTTTGAAGATGTCGTTTTGAAGCGTTCCATTCAAAAGCTTCCAATCAACGCCTTGTTTGCGCGCGTTCGCCAAGAACATTGCCAAGACGATAACGGCAGGTCCATTGATGGTCATGGACGTGGAAACTTTGTCCAGCGGCAGGTCTTTGTACAGAATCTCGACGTCTTCCAGCGAGTCCACCGCAACGCCGCACACTCCCACTTCGCCGTGAGACTTGCTGTTGTCCGAGTCATATCCCATCAAAGTAGGCAAATCGAACGCCGTCGACAGCCCCGTTTGCCCCTGGGCAAGCAGATATTTGAAGCGCGCGTTGGTTTCTTCCGGACCGCCATAACCGGCGAATTGCCGCATGGTCCAAACTTTGCCTCGATACATGGTCTCGTGAATGCCGCGAGTATAAGGGAAGACCCCCGGCTCGTTGAGCTTCTCTTCGTACTTCCAGCCCTTCAAATCTTCAGGAGTATAGACAGGCTTGAGCGGAATACCCGAGATTGTCTCGAAGGTCTTTTCGCCTTGACTCTTCTTATTTTCGCCCTTTTTGCCCGTGGGCTTTGCCATTTCCTGGACCATGTCAAGCTCCCTTTGTAATTCAAACATTCAGTTATTCGGCACTCAGGCCAAAGTTCGATATGATCGTTTTCCTGTTTTGTGTCTGTTCGACACCTTATTCTCCGCTGAAATCCGGAAACTCGTCGTTTCTCTGTAATTCTTTCATATTCAAGGAGCTCTTGTCATGATGACAGCCACCAGTCCTCTTGCGGGAACCGAACTGATCAAAGCCATCCTGGCCAGCGATAAGCCGATTTCGGTGCGTGCACCACACGGCACCGAGCTGCACACAAAGGGCTGGCTGCAAGAGGCGGCACTTCGAATGCTGCTCAACAACCTCGACCCGGACGTGGCAGAACGCCCAGAAGACCTGGTTGTTTACGGCGGCTCAGGCAAGGCGGCGCGCAACTGGCAGTGCTTCAAGGCAATCGTAAAGGCACTCACACAGCTGGAATCGGATGAAACCTTGATGGTTCAATCCGGCAAGCCGGTAGGCGTATTCAAGTCACACACTGACGCCCCGCGCGTTTTGATCGCCAACTCCAACCTCGTCGGCGCCTGGGCAAACTGGGAGCATTTTAGAGAGCTCGACAAAAAGGGCTTGATGATGTTTGGTCAAATGACCGCAGGTTCTTGGATTTATATTGGAACGCAAGGCATTCTGCAAGGAACCTACGAAACATTCGCGGCTCTTGCCCGCAAACATTTCGGCGGAACCCTAAAAAGTCGCATCGTCCTAACCAGCGGTCTCGGCGGCATGGGTGGCGCTCAGCCGTTGGCAGTGACGATGAACGAAGGCATCGCCATTTGCATCGAAGTCGATCCGCATCGCATTCAACGCAGACTTGATACCAAGTATCTCGACGTCAAAGCAGACAACGTCGAGCACGCTGTGAAACTGGCGAAAGAAGCCAAAGAGAAAGGCGAATCCAAATCAATCGGACTCCTCGGCAACGCAGCCGAAGTGTTGCCTCAATTGATCGCTTCCGGGTTTGTTCCGGATGTACTGACCGATCAAACATCCGCCCACGATCCTCTCAACGGCTACATTCCATTGGACTTTTCGACACCCGACGGTGGCAAGGGAATGTCTCTTGAAGCTGCCGCAAAGTTGAGAGAATTCGATCCGAAAAAATATTTGGAACTCTCAAACAAATCGATCTCCAAGCATGTCGAAGCCATGTTGGAACTGCAAAAACGCGGCGCCATCACCTTTGACTACGGCAACAACATTCGCCAGGTTGCAAAAGATCATGGTGTCAAAAATGCATTTGATTTCCCGGGATTTGTTCCTGCATACATAAGACCGCTCTTCTGCGAAGGCAAAGGTCCATTCCGTTGGGCTGCACTATCGGGCGATCCCAAAGATATTCAAGTGATCGATGAAGCGATACTCAAGAATTTTGCAGATAACAAACAGCTCTGCCGCTGGATCGAAATGGCCGGCAAGCGAGTGAAGTTTCAAGGTCTGCCTGCTCGCATCTGCTGGCTGGGTTATGGAGAGCGGGTAAAGATGGGTCTGATAATGAATGATCTGGTTGCGAAAGGAAAAGTAAAAGCACCAATCGTAATCGGCCGCGATCACCTCGATTCAGGATCAGTCGCATCACCCAATAGAGAAACCGAATCGATGAAAGACGGTTCAGATGCCGTTGCCGACTGGGTCTACCTCAATGCAATGATCAATGCGGTTGGCGGCGCCAGTTGGGTATCACTTCATCATGGTGGCGGGGTTGGTATCGGTTACTCTCTGCACGCAGGTCAAGTAATTGTCGCAGATGGCACCGAATCTGCCACCAACAGATTGACCCGAGTACTGACAACAGATCCCGGAATGGGCGTCATACGGCACGTGGACGCCGGTTATGATGAGGCGATCGAATTCGCGAAGAAGAACAACATCAAAGTTCCAATGTGGGAAATTTGATCGCGAAATAGAACGAATTTCGCAGGTTCGAAATCTGCCACCAAAAATTTGAAGCACTATAGCTGATACCACTAGACGTGATCGGTATATCCATCTATTATGTAATTGCTCTCATTCAGAGCGCAATTACATCCCTTCTGCCGATAATAAATGCCTATGCCACGCCTAGTGTTGAAATTTGGACGTAACACCATATCTGATGCTCAGCAAGTCATCGATGCAGCCAATCTGGTAGTGCAGGCGGTGCAGGACGGCCACGAAGTAATTGTGGTTACGGCCTCGATGGGACAGACGAGCGATCAGCTCATGTCTTTCGCCGACGAGATAACCGACAACCAACAGAGTGCCAGAGAGCGCGATTTGCTCCTGTCCACAGGCGAGCAAATGGCCGCGGCCCTGCTTTCAATGGCGATTCAATCTTTAGGGTTTCGCTCCCGATCTTTTACCGGTGCCCAAGCCGGTATCATCACCGAGGGTTCCTATGGTTCCTCCAAAATTCGAGAAATCGACACCAATGCAATCTCCAGCTGCCTGATTCGCGATGAGGTGCCGGTAATTGCAGGTGCCCAAGGCGTACAGGACAATCGCGAAATAGCAACGTTGGGTTGCACTGGCAGCGATACCACTGCTATTGCAATCGCTGTTGCCCTCGGTGCAGATCGAGTTATAGTTTATTCGGACGTTGACGGCGTATACACTGCCGATCCCAAACTTGTCTATGACGCATCGAAGCAAATTTCTCTCACCCACGAAGAGATGCTTGAACTTACCTCTGTGGGCGCCGGACTCCTCAATCCGAAGGCTCTGGAGATGGCAGCGGTCGCCAAACTGCCAATCGTCATCCGCTCGGCCCTCAACCCCGAGTTGCCAGGCACGGTCATCAGTTCTAAAGACACTGACGACGACTGCCACATCTGCTCGGTTGTCTGCGACCTCAACCAAACTGCAGTCGGCTTGATTTCCGACGAACCCAACATTGACGAAGACGCACTTATGGCGGTCGGCTCGCTTTTCACACGCCTTGAAGAGCTCGACGTACAAGCAGACATGTTGATGCTGTTGGCACACGAAGACAAGCCTGGTCACGAAATTTGTTTCACCGTCGATAAGAGAAAGCTGGGCAAGGTTCAACCCGTAGTCAATTCGTTCTTGCCATCCATCGGCAATCCCGACGTTCGCTACGATCTGGATATCGCAAAGATATCGGTTGTGGGGCAAGGTCTTGCCAATCAACCCTCAATCGTCACCGCGATTTTTGAAACACTGCACTTCAACAAAATTCCAGTGCAAATGGTGGCAAGCACCGAGATGCGAGTCAGCATCATCACCCTTGCAAGACACGCCGCCGATGCCGTGCGACTGATTCACGATCGCTTGGACTTGACCTCATTGGACGACGAAGAATGGGCTCGCGCCTGCTAACTTCGACTCTCGAGGCTGCCGCGAGCATTCGTTACGCCAAGCACAAAACATACAAACGCAACAGCATAGCAACAGGCGCCGGCAAAGTATGCCGCCGAGATTCCGTGTGCCAGAGACAAGGCGACGGTAGCAACAGAAGCAAGGATCGACGTGGCTCCGTTTACTCCCCAGTACCAGCTGGTTGCATTTCCTGCCCGCCCAAACTCTCTCATTCCGATAGGCATTGCCATTCCCATAAATGTGGCAGGAACGGCGATAAGCAAAGCGACAACAATAGCTTTTGGAAACAGTTGCAGTCCCGTCAATTGAACATAAGCACAATCGGCCAGCGCATGCGAACTTATCAATGTAAGAACGATTAGAACCAAAATGACAAGTCCGTTACGCTTCCGATGGCTCTGGCTAAAGATGTTGCTAATGTAACTTCCTGCCCCGGTTGCCACCAACATCGATGGCAAAACAACAACCATCGCATAAATTGGGTTGCCTAAAAATACCGATTGCCGCATCATGATCGAAACTTCGACGAGCATGAAGCCTGCTCCGATTGCACCAAAATAGACAATTGCTGCCAAGTTCGGTTTAATGACCGCTTGATCTTCTTCGTTTCTCGCCTTAATAAAAAAAGGAAGCGCAATACACCCTGCTGCAAGAACAGAGCAAATCATCAGGCAATATATCAGAGCGTGGCTTGCGTGGCCATAATGTGACTCAGCATCACCTGTAGCTTTCCAGGCGTTGAGTCTGGTGCTATCGAACAGTTTGACCGCGCTTAGACGCTCGAAGTTAAAGAAAAACGGTCTGTCATCAGTGGTTGCAGTAATGTCGACGTGATAGGTGGAGATGACATTTGAAGCCTTTCCACTCAAAAGAGTCGAGAGATTTGCATCATTTGAAGCTTTGGGCGAATACAAAATTCGAAATCCGAGTTCTTTTGATACATCCTCGATGCGCGAAATATCAGAGTCGCTAAACGGGTGTCGAGACACCAGCAGTGTGACGATAGACTTTAATTGATTGTTCATCAAAACTACCGCAATCACATGCTTACCCGGGGCTGACACCCCACGTTTCTCCAATGCTGTGCTTGCGATTGACGCTAACCGGTAAAGCTCGTAGGGTTCTGCCGGAATGTACCATCTTGTGAAAGACAACACGCCTTGATCTGAAAGGTGATTGAGCATGGTAGTCCAACCTTCGACCGTATAGAGCGCATTTTCGGCCAACGCGTAGGCACCCGCTGTGGTGGCTGCCCATGTATCAATCAAACTCGCCTGGATAAGGTCGAACTTTTTGTCGGTTCTCTCAAGATAGCTTCTGGCCTCAGCATTTACTATCTCGACGCCTGGGTGTTTCGATAGACCGCCTGTGAAATCAGAGAACTTGTTTTTCAGGACATCGACTATTGCTTCGTTGAGTTCAACTCCCAAAATCGACTTCTGTTTGAAAAGCATCGCTGACAGTATGTCTCTGCCACCGCCGACGCCAATGACAAGAACGTTCGAGCCTGGTCTTAGATAGTGAGCGACATTACTGAGATCGCATTTCAGGTAATCGATTTTTGAGAAGTCGCCATGAAACTCCGTCAGCACCGTACCGGCCTGCCCGTCAATAGATAAGAACTTTTGCTCAGGTGCTGCCCCAACATTTGCTCGGCTGCCAAAGCCCCAGCCAAACGGCTCTTGCTTCCAGTAGGGAAAGACAGTGACGTAAGAAATCGGTGTCCATTTTTCATACTCAGGTGTGAAGTCAACTGCACGGCCTTTCACCCAGTGAAGCGTGAGTAAGGGATGGTGGAAATTCGCCGAGATGAGATTGCACGTAAAGATCAACCCGCAAACCGTTGCAGCAATAACCGGAAGGCGTGCCGTAGCGTTGCGTGCCGTATTGCGGCGGTCCATACTTCCGAAAAGCCATGAGGCCAGAGCCAATAGCAAAGACACGGCGAGACCGACGGTTGGTGCGTCAAGAAAGTTGGAAAGCACGACAACCAAGATACAGCCTATTGCACCACCTAAAAGATCAGCGGCGTAAACCCGAGAAAATACCGATGAAAAGCTGGTTAGCGCCAGCGCAATACAGACTCCACTAAAGTAAAAAGGAATGGAGAAAAGTATCAACGCTAATGTAAGAGCCACTAAATTAAGGGGATCTGCAGACAGCTGCACCGGTAAGAAAACAAACACGCACACGGATAATGCGGTAAACATCGCACAGAGAGCCGAAGAGTTTGTCAGCGATGCGCCGACATCTCGGGCGTTGAAATAGACTCGTATAGCACCGGCACTCATTCCAAACATCGCCAACGATACCGAAAGGAAGGCAAAGTAGTGCCAGGTGGCAACGCTTATCAGCCGCGTGATAAGGATTTCGAACATCAGGACGCAACATGAGATCAATGCGACGCCGCCGTACACCATATACAAAGAGAGCCTGGTTGCGCCTTCTTTGCCCGAATCACCAGCATGTGAATCTGGTGAAGTCATTAATACTACTGAGTTTTAGAGCCGGGTTTCTCGGCAACTTGCCCGTTTGGCTTTTGCTGATCTCGCTGCTTAGCTGCAAGTTTTTCAGCCTTCTTCATTGCTTTGGCGATTCGATTGACGCGTCGCAGGTTCATTCCTGCTTCATATTGATTGAGCATATCAGCATCATGTCTTGCCAGCATTTTCCACTCAGTTCGGCATCGTGAAAGCAAGTCCGGATCAATGCTTTCATGCTTCTTGACGCACCTGCCAATTTTTGCGGTCATTGCGCGTGCGTATTGCATGTGGCCTTCGGGATCTCCCGGGTCGAGCTGAATCGCTTTGGCAAGTTTTCTGATTGCATCGTCGTATTTCAAATCAGCAAGATCTTGCTCGCCTTGAAACCTGAGAGTAGAAGCCTCGTTCATGCGACCGCTAATGCCGGTCCCATAAAAAGATGTCATTGGAGCTTCAGTTGAATAAACGGTTCCATCATCATTTACATGAGGCGAAATTGCATCTGCAAGTACATCGATTGGATATACAATCGACAAAAACGTGGCAACACCGATTCCTAAAACAACCGTTCTCGTTGGCTTTCGCGTCTTCATGCTCACATGGTCCAGAAGTCACTGCTGTCTTTTGATTTGACAGCAATATGTTCCTATTTCTTGACCGTAAGAGCAAGTAGCTCACCGTATATAGTGTCTACGCAAAAGGAAGTGTGCATTGGTGCGCAATTTAGTTACTGTTGATTCGAGTCCGAATCGATAAACCAGTATCTGAAGGTAGGGAAACCCTCTTGGTCATTGCCTATGCGTTCAAGATAACCTCTTGGACCACGTCTTGAGTCAGACGCAAAGTAGAAATTGCCTGGAGGTCCATAGGGCATGCAGGTAATCCATACTGTTCCAAAAGGCTTGTATCCGCGCCAATGATCAAGCACAGGTTTCTTGAGAAACATGCGAGTGTTTTTGTGAGCAGGAGGTGCCCACGGAGTGGTTTTTCCGACTTTGAAGAAGATACGTGTTTCATAGAAGGTGCGAAGAACATAACTCTTCTCGCTGTAGACAGTACCGGCCATCCATTCCGGTTTCATAGGCGGTAGTTCTTCCTGAGCCAATCCAGATTGAAGAGTTGTAGTACTGGTTGTCTTGCTCTCAGGTTGCGATTCGTCGATTTGCTGCCAATGTGTTGCATTGCCTTGCAAGACGGTGGGCTCGGCAAACGATGGCCATGCGTTTACTGTGGAGAAGAGGTATAAAACTGCGCAAAGGCAGCCAAAATTCCGGTATCTCTGAAACATAGGTCTCACTCGATAACAATAAATGTTGTAATTTGCCGGCAGCCTGGTGAGACCGGACAGGTTAAATCGACGGCAAACATTCAAAAATGTTTCACCGAGCTCAAGTATTTAATCTAGCGACGTTACAAGCGCTAGTCTTTCTTCTCGGCCTTTTCAGCCGATTTGTCCGGCTCATCAGCGACAGTCACATCAACATGCTGGGATTGAGCTTGGAGATCTGCGATTTCACTTTCGAGTTCGCGGACCTTTTGTTCGATTCGCTCAATCTGAGCAATCTCATCGCGAATTTTATCGGTTAGTGTTTTGCCGTCAATCGAGTTGTTTTCGGTATATAAGGTATACGCCCGCAAACCGATAGTTTCCAAATGGCGCTTCTTTTCTGTCAGAAGCGTGGTTTTGTTTACGTTGAGTTTCCCTATCTTCGCCAAGCGTCCGGCATTTTCGCCTGCCTGTTGGGCAGCATTCTTAACCTTGCTGAAGATGTTGTCAAAATTAGGGCTCATAAAATCACTCCCAAAGGCGGGTTGGCCGGTAATTATACGATATCGATTTAGTGGGCGGTTCATCGGCAATGCAATCGCATCATATTCGTTATCCAATTTCGATGACGGCAGTTCAGCCAACTTCTCGACAAAAACTTCTTTCTACTTCTGCCCGTTTCTGTATTGGTGCACTATGACCTGCACTGTCGGCTTGGCAGTCAAGCGACTTCTCAAGGTCTTCGCCGTCACTTCACGAACCGCAGCTCGCACGGCGCCAACCTCGAATTGAACTTCCGCTTCCGGGTCACGAATAGAATCCGCCAGACGCGCTACAGTCTCCCTAATTGCAATCACGAGATCATCATGCACTCCCAGCCATTCTTGAGAACGCAAAAAGCCGGAGGCACCAACTTCAATCGAGGGTCCGCTGAGAATTTCACCTTCCGGGTTAATGATCAGGCCGACCGTGACTATTCCTTCCAGGCTAAGCGATCTTCTCTCGTTGACGGAAAAGGTGGTTACGCGCTCGCCTTGCTCGCGATTGAAGAGTACCGACTGCGACTCGACTTGATCGAGAATCCAGCCGACCCCGTTGTCGATCGTCAAAATGTCGCCGTTGTGCAGTGGAAAGATCGAATCCTCGGGCATTCCCCAATCGATTGCCAGATCTTTATGATGCATGATGTGGCGAAACTCTCCCATCGCCGGCAGAAAATAGCGAGGTCTGATGAGCGAAATCATCAGTTTTAGTTCTTCGCAACTTCCATGTTTGGATACATGAACACCCTGCCTGGACCCATAAATCGTCTTCACACCAAGTCCCAAGAGCTGATCCAAAATCATCGCCATATGTCTTGCGCGCCCGGCAACAATGTCGGCAGAGAAAATGACAGTGTCGCCTTGCTTCGGAGTTATGTCCTTTAACCTGCCATAAGCAAAATCATCCAAAGCGCTTATAGGATCAGCCTCTATCCCGGTCGTGATAATCAATACCTGCTCATCGGCGAGTTTCGAAAGGTCATCAACTGTAGCCTCGGACTTACGGTCGTAACTCAAATTGCCCGTAATGGCGGCGGCAATGGCGACGTTCAAAATCGTGTCACCAAGCAGGATTACCTTACGGTTGGTACGTGCAGCAATGTCGAAGAGAATCTGCAGCCGATGAGTGTTGGTTCCCGGGACAATTGCAATCACTCTGCCGGACGCGCCACCTATCTGCTTTTCCAGAGCGGGTACGACTGCGAATTCTGATGGCGAATATCCAACTTGCTCGGCATTTGCAGAGTCACTGATCAGAAGTAAGACACCGGAATCACCTATTTGAGCCAATCTCGCAATGTCAAGAAAGCGTTTATCGACAGGGGTTTGATCGAGTTTGAAACTCGAGGTGTATAGCACCGTTCCCGCTGGAGTGCCGATTTTAAGGGCGCAAGCATCAGCAATCGAATTGTTGACGTGAATCCATTCAACTTCAAACGGTCCGATTTGATACGGTTGCCGCATATCGACACAATCAACGGGAACCTTCGCCACTGTTCCATCCGGGGTTTGAACCGAATCCATCCCAAGCTGCGACAGAAGCGAGCAAACCAATTTCGGCGCCATGATTCTGGGGATTCTCAAGTGATGAAGAAGATATGAGGTGGCACCGCAGTGCTCCTCGTGCCCGTTAGTGAGCAGAAGCGCAAGAATTCTGTCCTGGTTTGCCTCGAGAAAATTTGTGTTGGGAAGCAGGAGATCCACTCCCGGCAAGTCTTCACTTGGATAGGCTGCTCCGGCATCGACCAGCAAAATTTCGCCGGCGTAGATAAAAAGCCAGAGCAGTTGCCCCAGTTCGCCCTGGCCGCCAAGGGGTATTACCGTCAGGCTGTCATGCTTCAGCTCGGCAGAGCCGGTTACGACAAGACCCATTGCTTAGAGTTTCCTCCCAGAATCCACATCGAACTTTTTCGAATTTTTTCCGTCACCAACTAGACAATTTTATATGTGTATTGGTCGTCGATCTGAACTCGATTCCGACGGCGTAAAATCTGAATGAATCGTATCAACAAGCCGCATGCCTGAGAGAGCCTGAAATGCTAACTGAAACTAAGACTATTGACCTGCTGTTCCGCCCGGCGACTGCCAGACCAGAGCTGAAAGATGCCCCTGCGCTTATTCAGAGCGCCCTTCAGCCCGATGGCTCAACCAAAGATCGAGTGGTTTCTTTCCAAGACTTGGAATCTCTTATCAAGCAGATCGCTCAGCATCTTGAAAAGCTGGGCGTGACAAAACAAGACAATGTTTTAATGACCTCGCCCAATTGTCCCGAGTTAGCGGCGGCGATTCTTGCCACCTGGACACTAGGAGCGGTGGCAGTTCCACTCGACTTTCGCATGACTGCGCAAGAAGTCGAAAATTGCGTCAAGAGAATGAAGGCAAAAGTATTGATGGTC
This sequence comes from uncultured Candidatus Obscuribacterales bacterium, assembly GCA_964503045.1. Taxonomy (GTDB): domain Bacteria; phylum Cyanobacteriota; class Vampirovibrionia; order Obscuribacterales; family Obscuribacteraceae; genus CAYZJR01. The sequence continues at coordinate 11,549 of CAZCZI010000065.1, forward strand.
TCATCCAAAGCTTTGCCTGACTTCGAATCGGTATTTTCAGGAGTCTCCGCGGAAGGAACCAAAGTCACCGATCTATTGCAAGAGCTTCCAAAAGCTGATGCCGCTTCGCCGCAAAAGGCACCGGATATGGATGCACCGGCATTTATGATTCTTACTTCCGGAACCACAGGCATGCCCAAAGCAGCTCTGCATGACCTGCGATCAGTTATGAAAAATCTGTTGGAGCTGGGACAACTTGTCGATCTCGGACCAACCAAATCCGGACTTCTGCCTCTGCCTCTCAGTCACATTTTTGGATTGGAAGTTTGCTTTGCCTGTCTCGTGTACGGCGCCAGAGTGATCTTCAGCGATCTTTCAGCTCACGGATTCATCGGGGCTTTGAGAGGCCACAAAGCTTCAATCCTTGTAGGAGTGCCCACCATATATGGTGCTTTGCTGGGAGTTCCTGACGGAGTAATCGATCTGTCGAAAGCAGAGGTCTTGCTGTGTGGAGGCGCGCCGCTTCCGCCCTCATTGGCTGCGGATTTCCTGGCAAAATTCGGGAAGCGCATCAACAATGGTTATGGCTCGACCGAATCGAAAATCATTGCTTTGAACGTGGACGGTCCAATCGAGTCGGTAGGCAAAGTCGTGCCCTCCACGCGCATCGAAACCATCGATTCAGAAGGGAAAACGCTAGCGCCGGGAGAAGAAGGCGAGATTTGCATTTGCTCTGATATTTTGATGCATGGCTACTATCAACAACCTGACATGACTGAGCAAGTTCTGAACGGCAACCGCTACAAAACCGGAGACGTCGGCTATATGAAAGACGGGTATCTCTTCATCAGCGGCAGAGCGAAAGAAATGATAATCACCGCCGGCAACAAGGTATTTCCCAGCGAAGTGGAAAACGTCATTCTCACTCATCCGCTGGCTCAGGAGGTCGCGGTGCTTGGTGTACCGCACAGGCAGCTCGGCCAGGTTGTAAAAGCGGTTGTAGTGGTAAACGAAGGCAATGAAAGCAGTTTGCTCGACGGCGATGAGGCCCAACGCAAAGAAGCACGAACTGCATTACTCGCCACGTTTAAAGAGCACTGCAAGCAAAATCTGAAGCGCGAATTGCGTCCCCTCGATTGGGATTTCAGATCAAGCAAAAACAAGTTGCCCAAGACGCTTAGCGGCAAAATCGACAAGAAGAGCCTTGAGTAGAGTGGAAGAGTGGAAGAGTGGAAGACTGACAGCTAGACCAACGATAACTCGAGAGTAACTGTGATTTACCAGCCGCCTTGAATCCACAGTGCGTTGTCTTCATTTAGCACTACCTGTGGTGTCTGCCCACCGGTTAGCTGAATCGGCACCTGCCAGTACAACTGTAAGCCAGGAAGCTTACGTGTAGCGGTAATCCACCAGTTGCCCGCTGCAACTTCACCACGTCCATAGCTGCCTGTCGAATCTTTGTGAATTTCAAATGTGAGTGGATAGAGGTTATTGCGCACCGCATCGCTCTCTGCGTCGCGTGATTCGTCTTGAAAGAAGGTGACACACTTAAGATACGCCTCTTTACGCGCCTTTTCGTGCTTGTTGATCTTTATCACTTCAGGTCGAATGTGTTGCACCATTCTGTCGATCCACGGATAATAATCGAACATCGTGTGCGGCACGCCCATACCACCCTTCTGCAATGCATTTTGATAGGCGGTGTGCCATCTATAACCGTATGCCGGATATGGATGATCTAACGAGAGACGGTCTTGGTAGCCCGATTGCAGCAACATACTTTTCAATGTTCTGGTGTCTTCGCCCAAGGGTGAAATTTCTTGTTTGATGCGCGGAGGCATTTGAGGTGAAGGATAAATGCCGATGTGATCGACTGCTCGCTTGTTCAGCTTGGTGCGAATTGCCACTGTAACTGTTGCAGTGGTACGACCTTCGCCCTCTTCGACAGCGTCCGCCGGAAGCGGGATTCCATCAACCGTCCTCACACGTCTGGTGGGAGCCGGTTGTGTCGGTGTCGGTGTCGACTTCGGCTTTGGCGCAGCGAAGTCACTTCGCTCTTCTGAGACGGGAGGCTTGATTTCAGACTTGCGACTTCCTGGCTCATAAGGCGCTCGATCGGGAAGCGTATCAGCGGAGGCAGAAGCGTGGTCTTTGACTACAGGGACATCTGATTGCGGTCCCTTGTAGCTGTAACTGTAGACGTCGCCATCAGCATTGGTGATTGGAGGAATCACGTTGCCTGCTGCAAAAACTTGCGTTGTGCAAGCCAACACGATTGTGGTGGCAACAACAGCTGGTGCATTCGAAAATAACTGCGCGAACTTAGTATTGAAAAGCATAGAAATTCCAAGTCAAGAGCCATGTTCATTCTATACTTCCAAAGAGGCTGCTGCCCGAAAGATTTCTTATATTGAAAGCCTCCGGCAGTGGCGGCGGCGGGCCGTCGATGGCGGTCGATTTTTTCGGTTTGGGTTCGGCGGAGCGATGTACCTAAGCGCGCGCTAAAACGACCACAAACGCTAACTGGGCTGGGATTTCTACCCAATTAAAAATGCGCTTAGGTACATGCTTCCGCAAACCTCTCCAGCAAAAAACCGAACCCAGCCATGGAAGCGACCAGGTTCTCAAGGGCTCCTAATGTGCGACTAACTCAATCCGCCGCCTTGATTGGGGGCTAGATAATCCAAGATACTTCCTGACAATCCCCAGACGAAGCCGGCGGCTACCAGAATTACCGCGACGATCGTACCGAGCATCCACAAAGACGCTTTCTTACGGCGCCAAGCAATTAAAGCAGCGACACCCGTTGCTGCCAACGCGCTCACCACAACCACCAACTTAAACGGCTCGGCACTCTGGCTAACCGTACACGCTGTCGAAGTGAAGACCCCACCTAGTTTTTCGTTGCTCGGCGGTGGCTGCTCGACTGGCGTCTCATCGATCGCCATGTCACCACCCTGGAGAATTTCGATCTTTCCGTTGGCTGGTACAGCCGGAAGCACTGGCGGCGGCGCCCCCATCATATGGGTTCTGGAGTCAGGATTCTTCCTTACAACCAATGCTTTGGTAACCCTCAATCGTTTTGCGTGTCTCTTTTGAATCTCAATTGCTGTCGTCGGATTGCTGTCTTCGACATCTTGCGCATCGGCACTTCCGGGAAGACCAATCCATGCAAACGCTGATGCACACGCTGCGATGATTGCTCGCGATCGATCGCGAAGTTTTCTCAAACCAACGGGACAGTTATCTGTAATCACCGTGCCGTCTTTGCGTTGGTACATGCGAATGCAAGCCTTTCCTTCGCTTTCTCGAATGAAGTCTGCCGCTTCTGCGCGCGACATTTCGGAAATGTTGTACACATTCTTTTTGCACATGCCACAAAATTTGATTCGCTCGTCACCGGTCATCGAATTCCAATCAGCGGTACACGGAGCGGCGATGCGGATGCTATCCAATAGTGATTGATCCGGGTCTTTCGGCACGCGATTATCTTTGTCCTTCACGGCGCGTTCCTCGAATATGCAGGCAGGGAAATATGAAGAAAGACGAATTCAGAACTCAAATCGTTCAGAAATTCAAATCAGATCCCATTTCCCATCCTAATGAGAGAAGTGATTTAAAAGTACGGGGAAAACCCCAGCTTTGTCGCTAAAACGGAAAGTTGGCGTTCGGCTTCGGTTTACGAGCCTGCTCTAAATCTGCGCTTGCACGCGCATTGTCACCAAGTGCCTCGAAGGCTTTGCTGCGCGCCTCATATATGGTGGCAGGATCAGGCGGATCAAGCTTGAGCGCTCTGCCGAAATCTTCAATGGCTTTCTTAAAGTCCTTTATGGTCGAATACTCTTTTCCCCTTGCCAGATAGGTTCTCCAGCCGTCGGGGTCGAGTTTCGCAACTTCAGTGTAGTCATTTATCGCTTGCAAATTCTTCTTACTGCGCGAAAAACATTCGGCGCGTTTCGTCAGACAATGTTCGTCATTAGGCTGATACTTAAGCGACATAGTGTAATCTTCAATCGCTTTGTCAAACTTGCCTACTCCCTCATAGGCGCGCGCTCTGTGCATCAGATACTTGATGCCACCTTTATCTTTTGATTTGAGCGAATCCTGAATCAATATCGTATAGTCTGCGATTGCTTTTGCATCTTGATGCAAAGCTTGATAGGCGCCCGCGCGCTGTCCCCGTGTGTCGACCTTAGGACCCATGCCTATCTCCAAGCAACGCGTACTATCGTCAATACACTTCTGGTAGTTTCCTAGACTTGCATACTGCGATCCACGATGATACAAAAGGCTTGTCGTCTCATGTGGTTCTGTAGAAAACTCAAGTCCTTTGGAATAGGCTTCAACTGCCTGTTTCGGCATCGCCATCTCTTTGTAGGCATTGCCGACGCAGTGATATCCGATTGCAGACTTCGGATTTATTTTTATAGCGCGATTACCATCTTGAAGTGACTTTTCGAATTCGCCCATCTCGCAGTAATAGCCAGCACGCTGCGCCAAAACATCGATACTATGCGGGTCTTCGCGGAGGTATTGAGAAAGCACGGCGACAGCGTCTTTGTAGCGTCCCTGACTCTTCAGTTGCATCGACTGTATGAGAACCTGATTTTCTCGCTTAGAAATCGAAAGTGCAGGCTGCGATCCAGTCCAGAAAGACAAGGAGGTGACGGCGCACAAAAGCGCTATGTGAGCCTGTTTCTGCCGATTTTGCAATTTCGACTCGCTAAGCTGAAAACAATAATTCCGAACGCCGATTAATCGAGCGCCTGGTAATCCTTGGGCAACCCGGCATTGTACATTTGATCGAAGGCTTCCTTAAGGTTTTCCTCGCCCCGTTTCGGAGTAGCACCGGCATTCAATTCGATCAATCTGTGCCATGTGATCTCTTTGAACATTTCGATGTCGGAAGACATTGTCGTCTTGCCGCGCTCGGACTCCATAACCATAAGAACACGATGACAAGGCAGTTTGTAGAACGCATCAACGCAGTTAGGATCAAAGTGATTGTCCCTTCCCGCTTCCAAAATCTCGCTGACCTTATCAATCGCCATTCTGTTTCGATAGTGCCTTACAGACGTTAGCGCATCGAATACGTCGGCAACCGCTATGATTCTGGAAAGAAACGGAATATCTTCCCCGCTCAAACCGCGGTAATATCCCGAGCCGTCAAGCTTTTCGTGATGGCATGAAGCAACAAATGGGACGCTCGCCAACCGTCTTGTAAACGGAAGGTGCGAAAGCAAATCGAATGTAATGCGCGCGTGTTTTTGCACACATGCATACTCTTCCGGCGTTAATCTGCCGTTCTTCCAAAGAATCGCTTCAGGAACACCAATCTTCCCATAATCATGCATCATCGCTGAATAGCGAAGCACGTCGATGTCTTCTTCGGGAATGGACATGGCCTGCCCGATTAGCAAGCTGTAGTTGGTGACGCGAATTGAATGACCTGCAGTGAGCGGGTCGCGTTTATCAATGGTCTGCGCCAACACTTCCAAGGTCTTGTCGACGAATCGTTCGATTTCTTGATACGCCTGTGCTTGCTCGATCAAGCCTGATGCGACCGCGGTCAGTGCTTCCAGCCAATCTTCGTCTTCGCTGGTGAATGGCCCGCCGAATTTGTTGAGCACTTGAAATACGCCGATGATTTCGCCGCCTCTGTTGCGCATCGGAACACACAGCACACTTCTTGTAACGTAGCCTGTGTGCTTGTCGACATCGGGATCGAATCTTTCGTCTTGATAGGCATCAGGAATGTTGATGATGTTGCCGGTGCGTGCGCAGTGGCTGACGATGCTGGTTCCTTGAAGGGGAATGCGAATCATGCGAAATCCGACCAAACCCTGCGCGACTTGTGTCCACAGTTCGCCGGTCGATGGCTCTAGCACGAACACACTGCATCGATCGCATTTCAGCATCGATTGCGTTTCTCTGGTGATCGCATCCAATAATGAATCCAACCTTCTTTCGGTTGCCATCGCTTTGACGACGCGATACAAACCGGAAAGCGGTCTCAGACGATCCAGTTCTTCTTGCAATCTGAGCGCTTTAATTTCACGCTCGATTAGCGACACTTCGCGCTTGTTAAGGTCGGTTTCGAGTTCTTTGAGGTCTTTCTCACGCTCTTCGGTGGTTGCGCCTTTGACGCTCTTCGCCGTCGTGGCAACGGCTTCGCCCTTCTTGCCACCCTTCAAATACTTGCCTTTGGCGTCTTTGGTTTCAGCAGAGGAAGGCGCCGAAGTTTTTTCGGTGCTCTTTGCATCAGTCTTTCCGGAGGCCGCCTTTTTGCCGCCGTCATCAGTAACTCTCTTGACTAGATTAGAGTTAGCACTCTTTGCCATAAAATCCAAAACCTCGACAGCGCCAGAGTCTTCCTAGAAGCATAAGCAGCTTATAAAAGCCACCAAATTTATATACCCACAGAATAGCCTGAAATCCGCCGAAAATATAAATATGCTATTCGTCCATTATTCTGGGATAGCGGGGTGGCTCCAACTGCCGCCAGATGAGCAAAAATGCACGCCCAATCACCCGTTTCTGGTCGAGGAAGCCCCAAACATGGCTGTCTTCGCTGTTATTGCGGTTGTCGCCCATCATGAAGATGTGACCGGGCGGAACGATAATGGGCTGATTGGTCTGCTCGGGATCTCCATAAGGTCTGATCACGGCACCGGTGGTTGATCGTCCGCCGATATCACCCAAAGTGTTGAGATCGTAGGCGGGACGTTCTTTGATGTAGTTCATTTCGTTGAGCAGTTGCCCGTTTACGAACACGCCTTGGTTGCGAACTATGCGGATGTGATCGCCTGGAATGCCGATTACGCGCTTGATGAATGCAGGTTCGTACGGAAGAAACGGCAACCCGGTCAGGCGCCCAAAGATGGTCAAGGGGTCGCTCTTCAGGTCCTGCCCACCCATTTCGATCGGTGGCGGATAGAAAACCAGAATGTCTCCGCGGCGAATCGGCCAACCCAGGTGGCTCGTCACCTTTTCAACGATCAGACGATCGTTGATTTGCAGGGTCGGCTCCATCGAGCTGGACGGAATATAGCGAGCTTCAGCAAGAGCCCATCTGATTGCAATCAGCAAAACCAAGGTAACCACGATCAGCTCGACGGTCTCACGTACAAAACCTTTGATGGTGGAGTTCAGAGATTTGTCTGGTGCCTTGTTTGCCGTCATTGCAGTTGCAGAATTTGTGGAACTTGGTGAATTGCTTTCAGACCCGATCTTCCCTGAATCCGACGCGCCTTCTTTCAGTTCAACGCGCTCTTCGCTTTTTTCTCGGGTGAATTGTTGATTGTCGAGTGACATCTATTCTCGGTTATTTTTCCAATTGGCTGATTGCTAATTGCTCGTTTTTCAAGATAAGTTGATTATACAAGCGAATTCTCGATATCGCTGGTTGGTTCCCTACACATGTAGTAGGCCTTACAGCTAGGTTTACCTGGTTGTTCCTTGCAGCAGGAACTTCTTGCTCTCCTCGATAGTTGTTATGCAGTTGTTATCGCGACCTTTGTACTTGGTGCACCGCTTCGGCTTTTGGATGATGCGCTTTCGTCAAGCAGCACCTCCGCCAAGGTCTGGGCGTATGCATCGAGTTCTTCGGGTGCATTCATTTCAGTTACTGCAACGAGAATCGCGTTATTCAACTGTGGATACGTCGCTTGCAGATCTATACCTCCCAAAATCCCTCTGTGTCTGAGACGCAGAAGAACTTGATTGGCGGGGCGCTCGGTAGTGATTGCGAACTCATTGAAATATGGAGATTTGAAAAGCAGCTTCACGCCAGGAACAGCAGTTAGCTTCTCAGCGAGATAGTGAGCGCGTTGCACACTCACGTTAGCCAGTTGGCGCAATCCGCTTGGACCGACGAGTGTCAGGTAAACCAGCATTGCAAGCGCGTTGAGAGCCTGGTTGGTGCAGATATTCGACGTGGCGTTGGCGCGTCGAATATGTTGTTCGCGCGTTTGCAATGTAAGCGTAAAGGCGCGCTGTCCACGGTTATCGACGGTTACGCCGGCGAGGCGTCCCGGCAACTGCCGTATGTATTCTTTTTTGCAAGCGATGTAACCGGCTGATGGTCCGCCAAACGAGAGGAAGTTGCCGCACGGTTGTGCGTCACCCACTGCAATGTCGGCGCCCAGCTCGGCTGGAGTGGTGAGCAGTCCCAGGCTCAGCGGTTCTGTCACGACGATGAGCAGTGCGCCATTGTCGTGGCACGATTTAGCCAATCCACGCAGGCCTTCGAGGCAACCAAAGAAGTTTGGATACTGAACGATTACGCATGCGGTTTCGCCGTCAACATCAACCGATTTGGTCAGGCCTTCGCTCATTGGGGCGACTTGCCACTTGAGCCCGCACGATCTCACATAAGTGTGGGCGACCATTCTGTATTCGGGTCCAACTCCCTCACACGCGATCACTTTGTTGCGTCCTGTTACGCGACAAGCCATGAGCGTCGCTTCGGCGCAGGCGGTAGGACCATCATACATAGAGGCGTTTGCCACATCCAAACCTGTAAGCAAACAGATGGCGGTTTGAAATTCGTATATGCACTGCAGCGTTCCCTGGCTGACTTCAGGCTGATACGGTGTATATGCAGTAGCAAACTCGGAGCGCGAAACAATCGATGCGACCGCAGCGGGAACGAACCTTCTATATGATCCGCCGCCAAGAAAACTGTACTGCCTGGAAGCAGGATTGTTCTTGGCTGCTAGCTCGGAAATCTTTTTGGACAATTCCAATTCGCTCAAGCCCTCGGGTATATCAAGGGCTTTGGCTCGCACTGATTGAGGAATATGGGCGACAAGTTCCTCGAAAGATCGAACACCAATGGTCTTGAGCATCTCCAGACGCTCGTCTTCAGTTGCCGGCAAGTATGGAATTTGGGGAAATTTTTCTGTCATCGCGAGCTCGGATATCTATCTAACTAAACAAAGTCACATTAGCGAACGACTCGGCTCAAAGCCAAGACGATCAGCTAAAGTTTATCCTTAGAGGTGCCATGCGTCCGCATTAATAATGTTTATGTTCGATTAGAGGTTCATCGCGCACAGCCCTTCGCGCGTATCTAAGAAGAAGTTGAGGAAAGCACCGGACTATACGGAACAGCGATGGTTATGAAACTGATTGTCGGCTTGGGAAATCCCGGGCTGGAATACATGAGTACAAGACATAACGCCGGATTTATGGTGGTCGATGCAATCGCACAAAAACTCGACGCATCGTTTAAGCACTCACGCTCACTTTCTGCAGACATCACTAAAGTCGAGTACAAAAAGGTTGAAATCGTGCTCGCCAAACCGGTCACATATATGAACCTCTCGGGTCGAGCAGTTCAAGCAATTCTTCACTGGTACAAGATTCCACTTTCGGATTTGCTCGTAGTGCACGATGATGTCTCACTTCCACTTGGCAGGATTCGCATGCAAGCAAGTGGTGGTGCCGGTGGTCAACATGGGGTCGAGTCGATAGTAGAAACGCTCGGCGGACGCACTGAGTTCGATCGCGTCAAATTCGGCGTGGGACCTGATCCCGGTGGCGATCGCAGAGGCGATTATGTATTGACTCGTTTTCCTGACAGTGACAAAGAGCTTCTGGCCAAGGTGATTGAGCACAGTCGCAAGGCAGTTTTCATGTGGATTGACAAAGGTGCAGTTGTGACTGCAAACGCAGTCAACGGCGTCGATCTTGCACAACCTCCTAAACCGCCTAAGCCGCCAAAACCGGCACCACCTGCGCCTGAAAACGCCATTTGATGCGGCTTGCCGAGACGCTTTCAACTTTCTTTTCGATTTGTATCAAACCAGTGCAGGCACTAAAGCGTGTTTTGGACAACTGCAATAATTTTGAACGAAAAATCATTCTCTTATGTATTTCTGTTCGATGTCAGTAGCCTAGAATTCTGAACAAAACTAGGCATGGTGCCTTTGTGGGGTAGTCACGTTGATAGACAAGTTTCTGAGCAACAGGGAAGGGAGCGCTTCGCGCAACTTCATCTTGTCTGCGCTTTTTTGGTCGGTATTCGGCATGGGCGCAGGCATGTTGGCGGCATTGACATTCTCGATGCCCGATTTGATGCGCAATGTGCCGCAACTTACGATGCCGCATTTGCGGATGTGGCACGTAAATGCAGTCGCTATTGGCTGGCTGTCCATGGGCTATGTGGGAGGCATCTTCTACATGGTGCCGAGCCTATGCAAAACGAAGTTGTACAGCGAACGCCTCGGAAATTTCACAATGTGGGCGTGGAACCTCGTGATGGTCGGCGCCTTCGCCACACTGCTCAACGGAAACACGGAAGGTCGAGAATACGCAGAACTTGGAGCGATTCTCGACGTTTTTGTTATGGTGGCACTGATCGCGGTGGCATACAACGTTTACATGACAATCGTGCATCGCCGCATCAAGAAGCTGTATGTATCGCTTTGGTACTTCCTCGGTTCGCTGTTCTGGTTTCCTCTCGTCTACGTCATCGGTCAACGCACGTTCGTAGCGCTGCCCGGACTCAACGACGCCATCATCGGTTGGTTCTACGGACACAACATTCTAGGAATGTGGTTCACCACCGTTGGTGTCGGCATGATGTACTACCTTTTGCCAAGATTCACTCAAGCACCCTTGTATAGCCACGGTCTTTCAATGCTTGGATTCTGGGGCATCGCACTCTTCTATGCTCCGACCGGAACTCACCACATCACACAATCTCCAGTACCTGAATGGTTGAAGGCAATCGCCATCATCTCTTCGATTTTCCTTTTGGTGCCTGTGTTTACAGTGCTCACCAACTTCTTTATGACGATGAAGGGACGCTGGGGAATGGTGGTCACCGATCTTCCTCTGCGTTTTGCCGTCACTTCATGCATGTTCTATCTCATTACATGCACCCAAGGACCATTTCAAGCGACCAGATGGGTTAATTGGTACTTGCACTTCACCCAATGGGTCGTCGGTCACGCGCACTTGGCTCTTCTTGGAACCTTTTCTTTTATTCTCACTTCAGCCATCTATTATGGAATGCCGAGACTCACCGGCAGGCAATGGCACTCTCAAGGATTGATTAGAGCGCATTACTGGCTCAAATTCCTTGGCTTCTCATTGATGATGACATCTCTGACGATTGCCGGTTTGATTCAATCGGCGGGATGGCATCATGGCATTCCGATCGATCAGTGGAGCAACGAACTCGAGCCTTATTGGTTCTTGCGTTCAATAAGCGGAATCATGATCGTGCTCGGTCAGCTGATCTTCGCGTACAACACTTATAAGACGCTTTACACCCAGCCCAAACTTGAAGCTGCGGTGAAAACGAGGGAGGTCAAGGTCTAATGTTCGGCTACCGCCTCGGCGCCATTGGTATCGTCACAACGTTTTTCATCATCATCTTTTCGACGGTGTTGATGCCGATGGTCTTGTTTCAACCAAAATCTTCCCACCGGGAAAATGACTACGTCTCTAACGAGCTTGTCGACGCCGCCCGCGGCCGCAAGATATACGTTCGCGAAGGATGTTTCTACTGCCACACCCAATTCACCAGATTGCAAGATCGCGGTTATGGCCCATTGGTAAAAGCAGGCGACTATATAAAAGAGATGCCTCACCAATTAGGAACGGCAAGAACCGGTCCTGACCTTACAAATGAAGGCGGACGCTTCCCGTCTGAATGGCAGAAGGCTCACTTGATCAACCCGCGTGCAATGAAGCCGGGATCGATCATGCCAAGCTTCGCGCACTTGAATGATAAGGATATGAACGACCTCGTCGCTTATATTCAATCGCTCGGCAACAAACGCGTTGTCGAACATTATGTAGAAGCGCCGGATGAGTATCGCACCACCACCGAAGCTGGTATCGCGCTTGCAGCACGCAAAGCGGTTGACACCAAAGCTGATGCTTTTGCAAACGCCGGTCGCGGTATCTACACCCAAAACTGCGCTGCTTGCCACGGTCTTGAAGGGCTCGGCAATGGTCCTAACTCGATTTCACTCGAGAAAAAACCAGCCAACTTCTCTAGATCGTTCTTCAAACAATACTCCGACGAAATGTGGTTCTACCGCATATCAGAAGGCGTTGCGGGCACCAGAATGCCGCGCTTCAACAAGATTCTCACCGAAGAAGAACGCTGGTACTTGGTGGCTTACTTGAAGACACTGCAAAAAGACAACGAAGAAGTCGTCAACAAGATCGAACAGCTAAATACAGTCGAGCAAATCAAACTGCCTAAGTTGTCCGGTCAGGTTTACGAACCTCACACTGGAGGCCATTAATCATGTGTCCAAATTGCATTCTCAACCAACAAGGACTCGACGTGGGCATGTACATTGCCTTCGGGATTTGCTTCGTGTTCTTTCTCGTGTCCGTCGCAGCTATGTGGTGGGCATTCAAAAACGGTGACTTCGAACATTCCGAAGACATCAAATTCGACATGATGGACGACGAACTGGACGGCGGTGAAGTGGCTGCTCGCGCAAGAGCTGCTATTGAACGCACTCGCGCCCAGCAGGCTTCTTAACTCGGGGTTTTGACTAATGGCTGACGACAAAAAAACAACTGCACAAGCCGTAGCTGAAGAAGAACACTACGAAGAAGTCGCTGAGTATCGAATCGGTGAAGGTCCGCCGCCACCGTTTTTGATCATTATGTTCATTCTTATTTTCCTCTGGGCTGCATTTTCATGGATTCCCTTCTTTGGATACTGACGGATTGAAATGTCTTACAAAAAATTGCTAACTCCTAAGTTCTTGTTGACGTCTCTGCCGCTCGTCTTGGCACTTACTGCCTGCACGAGCCAAGTCAACATTAGTGGTGACAACCAAAAGCTCGTAAGCGAGGACGTTACTAAAGGAATCAAAGTCGTTCTTTTCCCTGACGATGACCCTTCGGTTGCCGACGGCAAAGTTGTTTATGAAAAGATGCAGTGTGCCGAATGCCACAGCGCAACTGGTGCTCCGGTAGCAGGAAAAGCAACCGTTGACCTCTCCAACAAAGAGTACGCACGCAAGCAAAAACCAGTCGATCAATATATGTTTGCCGCGTTCGGCAAAGAGGGAATGACTCACCCGACGGCATCTCAGAAAAACCTCACCAAGAGAGAGACTTGGGATCTTGTTTGGTACACACGTTCGTTGGCCGACCCGCCGTATGAGATGGCGCTCAATGATAAAGAACGCGAAGCCATTGATGCCGTATTCGGTGGCAACTGCGCAGTCTGCCACGGTAAGACAGGTGTAGGTGATGGTCCTCTGGCTAAGCCGATTCCAGGTCAAGCAAACATTCCGCTCGAGCCTCTGCCGGCAAACTTCCAGACCTTCTCTCGTTTCTACGATCGAACCGACGAGACTTTGTATGACCACATTGCCAACGGCATCAAATGGGAGGGCATGCCCAACTTCCTCGGCAAGACAGACAAGGCCAAAAATTTCGAGTTCAACCAAGACAATATTTGGAAACTGGTCAGATACGTGCGGCACTTCCACGTGATTAGCGATCCAACCATCGCTGCCAAACCAGCTGATGCAGCTAGCCCGGAAGCGCCAAAACAAACTGACATCAAATAAGGACGCACATTATGAGTGACGGTGTAAAGAGAAGACTTCTATTAAAGACTGTGGCGGCGATACCGCTGGCAGCGACGTTTGGCTTGCTCGCCTCGCCATTTCTGCGCTTTCTTCTGCCGACAAGAAAGCCGCTCGACATCTTGGGCAACTCAGACCAGCCCGTAGCCGAAGAGCCGGTACCGACTTTCACAAGAGCAGACTTCTCCAATGAATGGACATGTTTGCCTTTTATGTTTAGACAAAGTTATATCGAATACAACCCAGAGGAAAAAGAAGTCAGACAAATTCCTGGCTTCATCGTCAAATTGCCCACCGGCAAAATCGTGGCTTACAGCCGCATTTGTCCGCACTTGGGATGCATCTTCAACTTCGTCAAAGACCCTGACGAGTGTCTCAAAGGCTACAACTTCAAGCCGGAAGGCCCGGTTTTTGCATGCCCATGCCACTTGAGTGTGTATGACATTGCACAAGGCGGAAAGGTGGTCAGCGGTCCTGCACCTCGCCCACCGCGTTCGTTCGAAATTAAAGAAGAAGGTGACACGATCAAAGTCGTTCAATTGGAGGCCGGGGGAATTGCCTAGTACAACTGCCAAAGGTTGGAGCGTCGCCCAGACTGTTGACTGGGTAATGACGCGCATCAACAACATCGATATCTTCGATGAGCATTACGCTGAGGAGAGGAAGACCAACCCGTTCTACGCGCTTGGTCCCATCTTTTATCTCGTGTGGTTCATCGTCATGGGCACCGGTTTGGTGCTCATCATGTGGTACATCCCCACCAAAGCCGCGGCGTTTGCCTCAATCACCGACATTCAGCATGAGGTGCCGTTCGGCAACATCATGAGGGGCATGCATAAATATGGGGCGGACGCGATGATCATCGCGGCGACAATGCGTCTCTATCGCATGTTTATCAACGCAGACTACAAACCGGGCAAAGAATTAAACATTGCCATCGGTCTTGTGACGCTGCTTCTTTCCATGTACTCCGGTCTCACCGGTTATCTCTTGATTTGGAACCAAAGAGCATTTTGGGCGACCAAAGTATTTGCAACGTTCCCCACATATATGGATCAGTTCGTGGTGATGGGTGATTTCTATCTGCCCCTCGTCAAAGCGCTGCATATGGGATGGAATACAGCCGAAGTGCTTCTGGGCGGCGGCGCTGCCATCACACAGAACACAATCACACGATTCTTCTCGTTGCACCTTGCGTTCTCTTTGATACCACTGATCTTTGTAGAACTCTATTTCTACAAAAACGCAATTCCAAGAATGCCGATCAACTGGGTGAAACGCTCGGTGATCATCGCCATGCTGGTAATTGTTTCGATTATTCTTCCAGCCGCTCAAGGTCACCCGTCTAACCCCGACGTGACCCCACTTCCAATTTTGTCTGACTGGTACTTCCTTGGTTTGTATCAGATGTACAAGTATTTGGAACCAGTAGTCGCAACCTACATCACCCTCGTGATTCCGCCTTTGGTGATGGCTCTGCCTTTCCTGGATACCTGGATTACAGGACCGGAAAAGGACATCATGAAGCGTCCTTTCATCAGCACAACGACCTTTATGGGCTTCTGGTGTTGGATCGTGTTCTCGATTCTGATCATCGTCAACATCGCTAACATTCACAACGATCCTCCTTATTGGAGATGCTTCTTGTGGCTGCCCACAGACATCGGCATGTGTTGGCAAATGTGGATGTACCTTCAGATCAAAGATCCCGTGGCCAAAGCAAGGTGCTTTACAGGTGCCGTGATCATGACCACTATTGGCGCCATCCAAGGCTTCTGGGCGATCATGTACGACATGATGGCCAAGACGGACCTATTTCTCGACCCGCTTATTCACACCTGGATCTACAAAGCATTCCGCGGTTCTATCCAAAAACCAGAAATGCTTGAAGAGCTCGTTCGCAAGTTGGCACCAACGGCAGGGCCACCAATCAATGCAGCTTGGTGGAACTTCCACTGCATTTTGGATCCCAACTACATTGCCAAAGCCGGCGATCCGACCGGCAAGGAAGATTTGCTCAAATTGGCCAATTATTGCGACCCAACCAAAACCCCTGAACTTGCATCGTGGGCAGATGGTCTCTTTAAGCTGATTCCGACATTCGAACCACACAGCCTTCTCACCAATGGTCTCGATATGCAAGTGCCGCATACTCAGTATCTCGGTTTTGTCGATTTCGTCGCCAATAACCGTTATGTCTGGGACTACTGCTGCTACACAGACAGAATGGCCGGCAAACTCGTGCCGACAATTCAGGTGCCGGGCTTCCCGTTCTA
Organism: uncultured Candidatus Obscuribacterales bacterium; assembly: GCA_964503045.1. GTDB lineage: Bacteria > Cyanobacteriota > Vampirovibrionia > Obscuribacterales > Obscuribacteraceae > CAYZJR01. Next base: position 27,381 of record CAZCZI010000065.1, read on the forward strand.
TCCGCTCAACTGCCCGCAAATCGACGGTTATTGGATGTGGGCATCGTTGGTCGTCGTGGTCTGGGGACTCTACACCATCATCAACATCAAACAAGCCGCCTCGACTAAGCCTGCCGCCAGTGCACCGCAAGCGGCTCCACAAGCGAGGTAACGCGAGAAGTGCAAGCAGTGGCTAGAAAAAACAAAACCAACCACCCAAGCGACTTGGGCACAACCGGTGAATCAAAAGATATCGCCGGCGATACCAAGCGCCTAAAGGTTCGTTTTGCATTCAAAGCCGCTGCCTTCATCGCTTCAGTCATCAGTCTCTCTTGGTTTTTCGAGGGATGGCGCAAGATCAATGAAGAAGCCACCATCATGCACTTCAGCATTTTGATTGGTGGAACTTTGTTGACTCTGGCACTGATTGGACTGCAGGCATACTGGATTTACATCGAAGAGAAGACAAAGGGAACGCTCAAAAAGCACATCACTCTCTTCGACAAAATCGAGTCTTATCTAGATAATTTAGGAAGCAATAAGGGGGAACAGTAACGCCGTGGAAAAGAGCGAAAAGGGCACTTCACCGATTGCTATTTTGCTGGTAGTAGCTGGCGCAGTAGGCTGTCTGGCCATGACATCACTTATGCCATGGGCAGAGCTTCAACTCAATGGCTCCGCCGCTAACTGGCCGACCTGGTTGAAGGTGTTTGCTAATCCGGTGGTGGAGCTCGGTGCCAAGCAGTACTCCGACCTCACTCCCAAAGGCGAGCAACTGACCAAAGAACTCAAAGAAAGAGGCGCCGAAAGCAGCTATGGCGACTACGTGTACGCCGTGTTGTTAGGCGGTGCGATGACTGCAGCAGCAATTGGAATTGCTGCAATAGGCAGGGAAGATGCAGAAGAAAAAACTGTTGTACCAGAGAAGAAATAGAGACCGCTTGTAACCAGAGAGAAACCACTTAAAGAAGTTCGTAAAGTAGTAGAGGGAAGCAATGGCATTGCATCAGTATGAAGGGGCAACGGCAGGTCTAATCAAACCGCTTAACCAGTTGTGTTTGGTGATAGAAAAAATCACCAACTACATAACGACTCATAAGTACAACCCTTGGTATTACCACGGTGCCCTACCCCAGTTCTATCTGTGGGTTCTCTTCCTTTCAGGGCTTTTGTTGTTTGCTTATTACGTTCCGACAATCGACAACGCGTATGTTTCCAAAAACTTGGTCAACGCGTGGACATCGGTGCAATACATTACAAACACCTTGCCGATGGGCGGCGTGGTGCGTGGAATCCACCGTTATGCCGGTGACGCGATGGTGATCACCATCTTCCTCCACTGGTTTAGAGTGTGGTTTACAGACCGCTACAGACAGTACCGCTGGGTACAGTGGATCAGCGGTCTGGTGCTCTTGCTGATGGTTCTCTTCATCGGTCAAACCGGTTATTACCTGGTTTGGGATGAGCGCTCACTGGTTTTGACACGTATGACCGTTAGCGCATTTGAAGGACTGCCTTTGATTGGTGAGCCGCTCAAAGCATGGTTTATCAACGGCACAACCATCACCAACTTGACGCTCTCCAACTATCTTTTCATTCACATCGGTCTTTCATTCACATTGCTCTTCGGCTTGTGGATTCACTACGTCAGAATGACCCGCCCAGTGTTGACGCCACCGCCTGCGGTGAACTACATCCTGGTTGGCGTGATTCTAATTCTGACCTTCGCATATCCGATTAAGAGCGGCGTCATGGCTAACCTCGGCACACAGCCGACCAGCTTTGAAATGGACGTCTTCTTCTTGTGGCCTTACTGGATGCTTTCTCAAATGAACGTGTCCATGTACTGGGTAATCATGATTGGCGTCACCACGATTTTGTGTTTGATTCCACATCCATTCTTCTTGCGCACAAAGGCAGTGGAAGCGGCGGAAGTTGTTTTGAACAAGTGCACAGGGTGCTCGTTCTGCGCGAAAGATTGTCCATTCCAAGCGATTGAAATGGTTCCAGCACCAGCGGGTTCCAAGTTTAAATTGCTAGCCACAGTCAAACCATTCCGTTGCTCCGGCTGCGGAGTCTGTGTTGGTGCTTGCGCCTTTGATGCAATAGATTTGCCTGACCTGCTTGATACTGATGTCTTGGCGCAAATTAAAGGTATTGCTGAATCCAAAGCGGCGAAATAAAGATTCGATTGAAGCCAGCCACTGAAGTGTCTGGACCACCAAGGAGTTAAAACAAGGTAGTCGAAATGTCCGAACAAACAACCAAAAAAGTGTTTACATTCATCTGTGAGAGAGCGCCAGAAATCGACTCATGCCTCAAAAATGGTAGCGATGAGTTCAAAGATATTCCGGGGCTTCATGCAGTGAAGTTTCCGTGTAGCGGAATGATTCAACCGCTCATGGTCGAAGCTGCCCTCAAAGCCGGCGCTGAAGGCGTAATCGTTACTGGTTGTCAGATTGGCGATTGCTACTACCGTGAAGGCAACAAGATGATTCGCGAGCGTCTTCTCGGCATACGCGGTCCCATGTTGAAGAAGGCAACCGACCGACGCCGCATTCTTGCGCTTTGGCTCTCGCGACTGCAAACAGATCGCTTCTTGAGTGAATGCAAAGAATTTATGGCCTACGTGAAAGATCTTCCGGCGCCAGACCCAGCAGCCAAGCCAGCTGCAGCGGCTGCGCCAAAAGCTGAACCAAAGAAGGAAGCAGCTCCAAAGACCGAAGAGAAGAAGGAAGAAACCAAAACGGCTGAACCATCAGCCGAAGCAAACAAGCCTGAAGAATCCGAAAAGAAGAAAGACGCTGAGTCCAAAGAGAAGAGCAAGGCCGGCGAGACAAAGAAGAAAGATACTGAGGCCAAAGCGGATAAGTCCGGCGACGGAAAGGCAACCGAAGATGACGGAAAATCCGACAAATCAAACGGTACAAAAGAAGACAAGTAATCGAGTGGGCTTGCAAGCAGCGAAGTAAGAACGAAACGAGCGAAAGTGTTGAAGGAAATCGACAATGGCTAAAGAAGCAAAATTCACTGAAATGGACATGATCTGGCGATGGACATGGTTTTTCATTTTGTATTTCGTCTGCATTCTATTGATTGCGTCTTTCGGTCTGGTGGCTGAGTTCTAGACCTTGGTCCATTGCAACCAAGCTCAAAAACAAACCGGATGACCAGTCGGCAAACTGGCAAATCACGGAAGTTGAAATTGCTGAATTTGGAATGACTGACGCGCTCTTCGAAAATCGATATCGAATTATTCGTCAGATCGGGGCTGGCGGTATGGGCGTGGTTTGGGAGGCTGAAGATCAACTCCTTAGGAAGACCGTAGCAATCAAATCTGTTCGCTCGGGGATTCTGTGTGCAGAAAGTATCGTGCGGTTTCAACGTGAAGCCAGTGCTCTTGCAGCTTTAAGGCACAAGAACCTGGTACCGATCTACATCTATGGAATTTCCGAAGATAACGAACCATATATGGTGATGCAATTTGAACAAGGTAAATCACTAGCTCAACTTATAGAAGATAGAGGAAGTGTTGCGCTGCTCAAGTCATTGGGGATTTTCATTCAAATTTGCGATGCGATGGCACATGCGCATAGACACGGGGTGTTACATCGAGATCTCAAACCAGGCAACATCATCCTGCGACATTCTGAATCATCTAACACTGAACCGGTGATTATTGATTTTGGTATCGCGATGATTGAGTCTAACGATGCTATGGATTCACTTACGAAGACGGGCATGATTATGGGCACTCCTGCATACATGAGCCCGGAGCAGATACGGGGGGTGGGTGTGGACAGCCGTGCCGATATTTATGCGGTTGGCTGCATGATGTTTGAGACGCTGACCGGAAGGCGGCCATTCATAGCTGGCTCGATTCTTGAAGTATTAAGGCGGAAGCTGAATGAAGCCGCACCCTCAATAAATTCCGTGCTGTCCTCACAAAGATTTCCTTTGTCGATTGAAGAGATTGTGTCAAGAGCCCTTGCCATGAATGCTGATGATCGCTATCAATCGATGGAGCAGCTTAAACATGACCTAATTGCAGCCAGCACAGGTGAGTATAGAACACAATCCGGTGCACAGAAGTCGAACGAATCCATTAAATTGGAGTTTCTACAAAAGAAGACTCCAGAAAGTAGCGGATCCACCATCAAGGTTTTGATTGCCGCTTTCTCAATAGCAGTGCTATTGGGTCTTTTTTCGTTTGGAATCGTTCAAATAGTCTCGCAAACGTCAAATCCCGGGTCAACAACTGCTTCAAAGAAGGAAGAGTCTAATGAAATGCGGTACCCCGAGCCGGGTGAAGCCATAGAAGTGGCCCACACCGGAATTAAATCAACGGAAGGTTCAAACGAAGAGTTACCACTTCCTCAGGGGGTCAACGACCGAGACGCTAGAATGAAATTCAAGTATGCCGGCCAATCGATTCGAAAAATAATCGCTGACACGACTCGCATCTCCGGCGAGTGTTTTGACACGTGTCCTATGCCAATTGAGGAGATCGTGATCAATGATAGCCAATTATCTGCGGTCGGCATTCGGACCATTAGCCAGTTACCAAAGCTTCGATACCTTACATTGAAAAACGAAACACGGTTTAAGGATGGGCTAAAGTACTTGGCCGAGGCACCAAATTTGCAGAGATTGACTGTCCACCGCTGCGTATTCGATGGCTTATCGCTCGAAACCCTGTTGAAGAACAAAACGCTTAGAGTGCTAAACCTCCAAGGCAATAAACAATCGATTTGGTCGCCTAAAACGATGGGATATAGAGAACTCAAAGCGCTCAGCAGTAGCCGCTCAAAAACACTATTTGAAATGAGCTGGAACGAAATGAGAACACCCAAAGGGTCCTTGAAACTCTTGAAGAACCTTTCAGGACTCAAAGTTCTTCATCTGCGAAACTCGGATTTATCCGACTCCTCTCTAAAGGATCTGAATGGGTTACCTCTCGAAGAACTTGATCTTGAAGGAAATAGTCAAATTACTTGCGATGGACTCAAACACTTGCTGCTTATGCCGTCACTGAAAAAGCTTCGGTCACCGCAATTTACAAAAGAAGAATTATTGAAACACAACATACCTGCTAGTTTTTGCCGAAAGTGTGTATTAAAAGACTGAACTAGCTGATTAGGTGGCGTGAATCTCCAAAACAATCTGATTTCATTTGCAAAATCCTCCGGGTCCCGTTTACACTCGGAGTTCCGCTCAAGCTGAGGGCAGGCTATGTCGGCGATAAGCGAGCAATCGAGTTGGATACATTCGTATTTCCGATCGGTCGTATCCCGTCTTCTGAATTTGCGACTCCGAAGGGTTACCAGAGACTCATTGTTCAAGCGAGAATTCTGTTTCAAGTATACAAAAACGAGAAAGCATCTAAAGAAAAACAATTGATACCATTCTCGATACTAAGACTCGACAAAATCAACCTAAAAGCAAGTAATCTATTGCCAATGTTGATTTGCGCGCTGGGCTTTTGCCCTTTGGCTTTATCAATACCAGCGAAGGCCAATAACGGCTCCGTTGCTGCCGTTAGATTAATTCAGACCCATACGTACTGGGGGGATACCGAAACAATTGTTTCTTTGCATGGTCTTAGAGTCAACAACAGAGGCCGAATGGGTTACTGCCTGGTGGCTAAAGAACCTGATTGGGCAATAACAATCTTTCGAGAAGACGACAAAGTGTACATAAAGCAAAGCCTGCGTCATATTCAGAGTACGGGGATTCTTTCCAATTTCATCTTGAATCAGCAGGACCGCTATCTCCTTCCCACGCTCAAACCAAGATCGGAGCTGCTTAGGGGCACCGCAGTCAATACAATTAGTACGTCAAGATCCAAATCGAGCTATCTGCCGCTGAAACATATAGCCGCACCACAAGTGGAATCGATACTATACATCCTATACAAGGTTCCGACCAACGGTGGTATCCCTGTCGGTTTCTGGAAGGCGTCTAAAGGAATTGACTGGATGACCGGATTGGATAATAGAGGCACCGTCAGGAGTTTCTTGAGCACAAGAAAGATAGAGCATATTTCGGTTTCGCGTAAAGTTTTTGATCCACCATCTGGATACACCAAGGGGAAGTCAGTCCAAGAAGTCTTGCTCAGTAAAAGCAGTCGTGACGCATCTGCCGATGTTGACGATTTGTTCGAGTCTTCAAAACCTAAGCGAAGGTGACTAATGAAAATATCGAGAATGATTTTGTAGATTGAGAAGGTCATTCATCCGACAGAGGCGTTTCGTTGGGCTGTGAGGAAGACCCTGCTGGAGTTGAACTCACTGTTGAGGTTGAGGCTTCAGGCGAAGCTGTACTAGTCTCCTTAGCCGATGCCTGCCGACTTGGAAGTTTCGAGCCGGGTCCTGAAGTCGATCCGGATGAACCACCCGATCCCCCAGACGAACCACCTACAGGTGGCGGCGAAGCTTCCTCTTGTTCTTTCAATTGCTCGCGAATTTGCTGCAGTGCCGCCGTCAGTGGTGCCTTGCCGAGTACTAAGCGAAGTCCATAGAACAGACGGAAATCCATTCCAGACAATCCAAAGGTGCGCCGGCTGTGGAAGTTGTAGATTGGTTCTGCTCTGACAAATGCTTGCAAACCGGGAATTTTGTCGGTAATTCTTTTTGCAACTTCGCAGTCTAAGATCCATGAGTAGTTGTTGATCGGAATAATCGCATTGCCACGAAATGGTTCTCTAAAGTTCTGTACGAAAGTGGCGCTGTTAGTAAATGTCCAACTCTTCTTGCGATACAAGAAGCCAAATGTGTAGAAGGGATCTATTTCTCTCGTGGGTGCCTGGAATGGTGCCTTGCCACGCAACTGAAGCAATGCGTTTGCAAACAAAACTGTGCTCGGTTTCGCAAGGTAGGTAAATGTAACACCCGGGAGATAGTCAAAGACTGGGATTTGGTGAAGTTGCCAGAGTTCACGAGCTTGCAAATCGAGAAGTATGTTGCCCTTTCTGCCAACCGGGAAATCATGTTGCACACCTCCGCCGAGAGAGTGCACGACAGTGTTTAATTGCGGTGAGTTGAACAGTTGGTCTCGAATCATAAAGTAATTGCCCACCATTTGGGCCAGTTCCCCTTAAGGTGATTGCCGGCAAATCGATCGACGTGGTCACATTTTGACCCGGCAAGTTTTGAGCATGCACTGCCAGTGGTGCTTGCCATAGACTAAGCACCGCAATCGATACCGCTAGAGCGGAATTCGAACCTCGCAGCTTATCCGAAATTATGGGGACTCCAACGTAGTAAGATGCCCGCGCCCTGAGACATAACGACCAACTGACAACAATGTCTCAATTACATTTCATTGTGCACCATTGTCATCTGTATGTAAATAGAAAGCCTGGCTGCGACGGGGCTCCAGGCTTTCCAAGTGGTTTATGTGAGATAAGATTTTGATGGTTACGGTTGAGTTCCTGTTCCCGGCGCAAGCTGGTTTTGCAAGAACGAGCCTAGACCTTGCTTCAGCAAGCCACCAAATCCAGTCGGTTGCTGCTGCTGTTGCTGCTGTTGAACGACCTGTTGAGCCTGCTGGGTCGACAAAGGTTGAGCCGAAATCTGCAGAAGGCGTGGGTCTTGAGCCAACAATTGACCTTGCTGACTAATAACCACATACAGTGCCAAGCCCGTATTCAGGTTAGTCAAAACATATTGGCCAGGGGGCAAAGTGGATGTACCGGCATTGACCATTTGTGATTGTTGAGCACCAAACTGCGCATAAGCAGCCGCAGAAATTCCCACGGTGGCACTTACTCCAAGAACCGCCAAAACGACTTTTCGCATCATGATTGAGTTCTCCTCCAGATTGCCTGGTTCTCAAGAATTGTTGTATCGACGTATCGAGAACGCGAGACCAGGTATTTTAGACGAAATCGTCTCGTCAGGCGTGCTTTGGGATTTTGTCTTATGATTGGCTTACCCGGCAATTTTGACTACCAAAGAGAGGGATTCAGCCATGGCTGGCAAAGACAGAAAGAAGTTGGCAGCGTATGGAGCCATGCTGGCGATTGTTGCGGTAATTGCAGGAATACTCTGGGGTAGTTGGGACGGTAAGCCGCCTTCACTGCAAGGTCCTGAAAAGCCCGGCCTTGTCCGCCAACCCGGCTCTATTTCAGTCGGCTCAACAACCGGCACGCCTGTTCAACCGACAAGCGCAGTCGGTCCGCTTGGTCCCGGCGGAGCGCTTGGTCCCGGCGGACCGCTTGGGCCAGGCGGGGAGCTTGGGCCAGGCGGGGAGCTCGGACCGGGAAATCCAGTCGGCAGCACGTCTACAGCTACAAGCGCCACAGCAGTAGATTCCGAATAGCTCGCACGTCGGTTGTCATACATGCTTAAATATCGATCTCATTTACAGGGGATATCGATATGACAACTACCAAAGTCGATTCCAGAATCAAAGTCGAAAAAGCAGACCCGAATTTTCTGAAGGAACATTCGGTGCTGTCGTGGCCAATCTGGACAAAAGAAGTTTCTGATTTCGATTGGCACTATGACGACAAAGAGGTTTGCTACTTCCTTGAAGGTTTGGTGACAGTGACCACAGATCAAGGTGAAGTGAGCTTCGGAAAAGGAGATGTCGTGACGTTTCCGCAAGGTCTCAGTTGCAAGTGGCACGTCAAACAAGCTGTTAGAAAGCACTACAAGTTCGGAGAATAGAGAGCGTCATGCCATTGATTTTCATCCACGGCGTAAGCGTTCGTGAAGGTTCGCGCTATGAGAAGGAAGTTGCATTCCGCGACAGAAACTTCATCGATATCTTCTATCGCGAGTTGGGACGACCTTCGATTCCGCCTGAGCACATAATCAATCTCTATTGGGGCGACGTCGCTGCCACTATAAGCCCTGATAATCCGTTTCTTCCAAAAGGTGGCTATGAATCTCTGTGGGAGAAAAAGAGGAAATCGGTGCGATCCTTTTTGGCAGCGACAGACCTTGTAGACAGTGATTCAGCATCTCCATTGCTCGATCTAGCGAAAGAACATTCTCTTCCTGAAGTCATCGATCTGATTTGGGACATGGCGGCAGAACAAAAACTCGAAGAAGAAGGCAACACACAAGAAGCCGCATCGCAGCTCGCTCTCTCGGCAGGTGAGGCACTGCAATTCGCCAACGAAATAAACGTCGAGGAGTGGCTCTCCAAAATCAAAACAGATGAGGAACTAATTGCATTGCTGGAAGGTGCAGTGCAAAAGCGCACTGTGAAATTCCCGATTACAAAAGCCTGTTGGGCAGCTGTAAAGTCAGCGGCCCAAGGAGTTAAGAAACTCCCTAAAGCTGCTGGAGTCATCAAAGACAAAAGCGCTGAAGTAAAACGCAAAGTGGTTGAACAAATGAAGACCACTGGAAGCCGCGTTGCAAGCCGTGTTTCATCAGCACAACATGCAGCGGTGGAGTCAATGGTCAACACGCATGAGAAAAACCGCACCCGTGCAGCCGCATTAGCTGCGAAACTCGTGTTTGATCCATTGCGCGTGTTCTTTCACGATCGATTCACATTTCTGATCGGTGATGCATTCTGCTATTTCGGCAATCGCGGCACCCTGTCTCAACCTGGCACCATTCCTGAGCGTGTAATCGAAGCAATCAATAGAGCAAACGAGATGCGCACTGCCGAAGATCCTGATGTCATCGTGATTGCACACAGCATGGGTGGAAACATCATATGCGACGTACTCTCGGCCTTCGCACCCAATGCAAACATTGATTGGTTGGTGACTGTCGGCTCGCAGTTCCCCCTGTTTGCTGACCTGCAGATGTTTCCGGGACTTGGTGGCGAACGTCCATATCCACTGCCATCAGGCGTCAAGCATTGGATAAATGTATTTGATCCAAATGACCTTCTTGGATATCCAGCCAGCCATTTATTTGCTGGAATCGATGATTTCTTCCTCGCAACCGGACACATCGGTGCGAAAGCTCATGAGGACTACTTCTGCAGGCGCAGCTTCTACAGGCATCTGGCGCGTCGTATCGCAGAGACGACTTGAACCTTATAGACGACGTTCCTTATATAGGAACGGTTCGCCAATATGCAGAGTATACAAATGGCAACTTAACAGACCTTCTTGAAACGAAGCTGGAAAGCGCCAATTTCCGTACTCACGGTCTTTTTTTATGTTGTATTCACATACACATGCATGTGTAAGATTCGCTGTAGTAGTCACTTTTCATGTGAAACGAAGCGAATTTATTTTTGCTTGTCAAATCTACTACGTGGTATGAGTAGGCTCTCTGTGCGGGTTTCAGAAGATCGATATATTTTTTAAGTATCTAGAATAGGTGTGATATTGCGTCTTGCATTAATGGTTAGACCGGGCTTATCATCATAGGCATAGAAGTCAATTTGCTCTACACACCGTCACCTCAATGCTCATCTAATTCCCAGAGAGCTACGAGACGGTAAGCGGGACTCCTGTGTGACTCAAAATATGTACACAGCACCGCGCAGAATAAGTTGAACTCACCAAAATAAAACCCAATACTCAACAAATTCAATCGATGCAATACACCTGTTAGGGTGCGGCTCCCGCTGCATTCACAGCTGGTGGATCGCACTCGTGCGAGGAGGTAAACATGAAAAACGGAGCTAACGAGCTGCTTAAAAAGGCGGAAGCATTTGAGGAGAAGGGAAACTACTCGAAGGCAGAGAAATACTACCGCAAGGCGCTTGGAATTCAGGAACGCAATCTAGAAGCCGAACCTGACCAGCTCATTCCTTATCTGTACAATCACGGCATGATTCTCGGCGTACTCGAACGCAACGACGAAGCATACGTCACATTGCAACGCACACTCAATCTGTTCATCACATACTACGGTGAAGAACATGATGATGTTGCCGAACTTAAGTCAGTGATCGCAGATATCGGCGAAGAAACACTGTGCTACCAACAATGCGTAAACGCGTAATTATCCTTACGCGACGCGCGGACGCAAATTCGTCACTTGCGTCCGCGCCTAGAAAGAGCGAAAGAGCCATGCAGGTGTTACAACTTCACAAGATGTTCTCCGTCTATTCTTGCTGAAAGTATTGATCGCCGATCTTGCCTCCTACCTGAACAACCTGAACAACACCACACCACCTGCATGACTCGATTTAA
>CAZCZI010000065.1:38575-41366 GCA_964503045.1 uncultured Candidatus Obscuribacterales bacterium
TGTTCTTCTTGCTTTTGTTGTTCCTGTTCTTCTTGTTCTTCTTGTTTTTCTTCTTCTTTGTGTTTCAAAGTCTCTGCAGGAATTTTCGCAACATCCTTTTGCTCATCAGTCGCTATAGCTGGCATCGCGTTTAGTGCTTGGTCGAAAATGTCGTCCAACTTTTTGATTGTTTCCGGATCTCCACAATAGATGATCGAGTTATGCATTGTGTATACGCGTCGCAACTCTTTACTTGGTGACAGCGTTTTCTTATCGACGTGAAGCAGGTTCTTCCATGAGACATCAAACTTTTTGAAGAGCGACTGCGCCGTCAAGCCATCTTTATCAACGGCGACTTGAACCTTGTAAAACACCTGAGTGACCATCGCCAGTTTCACACCAGCTATCAAGAACAGAACACCCAAAATCCAAGTGTTTGACTGGCTGTCGACAATGAACATTATCAGCACAGTCAATCCTGAGGCGATCATTGCGGCGCACAAAATAAACAGCAAAACTTTTACCGCAGGATTTCCGTCAAACCGAAATCTCTGCTGCTCAACATCGATGACTTTGTCGCAGCGATCTCGATTCTTTCGCAACTGGTAGACAACATCGGGGGTGGCAGATATGCCAACCATGCCAAAGAGCATGTAGGCACCGGCTGAAAAGAGAACTAAAAACCCGCCCACGTTCACAAGTGTCAGACTCGGACGAAGAAAAATCCAAGCGATCGCCAGAGCCATAAATACTCCGCCTATCGCCTTCTGCATCTCGGTCGCACCTGCTTTTGGTGTCTAAAACTCAAACATCGAGGTTGCCAGTTGCTTAAACGGGCTCTCTCATTATATGCAGTTTCATCTGCTGGTATCATCTTGTGCCTCCGGGTCTATCTGCTACCAACTAATCGGTTCAGATTGTCGCCCACGGATGCTTCAACTAAAAGGAGACCACCATGAAAAGCCGCGCAATTGTCTTTTTGATTGCAGCATTGCTGATTGGTTTTTGTTGGGTTCCGTTGGGTGCGCAAGAGCCCCAGGCGCAATCGACACAAGTGCAGCCGGCCGCCGTGGTTTTGAAGGGCAAAAGACTGTTTGTATTTTATGCCGAGCTCGCAGGGTTTTCGCCTGTGCAACGGGCCGAACGAACCGGCGAGGCACTGCGAGCTCTGGCGGAAGATCCGAAATTTGACGTCAATTCGATTACATTAGTTGAGACCCCGTCAGGAACCGATATCGTATCCGGTGCCACGACAATCGCCACTGTTTCAAGCAAGGATGCTGAGATTGCACAAAGTTCTACAACTCGAATGGCAAACGACTTCGCTGCAAAAATCAGACTCGCTCTAGCTGAACGCATAGAAACAACAACCGCATCATCCATGGCTTTCGCCATTGCGATGTCAGTTGTCGCGACGTTTATTTTGTTGTTCGCTGTTATGTTTACCAGCAGAATCATCTCAGCGCTTTGCAAGAACTTAAAGGAATGGCAAGGAACAAAAATCAAGTCAATCAAAATTCAAAATGCAGAATTGATTGGTGCACATGCGCTTGCTGACTTGCTTTTGTCTGCGGTCAAATTTGCCCAAATCGCATTGATATTGTTGTTCGTCGCAATATATGCTTTGCAAGTTTTGAGTTTGTTTCCCCAAACAAAACATGTTGCAACCGCAATAGTTGCAAATGTCATGTCACCTCTGCACAGTTTTTGGGAAGAACTCATAAACTATGCCCCCAGCGTTGTGATGCTCACTCTCATCGGACTGGGAACCTACGCAATTATCAGCTTTGCACGCTTCTTCTTTGATGCCTTGCGCGACGGCGCGATTACGATTGCTGACTTCGACCCTGACTGGTCAGAACCAAGCTACAAACTGACGCGATTTGTAATCATCGCATTTGCCTTAATGATCGCGGCACCATATTTGCCTGGTTGGGATTCTCCCGCATTCAAACAGGTAGGTCTCGTAATAGGAATTTTGATTTCAATTGGTTCGACAGGCATGGTCGGTAATGTTATGGCGGGCGCTGTTCTGACCTATACGAACGCATTCAAAATCGGCGATCGCATCAAAATAGGAGACTGCACCGGCGACGTTATTGAAAAGACATTGTTTGTCACCAGATTGCAAACACCAAAGAATGAAGTGGTTTCAGTTCCGAATGGTCAGATTCTGCAATTGAATACGATCAATTATTCGACTCTGGCTAAACAGGGAAAGTTGATCATTCACACGCCGGTCACCATCGGATACGACGAACCCTGGAGACAGGTGGAAGCCGCCTTGATCGAAGCTGCGAAGAGCACTGAAGGAATCTTGCCTGAACCGACACCTTTTGTTCTCCAGACCGAACTAGGTGATTACTACGTCACCTATGAACTAAACGCCTACACCGCCAAAGCCAACGAACTCCCTGACGTATACTCGAAGCTGCATCGCAACATTCAAGAAAAGTTCAATGAAGCGCAGATGGAGATCATGTCACCGTCATACATGTCCATAAGAGATGGAAACACCACTTCAATTCCAAAAGAGTATAGAGGCAAGGACTATACACCGCCGGCGGTTCGTGTAGCGGTACAGAAATGATCCGGGGTCGCTGTTGGCCGGAAGTGGATTTAAGGTATTCAAGGCGTATCAACAATACTTTTGACACTGTTCAGACCACGCGCATCTCCTAGGTCTATTTCTGCGATTGCATCTGCGTTAAGCAGCCTGCACTTCAGCCTACTATCGAGATATCTGAGAGTGTCCAGTGATACTCCCGGTGTCTGAATTGAGAGAGCTTTCAAATTACGCAGAGCTGTCAGT
>CAZCZI010000066.1:0-40504 GCA_964503045.1 uncultured Candidatus Obscuribacterales bacterium
CCTACATCACTGCGCGAACGGTAATTGCATCACGCTTGTGATGTTTCCTGTACAAATGAGGTCAGAGATGAAGTGTATACTGACTCATAAGCGACCCTAGGCTTAAAATGCTACACTTCGAAAAAAGCTTGTCTATCAAACTGGCGCATCTTATTGCAGTCATCATTGTTGCGTCGTTACATCAGACCGCAACTTTAGCCGAGTCATATGACGAAGTAGAGAAAGCACAGAATCTAATTGAGCAGGATCAATTCGACGCTGCGATGACTTGTCTAGACTCATTGATACACAAGGAACCAAAAAATGCGAGAGCTTTCAACGAACGCGCAGTGGCGAACATTAAAGTCGGGAAGTATGCTAAGGCTCTTGAGGACAGCAATAGAGCAATCGCGCTAGCTCCGAATCTGGCGATTGCATATGCCAACCGAGCGATAGTTTATGCTGAGACAAATCGATTTCAAAAAGCACTGGATGACTGCGATAAGTCAATCGCGCTCAATCCTAAGCTGGCGCAAGGGTATGCGACGAAGGCATTCGTCTTAACACATCTGAAGCACTATAAGAGGGCACTTGAATATTGCGACAAGGCGATCGCAATGCAGCCTGAATCGGCAAAATTCCATTTTAATCGCGCTGTTGTCCTTGGAATGCAAGGGCGGCATAAGAGAGTATTGGAAGAGTGTAATAAGGCATTGAGTTTTGCGCGACCAGGGCAAAAACATCTTAGACGCAATATCTATATGGAGAGAGGATCTGCGCTTTACAGGATGGGCAAATTTAAAGACGTTGTACAAGACTGTTCCGCTGTACTTGCAATGTCTCCCCCGTCTTCTCAGGTATTCTCACTACGCGCTGACGCTTATGAAAAACTGGGTGAATTTCAAGCACAAATTGACGATTTAACAGCAGCAATCAAAGTAGCACCAAAGGTTGCTGATTTATACATAAGACGCAGTCAAGCGTATTACAGACTATTCCAGCTACAAAAAGCAATCGACGATTGCACCACCTTAATGGAGATGTTTCCTGCCTGGTCGTATCCGTATACGACAGCAGCGACGGCCAACGAAGAAATGGGCTTCTATCATAAATCCACTGAACTTCGAGCGAAAGCCGCACGGCTATCAACAAAAGTCGATGCAGCCGAGCTTTTTGATCGAGCTAAACTTTATGACTCGCTTGGGAAATTCGACTTAGCTGAAGCAGATCGACAAAAGGCTTTTAACGCTGCAAGTTCTGATTATAAGCTCGAAATGCAAAGGTGTCGCCCTCTTGATAATTTCAACGGGGCTGTTAATAATAGACCCAAAGACCTTATCGCCAAACAACTCAAAGGTGTCTCAATTGTTTTACCATTCGAGTACGATCAACGACGTCACATTGGAGTACCAGTCCAGGTCAATGGACGACATCTACAACTAATGCTGGATACGGGATGTACGCACTCGGCTCTGTGGACTCAAGCAATGCCTCGACTTGGCAAGACGGATAGTGTTCGATTGGAGAGCGCCAAGGCCGATCGGACAAAATACTTGGATGGCTTTTTCAGAGCACGAAACCTAAAACTAGGCGATTTAACCCTGTCAAATGTTGCAATGTCTATCACGGATGGAATTGTTGGACACAAGACTATTGGTGGATTCCTGGGAGGTAACATTCTCGAAAATTTTGTAGTTACCGTTGATTATTCAAAAAAGCAAATTACTCTGGCCACTTCATTCGCCGAAGAGATGTCAAAGAATGCCATTGTTGTGCCGCTTATAATTCGTCATCACCTCCCGTACTGTAGCGTCAAGCTTGACCGAAAAGTGGATGCAATGGCGCTCATCGATACAGGCGCTCCCGGAAATGTATCTCCGGATTCACTACTCAAACCGATTTTGCCGAAACCTTTGCGTTTTAATCATCGTCTGTCAGGACCATGGATTGGTACTCTTAAATCGTCCACTGTTCAAGTGGCGAGCCTTGTAATCGATTCTTCAAACTTCGAAGCGCAGATTTTCGAAGTGTTTCCCGCGTACGAGGCTCCAGACATTGCAGAGAGTCTTACTCTAGGCCACAATTTTCTTAGTTGCTTCAAAACTGTCACATTCGACTATCTAACTCGACGTGCAATTTTTGAGCCAAACTAGTGTTCTAGCTACTTGCCAACAATGAATGTGAATACGCGTACTCAAAATATGCGTTTTCGTAAGAAAAACAGTCTGTTTGCCGGTTCTGATGATGGCGCCGGACCTACCCCATTCATCTCTCTTGCGTGCATTCACAACGCCATCAACATTGTCGACTGGTACGCATACGTGCTCTTGCACTATCCACGTGAAAGATCAGACGGATGTTTTAAAGTGTCTGTCCGATCCTTCTGGGATGAACACGACTTAAATGCAGCCGACGGCGAAGCACGCTACCGCCGCCTGGCTGCAAGAGTTATGTTCACTGCTTGTAGGCTAGAACGCTAGAACAATTGTCGCCAAAGGACACGGTACTGGTCTGGGCGGTAGGTTCGCGTCTTACCACAATGTGACAGGACTCAATGTAAATTACGTTATTCATGTCGAAGGTGGTGATTCGCTGGACGCCGATGATTTTGACGGCTCAATTAGCCTGAACAACGTAACTTGCCATCAATGGAGGACCGAATACACCGGTCCGACCTCGATGTGGCCATACTCATACTGGGATTGCGCAGATCCCGACGACGCTCCAACTGCATATGAAGCGCGAGTGGCCGACGCAGCAAACGGCTTGCCAGACGACTTCAAGACAGTTTTGTCAAATGTTTCACTCTACATATTTGATACAGGCAGCGACCATAACTATTTCTTCCAACCGAGCAGTTGGGTTGGAGCAACTGCATACGGGGCACAGGTAAGCAGTCTTGAGTATGCTGCTGTCTTTGATACCGTAACTGTTAACGGCAGCCCAACTGATGTTTCTGAGTTTGCCAGAGGGGCCGCTATGCACGAATTTGCGCATCTATTGGATGCATACTCGAGTTTTCCTTCTCAACAAACTGGGGCCGGAACGTTCGGTGCGGCGTCGTCCGCAGACCAAACAAGCATTGCGGCGTCCACCTGTGCTGCGGTGTTCGGAAGTGCCGGTAACCCATTCTGTGGAAGCTATGGAAATCCATGGCTAGCGCTCCATGGCAAGTATATCAATCCTCAAAATACCAACAGCGAAATGTTCGCCTTTGGTTTTCAAAACTGCTCTGGATTCGCTCCGGAACCAGAAGCTCTTAACAATGCCGAGGGCTCGATGACTGAGATTAATAAGTACTTTGATGGAAATCCGACGGGTACGGACTCGTTCTGGCCTGGTGGTTGCCCCTAAGGAGGTTCATAGCCCTATTTAGAACCCAGTGGATCGTGCAGGGAGGGCGGACTTCGCTCGTCTTCCCTCCCTGCTTTTTCATTTCAATTCACGCTGATCCATTCGGGATCTGAAATGTGCAGGCCACGAAGTCGGTAGGAACTTAATTTCCCAGCCACACACTTCAAATCAATTTGATAAATACTTTTTTCTCGCTTATCTACAGCCCAAAATCCCCATAGGCCTATGGTTCTGTAAGCTCCTGACGCATCATCTTTGCTAGGACCCCACAGCTTTTCTACCTCACTCAACACCAGTCCTCTCAGGGAAAGCATGTCTCCAACACTGGTGATTGTTGCCTTACCACCATCTGTAATTTTCAACCGCGCTACAGGACGTCCTGCATATCTGTTCGGAGACACGTAGAGCGATACGCTACCGTGCGTTGATTCGTGGTTAGCAGACTCACCGTTGATACCGCAGCCCCATCCATCAGGGATGTGTGACATACTGCCGACTTTCGGCGATTGAGACTTAGTGCTCGTTTGTGACACGCTCCCGAGTCCTTGCGCGAGCGCCGGCGCTGCAAGAAATAGAAGAAACGATGCAATTGCGATTCGATTCATTGGTATCCAAGCCTCTTCAAGTGACAACAACATCATCTCATTTTCCCGGGAATCGACCTACTATGACCCACGGCTGAGGCTGCTTGGACGACACGGTTAATTGCAATGCATCTGGACTCACGCACATATGTCTCCTTGACTCGATTCTCAGTTGCTCCTAAAGCGCTCGCTCACGCATCCGCAGCTCGAAACGAAAAAAATTCCGCAGCTCGAAACGAAAAAAATTTCGTTGAGGGCAACGATCGGTGACATCAGCAATGAAGGGCTCAGCTCCGGCCAACTCCGGCAGCATTTGAATCGAGCGACCTACTAGTGGCCCGAAACAATTCCCGCATTCAATAATGATCGCCTCAAATTCAAGATGGCACAAGCATCTCGAAAATCGTAAAACAGAGTGTCCCATTATCAGCTACACGAATCTAACGCGTGAAAGCGCACATTGAGTCGCGTTGCGACTAATGCCCGTGACAGGGTGGGCTCGGGATCCTATATCAGCCGTTGGTTCCAAGTCTCCAGAAACGCTCTAAAGCTGCTCTTTGTACTCAATAGTCGACGAACAGAAGAAAGTTAGCGCTAGGTCTCAGTAATATCATAAGTCTCTCAAATAGCCGGTCTTCTGCAAGCCGCGCTAAGAGCTGAAATCGAAAGATATGTTGAAAACGCCGGTAAAGAAAGATTGTATACATTCGGTAATCAAGCCGCTTTCCCTTCCTGTGACTAAACGATCGCAGAGTCAACCGCCATCGAAATATCGTTACTTTCGATAACGCAAAAGTCGCAAAACAGACGGCGACATTAGTAGGGTTTGGCGTCATTTTTGTCCACACCGCACTGAGAACAAGCGCTCACCAAGCATTTCGAATTCACCAAGTCATCCTTTAAACAGCTCGTAGCTGTTTGGGGCTTCACGCTTGCGTCTTGGTGCAGAGAAACGAGTCAGAAATGGCGAACAAACAACCCCACTCAAAGAGGTAAGAACTCAATGAAACGAGCAAAGAAACTGCTCGGAGGCATTGCAGCGCTCGCGCTAGCAATGTTCCTTGCACCAGGCATCGCGCAAGCTTCTGACTACAACGACAATTGCGCAAACATTGGTAATTTCAATGGCAGTGGCAATGTGACCATCACGGACACTTCATGCACACTCCCCCAAAGCATTACAGCGACGGGGTACATCCACATCACAGCGGATTCAGTCTCAGCATCAGGTAAAAACTTGAGCGGCAACGAGATCGACATCCAGACGACAGGCAATGTCACCATCGGCAATCTCACTGCTGCTAACAGCTATGTGTACGTTGCCGGAGATGATTTGTCAGTCGGTAACGTCACCACGACAACATACGGAAACATTCTTCTGGTCGCTCAGGGGGATCTTGGTGTTGGAGATGTGTCGGGAGCTGCCGGCTACAACATCGATCTCAAGGCTCACGCTGGTGGCGGCAACTCACTTTTCACCATCGGTTCCACGGGAAGCAACGCCGTAGCAAGCATTACTGCTCATCCTGGAAGCAACAGTCCAACCTATGCCAGCACCGTTGTCTATGTCACAAATGGAGAAGATGCTGCGGCGACGGGCGGAATTACGGTTGCTGCCGCAAACAAGCTGGTTGCAGCAGCAACGGGTAGCTACCGTGCCGGACACATTTTTCTGAACGCACAAAACGGTACTTTGACAATGCCGTCCGGTAACTTCAACGTCGATGGTTCTGGTACGTCGACGGGCGCTGGCAGCATTGCATTATTGGCAAATACGGTTACGTTTGGTTCGAGTGCCGTGCTCTCGGCGAGCCAACATGCGTCCGTGAGCGGCACCCTTCATGGAGTAGCGATCGCTGCTAACACCATCAATTTTTCTGGCGGCAGCGGCTTGGAGATTCATGCCGATGGTGCGGGATACGCACAGTACTACAACGCATTTGTGCAGTTGATGGCGCAGGGTGCGATTACAATCAGTGAATATGGAGGCGGCCCCGCGTACCTCACTATCTATGGGTACTCATATCCATACTCGACCTCTGGTGGCACAACTTATACCGGTTCAAGCACCGCGCCATTGAAAGTGACCGCAAACGGAGGCGCCCACACACTGGTTGAAGTAGCCGGCTATCCGCTTTCGTTCTCAGGCGGCAATGTGACGCTGGAGGCGAAAGGATCGAGCGATCACTCAATCAAGCTGTATAACCAGGGCACCTGGACTGGCACCACTGGACTTACGTTTGGTGGATCTGGTGCCGTGACGTTGAATGCAAACGGCGATGGTGGCGCGGGTGGTGACATAGCCATTCAGGTCGACGAACCGTCTATCTCAGGCACATCGTTCACCGTAAAGGCAGACGGGCCGGCGAGCGGGAATGGAAACGGTGGAAGCGTCTACTTCTATACCTCGGGTCTGACGCTCAACGGTTCAACAACTGCTTCAATCTCGGCGAAAGGGGCGACCAGTGGCACCGGCAATGCAGTATTTAGTGATCCAGCCGATTATCAACCAGTCGCTATCACCTTCATTCCCTCAGCAAATGTCAACTTCGGTTCGGGTGCAGGGAAGTTCACGCTGAACGCAGATGGCGGAGCGAGTGGTGGAAATGCGGGCACCATCATCGTCTATCCGTACCCGGGCGACATCTCAGTAAGCAGTGCTGGTGCAGTAAGCGCGTCGGCCCTGGATGGCGACAGCAATGGTGGCTGGGTTCAGTTCGGCGGTTACGTTACTAGCTTTACAAACAATGCTTCCTGTACCAAACCGCTCTTTGATTGCTCGAAAAACTGGCTTCAAAGCCTCGCCACCTCTCTTTAGTTCTTCAAGAATCGCTTGCCACTCGGCCGTTCTCGGTGCCAAGTCCGAAGGACTCGACTTCACAGACATTGTTCTTCCAGCTGCTTTATTTGTTTTTCTCATGTAGCACCTCGCCCACTCGCGTGATCTTAGGCCTAAGCAGTGCTGCATAATCGTTTCTAAAACCAAATTTCACTGCGTTTCATGGTTGTATATGCGGTGACTATGCCAGTTGAATAAAAGACGCAACCCCGGTGGCATCGCAACCCGCTTCCGCATACATGAACTCTTCAGATTACTCCTCGGGCTCTGCTTTTGCTTTGATGTTCACAACGTCAGAGGGTGAACTAGCCAACGCTGTCTCCAAGGCAGCTAACGGTGTCGGGCCTTCGCCATGTACGATCATATGTCCATCTTCTCGTTCTTCGAATACGAGCCAAGTAACATCGCCAAAGACAGTAGTCTCCGGTCCAAAGCTTTTGCCGCAAGTGAGCGCCCAGCCGGCCCGCATCTGGCGTACGAGCGCCCCAACCTTTGCATCTTCTTCGTTTGCTTGCTGTGCCATTTTCCGCAGCTCCCTCTCACCAATCAAAGACGCAAGGGCATTTCCACACAGCGAAGTTTGTCGAGTATTGTGTCGCAGTTGGTCAACATTATATTGCAGCAGTTTGGCTAGGGATATCGTTAGACGAAATGGTTATTTCGTCTAATCAAGAGGTCTGTCCGGACAAACAGTTGAAACGCTCCGTCAATCATCGCTTTGATCGGTTCTCAAGTTGGTGCCGCTGGCTTGAATCTCAAATCTCCACCCTCTATGATGGACGAAACATACACTTCCACGCCTTTTGTCTAATCAAGAGCCCATGCCCGGTCAAGCAAAAATACTCAGTCCTCAAGAGATTAAAGCAGTCTTCCAGCTGCTCACATCTACTCGCGATCGCGCAATCTTTGCCCTCGGCGTTTATACCGGTCTGCGAATCTCAGAAATTTGCTCGCTATGTTTCGATAAGTTGCACCACATATGGTGTTAGACACTTGTTGGTCGGACCTCGTCTGCGGAGGAAGTTAGTCGTCTACGCGCAATCCCGCAAGTTTGGGTCAGGTGCTGCGATCCATACTTTTGCGGTTCCTTCAGGATGCACGCGGAAAGTTAGGTCGAAGAATCCAACTCTTATTAGCCGAATCCCAACGGGAATAGCGAGTTCGATGGAAGCTTGAAGTGATTTTGAGACTCGTCCCGTATGACTTCAAGAGCCACTGATGTTCTTCTATACTAGTAAGTGATTCCATAAGGGGAACCCACACACCGTGTCCGAGCCAGTAAAAGTAGGCGACCAGGCAAAGGAAGGCGAGCAGCTGCCCAACAAAGTTGTGGCAAAGGCCTCGGCTGAAAATTTCACTGATGAAAAGCAGGCGGCGCCTACGGAGAAGTTCACGACTTGGTCAAGCGAAGAGCCTAAGAAAGTATTGGTGGCCGCAAGACCAGGAGAGACTCTGGAGGAGTTTACGGTTCGAACCCGGCAGTATCACGAAGAGCTTGAGCAAAAGGCCAAACAAAAACCTACAATTCCGCCATTTTCTATTGGTGGATTCGAAGATGGCTCAGAAGTGACGGCCGGTGGAAAACAAAAGCCAGCCGAAAACCTAGAGCCGCCAGCCCGCAAGAATAATGTAAGCCCCGAAAAGGTTTGCGTTGATCCTCGGCCGTCTTATGTCGAAGGACTCAAGGCAATTGGAAATGACGAAGAAGCGCAAGGAAAGTACTCCATTGCGTATATAGAACGCAAAGCAAAGGAATCTCAAGGTGCAGGTGTTGTTGACATAGAAGCAGAGCCTGTCCTCCTAGCTCACGAGAGACGCGAGAAACTTAAGCTCGAAGGCTATGTGTCCGAGCCAGAGAATCCGTTTCAGTCATTTAAGAACCTGACGCGTAAGCAGCAAAATGAAGTGATAGAGGTGTTGGAGAAAGCTTCACGAATTGGGCAAGAGAGTCTGAACCAACAGGCAAACGACGTCTTGACCGGCGAATTTGTCATGGATTTCATTCGATCCATCGACCTTTATGTCCGGAGTAATCTAGGATCAGCTACCTGGAAAGAGGCGATTGCGCTCACATGCCAGAACCTTCAGAAAGTGGCTCATGGTGAGAAGATTGGCGTGCAGGAGCCACTAGACAAGGCGGCTACGTTAGTCGCTGGCGTGTTAATGAAAACCGCTCAGGATATCGATCAGATCGGTCAACATGCACACCCGCGCGCCTTTGTCGAGGATACGCATGCAGCAGCCGAGACTATGAGAGCGGGCATCGATACTGCTAATGATTATTACGCGAACAAAATTCAAAGTAGTGATCTCGGCTCGATTCCGGCTGATACTGTCGATGCCACACATTATGCAAAAGAGCGAGCAGCCAAAGCTATCGAAGATTTCCCTGGCAACGATGTAAGCGAGCAGTCTAGCGCACTTGGGATGGCTGCTACAATCGTTTTCCTTATGGCAGCCACTCGAGAGTTGTTCACGCCTGCCAAAGCTAGGGAGATGGGGTTGCTGAGTTTGACCGAGGAAGAGCTGGAAGCTCAGGGAATTCAGAAAAAGCACATAAAAGACGTGAAACAAGAAGACATTGTCAATCCGATAGATAGAACAGCTTCCACCGAAGTGAAGATCGCCCAGTTGCAAGCGCTATCTCGCGAGAATGAGCCACTGGTCAGAGCTTTCATGAAGCAGTTAGACGATAAGTTTGGTTCTGTTTCAGAATTGGATCATAAGACACCTCAACAAATCTTGGATAAGGCTACTCGGCCCAAGATCAAAGAGTTCAAACCCTGGTTTGAAATCGAGCATGTGCGCGATTCTTTGCGATTCAGGACACCTGTAGACAACCTGAATGACCTTCCTGAAATTGCCAAAATGCTCAAAGGGAGTGGTTTTGAAATCATCAACCCAGACGTAGATAGATTGTTACATCCTAAAAACGGCTGGCGTATGGCTGTTTTCGATCTTAGGGCACCTAATGGACAAATCTTTGAATTCCAAGTTGTTCCCAACGAAATGAATGAAGCTGGCAAACTTACGCATGGCAGCTACAAGGGTACTCGTGGTCTTGCTGTTGCTGACCTTAGTTTCGAACAGAGACGAGCGATGGACAAGGCCGAACTACAAACGAGACGTACTCATGAAGCTGCGTGGAAGGCTTATTTAGCACGCACTAAACAATCCGATACAGAAATTCGACGGCTTGTTGAAAGAACGACAGAGGTGACAAATGACAATTGATCACATCCTTGCCTATCGCGCTGATGACGGAAGGATTTACATTTTTGATGAGTCCGATGATTTTTCTGCCTCGTACAAGGACGGGGTGTGGGTTCCTGGACGAATATTTGAATACTGGGAAACAGATGAGTCTTTCTACGACATCACAGATGATGGTGAGGTTCTTCGGCTGGCGTCGGATGCTCGCACAGCACTGGCAAAGCCCTCAGATATTTCAAGGGAGCCAAAACCGAAAACGGCTTAGACTGTAGAGGCAGTTTTCGGCTGTGTTCGCTGACCTTGGATCCTTCCAGCTTCTTGGCGGCTGCAATCAGCTTTTTTACTTCTGCCGGCGTCAGGTATTCGCGCGATCGCTGGTCGATATTTCGTGGCTTTGTCGGCGGAGTATTTTTAGACCGCTTTCTTGACTTTCCCGAAAATGGTGTCTGGCGCATTTTTGCATTTTACTTGCTTTTGCTTGTCACGCAAGGGGTTTTGGATGTGACTTTCCCTAAAATGGTCGTTTTAGGGAATGTATTATTCTGACCGCTCTGCATACGCTAGCATCTGCTGAGATAAGACAGACGCCTGATCGAACTCCCTCGCCACCATGCATAACTCAATTAGCTTTTCAAACTCTGCTAATGATTTTGCTCGCATTACATCTTGAGAGAACCGCTTAACTCGCATCGAGACCACCACCGGTATCAGAAATGCCGCAAGTATGTCGATGCAATAGATTACCGAACCAAATGGAAGTAGCGTGACACCAATGGATGTGAGAACAGGACTTTCCGTGAAAGGCGTCAGAGCCTTAATTGTTGATATGGTGAAAACTGAACTTAACGCAAAAACAAACAGCGCACCGCAAACTACAGAAGGCAGTCGCCTCCGCGTGTACCATCGCAGAATTACGTCCATATATGGCATAACTGCTATCGCAGGCGCCATTCCAAACCCCCAGCTTGCGCCCAATGCCGCAGCAAATCCGGGACTCATGGCGCCACCAAGCTTTAGTTTTTTGGAGGCATTCTATGCATTTCTTCGAGACGAAAGAGGTTTAAGCAAAGCGTCGTTTCGAATCTATGACTATTCGCTTCGGCTGCTGCAGTCATACCTTGATCGAATTGGCGTCATCGATATCAAAGAGCTGTCTCCACCAATCTTAAGCAGCTTTGTTATCGATACCAAAGATCGATTCGGTAAAGCTTCGTTGAGCCGAGTGCTTTGTCCGATCAGGGTTATGTTGAGGTATCTCTATCGTGAGCGCATTCTTGAACGAGATTTGAGCGGAGTTGTTGAGCTAATGCCTCATCTGCGATCAGTGCGTCGATCTTTGCGCAGACATAGTCGCAGAAGAAGCGGTTGAAGAGTGAAGGTCTATCTGTTGTACCTCGTCTGCTCCATAATTGAAGGGAGAGGGGGTGGGATGGATATCACTAGCATACCAAGCAGCGGTACCAACACAGCCGGACACGGAAAAGCAAGCAGAACCAAGAAGCGCAAAACGTTGTTCTTGCAGAATCGCGCTAACACCCAGCCGATCATCATCAAAGCAAAGGCCCCGACAAAAAACATTTTACCAATTGGATGGTTGAACACCGGAACGATCCATGCCGGGCTAATGATATAAATTGCCACCGTAATTGGTAGCGGCCAAAGAGTGAGTAGACCGGCTGAGATCCAAGGTGAGCGTCCCTTGGACACTTTGATTTGGGATTGGTCTTCTTCCACCATGATCGCTGCTCCCGTATTAGACCCGCAAATTCGATCCAAATCTTACCATCTCGTTAAAACGGACATAGGCGCGTCAGCCTAATCACAACGACGGTGAGGCAAAAGGAGAGGATCCCCCGAACCAAACGGACGCAGTCAGGCGTTTTCATCGATTTCTTGCATATTGACTATAACTTGGTTCTAGATGCGCCCCACCTCAGCACCAACGTGATTGTCAGCGCTGTGCGCGAAAACGAAGTCTTCGTCAAGCTCCCCAGCGGCGACTACGTCGCTCCGCACCGATCGAGCGCGACTCTCGTGAAGAAATGGATGACACGTGCACAAACGGCATCAGGATATACTGGTTTATGTTGAGCCCAATCTCAATTTTTGTGCATTCAAACACCTTTTTCTTTTCTTTTAGGTTTGATTTTGCCACCGGTCCTGGGAAACCTTGCACTCGTACTCGAACTCATGTTCCAACCTTTTGATTGTTATCGGAATGCATTCTGTTCTTGAATCGGCGGAGCAGTTGCATAACCTTGGATGGTCCGAACAACCTTATCTAGCTTGCGACCCCTCACCGAAAAATCCTCGCCTCGCTTATTAGGTAGCGGAGGCATTGCGTTGCAACTGAAGTGCCCCAATCAAATCGAATTTATTTCCCGATACAAACAATCAATCTCTCGCTGCATGTTGATGGCGTGATGTCGCAGGTCTTCCGCCGCTCCTAGATTTCCGACTTGTGCTTCTCGCCTCGCTTCGAACTCAAGATGCCTTTTCTTCTTTGAAAGCTCGTCTATGAGAATAAGCCGGTCTTCTCTTTGCTCAAGTCGACTCAGTTCGAATGAGCGGAAAGAACTCAACTCATTCTGCATTTTAACTAGTTTACGAGGATCTTCTAATCCCAGCTCAACACGCTCAATTGTCGCGTTTATTTCGGCGACTCTCTGCTGATCCTCTGCTGCCTGTTCATGATAAAAGACACTCTTGACCTTTTTCGTGTGTCGACTTTGCCCGAGTCCTTGCGGAAACACTGCCATCAGTATGATATGGATGGCATAGAGAAGCGACATCAAGTACTCGAAACCGATCTCTAGAACTCGCCCGATGACAAAGAGTATTTCTCTCAGTAGACGTACGTGTGTATTGTTGGAAAGTGCTACTTGGGTGCAACATTCCAGGCAAAAATCACCGCGGTCAGTCGAATTCTCATGTGTTTTACTTTGTGATTTTGAAATGCAATGCATGGCTGACACCAACAGTTTTGTTCTGTTCGCTTGTGTTGTAGGCTAGCGCCACAAAACCGATAGCAAGCTGGCTATCGCTACGACTAGCTCGATTGATTCAAGGGGCTTACTGCATTATCCGAGTCTTTTGAATTTGCGCAATGTGGCAACACACATTGTGTGATCTGCTGTTTGGCGGTACTAAGAGCAGCATTGTCGATTTGTCGATCTGCCGTTAATACAGCGTTTTCGCGAAGTTTGTCAAATCGACAAGATTGTGCGCGGCTTTCTCAAGAACGGCAGAAAAAGTCTTAATGCTCACAGAATTCTAATCGTCGTTGAAAAGGCCTGCTTGAGTCAGGATTTCCTCAATAGTTTTCATCGGAATATACATGCGATGCTGAGTCTCGGTGCAATCAATAAATCCGTAACGTCGATAGAAACCAGTAGGATCAACGCCATCCGATTTCAGCACATCCACGATCAGTCCAAACGACGCAACGTTGCGTGCTGCAATGTGAGTCCTGAGCATCGCGTCGATTAATAGCAATTCGCCAATTCGAAGCTCCTTGTTTCGCTGATACTTTGATGCAGTTGCTAACCGACCAAGCAAAGTCGCTGGAATCGAACCGTATTGCCCTATTTTCCTTTTCAGATCATTTGGCAGATCGTCCGCAACCAGTTTAGTTGCACTAAGGCTGTAGTAACCTAGAATTTCGCCAGGCTCTTCCATGCACGTTAACACGAAAGTCAACGATAAGTCTGGCGCTTCCTTGCGAGCCTTTTGTTGAATGAATACGTCAAGCTGCTCCACGCCGCAAGTAAAATTGCGCCGATTGTGCCGCTTGGGGTCAAGCACCTCGGTTTGATTTAATCGGACTGAGTTATGCACCTATTGACCTAGAACCTTCTTGTATCGCTTTGCGGCAGCTATCGCCGCCTTAGTTGGTTTCGGCGGCGACACAACGGCCTTGCAAAACGCGATTCGGTCAGCAAGAGCCATTCCGGTAAACTCGTGTTCGCGGATTTGACGTTCGGCGGCCTCGTCAAGAACGTGCTTGGCCCAACCACTGAAAGTCTCGCCTCGCAGCTCAGCCGCCCGTGTATACTTGGCTTTCAGCGCAGCGGGCACCCTCATCGCCAGCCGTTCAATCGCTTCCTCTTTGGGTTTCTTCTTAAGTGTCATCATTCTTCCTGTCGGTTTACGATTCTCTTTCATTGTACGCCAAAATGGCACCTCCTGACAAGATTTGACTAGCAAACTCGCACGTGGAATACGGCTCATGCAAATTTTGATGTGATGAAAATCTGGCGGGCAGCGACCGGTTGTTTGTCATCGTGCGAGAAACGCATCAATAACTTGAGTAATGTGGTGAGTTCTTCCTGGACTTCCAAACATACAGATGAACGCGCCATTCGATTGAATACGCAAGTTATCGCAGTGTTTATCATGACCTTCGAGCGCACACACCGGGCACTGAGTGGCAAGCTCCCGTCCTACTGTTTTGCAATTCGTTTCTTTGACATAATCCCAAATGTTTAACCGTTCGTATATCGGAAAGGCACGTCTGCTTTCACGGACACTGACAGCTGGTTGGGTTTCTCTCAAATCGGCAACAATGTCTCGCAAGAGAGATGAGTCTGTTGTCGGTTGCTTTAAAAACCAACGAACCTGTGTCGCGACATCTTGTTCGACTCCATCAAACCAGCCTCGAGCACCGTTTACCTCAGGCTTCAGATTTCTACTCAGCGGCATTCTGAGCGGAGTACCGACTTTTCCTGGACGATAGCGCCTAGGAAAAAACTCAAGGCCCGTTTCACGAATTCCTAGAACCTCACGAAGCCACTCGTCAAATAAAAGCAATTCTGATGCAGGAATTGGATGTGAAAAGAACAACCAACAATGACCGCTTCGCCCCTGTCTTCGTCCCTCTCTCAAAGGATTAAACAGCAGTTGATCCCTCAGTCCTCGTTCGATCGTATCGAGTATGGGTGTTTCATGATCCCAATCCCATGCAGCCCACTTGCATAAACCGTCCGCATTAAAGGCCGGAAGGGAGCAGCTGATCACTCCTGCCAAAACCTTCTGAATGAGAGTGGAAGACATTGGTTCGAAGTCTTTGTTTCGAGAACTTTGGGCGATGTAACCGCCAGGATATTGCTTAAACCAAACATCCGTTCTGTTTACCAATCTCTCCTTGAACTGTTCGATTTCTTCAAGAGAAAGTCCATGCGAAATCTTATATTCCGATCTAACATTTGAATCCTTTATAATCATTTTTCTTTCCTCTATTGAGCTGCGTTAGCTGTGTAGGCACCACGTTCAGTTACATGAACTGAACTTCGTCAAAGGGGATGCGCAGCTGCGAAACTACCGTTGGTTCTTCTGTTGAAATTGGTTTCCATTCCTTAGAGTCTTCATTTATTCCGAGTCGTTCGATAAAGGCGTGCGTGATGCGGCACATGTGTGTTCGAAGTCGCTCCATGTCCAAAATCAGGTATCTCCCAGTCATATCGTTCGATACGCTGTGATTGACGAGACGCTTAAGAGCGTAGGTTGGAACATCCATCTTTTCGCCCATCGTCAAAAATGTGCGGCGCAGATCATGAAACGTGAATTTAATGCCGCTTCTGCGCCGAACTTTTTTCAAAAATCCAACGCCCTTGCTTAAGTGATTGTTTTTTTGTCGAATCGATTGGAAAACCCATTCGGAGCCGTTTCGGTAGATGTACCGCTTCTTGAGCAGCAATACCAAAAACTCGCTGAGAGGCAGACGATGTTCTCGATCGCACTTGGTTATTTCACGAGGCACGATCAGCATTCTATTTTCAAAGTCGACATGGCTCCACTTAAGTTTGGTAGTTTCACCAAATCGCATTCCTGTTAAGAGCAGAAACAGCATAAAGTCACGTGCTACTTCATTTTGAAGTGAGCCCACTGCACGATACCAATCCTTGAGTTTGTGGTCCGGAATAATTCCCTGTCGAGGATGAAGACGGTGCCAAGATCTATTTTGTGACAGACGAGACACCGGATTCATCTTGATCAGCGGTTCGCCTTCACTACCGAATCTGTCCGCTGCAAAATTGATGATGGCGCTCAACTTCTTGAGTGCATCGTTGGCTCGCCCATGTCCAGATGTTCCTAGCCTGTTCGGGCTTATCGTTAGATCGTGGTGGCGTTGTTCCACCATATCTTTCGTAATTGCAGTAATCGGCAAATCGAGCCAATCGTCAAAGTATTTGTAAATCGTGAAATGATAATTTCGTTTGGTATCTTCTCTGATTGGTTTCTTTTCGAGAAACTTTTCAAACACCTCTCGCAACGTGATATCGTCAAGAGTATTTACTCGCTTGCCGGTTGTTGGATCGTTTCCTTTAGCTATGTCACCCAGCATGACGCAAGCCTGTTTTCTTGCGAAATCGAAAGACACCTCGGCGCATTTACCGATGGTAACTCTTCGGTTTCTTCCTGCAACACGTCTTTCGAAAATATAGGATTTGCACGTCGGTGTGGCTCGCACCCCAAATCCGGGAACATCCTCATCGCGAAAAAAACTTTGCCCTTTGGTGGGTGCCTCTATTTCTTCCACAAATTCCTTGGTCAGTTTCGGCATACCTACAGACCTCCGATGCTGATTGAATTTCGAGCATGAGGCGTCGACCGCAGCAGTTGAATGCCGAGGTTTTGTCGCGCCTTAATCCCGAAGGCAGCTTCAGTCAGTATAAGTCTGCTGCTCAAAACCATCAAGACGGGCTTCACGCCCATGTTTTGCCGGATCACGACATTTCAATTTCGTATGTCTGTCGCTGTAGCGAAAACTTTTCAGTGTAGCTTGGTCATAATTTTGCGCTCATCATTGGTGGAAATACGAGCCGCTCTAGTTTATCTTTCCATATATAATTCAACCAGGGGCATTGATGCAGAAGCCTTCAAACAGCTATCCATCTTCCTTTTGCTGCTTGCGCTTCGGCTTAGCCTTCGCATCAGTTTCAACAATTTCAATTGGTTCGGCCGTTCCGGTTTTGATGATCAGATCATCAATAAAATCGGCGGGCTTCGCTTCAATTTTTTTGGTTTCGTGCGAACCACCATCAATAATGATCGGCCCAGACCTGGCTCCCGATTTACCTTCAGCCATCGCCTCAAATTGCCTGTCTAAATCGTCCTTTTGATCCAACGCATCCTTTTCGGTCGTGTAAACCAAGTTGTCTTCCCTTATTCTCTCTTCCGCAATCTTGAGACCTTTTGCTTCCGCTAGCTTGCGCGCCAATTCCGGCGAAGGGTTCTGCAAAATCGATGCCAACTGCTTTCTTTTGGCGTTTCGCGCTTCCGTTCTTCTGTTTTTGAAATTCAAAATCAAAGCTCTAATGGCCGGAACAAAAAGAAACGCATTTCCATAAAGCAAAAGAACCCAAACCAATTGCTGAAGCCCTGGGCCAGCCACCGCCCTAAGCACTGCAACATGGGCAAACACCCACCATGCACCGACGAAGTTGATCCCCGCCAAGATCAAAACAGGCACAAAATTATCAAAGGGAACATTTGAAAATGGCCAGCGGCGCTCTTCCATATATGCTGGAGCGGAACCAAAAGCATCGGAAGCAGCCTTGACCTGCAGAGATGGAAACTGATAAATGATGTTGCCCGATTCGGTCACCTCTGGTCGCCCGTCAAACCGCACCAATACGGGTAACATAGCATCTTCATCCTGCGGAGCTGCGTTGGTGTAAGGAGCGATTTGTTCTGCCGTGACACTGCCACCATTTTGTCTAATCACTTGCGCGATCGTTTGCCATTTTCTGTCTTCAAAGTCTCGATTCGGATTGCCGTCTCCAAATAAGAAAGAAAAACAGTTGAACAGGAAGTTGCCCGAACCCCGCCTGGGCCGGCGCTGATCGTATCCATAGTAATCGTAGGTAGAGGTATAAACTCCCCAATAAAACAGATCTCTCAAAATCAGAAAGTCGATGAAATCGAAATCAAATGGAATATCGAAGTCACTGTCACCGCGGCCCTTTACATAAATATTGATGATAACGAAAAAGAGAATCGCAAGAATCAAAATCGATAGAATGAGCCCAATGCCGAATGAGATGCGCAGTAAGAAGCCGCCTATCTTAAGCGTCCACTTCCAAACTCTTTCCAGCGTTTGCTTATATCCGGTTGCAAGGTATGCGGATTGAAACCCCGGAGAGAAGCGATAAGCAATATCGCCAGTGGTGGCAACTTCGAGGTGGCCTCGCGTCTCTTGGGCGATCTTGTTGAGCTCAGAAGTCACCCGAAGAATCGGCATACCAGTCTTGGCAGCAACGTCCGCGGCAGTTACTCGCCTGCCGAGATCATTGATGGCTTTGATAATTGCTTCTTTTTGTTGAGTAACCATAGGCTTCAAATCGGAAGTTCGTGACCATAACGCCCACCACGAATTATAGCTGATGTTGTCTATGCCTCTATTGAGCCTACTTTAGCCGCCACCACCCAGGCTCTTCAGTGCTTCCATAGCCTGAATCATAGCCAAGACCGCGCAAATGAGCGATTCACCAGCCACTGCACCCGACGCTATCGGAATAACGTAGAGATCAGCTGTTCTCTTATTGATCTTCTCCCAAACCGTAGAAATCACAGCTCCAATGAAGAAAGCAAACGAGTTGGCAAAGGGCACAACCCACGAAATACCCAGTCCCATCGCAGACGGAATGAAGCGTTTGAACTTTCTTGGCGCGTAAGCATCGGCGACCGCTAGAAGAATTCCTAAGACACCTCCGATAAGCAGCCCCATGCGAGCGGTCTCGGGAACCTTGTCTATGCCTTGAGACAACGCCTCGGCAACTGCTTTCCACATATATACGTTTGGCGGATGAAACTTTTCCTCGAGTACCCTTTCATTGGGCACCATCACGTACCAGGCAGGAACAATCACAAGCGATCCGAAGAAGAGTCCGATGAACTGTGCCAAGAACTGTTTCCTTGGATTGGCGCCCAACAAGTAGCCGCTCTTCAAATCGGTCAAAAGATCTGCCGAACTGGACGCGATATTTGCCGTGACGCTCGCCGCCATCAAATTGGTTTGAATGTTGGACGGAGCCAGCTTTGCATACACGAGCTGCGTGATCTTGCCCATGGCGCCGATAGGAGTAATGTCCGTTTCGCCGGTGGCTCGACACGCAACAAGGGCGAGGAAGAAACTCAAGATGACTGCAAGTATTCCCATCCAGATTGCAATTTTGAAGGCAACGTATTGAAGAATGGCCATCATGATGGTTAAAGGTATCAGTCCAATCAAAAGCCAGGCAAAGGGAACTTCAATATGTTCCATCGATTCGGCGGTTGACTCTGCGCTTGTCTTTTCGCCGGGCTTCTTCGGATCGAGTTTGATCGATTGAATCGCCTTGGCGATCGTCTTCCATTGAAGCGCAAACGCCGTTAACCCCGACGAAACCATAAGAGCAGTGCCTGTCCACAACGACCAGCCGCGCAGCAATTCCCCTTCGGCAGCCTTGCCGGCAGCGGGGTGAAGCTCCGTCCCCATGCTTACGATCATTGGTCCAAAGACAAAATAAAGCAAGCTCGAACCAAGAAGCATTGACGCCGAAACACGCATACCGACAATCATTCCGGCGCCGGTTAGAAGAACACTCGGCTCAAAACCAAAGTTAGGAAACTTGCTCAAAGTGACGCCGTTGACCACTATTTTGTCCGAGAACGGCAGCAGTGCTACGATCTTCATCCCTAACCTGGTCTGCCAAGCAAATTCGCCGTCTCGCAAAAAGCCGACCAGGGAACCCACACCAAGCGCCGCAACAAGTGAGTAGGCCTGTGTGATCGCTTCTTTCGATTGCCCATGCAAACTCTTGAGCGTTTCAGCCGCTGCAATCCCTGAGGGGAAAGCCAGCTTCTCTTTGTTAATCATTTGCCTTTTCATAGGAACGGCAAGAAAGACGCCAAGGCAAGCCGTGATGATGGTCCAGGGCAAGAGAATTGTCCAAGGAACAGATTCGTGCGTTAGTAACAACAATGCCCCAAATGCTGTGGCAATGGTTGCACCAGTCGAGTAGCCTGCGGCAGATGCTGTTGACTGCATGCAGTTATTTTCCAATATAGTCATATCGGAAACTTTCGGAAAGATCAGACGAATAGCTCGCCAGATTACGAAAGACAGTACGCATGCGGTGATTGCCACCCCGAATGCCCAACCGACTTTGAGCGATGTATAAAGGTTGGAGATCGACATCAACGCTCCAAGAATGCCACCCATGAGCACCGCGCGTAGTGTGAGCTGTGGTACGTGGTCTCCCTGATACACGTTTTTGTACCAGTACTCTTCACCTTCGGGATCAAGTCTTTCGCGCTCAACGATCTCCGCGGGATCCGGCTGCTTGTGCTCATGTCCGTGATCATGCGCTGCGTGATCATGCGCTGCGAGATCACCATGCTCGTGCCCGCACCCCGAATGAAGTTCGTGGCTGGAGGCAGGTTGATCGTTTGGATTGGAAGTGGAAGGGTCTTGCGATTCCGACACTTGTGACTCCGTAGACTATCTCAACTAGGACCTGGGAACACCAATAACACAGAAGCTTTCATGCTCATGACCACGCAGCGCAGTCGCGCGAGCCACACGTGAAATTGCAAGTTGGAATGCTGCAGTACGCAAATCGCAGTTGCCAGTTTTCGCCATGTGTTTAAGTTCGCGATAGGCTTCCATCATGATCGCTTTCAACTCGGTATTCACTCTGTCCAAACGCCATCTAAACTGCTGAATGTTCTGCACCCACTCAAAATAGCTCACCACAACGCCTCCGGCATTAGCAAAAATATCCGGGACGACGATGACTCCTTTTTTGTTTAGGACTTCGTCTGCTTCAGGCTCTGTCGGACCATTTGCACCTTCAATGATGTACTTAGCTCGTATCATGTCGACGTTGTTTTTGGTTATCACGCCGCCCAACGCAGCCGGAATCAAAACATCGCAATCTACGCCAAAGATATCGGCTGGTGGAATGCTCTCTGATTTCGGATAGCCCTTCAGACTCGAATGTTCCCTAACATATTTGAGTACATCATTGATGTCCAGCCCATCTTTGCAATAGATAGCACCACTGACGTCAGCCAATGCAACAACTTTTCCGCCAGCCTCATCTATAAATTTCGCTGCCCATGAGCCGACGTTTCCGAATCCTTGCACCGCAAATGTCAGGTCTTTGAGCTCTTTGCCATCATCTGCCGCGATCGCTTCCAGTGCATAAAACAGTCCCTGTCCGGTCGCTTGTTCGCGCCCCTCACTGCCGCCAAGTTCGATCGGCTTACCGGTAACAACCGCAGGAGTCCAGCCATGATACTTGGAGTACTGGTCGACAATCCACGCCATCGTCTGTGCGTTTGTCCCCATATCCGGTGCCGGAATGTCGTGACCAGGCCCAATCATGTCGTGAATTTCGTCAACGAAAGCACGCGTCACACGCTGAAGCTCGGCATAGGACAGCTTACTCGGGTCACATACGATGCCACCTTTTGCGCCACCATACGGAATGTTGACCACCGCAGTTTTCCAAGTCATCAAAGAGGCAAGTGAGTTGACTTCGTCAGGATCGACCTCGGGGTGATACCGGAGTCCGCCCTTCATCGGCCCACGAGAATTGTCGTGCTGAACACGAAAACCTGTGAAGCAATGCAGCTCTCCATTGTCAAGCTCGGTGAGACACTCGACTTTCACTTCGCGCTTCGGTGCAATCAGGGCGATCTCGAGGTGTGGACCCAGCCCCAACTGAACGGCTGCTTTCTTGAAGTAGTAATTGGTAGCCTCAGATGCTCGCAAGCGCTCCCCCTTTTCGCGGCGCGCCGATTTGGCGTTGGCGCACCCACAAGTGAGTTAAACCAACTATAGGGTAACACCGACGGCTCGTTTAACGCCTCTTGAGTTCACTCAAAGATGCGCGGAAGGCTGGGTGCTTAGACCAAAGCACGCTGGTAGGAGTAACCGCGACGCTTGAACTAAACCGCGACGAACGAGGTCATTGTGGATTGGAACATCATTGCAGCTTGCTCAGGGCTAAAGACAGAGCGCTTTTTGATCTCTTCGATGTGCGAAATCACAAAATCAACCCGCTCTTCAGGCGACAAGGCCGGCACTCTAATTACGTTGACGTTTCTCGATGTGTAGCAGTGTTCGAGAATTCTGCTGATTTCGAGCGTAAACTCCAAGTTTTCTCTTCGCACATCATTGGCGTCAAAGAATGGCAATGGTTCCATCAAGAACGCAACTGTGTAATGGGATGCATCAAGATTGGAGAAAATGGGCGGAATTGGAAGCTTGTCGTAAATGTAATAGGCTTCGCCGTCAAACAAGCCTCTATCGAGGAAGACGGTTTTGTCGAAGTCGAGAAGCCCTGCTTCGGCGTTCATTTGGCGTTTGAGCACTTCAGACTGAAATCTGACTCGATCGACCCAGGGGAGGTACTTTCCTTCTTTGATGATCTGAGTAGCGAACTCTTGCACCACGGAGAATCGTCTTTCGGCAAGCAAATTGATGACCGTAGTCTTGCCTACAGAAGGTCCACCGGTAATTACTATTCGCATGGTCACCGCCGTCGAGAACGCCAACTCACTGATTTACTTGCAGCTGACTCAACTTTAGGGAAATTCAAAATCGACATCAAGCTAAAAATACGCAATGTGCGTGCTAGAAATACGCAAAGCGCATTTTGAGTGGGAGGATTCCCATTAAAAGAATCTATCTGGCGATTAGCGCGCCGAGGCGTCAGCGGATTTGGCACCATACTCAGACAAAAGCTGTCTGATCTTCGGCAGCGCCTCTTCGGCAGCCTTTTCGCCAGCTGCTACTGCACGCCTGGCATCAGTCTTTTTCGTCGACAGCAAGTGAATTCCATTTACTTCAGGTTGAATCACGATGTCCGAAGCTGCCACCTGTTCTTCATCAATCTTCGCCAGAATCATGCTCAAAACGCGCTGAGAAACGCTGCCAATACGCCTAAACTCTTTGTCGTCGGCACGTGGAAACGTTTCATCAACATTGATTGCAATCACGATATCAGCTCCCATCGCACGAGCTTGTTTCGCTGGGAGATTGGCTTCAACGCCGCCGTCAACCAACAACTCATCGCCGATTTTTACGGGTTTTCGAAGAGCAGGAATGGCTGCTGTCGCTTGCAATGCTTTTCCAAGATTGCCCCTTGTAATTGAATACGCCTTGCCGTCCAAGAGATTGGCAGCCACTGCGCAGAAGGTTGGCGACAGACTCTCAATATCCCTTTCTCGTTCAGCAACGCAATGATTCATATATTTAGCGAACCGATTGCCCCTATACAACCCATCATAAGGATGATAGCCAACCAAGTGAGGCAATAGAAAAAGTGGTATTATCGCCACCCTGACAGGGATTGGAACTGTGTGATACGACCGCAGAAACGAGCGCGAAAGCATTCTCTTTTCGATGTCATCGACATTTTGCCCGGCGCAGTAGAGACCACCAATGATGGCACCCATGCTGGTTCCGGCTATACAGTGAACGGGAATTCCTTCCCTTTTCAAAACTCTCAACACGCCGACATGCGCGATACCGCGGGTTCCGCCGCCGCCTAAAGCCAATGCCACACGGGGTTCGCGGCGTTGAGTCTGATCGTGAGAATCGTTAAATTCTCGCGTGGCGTTTAATTCGAGCTTCGTCGCTTCCTTGGCTACATCCGCTGAAACGCCCTGTCCATGCGCCGCATGGAATACAGCAGAAGCCGTCAAAGCCACACTTAAGAGAGTTGCGGCGGTTACAGTTTTATATGGTACAAGGTTGCTCACGGCATACAGTATACCTCAGCAAGGGGTCGACCAAGGGCATTACCGCACACTCCGCAACCACAGGTGATACCATAGAGATTGAATGTCGTTTCTACACTGCATTTCGCACCCTTCAGGAAGGTGTTGCACCTTTTGAGACAACCAACCTCTTGACATCTATTTCGATCAATCAGGTAAACAAATGTTAGTCAGGTTTCACGACAGGGCATTCAAGAATTGCAAATCGCTCGATTTGGGCACTGTGGCAAGGTCTACTCAAGACCTCTGCAATGCCCCACGAATTCGGACCTGGAAACACTCTCACAACTGTTCTAATAGACAAGGTTAGAAAGATGTCTCCGTGATATAAATGATAGCTTGGAGCTAAGGTTCGAGAACCTCGGCTCAGCTGAATAGGGGGATCTTACTTTGGACATAGTTCACACGACTTGGGCGAGCACTGCGCTGACATTCCTCGGCTGGTTCTTCGGGACCTTCTACTTCAATGGAATCGGCATAACGCTCGGCTATCACCGTTTGCTCACGCACAAATCACTGAAAGTTCCTCGCTGGTTGATGTACCTGATTGTCTCCGGCGGCTATCTCTGCCTCATGGGCGCCCCGATTACTTGGGTGGGCGTGCACAGATTGCACCACCAAAAGTCCGACATACCAGGCGAAGATCCGCACTCTCCTAGAGACGGTTTCATGCACGCCCTCTATCAATGGATGCTGACCATGGGCGAAAAGCAGTCCAATGAAGAACTGCAAAAACAATGCCCCGACCTAATGTCTGACCCCATTCTGCGCTGGTTCGGCGCCGATCACTCTGCGCACCAGGCTCAACTGTGCTTGGGCATCAACATCGTTGCAAGAATCATCCTGCTTGTTTGTTTCGGTTGGGCAGCGTTCGCTGGTAGCTTGCTTGCCACCTTCATCGTTTTCTGGGCACCACAATTAGTGAATGCTGTTTGCCACCTTCCAGGACATGGCTACAGAAACCACGAAACAAGAGATGACAGCAGAAACGTATGGTGGGTAGCGCTTCTTTCATGCGGCGAAGGTTGGCACAATAACCACCACGCCATGCCGAAATCAGCTGCTCACGGAATGCGCTGGTTTGAGTTCGACCTCACCTGGTACACCATTCTGCTTTTGGAAAAACTTGGTCTCGCCACCAATGTAATTCGCCCGCCGGCACTCGGCAAACTGAAGGCGGCAGCTTCTTCGGTCGCAGCAGAACCAATGGAACTGCGCATGCCCAAGGTCGAACTTCCGAAAGTAGATCTGCCGGAACTTCAGAAAGCCGCTATGGAAAATACTGAAGCGGTTCTTGCAGCTGCCGAATCGACAATTAAGAAGAAGGTTCCAACCTCCACATAACTTCGGTTGCTT
The DNA here is from genome assembly GCA_964503045.1 of uncultured Candidatus Obscuribacterales bacterium. Lineage (GTDB taxonomy): Bacteria > Cyanobacteriota > Vampirovibrionia > Obscuribacterales > Obscuribacteraceae > CAYZJR01. The sequence continues at coordinate 25,099 of CAZCZI010000066.1, forward strand.
CTAACAATCCAATAGTAATGAGGCCGGTGCTCCCTAAGGATCATCGGCCTTTTAGTAGATCATCGACCCTTTAGCAAGATCATCGACCTTTTAGCAAGTTGATGCTTATCGTAGCCAATTCCGAATTGGGATACTTGCTGAAATGCGCTGGGTCTGGATATAGACCTGCCTCTGCCGCGATCTGAGTAAAGACATCCACTTCGACAATATACTGGTCCGAGTACCCGTGAGTGGCATCATATGCGGTGGCAGATGTTTGACCGAGGTTCTTGGAAGCAAGCTCTGGCGATATCGTGTGCAACTCGATCACCAGAAGCCCGAAGCGGCGCACGAAGGGCTCCCAACGACGGAGATGCTCCAGCAGGCTCTCCTCTACATCGTTGTTGCTCAATCGTTTCCCCTTAGAACAGTACGCTCCAGTAGACTGGCTTACACGGTTGAGTGGCTGAGCCGGCGGCTCCCATGGCCTGTTGTGGTCAAGGAATGTCCGCACGTTGAGCAGGTCTTCGAGGGTGATGCCGTAGTTTTCGCTGAGGTCGCGTGCCAATAAATCGGGTCGCGCAATGTTGCCCCAGGTAACTTTCGCCCAAATGTCAGCCTTGGAAAGGTTAGCTCGAGTGACACGAAGAGCCACTTCATTAAAGTCTGCGCCGACTAAAAGCAAAGGATGATCGTCCAGCATTTCCCCGCGAAGAGTGCGCTGAGAGATCACATCGAAAGCGTGTTGTAAAAATGCACCATTGCCGCAACCCATGTCGACAATACCTTTGGGTTGATCTTCCAGAGGTCTGTTGAACAGCTCGATGATCACCTCGTCCAACTTTTTGAAGTAACTCGTATGCGCCCCACCGCTTCCCCATACATTCATTTCGCGGTCAACATGCAGTTCGGCCATTTCGGGCTTCGTGTTTGTCAAAATCTCCGGGTTGCCGAAGATCAGTTCATCGAGGTTTCTAAAAGTAGGAATGTAGGATACCGTCACACCGTATGCACTGGCGCGGCGAGCGAAGAACAAGCCTGTTTCAGTGAAGCTATACGTATTAGTGTGCTCTTTCTTTTCGAACCAACCGAGATAAGCGAAGAAATCGAGAATCTTGCCGAAACTCTCTGCGTCTTCGTGAAACTCTTCAGCCTTGAATGAAGCCTCCATAAAGTACTTGTGAAACATGCCGCCCATGCCAAGTGAGACTATGGTTGGTCCAATGGCAATGCCTTCAATGTGTTTCAGAACCTGCTCTTGAATTTGCCTGGTATTGGTGTCGTTCGAAAATTCGATGCCGAAATTCTCGCGATACTTTTTGAAAATGCTTTCCAGAACGGTGAATGGGGCTCTTTCGAATTTGCGCCTGTGAAACTGTCCGGAGAAGCGAAGCAGCGTCACAACATCTTTATAGAGCTTGCAAAGTTCAAATGCCGTCGCGCTCTTTGCATTCACGCGGTATTTGATTTTGTTGTCGGCATTGTCTAGGTCGACATCGAGCCAACCCTGAGAAGCCAGGGTGCGCAATGCGACGTTGAGGTAGCCTTCGTTGGCTTTGAACTCGGTAGCCAGTTCAGTGACATCTGTCGTTTTGTGCTGTAGCAGATGTTCCAGCACACCCCGCTCAAGCAGCGTATATGCAGTTGGAGCTGTCGCAATGCCATCCAGGTGGCGGAATATCGTTGCCCGGAGTGCGGATTTGTCTGGTTTGGTAAGGGACATCGGCGAGTAACTCTAATGCAGACAAATGATTGAGCGAATTCTACCAAACTATTGGAGCCGGAGGAGTCCGCATAGCTATCTCCTCTGCGCACAAGTTAAGAGATATACTTCGCTCACGAGCAATGGGAACCCAATGAAAGTCAAGAAAGCACACGCAAAACAATTATTCCGCGCTATCGATCAGTGGATAGCTGATTCGGTCATCTCACCTGAAGATGGAGAGAAGCTGAGAAATTCCATCGAAGTATTGCGCTTCGACTATAAGCGCCTTGCGAAGTGGTCTTTCTGGTTTGCAATAGGCTGCTTTATCATCTCGGCTGGGGCGTTTGTGATCAGCCCAATATTCGCAACCATCGTTGCACTGTTCCAAAAGTTCTTTACTATTGTTGACCCACGACTAGCATCGGGAATTTTTCTCACTGCTCTTTCAGGTGGGCTCTACTACTGGGGACTGCGCAGGCGAGACAAACATCCTGAAACGACTTACAAGAATGAAGCATTGTTCTTCTTAGGCGTGTTACTCACTGCGGGTGCTATCGGAAGTTTCTGCAGCTTGATCGAAGGGCAGAAGGATTTCTCCCCGGTGTTTCTAATCGCTGCCATCATATACGGTGCCTTGGGTTTGTATTTCCCGTCTGGTCTCGTTTGGGTGTTTGCACTCGGCTCTATCGGCAGCTGGTTTGGTTGTGAAACAGGCTATGTGTCTGGCGGCGGCGAGTATTTCTTAGGAATGAACTATCCAATGCGTTTCATTCCATTCAGCGCTTGTGTTCTCGGATTGGCATATTTCTTCAAGACGAAGGTGCACACGCGATACTATCGGTTTGCTAAACCGACTCATGTCGTGGGGCTTTTGTACTTATTTATGTCCTGTTGGATCTTGTCCGTCTGCGGCTACAAAGAGAGCTCAAACCTGCTGTGGTCTGTGTTGTTCGGCTTGATATCGCTGGGCACCATTTACTACGGACTCAAAAACGACGATGGTCCAGCGCGCGGATTTGGTATCACTTTCTTTTTGATAAACCTCTACACAAAATACTTTGAACGTTTCTGGGATGGCACAGATAAAACCGTCTTCTTCTTCATCTTGGGATTGAGTTTCTGGTTGATTGGCTCGCGCGCGGAAAAGATTTGGATTTTCATTTCACAGAGTCCAAAGGCGACACCTGCGGAGCAGTCGACCGGCGATGAGCCGAACGTCGATAAGCAGGAAACACAAATCGCAGGAGAATAGACTTGGCGAACCAATTATAGCCGTTGTCAAAGCTTAACATATATGTTAAGCTTGTGTAGAGCAGCCAAATGATCATTCCTCATTTCAATGATAAAGGCGTTCTACCGCCGGGCGACTACCAGGTCACTGTCGACGACATTCGCAACTCTTACCTGGTAACAGGTGCCGCGATGAAGTCGTCCTGGGATGTGAACTGGCGAAAGCGATTGGTCAACAATCTGGAGAAATTGGTCAAGCAGCTCTGGAACATTGGTATCGAACGAATTTTCATAAACGGTTCATTTGTGGAAGAAAAGGATCACCCGAACGACATCGACGGTTACTTCGAATGCGATCTTCGTTACTTCGCAACCGGAAAACTAGCAAAGGATCTCAACTTTCAAGATCCAGGAATTTGGACGTGGAAGGTGGACAACCTCTCGGCCCCACGAAATTCTGTGAAGCGTCAATTGCCGATGTGGTTGGTTTACCGAGTGGAGCTCTATCCACACTTCGGTCAAACCTCCGGAATAACGGACCGCTTTGGCCACGAATTACAATTTCCATCTGCATTTAGACAAAGAAGAGGCGACGATGAACCCAAAGGAATTCTTCGTTTGATCAAGGAGTGATAAATGATCAAGACTGACAAGGAATATCAAGAGTGCTTGCGAAAGCTTGACGAAGACTTAGATTTCATCGAGAGACAGCGAAAGTTCTTTGGTGAGCAAGGTCTCTCGACAGAAGAAATCGAAACTGCTTTGGAGCCGAATTATTCATTTCACGAACAACTTAAGGATGAAATTCTTTGGTATGAACGCGTGAAAAGAGGAGATTTCGGAGTGATAGAAAATCTCACCGAACTCGGTCGAGTCATAATAGCCTTGCGCATCGCGAAAGGCATATCTCAACGCACGTTGGCAGACTTGCTTGAAGTAAATGAGTCACAAATTTCTCGCGACGAACGTAATGAGTATCATGGTGTAACTATTGATCGTGCACAGAAAATCATTGATACGCTTGGTGCGACGTTGCGTACCACAATCGAACTGAAAGATATGGGAGATCGGCGTATCTCAGCTTGATTTACTCGAACGGACGTAAACTCATGAAACGATCCAAGCACACCAACGAGCGAAATAAGGAACGCACGACGTGTTCGCGGTCAACGCCTCGAATCGCAGATCAAACAGCGAAGGCGCGATTTTGCGAATGTCCTTCTTTCACCTGATCAAAGTAAATCCGATTTGGAAACTCCGTTTAGACCGTAGCCCAAGAAACTTTCAACCTCGCAAGATTACGATTACAACTATCGTTGTCTTCTGCGACAATACAGTGTGGTCCATGAGGATTTCGGTCATGTCGCTGACTCCAGAAGAAGAAGGAAAACAAGAACGAACGGCTCGCGACGAAAGAGCTCTTCATTTGCAAAAGATTGAAGAACAAAGGAAGAAAGAGCTTGAAGATGCGAAAGAGAAATTCGAGAGAGCAAAGGACTCCGATGTACCAACATACATCAATGCTCTTAGTAATCTCGCGTACTGCTACCGGACTGTAAAAAAGTACGACGAAGCCGACGCTTTATACAAGGGTGCCCTCTGCAAACTTAAAAAAGGAATGTCAGTAAACGACTTCAATACTGTCAGCACTTTTTTGTGGAGGTTTCTTGGTTATGTCGTCAACGATACAGATTTCGAACACTCATGCGATACGCTAATCGAGGCCTGTGAATCTGCCGGGATGACTGACATCGGCACCATGGAGACGTCCATTAGAACCAGAGCAACCAATAGAGCACAGTGTTACAGAACAATCTGGAAACACATTATCGATGCAAGGACTAGGGAAAGAGGTCCGAACGAGCACAGTTTGTCCCGTTTATACTTCAATTATGCGAGCGCGTGCGAACAGTCAGGAGAGCTAGAAGAAGCAGAGAAAGCGTTTCTTCAAGCGCAGACGTTGCTCCATTCCAGAGACGCTTGGGAGAGTGCATCAGCTCTACTATCTTTGGCTTCTTTCTATCTTCGCCATCGCATGCTTGAGAAAGCTGAATCAGCTTGGCAAACAGCACGATCTTTGGATCGAGATAACAATTATTTTGACACGGCCAGAGGATTTATCGATCTCGTCACGGAGTATGAGAAAGCAAATCGAGTTGCAGATTCCGAGCGCTTGCTATTTTCGTTACTGGAAGATGGGGGGCAAAATATAGTCAAAGCATTTGAGCCAAAGCTTGAGAGCATCTATTGCGATTATCTTCGGACGTGTCAATTTGAGCAAGCCGAGAAGCTTGTGCAGTTAAGGCTCAAGGCTAGTGCAAATTGTCGAAGCGATTTAAATGCACTTGATTGGCGGCTAAAACTTTCAGACCTCTGTCTGGTTTTAGGGAGAGTCCAAGAATCCGAGAAAATCTTTATGCAAATTGTTGCTGCAAACGCCTTGCAGGGCATTCCATCACAACTATTGATTCGCAATCGTGAAGAGCTGAAAGAGAGGCTAACTCCGGTAGGTACAAGCGGTTTAACACGCCCCCTAGATAAGAGCGTACAGAGAGACTGTACATCTCCCATTCGAATTCAGTACTGTCTACTCGGATTGCACGAGGTGTCGCTGTGTCACAATATCTCCATTCACTCTTACGATTCATCTGATCCTAACTCAGAACCCGGCATTCACAATCGGGCTGGAGGTGAATTCGGAAACGTCTGCTCATTGGGAGTCACTCGGATAGCAGGAAACTTCTCTGTGCATGGCAAGATTTATGGCAAGGCCGAAAGTGACGAAGGGCGATTTCATTCAAAAAACATCTTGCCTGCTCCTGCAGATCTTGAAGTGCCTCCAGCCCTTACTGCGCCGGCAGATGCGAAAGAGCTATCCAATACTCCAATAGTCGCATTTGGGAAGTTGGAACCTGGGGACTATGTCGCAGATCAATTTCACGGAAGCACCCACTGTTGGTCGAGAGAAGAGCGTTATCGAATATTTTTGCGAGACAATGAAAACCTCAACCAACCAATTGTTCTCGATATTTCTGCGAACCAGTACGACAGAAGACCAGTTAATCTTCAAATTTGGTACAACGGATTCAACAAGCTACGGTTGGGAACCTTAAGTGCCGTGGTATACGCACCCAACGCCGTTGTCGAACTGCGCCCTAGTTCAACGTTTTGTGGTGCCATCGTTGCACGTCGTATAATTGCCGATGCACATGAAATCTGCTTTGACAAATCTCTTTTTGGCATAGATTTTATCCCCTAATTTGCATTCGCAAACGTAGTCTCCTTCTTCATCTTCAAGAAGCGTCTTAGCCGCCAGACTGTCATCGATTGTTCGGACTCCAAAACCCCTTAGTCGTGCGTGCGCGCCGTCTTCGAGCCTGCCAAATATTTGCCAACTCAGGCAGATAGCATTGGCATGTTCCCCGAAAGACGCAAAAGACGACAGATAGCGATGACGAAAACCAACCATACATTGTTAGCAACAGCCGTCAGCATTCTGCTGCAATGTCAGCTATGCGCGTTCGGACAGGGTGCACCTGATGGCGCACACATTGCGATTAGTTCTCCGACTGGTTCAATGACTGCATTGCAACAGGCAAGACAGGAAGCCAGGGCTCTATTCATGGCGTCTCAGTTCGAGCAGGCAGTACTCAAATGGACAATGATTTGCCGAGCAAGCGGTGGATGTTCATATGACTATTACTGGCTTGGTGAATCACATTATCACTTGGAGAGGTATGCGGATGCGGCTCAATCTTTCGAATACGCGCTGCAAAAAGGACCAATGATGGAGATGCTGTTTTCTCGATTGGCAGAAACATATTTTGCGTTGAAACAGTATGACCGAGTCAAGTCGACATGCAACAACGGACTCTGCGCAGTGCGCGATGCATACGTGAGAAAGCAGTTGGAGGTCTATTTGAGACTTGCAGAAACTCCAATGCCAGTGCCGCAAAAGAGAAGAGAAGAAGGCAAAGGAAAACCACCGGCAAATGGCTAAAGTAATAAACGAGTCAAAAAACAGAAGGCGCGGATCGATGATGGCTGAGGTTCCACTTGCGCTTTATATTCTGATTTTCTTTGTTGCCATTCCTATGCTCAATCTAGCAACAATAGCCGTGCGCGCAACATTCCTCTATCTGACCGCACACGTTGCAGCAGTGGAAGCAGCCCGCACGAAGAATTTCGAGACAAACTCATCCGATCAACTTTCAGCAAAAAATCTGGCATACCAACAGGCACTCACCACCTCGGCTCTATTCAATGGAATCACACTAGACAGCGTTGCTGCATCGATCTTGATCACAGACATCAACAGCATGGTGCAAACACGAACTGCGTCAAAACTGCCCGCGCCTGCTGATGTCTCCAGATATGCCTATCAGATTGAAGTGAGAGTGAATGGAACGGTGCAACCAATTATCAAATTCAACGCACCCTCAGTAAATTTTCTAAATGTACCCGGACTGACCGCCCCACTCTCTCTCACGTTTGCCGACCGTCAAATGTGCGAAAACCCTCAAGGATTGTCCAAATAATTCGGAGCGAAACATGTATTTGTCTAAGTCAAAACAACAAAAGAGTGCGCTGAACTCGTCTTGGTTGAAACTGACGAGATCTCAGCGATCTGCAAGGGGCCAGGCGTTTCTCATTCTGTGCGTTCTGGTCGGATTGGTGATAATTCCATCGTTTGGCTTTGTCGCATTCGAGATTGGACGTGCCGTTCTCGGACAGCAGCAGTTGTATAACGCTTGCGATGCGGCCGCTCTAACAGCGGTGGCAACCTTGGCCAGCTCGGACAATACGGATCCAACTAAAGCTCACACCGATGCAATGCAAGCCGCGCTTACGATCTTTCGCCAGAACTCAGTGCTTGGCGGCTCCCTTGCAAGCGCGACTATCTCAAGTTCAAAGACAACCGACGCTCCAGCTGGCAAGGCAACGCTATTCTTCGAGTTCGTCAATCCAATAACTAAAGCAATTGAACCCCTGTCTAGCCCAGATGCGAAAATCGTCAGGGTTTACTCGAGCTACGGCTCCCTCCCTGCATTTGGTAAGTACCTAGGGCTATCCCGTTACGTGTTGAATGCAACGGCAAAAGGTGCCGTTCCGCAGTTGGATATCATTCTGTGTTTTGATGTTTCCGGATCAATGGACGATCAAACCCCGATTACTCTTGTGAAAAGAAAGTGGGATCCTGCGCTCGGAAAGATTGTGTATGACATTCCAACCGGCCTGTATGGCAAGGCTCAAGGCAAACTCTATGACATTATTCAGCCTGGGAAAAAGGGCTCCAGTCTCAACGGGCTACAACCGCAAAACCTAAAATATGCCCAGGATAACGCCGGAATACAATTCACTGATTATCGGGCCTACTTAGAAACGGTGGCGGGATCTCCGACAGAGGGATTGCGTTCGAACGGTGGATATCCAGATCAGGGAATGCCACCGGGCAACTTCCCTCCAGGTGTGGCACCGACCTGGGATGGTCAGGCAATGTTCACCGACCTGGTCGTAAATGTTGACGGCAAATTGGCGTTCACCGGCTGTGTCTACAAAGGTTATAACTTCCCCGATTTAGCTACGCTGGTTGAAGCAGCTCGCGGCAATCTGGAGAACAACAACGTCTTTTACAGCAGCAAAGCGAATACATCCGTCTCTGTTAGACCCATGGCAGGCTATAAATTAGCGTATGAAGAAATGGCTGCATTTCAGCTGCAACCTTTGAGGGACTCCAAAATTGCCTCTTTGATGTTCACAAATATCCTCAACACTGATACGGATTGTCACTTCGGATTCGTTGCTTTTGATGGAGTAATCGGCACCACGCCGACTTCAAACGAAGAATTTTTCACACATTGCATTGATACTCCATATGGTGCCATCGTAGGTTATCCGATGCCAAATGTTTCCCTAAATTCTGCGGTTGGAGCAACCAACTACGCATCTGTAAATGCTGCAATCAATTCGGTAATGGCACTCGGCTCGACAAACATTGGCGCTGCTGTGCACGAAGCGGTCCAGCAGTTGAAAGCGAAGAAAAGGCCTGATAGCGTGCGTGCGATTGTGCTTTTCACTGATGGAGCACCGACAAATAATCCACCGGGACCGTTGGACAGCGATGGGTTTACAAACGCACGCAAGGCTGCGCTTGAAGCAAAGGCAGAAGGCATACCCATCTATACAATTGGACTGGCTCAAAATCCGGACATCGTGCCTGACGAGATATCTATTCTAAATGACGTGGACAACAATCCAACCACTGGTGGTATGGCCGCGATTGCAGGAGGAGGTGGAACCTTTCACCTCGTCACAGACAGCAGACTCCTAAGAGCAGCTTTCGAAAAGATTGCCCGGCACTTGGTGGAACTGGTGGCCGCGGGTTAAAACTGATAGACGCAAATGGTAGAGGCGAAAATGATGATATCGAAAATCTGGCGTAGTGGTCATGAAATTTGTGATCATGCGCTGCGTGATCACGCGCTGCGTGATCACGCGTTGCATGGCCACCACATACGATGCGGAGTCACCACATACGATGGCCACGCGCCGCGTGATCACGCGACGCGGGGCCATAGAATGCACGGACATGCTGCAATTGAGCTTATCTGTTCCGGCTTTTTCCTGTTTGTCTTTGCTGTCTTATCCGCGGACATATGTATTGTTCTATTTGGCGCCTACCAAAACGACAGAGCATGCAGAGATGCGGCACGCAGCGCGGCTCAAGGGCAAGATGCCGCACAGAGCACAAAGCTGGCCAACGCTGCTTTGAAGGCGCATGCTGGTGACGGATACTATTTTTCGAATCCCGTTTTGGATGCAGCGGTCCTTTATAACGATTTCGGTGGCACGCCTCCGCCCGCCACATCACCATTTGTAAGGGTTGCGACGCGCACAACGGCGAGAGTCCCCTTTTCTCCTTTGAGATTCACATCAGATGCAGTGTTTTTGGATGGTGGCGCTGTCACTTTCAAGCAGAGCTATACCTTTCCTATAGTTCGAACCAAATAATTGAGGCTCTGGGATAGTTTTCGCAACACTCAATATCAACGATTTAGTGTATGCCGCTGCCAAAAATCTGCCGAATCTGCGACCTATAGTTACTGTACTTGCTAAGGCATTCCCTTCCGAAAGACTCAATTCAAGCCCCGGTAGGGCTGGATTCTTTGCGGCATCAGGAGAAACATAATGACTGGAGATCGCCCCGAATCAAAAGTAGAAACAAATTCAAAGGACCATGCTGTTCCAGGCTGGAACCTGCTGGATCTGTCGAAACCAGACCCAAAACACACAAAAGCGGAGTCGCGCTTTATCAAGCCCCCGGTTGAGCCGGTGACTCCTCCCGTAAAACCACCGGAGCAGCCACCTAAGCCCCCAGTCGAGCCACCGACAGAACCACCCAAGCCGCCGATCGAGCCACCCAAACCGCCGATCGAGCCGCCCAAACCGCCGATCGAACCACCCAAGCCGCCGGTCGAGCCGCCCAAACCTCCTGTCGAACCGCCTAAGCCGCCGGTCGAGCCGCCTAAGCCGCCAGTCGAGCCGCCTAAGCCGCCAGTCGAGCCGCCGAAGGAGCAGCCAAAGCCACCTCGGCTTCCATCGCCATCTGCGTATTTCGATGTCCCTGAATTTTCAGATTCCCCGAAGAAACCACCAGTAAAGCCAGAACGACCACTAACCGCAGATGTGCCAATCGTTCCTGCACTACCTACGGTGCCCGCTGGTGTTCCTACTTCAGTGCAAATTGTTCCAGAAAAGAAAATCGACGCAGGGCTTCCTGCATCTCCGGAGCAGCGCCAAACGTCCTTGGTGATACAGCAGCTGCCGGAGGTTCCGAAACCTAAAGTCCCTACAGGAGTCTTCACCGGACAGGGCGCTGACGGTGCACGTGCCGATAGACTCTACAAAGAAAACTACTCGACAGGTGAGCATGCTACGCCACACCATGCGCACTTGATCAGCAAAACAATAGGATTGAATACCGATATCGATCTGGTTGGCACCGGCAAGGATCGCGGCATGAGAGGCCACCAGACCGAAATGGTCTCTCCGCAGGATCCTTTCCACGTTGGTCAATGGAAGTATGACGTACCAGGCAAAACAATCATTGCCGGTCACGTATCGTTCAAAGGCACTCCAGGACCACTGTACGAATTGCGCAAACTTGGCGTTCACAATGGTATCAGCGACACGGTAACGCTCGAATCAGCGGACGGAAAGAAGACGAACTATGCGTTTGCCGGAAGAACGATTCTCAAAGATCCCAACGATCAAGAAGCATGGAACAAGGTCTTCGCACCAGGAAATCCAGACAAGAAAGAACTTGTGATGGTAACCTGCTGCGGTCCCGTGGATAGTCACGGACTGCATAAGTGGAGGCTGATCGTTCATTTGAACGAAGTACAACCCCAACCCAACAAAGCCGAGAAACAGTCTGCCAAACCATCAGACGCGGTGCCGACACCTACAAACAAAGAGGGAACGCCCGAAGCAGTAGCGAAAGACGCACCCGCGAAGGACGCAGCAGCGAAAGAAGCAGCAGCGAAGGAAGCAGCAGCAAAAGAAGCAGCAGCGAAGGAAGCAGCAGCAAGAGAAGCAGCAGCAAAAGAAGCAGCAGCGAAGGAATCGGCGGCAAAAGAAGCGGCGGCAAAAGAAGCAGCAGCGAAGGAAGCAGCGGCGAAGGAAGCAGCGGCAAAGGAAGCAGCGGCGAAGGAAGCAGCGGCGAAGGAAGCGGCAGCAATAGAAGCCGCAGCAAAAGAAGCACCAGCACCGGTAGCACCCGCGCCAACACCTGACGCTGTTGGACACGATCCGCACAACTCCCTCAGCGTGATCGGTGGTTCGAACGGAACCAGATTTAAATTCGACTTCAATCGCAACAAAAACAACAGCCTGACAGCCGAGATAGGCGGCGAACCCGGTCACATTTCTTATGGAACCTTCGGTCCCAACTTCTCATTAATCAACAAAGACAACACTAAGCTAAACGCCGGTCTAAGAATCGGACACGGCACCGGCCTGATGTCCGGAACCGAACTGCCTTATGGCGGCGTCAATGGCCTCACAATCTCCGGAAACGCTGTCTTTGGACAACGACTCGGAAGAGACACAAGTTGGTATCTTGGTGGCGCATTTGGTGCCCACCCTGGCAACAAAGACATCGGCTACCAGATGGCTGCTGAAACCGGATTCGTGCAGCGCGCCGGAAGATTCAGTCTGCGTGCTGGAATTCAAGAATCGAAAGTCGATGGTTTTTCCGCCTCGACCTATGGAATCGGCGGCATCTCCTACAGAGCCGACAAGAACACACAGTTCGATCTCACCATGCACAAGAGTTTAACGCCGCAATCGGGATCGGGTTCCGACAAAATGTTCTTTGGCGTCAGGCACAGTTTCTAGTTGAGGATTCCAAAAATGGCATTAGATTATATTCAATACACCCCCGAAGCCAGCGCCTTGATTGGCTTGCAAAAACCTCAAGCTGAGGCGAATGAAAAAAATGGTTCCAAATTCTCAGCCTCCGATCTCAAACAAGCGAATTCATTTTTCGAACACATAAAAGAGAAAGAGCGTGCAAATTCGAAACTGCCGAACATCTCGTTTGACGTTGTTGAGAAAGGCTCCGGAGAGCACAAAACATATGTGCTCAACGAAAACCAGAAGCCAGGCAAATCAACCAAGGTGACACGACCTGAGATTGGTTCCTTCCATATAGACTCCAACGGCAATGTCACCACCAAAGAGCAGGAATTTTTCATCAACGGGCAGGGCGCTCTCAACATTCGCCAAACCGATCAATTCAAGGACGCAAGTACCGGACGTGTGACGACCAAGATTTTCGAAGGACCAGCTCCGGAGAAAAACTCACCATCAACTAAATTGCACCAGCTGTCGGAGACTGTCACAAGCAAAACTGGAGAAGAAATTTCTTCCACCAAGTTCTCCTATTCAGAAAACAAAGTATCTGAAACCATTGTCGAAAAGATGCCTGATGGTTCATCGAGAAAGCAAGTGTTCGAAGGCACTGATGCTGACAAATTGAAGCCAATCAGTCAGGTCATCAACGGTAAGGACGGAACTATAGTCTCAACCACATACTCATACGCCGATGGCAAAGTAAAACAGACTGTAGACAGTCGAAATGCTGATGGTTCGAGCAGCACACAAGTATTTGAAGGAACCAGCGAAAACAATCTCAGCCTCATTTCCCATACGAGCAGAACCAAAGATGGCCAAGTCGTCTTCTCCACCAAGCTAGAACACAAAGGCGATGGTGTCTCTCAAACATTGATGTCTCGCGAAGTTGATGGCAGCATAACCAATCAGGTTTTGGAGGGAACCAATAAAGACAATCTCAAACTCAAATCTGAAGTAAAAACTCATCCGGATGGATCGAGCGAATCAACATCTTTCGAATACTCCGGCAACAATACGATAAAAACCGTGGTCGTCATCAACAAGGAGGGTGCGACCAAGAAGCAGGTGTTCTCTGGTGAAGGTGAAAATCTAAAACCAACGCTGGAAGTTGTTTCAACCAAAACCGGTGAGCAAGTTTATTCCTCATCCTTTGACTATTCCGGTGGCAAGGTAGTGCAAACAGTAACCGCGCGCGATCTGAACGGTGTCAGCAAAACTCAAGTAATTGAAGGTGAGGATGCTCAACGAAGACTCAGATCTGAAATCATCGTTGCAAAAGACGGCACTGAACTGCAAAAGATTTCGATGGAGGATATTCGAAACAGCGCAGGCGAAACAATTGGAAGACGTCAAACTCTGACCAAGCGTGGCGATGGCAACTCGCATACCGTATCGATTTTCGAAGGAAGTTCAGAGCAAAATATGCAGCCGAAGCGCGTGACTTTCTACGACGCAAACGGTACTGAAACCAAACGCGCTACCTTCGAGTCGATAGTCGATTCAGACAACCATGTGATCGGTCAGCGCCAAACGGTAGTCACGCACACAGATCGAAACACGCTAACCACCTCGATTTTCGAAGGCAAGGCCAACACGCAGTTGAAAGAAAAAGAACGAATCATCACTGGCTCTGCCGGCAAAGTGATTAAGCATTACGTTGCCAACGACAAGGGAGAACTCGTAGAGACGTACAAATGAATCAACTGGAAAGTGCGCACATCGCGCACTTTCCCTCTATTACTAAGCCCAACAAACATTACGGTGTCTTATGCAAACAATCTCAAGCCAGTCCAGCATGCGCTGGTCAGGCACTCATTTCGAATATGGACAACCGCAGGTTGATCCATTTACCATGCAGTTTTCCGACTACTACTATTACACCAACACCTGGTCGCAATGGTATTACGAGATACTGGCCCTGCAACAGATTCTGGAATTCTCAACAATGGGCATGGGGCTGGCTGGCGACAAAAACGGTGATGGAAAGCTTGAATATGAAGAACTTGCCGAATACACAAGCAACATGCAGAGCCTGTCCAAAAGCGATCAAAATGTAGTATTCGGCCTCAAGATATTGTTGCGCAAGTTCTGGCTACTAGCTGACGAGCGCGGATATCTACTTGAGGAAGATTTGAGAGAACGCTTGTCGACGCTTCTGTTTCGCGCCATCTCAAACGTCCTGTTGAGACCTGAATTAGCCGATAAACTGTGTGAGTTTTTGCGCTCGCTCGTTTACTCCGGAGTTCTCGACAAGGCAGCGGTACAAGCATTGTCAAAACGCGTGAAGGAGCGCATGGAACGCAATCAAGTTGACCCATCGATCATCTACAAGGTCTTTATCGATGTTGACACACTGAACCATTGAACACCCGCCCCCCTTAACAACCTTAATCATTCATTGAGAAAATGCGCCGCCGCTCACCATTCGTTGAGAATGGAGCAGTTACACCCCTTTTCGCTGTGAGCCGTGAGACTGATGAAACTTAACGAAGATCGCATTTCTGATGAGATTCGCGGGAGTATGCACAAGCAGATTTTAGTAAACGCCATTATGTTCTCCCTACTGGCAGTACTCATCGCATACGGAATCAACCTGCAACAAGCTAATGCGGTTGCACGTTCAACTTCTGAACAGAAACCGATTGTCGAACCCGTCAAGATCGACGTTATGGAGGTTCCTAGCTACCGACGGCGAATACTCGACGAAAAACCTGTCTCGTCGGGTGGCAATTACGGATTTCCCGGCGGTAGGCTCTGGAAGTTTTCATCCGGCTGTTGGACTGGATACATCGACATTCGCACCGATGGTCTATATTACACGCATTGGGGATATGGACACTGGTCGAAGCAGGATGATGGCTCGTACCTTTTGCAAAATGACCACGACGGATTCTCACACACTCTCAGAAAGAAGAACGACAATGTGCTGATCGGCGAAAGAGTCGACGGTGTCTGGGAGCGCTGCGACCTCATTTATGATTACGCCGCTAAGCAGCAACAACCATACGATCCCAAGTTCATGCCCGACTCCAAATACTCGCCTGCAGCGTTCGAGCAGTAACTCACTTGCCGGAG
>CAZCZI010000067.1:0-1331 GCA_964503045.1 uncultured Candidatus Obscuribacterales bacterium
GTCGGTGTGCCGGCTGGTTGTTGCTGGGTCGCTGTTCCGGTCGGCGTTCCAGTTGCGGATTGCTGGGCAACTTGCGTCGAACTTCCAGTCGGTGTGCCGGTTGGTTGTTGCTGGGTCGCTGTTCCGGTCGGCGTTCCAGTTGCGGATTGCTGGGCAACTTGTGTCGAAGTCCCAGTCGGCGTGCCGGTTGGTGATTGTTGCTGGGTCGCTGTTCCGGTCGGGGTTCCAGTTGCGGATTGCTGGGCAACTTGTGTGGACGTACCTGTCGGCGTGCCAGTTGGCGATTGTTGTGCAACCTGAGTTTGCGTGCCAGTCGGTGCTGTACCTTGCGTTCCTGCTGGCTGTTGCTGTTGGGTGCCCGCTGCTGTCCCTGTCGGAGTACCGGTTGGTGACTGCTGTGCGACTTGCTGCGTCTGGTTGCCGGTAGCGGGTTGACCAGAAGCTGGCTGATTTGCAGCAGGACCTTGACCAGGGGTCGCAGAAGCTACAACTGTGCCGGAAGCCGATTGTAGTGCGTTTTGTTGCGATACGACGGGTTGGGCGGATGGCGATTGATTGTTGGTGCCAGTAGTTTGAACGACTTGTCCAGGCACAGAAGATTGCGCGTGGCTTGGATCGCTCGATGCGACAACGGTACCGCCTGCAGTCGGTTTTGGCTGTTGAACCACGACTTCAGTCGGAGTCGATGCAGGTTTGCTGTCACCACCCTTAGTATCGACGACGACGGGGGTCGGATTTGTTGGGTTAGTGGTCGGATGAGCAGCATCTGCTGGTTTCGTAGTGGCTACTTCGATTGGCTTACCTGATGCTGCATCGCGTGCGGGATCAACCTTGCCAGCATTTGTGGTGTCAGCAGCATGAGTATCTGCTGTCTTAACCGGTACTTGTGTTGCGGCGCCGTCTTTCACGATGGGTGTGCCATCTTTGTTTACTGCTCCAGAAGGAGTTTCATGGGTTCCGCCACTGGTTGCAGCACCATCCTTAGCTACGGCTGCGCCATCTTTGGTAACCGTTCCTCCAGGAACCGTTGCGCCATCTTTGGTGACCGCTCCTCCAGGAACAGCTGCGCCATCCTTAGTAGCAGACGAAAGTGCGCTGCCTGACGCAGCTGCATCTTGATGTCCTTGTGTGCCGGTACCTGCAGGTGTGTTATGAGCTGCACCACCAGTGGTTGTGTCAGTCTTCGTTCCGTCGGCCGTCTTGACGGCAGAACCGCTCGGAGCTTCGTGGGTAGTCGCGTTGCCTGCAACCACGGTGCCGTCGGCCTTCACCACTGTTCCATCAGCCTTCACTACGCTGCCATCTGGCTTGGTTACAACTGCGCTGCCATC
>CAZCZI010000067.1:1431-40217 GCA_964503045.1 uncultured Candidatus Obscuribacterales bacterium
CGCTGCCATCTGGCTTGGTTACAACTGCGCTGCCATCGCCGCCCTTAACCGGACTACCGTCTGCCGGCTTAGCGGCATCTCCCGGTTTACCGGTGACTGCGCCGTCTCGCGGCAAGTCGCCTGTAGGTGGCTTAACTTCGCCGGGCTTTTGCTGCTGCTCGGATGGTTTTTCAGTTTTCGGAGGCTCGGAAGCTCCCGGCTTTTGCTGTTGTTGCTGTTTGTCGCGCTCTTCGCGTTCTCTTTGCTCGCGTTCTTTTTGCTCGCGATCTCGTTGCTCGCGGTCTCGTTGCTCGCGCTCTCTTGCTTCGCGCTCTTGTTTCTCTTGTTCGGCTCTTTGACGCTCTTGTTCAGCCTTGGCACGTTCTTGCTCTTGTCGCTCCTGCTCTTGGCGTTCGCGTTCGGCTTGTTCTCGTGCACGTTGCTGGTCTTGAGCTTCTTGCCTGTGGCGTTGGTTCTCGGAATCGCGCTTTTGGAAGTCAATCAAGTCTTTGGCTTCTTGCTGTTTCTTCGCCAATTCCTCAGTGTGTTTCTTGTTGAGGTCATTCATAAGCTGTTGTTGCTGCTGGAGAGTATCTCCACGCTCAACAGACTGCTTAATCGTTTCGTTTTCCTGAGACTTTTGAGCGGCCGCGACAATCTGTCCGGCTCTGATTTCGTCTACCGGACCTTTTCCGGCTGCCGCCAAAGCTTGTCCCGTATTTGCTGTAACGTCGCCGCGCGAGCCGGTCGAAACATCCTTGCCTTCTGGGTTTGAAGTAGCACCGGTGTTGACGTAACCAGAAGGTGGCGTAACGACACCGGCTCCATCAGGCACTGCCATATTACCGACATCAACCTTGCCATTGCCACCAACGGTAGTATCTTTGGTTGGTCCCATTCCGGAAGCGTTTGCATCGAGGCGAGGGGTTCCACCGCTGTTGTTGCCGCCCTGAGCTCCGCCTGGAATGACAGCACCATCTGCACCGGTTCTTGGTGCATTGTTGTTGCCGCCCTGAGTGGTTGAGCCGGTTCCACCTGTTCCACCCAAGCCAGTGCCACCGAATCCGACACCAGCGCCAGATCCATTGGATTTACCGGAGCCAGAGCCAGAACCATCACCATTGCCGCTGCCGGTTCCAGTTCCCGTGCCAGGTTTAAAGTCGGGATGCAGCTTCGACATTGCCGAATTGTAATCTTGCTGCGTCATTCTGCCTTCGGACAATGCCTTACCGAGTGCGGCGTCTAAATTCATGCCGTTTTTGGCAGCATAGCCATCTTGCAGTGATTGCTTCTCGGCAGGCGTCGAAGCCAGTCCGATGGCAGTCATTAGACGCTCGTTGTCTACTCTGCTGCCCCCGAGAGATTGCTCGATGGTGCGCACTGCGGCATCTTTGGTGAAATTATCTAATGGTGCATCAGGCTTGCCACTTTGACCAGGTTGTGTATTACCGGAAGAGGAATCACCTGGTTTTCCACCGCCTGCAATACCGTCACCGCCGCCTTTGCCGCCTTCGACAACAACTCCACCACCGCCGACTGCAGACTTGAGGTTAACGGCATCAGCCGAAGCCAAACGTCCTTGGGTGACGGCTTCAGTAAGTGCGGTATCAAGAGTCTTTCCACCATTTTGGGCGGCGAATGCTGCGTTTAACGCGGCACGTTGTTCTGGCGTTGCATCATGAACAATCTGATTCAGTTTTTGAATGTCGACCGGTTTGCCACCGGAGAGCATGCCCGTTACATCGGCTGCCAGTTTGGTGCCGGCTTCGTATCCTTTGGTACTTCCAGCTGCCGTGTCTGTGCCTGTTCCAGGTTTGCCGGCCAGCTCCATCTTGCCGAGACCCTTCATCGCACGCGCGAAATCAGT
Organism: uncultured Candidatus Obscuribacterales bacterium; assembly: GCA_964503045.1. GTDB lineage: Bacteria > Cyanobacteriota > Vampirovibrionia > Obscuribacterales > Obscuribacteraceae > CAYZJR01. The sequence goes on from CAZCZI010000067.1 coordinate 3,278, forward strand.
GTCGTTGAGCTCGTCTCTGAGCATGTCCTTGAGGTTGACACCGGTCTTAGCGAGATACGCATCATTGATCGCCTTGAGTTGATCCGGCGATCTGCCCTCGAGGATCTTGAACATCGTGTCTTCATCAGTTCCATTCAATGCCTTAGGAACGAATGCACCAGCGAGATGTTCAGGACCAGCTTTAATCAGCGCTTCGACATCTTTGTCGACTTGCGTTTTGTCGACTTTGCCGCCGTTGGGGAATTCAACCGGCTTATTGGCAGCATCGGCACCAGCTTTCGAGATATCGTTGATCGAACCCGATTGGGTCGGCTTGGTTGTGTCTGTGATCTTGTCGCCAGGACCGTTAGTGGGTATCGGTGCCCCGATGGCGTTCATGTTGACAGTGTTGCCCTGGTAGTCGACAAACTTGCCATCGACTCTTTGTACGAGCGACGATGTCGATCCATCCGAGCGGAACACAACCAGATCTTTGGTGGGGTCTGTGGGACCAGGTGTCTGACCCGCAACAGGAGTGCGATTGATCGCCATCGTTACGTTGCCGGTATTTGTGTCGACAGCAATGGATCCCTTGCTTTCGTTGAGCTTGTTGCCTTGCATGTCGAGCACAACAACGTTGCCGGTGTTTTGCTCGTAGGAATACTTGATGCCGGCGGCTTCGTTGGTCATCTTCACGTCGCCGTTGGCCATCTGCTCGACAACCATTCCCGGCTTGCCGTCTGGCGTCGGTGCTTGTCTGATTGTTGTCTTTTGGTAGTCGTGGCTGGTTTCGATTGACGAACCATCTTTCTTCACGACAAGCTGGCCACCATCACCGCGGATGGTGCGTTGATCGCCGGTAGCCTTATCGTTCCATACTTGATCGCCACGCTCATTGACGGTGAGATTGGATTCCAGTGGTCTGGCAAATGGATTGATCATATCCATTGGCGAACGCCATTTCCCATCCTCGCCCTTGAACAACATGTCTGTGCCCGACATCACCATGTTGACATTTCCAGACTTGTCGTACGAGAACACTGTGGATGTACCGTACGCATCGGTCACACCTGTTGTTTGACCGTAGGCGTTGCGCTCTACCGTGGATGCGCCGGTGGTCGCGGTGGCTGCGTATGATTCGCGTTCAGTTCCATTTACTCTGACTGTCTTCTGGGAAGAGCCATCGAGCGCTTTCCAGGTTTGAACGCCGGTTGATGAATCGACTGAAATGTCGTATTTGACTTTGTTGCCATTGGAATCGACCCAGCCGTCGGCTCCTTTCGTCAACGTAGTAAATACCGTCGGAGCATCCTTATTGTTTGGATCGCTGACGGATTTTCTTATCTCGGTGACTTGATTGTCTTTGTCATAAGTGTAAGTCTGGTTCGACTTGTAGTCGGCAGAGGTCGTCTTGGTTATTCGACCTTGCGCATCGATGTCAACCATCGTTCCATCATTATTGAACTTCGTCTTGGTTGTGACACCATCTTTCGTTGACTCGATGGTGGGGATGCCCCTTTGATCCAGCGTGACTTTGCTGACATCGGATAGAACGGTCGGCTGATCTGCACCCTTTTCAAAAATTTTCGCCGACGTCAGCTTGTGATTGTCATCGTACTGGTATTCAAATTTGCGTCCGGACGCATCCACAGAACTAAGCAGGTCGCCCTTCGCATCACGGATCCAGCTCTGTCCGTTGAACTTTATCTCGGTATTGCCATTACCTTTAGAGATAATATCCATACCTGACGACGTACTGAATTTGACGACACCATTTTCGGTGCTCATCGTTCCGGTGCGTTCAGTACTCTTGGTGCCTTCGCCCTCTTTAACCGGTGGGTCTATTCTTGTCCAGTGAGGATAACCATCTGCAGTTGTGCCGTCCTGTTTGAAGGTTCCTGCATATTGAGACGCTGTCTTATTCTCGGGAGGAACAGACAGAGTGAATTCTGATGGTTGTTTGTTGTCGCCTTCGTATTTGAATGTATAAACGTTTGGTCCATTCTCTTGCCTGAGCAGACGTCCCTTTTCATCGAATGAATTTGTGGTGCCGTCGATCGTCTGCTCAGTGGTTCTTCCCATCTGGTCGGTGTACTTGTATCTGCCGTTTTCCGTAGATACGATACCTTGCCATTCTGTCTTTGGATTTGTGGTATCAGATTCGCGAACCCAGGTGCTGAGTCCGGTGCAATCGTCCATTCCTTTCTTAACCCAGTGACCATCGGGCTTGTAGACTTCGGCAGGCTCGCGATCGGCACCGTTGTAGACAAAGCTGTATGCTTTGCCGTCTTTGTCCACCATGCTGACCAGGCGATCTTTGCTGTCGGTATACAGCATCGAGCCGTCTTTAAGAGACTCGTATGTGGTGCCGTCGTTGTAGCGCGTCTTGGTGGAGCCATCGGGCTTGGTGACGGTGTACTCACCAAGAGCGTCATTGATTTTTATCTCTTTGAGTGTGCTTGTACCGTCGGTGAATCCACCCTGCTCTGACCGAGTCCAGGTTGTGGTAGTTGGCCTGCCGTCTTTCTTTTCGGTCAGTTTGGCGGTTTGAAGATTGCCATTTTCGTCGTACGAAAACTCAGACTTGTTGCCTGTGGGACTTGTGATAGAGGTTACGTGGCCTTTGGAGTCGCGAATTGTTACCCGGCCGCTGTCACTGGTCGATAATGATTTGTCGCCATCCTTGTATGAGTACGCCCCATAAGAGTCGACTTTGAGATCAGTGACTGTCTTGACCGACTCTCCTTCTTTGGCCTGATAGCCTTGAACGGCTATCACTTCTGACGGCGTGCTGGCATTTGTGCTGTCAAACTTCTTCATTGCCTGGACAGAACCATCCTGTCCATACTCGAAAGTAGTCTTCTTGCCTGAATCGTCGATTCTCGTCGTCAGGTGACCGTCTTTGTCGTAAGTCGTCGTGTTGCCGTTTACTTCTTGGACGAGCTTAGAACCATCGAGTTGAGTGATGGTTTTCACTCCGTTCAAGTCATCAACGTGTGCGACTTCACCAGTCTTTTGGTTGACTGCAACGCTGCGGTTGGTCGTCTGTCCATCGGGTGAAACCCAAGTTACGCCGCCATCGACAGTCTTCCACTGTTGACCGTCTTCGACGAATCCGGTGATTTTGCCGCCATCATAATCGAAGGTGGTGACTTTGTTGTTGGCGTCGCGAACATAAACGACGTGATCTTGATTGTCGCGAAAGATAACACCGCCGTCGCGTTCGACTTTGGACGAACCATCCGTGTAGACTTCAGTCTTTTCTTTTTTGTCGAAATCTTCTTTGATGAGTGTGCCGGTGGCGTCGAGCCTAATCGAGCCGTTCCACTTGGTGCCGCTCTCGTCGCCGACTTTGGTCCATTTGCCGTCTTCGCCGACAACGTACTTACCTTCGGAGTTCGAATATGATCTGACGACCGGATTGCCGTCTTGAGTCTTGACCGAACCGTCTTCATTGAGTTGATACTCAACTTTATAGACGCTGGTACCATCAGGATTTTTGACTTCAGATGGAAACTCTTTTTGTCTATTGTTTGAGTCAACAACGATGATCGATCCATCTATCTTGTGGATTTCTTTGTCAGTGGATCCTTCACGCTGAATAACTACGTTGCCGTTTTTATCAACGTCGAAGCTGCCACTAACTTTAGGGGCTTCGTCCTTGCCGTAGATGACGGTCTTGTCGCCTTCTTTGCGAGTGGTCTGAATCCACTGTCCGTCTTCGCCTTTTTCGTACAGTCCATAAGGCGTTCTTACTTGATCGACATTGCCTGCAGAATCATAGTGGTAAGCATGGGTTTCGTTGCCGTCCGGCCCCGTGACACGTGTGACTTTGCCGGTGTTGTCTTTCTCGATTCGGTAATCATCGCTGCGCTCGATTACGCGCGAACCGTCGTTGCGAATAGTAATCTTGCCGCCATCTGCATTGATCACGGCATTGCCTGCAGAGTCGGTTGTTAAAGAGCCATCAACTTGTTGGTGAGTGCGTCCATACGCATCGGTGATTTGAGCAACCTTGCCGTCTTTGTCTTTGTCGATGACCAGCTTGTCTGATGGTGGTGGAACGTCATTTGAAGACTCCATCGTCTTGACGGTGCTGCTTCCATCGGCGCGGAACGTGGTGCGCGTATCGCCGTTGGCATCGTAGAAGGTGTAGGTGCCTGTGAGTTTTTCTGCGCTGACTGAGCCGATGAATTTCTCTTTGGGCTCCGAGGTGCTGGACATATTTGTCCATTCGTTGTTTTCTTTGCCGGCGGGGTCTTTCTGCGTCATCACCCAATCGCCATTGGCGTTGGTGAGTCTGGTTATGTTGCCCGCTGAGTCGTATTGGAACTTTGTTGTGCGTCCGTCAGCATCAGTGACCTCGGAGACTAGGCGGGTTTGCGGGTTGTATTTGACCACCGAATTATCGGAGTATTTATAGACGTTTTGATCGCCTTCGGTTTTCGATTCCACCACATGACGGCTGGCGTCGGATTTGGTATCCGGAAGCGGCGTGTCGTTTTTGATTGGAGCTGGCGGCAAGGCACCCGAGAAGCTGGTTTTGGCGCCCATCGTCATCGTATTGGTGTTGTCGATGCCATCCATGATTGCCTTGGCATCGGCGACTTTCTTTTGGGCTTCCAGCGCTCTTTGGGCTACTATTGCTGCATTTGTGTCGGCAGGCTGGGATGAAAGTGTCGAGTCTGCTGCTTTGGCTGTGGTTCCACCTTGCGCGTTTGTGGTCAGAGTTTGAGCAATCGTGCCAGTGTCAGAAGTTGGAGGCGTGCCAGCATAACCGGCATCAACGATTTTCTGAGCGGCGGCAGCACGGTCTTTGGCGGCCTGAGCACGGTCCGAAAGCTGTTGGTTTGCTTGCGTGGTTTCAGCCTCGGTCGTCTTCAGTGCTGTGGAGCCGCTTGCGGCATCACCATTCGTGGTGGTACTAGCATGCGTGTCGGCAGCGGCTGCCGGTTTGCCGTTACCATTGGTACCGGCATCGGTCCCAGCAGGCTTTCCATTGGTGCCGGAGTCTTGTCCGCCATTTGCGTGCTGTTGAGCTTCCGCCACACGCTGTTTGGCATACTCTGCACGCTCAGCCGGCGTCATCTTGGTTGTGTCGACTTTGCCATTTGCGCCAGTAAACTTAGCCCACTTATCGACTGGTGCTGCGGCTGGAGTACCGCCTGCGATCACTGTGTCGCCATCGGTCAACTGAAGATCTACAGTCTCAGGAGGATTCCGGCGCTCCGGCCCAGTGTAGCCGGCAGCATCGCCTCCCATCGCCTTCCAGCCTTCGCGATACTCTTGCAGTGCGCCTTGGGCCTCACTGCCGGATTTCGGCACGCTATCACCTACGCCAAGTCCAAGCTTGTCCGTGTTTTGATTGGACGGCTTTTGCTCCGGCTTTTGCTCCGGAGTGTCTTTCTTTGTGTCTGTTTGAGACGCTAATTTAGTCTCGTCTACTGCCATGAATTCAGGAAACTCCAGGCCCTGATCACTTGATATATACACAGTTTCCCGTGATCGTTAACGGGAAAACTGCTTGACAACGGGCGACAGTATTGGATTCCAGGATTTAGTAAGGGAATTGAATGGCCACGAAACAAAGTCATGAAGCGCCAACTCGGGGTTTGGAGAGATCGCCCAATCTCTCTGGATGCTTTGGTGCCGAGCAATTAGCACCTTGGCAACGCACGTTAATAGTACTCCTGAGAAGAAATCAATACTGTTGTCTAACCTACAAATATCTGAATTAATCTGTTCTGACCCCCCGGTTTCTCCCATGGATCAGATTAATTCTTGACATTTCGGATAAAAAACGTCACGACGGGTTCCGCAAACTTAAAGCATTCCGCAAACTCGAAGCATGCGCAAGTTGAGTGATTGATCGACTTGGTCGAACTAATCTACTAGGACTCCAAGAACTGAGCCATGTACCGCTTGCAGTAAGACTGCCAGTTAGCAAACAAATCGTTGTCTGCCAATTCCTGTGCAGCCATCGGCGGCAGGTCTATTCGTGTGGTCTTGCGGCGTCCGTCAGGGGTGTGTTCGTGACGCAGAGACACGTCTTCGTAGATCTCATAAGACACGACTGCTTCCCACGACGCCCCTCTGAGCACTTCCAACTGCTCTCTGAAGCGACCGCCTGCGGTCGACCAGTTTTCCGAAGACTTCACCAGACGCGAGGCTTCGCCGAGTCCCTTGATGAAACGGTCGATCTGCTCGACTTGAGGCCGCGCCACCGCCGGAATTTCTTGCGATGACACTCGTGACTGAGCAACATCACCGGTCGGAGGGCCTGTCACGGGTGTGGTCTTAGGACCGTTTTCGTTGTTGTTGAGTTGTTCGGTGGTGGTTGTATCTTGTATGTACGCCTTTTTCGGCGCAGCCTTCGGTAGTGAACCCATTGCTTGCAGCATCACTGAAGCAGCATCAGGTCCTTGCGAAGCATCACCTTGCTCGAACGGCGCCGCGCAAGCCGGGCATATTCTGGCACTCAAGACAGCCATACGACCGCAAGCAGGGCACGATTTCGCAACCTTCTCCACTTTGGTTTCGGCAGACGATTGCGACAAAAGACCAGGACGCTTTCCGGCTCCCTCGCGATACTTCTCTATCTCATCAGCAGAAGGAATCACAATTGTGGAACCACGAGTCAGAGCACTGGTCGGGTTGCCTCTGGAGTCTGTTGTGGTTGAGATTCCATTGGTTTCAGCAAGCAGCTTCCATAGATGCACATCCTTGAGTGCTGGATGCTTCGAAGCGACAGACTTCAGCGTGTCCCCTAAACGAACAATGTAATTGATTCGTCCATCAGGACTGCCTTTCTGAGCAACTGGTCCGAGCAGTTTTTCGATGTTGGCGCGTCGGTTTTGAGCAGCTGCCATGGCACCGCTCATGAGGTCGCCTGCAACATCATCGGCATCACCCACACCGGCTTCCTTGGTGCCGTCCCAGTTATCGCCGAACCTGAGTGCCAATTCGTCTTCGGCAGACATTCCTTTGTTGTCTGAGCGCACACCGGCGCCGCTTGCATCAGAAGGTCTCGAGCCACCGAATAGACGTTGACGAAACTCGGTGATATCAGCCTCAGACGGCAACCAGATAGTCAGTTTTGGCTTGAGATCTACGACCTTCTTGCCTTTCTCTTCCTTGAGAGGAATGACTTCGCGGTTGAGTTCGTAAATCAAAGCGGACAAGCGAACGTCGCGACATTCCTTTGTAGCGATTTTGTCGAGGGTATCGCCCTGTTTGGTGACATAGCGGCGACGTGTATCGTCGTCTTTCTTCTTGTCCTTCTCTTCGGCGCGATCTTTCTCTTCTTTCTCCTTCTCTTCCTTTAGCTTGCGAGCAGCCATCAGTGCAAGGAGTGCTCTCTGTTGATTGAGTTCTTCTTCCGACAATTCTTTGTCCTTCTTCTCTTTTTCTTCCTTTTCCTTTTCTTTGCGCTTGTCTTCTCTCTCTTTTTGAGCTTTCAGTTCGGCAAGCGTAAGATCCACTTTCTCACCACGCTCGCCAATGACACCAGTGGCAGTGGTAGTGTCGAATGGTTTGCCGGTTGTAGGATCAATTCTCCCGGCGAGACCGGTGACATCACCTTTAATGACACCAGCTTCGGGCTTGATACCAGGAGTGATATCACCCTTTATGCCGCCTGCGATATCAGTCTTAGCAGCTCCAGGCACCAGACCATCGGCCTTAATGCCGGCAATATCAGCCTTTTGAGCGCCAATCGGTCCAATACCTTCACCAGGTTTTCCTGCAATGATGTCACCAGGTTTGACACCAATGATATCGCCAGGCCGACCGGCTGGATTGATATCGGCTTTGATGGCATCTGGTCTTCTGCCAGCAGGATCAAGCACACCACCTTTAGTGGCATCCGTTAGAGCTGGCTGTTGAGCTTTGACTTCGGCCAGGTTCTTGAGCGCTTGTTCTTGTGCCGGAGTGAGTTTGGCGGTCAATACGTCAGTCCTGTCAAAAATAGAACGTGAGTCGGCCATGCCTAACATTCCTGGAGTTCTGGCATCCATGGTGCGCACAATCAAATCAGCAACAGCGAGTTGTTTGCCGGTATTTTGTGTGAGCGCATCGGCTGTCTTGACCAACTCCGGCAGAATGCCTTTGCCATCCTTGGTTTGAAGAACGCCGGCAGCAACCTGTTCGGGTTTGCCTTTGAGTGCTTCGAGAACTTTTTCGATTGCAGTCTTCTGCGCGTTAGCGACATCAGCAGGAGTCGCCATCTTATCTGGAGCTTTGGCAACGATCGCCAGCACATCTTTCAATGCAGTTACGGTGTTGGCATCGAGCGGTTGCTTGATTGCTTGCTTGGTAGCGTCGAGAGTGAGCAACGCCTCGAGCTTAGCTACCTTGGCTGGGTCTAGTCCTTTAAGGACGTCTTGCAATTTGATGTCTTTGTCGCCAAGTTTCACAGCCTCAAGTCTCTTCAAAGCTTCAGCGAGAAACTCGCGATTGTCCTTGTTGCTGACGTCGAGTCCGGCATTCTTCAGCACGACATCAGGGCGTTGCTGTTGAGCTTGTTGCTGCGCCTCGACCTTGCCTTGCAGAACGATGCCATCCTTGCCGCCATCTTTGCCGACTTGCTCTTGTCTTTGCTGTTTGATTTGTTCGAGCAATTGACGATTGTCTGGATTCTGCGTGAAAGACTCCAGCGTCGCCTTCCACTGTTTTTGAGCTTGCTCCGGTGACATTTCACCTTTGCTGACGGCGGCTTTGAGTTCCAGATAGTTCTTTGCCAGATCTGGCGGCAACTTGCTTTGAGCATCGCCGCCGCGATCGCCACCCTTATCAACACCGCGAACTGCGTCGGCAACAGCCTTGCCGTCGACTACAGGCTTACCAGCGTCGCCACCACGTGGGTTGCCGGCATCCGGTGTCGCAGCCAGACCTTTACCTTCACGGTTAGCCGTAGCTTGGTCGATTGCATTTTTATAGATTTCAGCTCTGGCCTCACCGCCCGGCGCTGCCTTCATGTCTTTGACGAACTTATCTCTTTGTTCATCAGTAAGGTTTCTGAAGATCAACTTGTTGTCCTCAGGATTAGCTCTGAATTGGTTTTGACCTTGACCTTTGTCTCCTTGGTTTTGACCTTTGTCTCCTTGGTTTTGACCGCGATCGCCTTGTGGTCCACGATCACCTTGACCGGGCTGTTGCAGAACAATCGGTCCTTTGTCGCCCGGCTGAGGTTGTGGTTGCCCGCTTTGCTTGTCGCCCGGTTGTTTGCCACCACCAACGGTATCTTGGTTTTGATTCTGCGTTCCTGGTCTAGGTCCGCCACCGCTGGAATCTGCTGGCTTGACTGCGCCGTCTGCGGGCTTCGGACCATCGGTAACAACTTTCGGTGCGTCTCCGCCGCCTTTTTTGCCGACCTCCGCTTGAGTCAGCGAGTTTTGGAAGAATTCACTTCGCTGGTCCGGTGGTTTGCCCATCGAACCTCTAAGCACGTCAGCCTGCTTGTCCGGCGGAAGCTGTGAGAGCCTGGACCTATCTTGATCGCTGAGATTGAGTTGTTTGGACCATTGATCAATTGCCCTGTCTCTGGCCGATCCGCCGCCGGTAGCGTCGTTTCCGCCACCCTGGCGGTTGCCGTCGCTGCCGCCTTTTTGTCCAGGCGTATCTGGTTGTTGTTTAACCGGCACTTCCGGCTGCGGTCTCGAAACAACACTTTCGACTGCGGGTTTCGCAACCAATCCGTCAGGTTTGACAGTTGGCGTTTCAGGTTTGACGACGGCAGGATTGACATTAGCTCCATCTCTAGGAACTGTTGGGGTCGTCGTCGAGACATCAGTTCTAACTGCACCTTTGAGATCTTTGCCGCCAGTTTCTTGCGCCGCCTGCAAGAATCTCGATGGATCTTTGAGAGCTTGGGATTGGGCGTCGGCAGACAAGCCATTAAACGACTTCTGCATTTCGCGCTGTCCGGCAGGACCGAGCCCGTCATACTGCTTAGCAAGATCTGGGTTGGATGCAATCGATTGACGGAAATTGTTGTACTGAGAGCCTTGACCTTGGGGCGAACCGGCAGTGGTAGCGTCTGTGGTGACACCCTTTGTACCGGCGGTGTCGCTGCCGGTGCCTTTTGTTCCTTTCGTGTCACCCAAACCGCTGGTGAGCGAGTTGGTTGCGACTGAATCGGAATTCTGTTGGCGGGCTTGCTCGCGTCTTGCAGCGATTTCATTGGCTGCGTTTACGCCCTGTTGATACTGCTCGGTCTTGTTGCCTCCGGTCGGTGGAGTGGCAACTTGTCCTTCAACCTTGCCAGTGCCTGGTCCACCTGGAGGTGTCTGAGTCTGAACATCAGTGGGTGGCTTGCCGCCAATCTTGGTTTGCGCATCGGCAACTCTCTGTTGAGCATCCAGAGCGCGCTGGGTTCTGGCATCGACTACACCGCCGTCTGTCGGGGCTGTGCCGGTTGGTCCAGGTTTGACGACTCCATCTGTCACTTGCCCCTTAGGTGTAGTGAGCGCATCTCCCGGTTTGATGGCACCACCCGTAGTAGCATCCGGTTTGGTACCGGGCTGAGTGCCGGGCTGAACCACATCAGTCTTGCCAGGCACCTGACTCGTCAATTGATTCGGAGTTACAACATCAGTCTTAGGACCTTTGCCCGGTGTGTTGGCGTCTGTCGGTGGTTTGATACCGCTGGCATCGGCAAGATTGTTTCTTGCTGCATCGCGACGGGCCGCGATGTCGTTTGCTGCTTGCAATCCGGCCTGATAGTTAGCGTCTTTGACTACCCCGTCTTTTACCGTCGAACCTGGGCTGGCACCGGTGGTGGTGACTTCCGGTTTGACCACCCCACCCGGTCCAGTTTGACCAGGCGTAACGACATCGGTTTTCGGTTTAACTCCGGTAGCATCCGTTGTCGTCGGCGGCTTGTTTTGCCCGCCGTCCGTAATCGAAGCATTTTGATTGCGTGCGGCATCACGTCTAGCAGCAATTTCATTTGCTGCGTTTACGCCTGCCTGATAGTTTGCGTCTTTGACGACTCCTGCACCAGAAGTGGTGCCAGGTACATCACCTGGTTTAACGGCACCGCCAGTGACGTTCTGGCCGCCGCCAGAACCACCTTCTTGCTTGACAGTGGCGCCGGTAGGTGCGCCGGTTTGATCTGATTGTTGAGCCCTTGCTCTTGCTGCATCGAGTCTCGCTTGTGCGTCAGGATTGCTTGCTGTCTGTTGGACTGGCGGTTTGTCGCCTGCATTGACTTGGTCTGGTCTGACAGTGGTGTTGCCTTGTTGATTAGCAGTAAGTGTTTCGGCTCTTGCCTTCGCTGCATCGACTTTTGCTTGACCTTCCACACTGTCTGGTTTTGCGTCCGGCTTGGTTGCCGATGTCGATTCCGGCTTTTGGTTGGCAATTTGTTGTGCCGCTTCCACTTTTGCTCTTGCAGCATCGGCTCGAGCCTGTGCGTCAGAGTTGATTTCTTGAGGTTTGGTCGGGCTCTCCGGTTTGTTGGTTGGAGGTTGTTCGGCAATCTTAGGCATCGGTTCCGACTTCGACATCGGCTCCGGCTTGCTTCCGTTTACAGTGCTGTCTGCACGTCCTTTTGTAGATGCATCAAATGGCTCTACATTGGGCTTTGGTTTGCCGGCTGAATCCACTTCCGTCAGGGTGTAGCCGCCGCCAACCTTACCCTCTACCTTATATGTCTCATTGTCCGCCGTTCTGAAAAACCGCCCATCCTTATTAACGTATTCGCCGCCGCTTATCGTCTCGCCATTGGCGCCGGTGTACTTAACTTGCTGCCCGGGCGAAACGCCTTCCGCCGACTGGGTTGCAGTCATCGCATCATTGAGCTTGGTCTGAGCGTCGGTGCGATTTGCAGGAACATTCTCGAGTCCTGTTGCAGTTTTGAAAGCCTCCGCCGGACTGTCATAAGGTTCGCCGGCAGGCTTATCGCCAGGTCTTGATGTATCGCTTTGAAGTCTATTGGTCGTGGTTGTCTGATCTAATTGAGTCTGCGTCGCTGTCGCCGTCGCCGTTTTACCGTCGCCAGTTTCAAGCGGTTTGGTAGTGGTGGGTTGAGCGGGAGTTACTTTGTCGTCAGGTGTCGGCATGTGCGCGCGCTCCGTGCGTGTCGAAGATAAGAATGTTCCGCTCAGGGTGAATTCAAAGAGACTCTGGGTGCGAGTTCATATGAAGCGAAGGTGACAAAGCCACCTGGAATCATTGATATAAACAAGTTATCCCCTAAAAGTTAGGATGAAAAACCGGTCTTGTAGTAAGCGATCCACCAAATTGCGGTAGCGGCGGCAACCACGGAAATGGCGCCAAGATCATAAATCCTAAATTAAAGGATGTCAATAGATAGAGTCAAAAACGGGGCGCCCCTGGCAAATTTGAACAAACTTTGCCGTTCCCCCCACATTTAATGTTTTCGCTGTCCACTTTCCAAGTGGCGAGTGTAGATACCCACACGGCTGGATGATTGTTCTTTCAAAAATTGGATTTGGCCTTTACCCATCACCCAGTAATGCGTCAATCCAAAAATATCTTCAACGGCGGACGGCCCTAATTCCTCTCCCTAATGAGATGGTATCAATGGATCAACCCCTTACTAACGAAAACCCGCAAGCTTCGTCTAATCGCGATTCCTCATTGCTGGCTGACGCCTATAACCGTAAGCCAGAAGAAGTACCAGTAAAAGACGAGAAAGAAGAGAAGCACGATCCGGCTGATGTGCTTCGTTTCGCCGTCTACAGTCCGCCTGCTCAGCAAACAGAAACCAAAGATCAAGTCGTAGCTCCGGCTCCAAAAGTTACATCAAAAGTATCAGAGTTCGGCAGGAGCGCCGCCCACGCCAATGACGGAAACGAAGTAGTTGTCTCGTCATATTTGAGTTCAGTTATAAAGGAACAAGTCACACCTCAGCCGAATCCTGAGACAACCGCCGCACCGAAGCCTCAAGCACCTCCCAGCAAACAGACGAGCCAAGAAGGTCTCCTTGAATGCAAAGGAAACTCTTGCAATGTAGATCAACAAAGAACTTCTGGTACTCCTAAAGCTGAACCAAAAGTAGAACCACAAGTAGAACCAAAAGTAGAGCCGAAAGTAGAGCCGAAGGCTGCTTCATCGGCACCAGCTACGCTTGCAGGCGAAACCAAAGGTTCGACCGGCCAACCAGAAAGCACCGGGCGCGATACCAAAGCCTCTCCCTCCGAAGCAGGCAAATCGACTGGTTCATCCGCTGCCTTTGCGGTAGACAATGTGGCCCAGCCGACTTCGCAACCTAAAGGAAACGAAGCACCGATCGTCTCGATTCCAGCAGCAGTTTCTCCAGCCAAACAAGCCGAAGTAGTCAGTTCAGGCTTGGTGCAGGGCGTACAAGCAAAACCAGCAGAAACGGTTATCGCACCAGGATCGGGCTCACCAGCAAAACCAGCCGAATCGCTAATCACAGGTTTGACGCAACAAACGAAAAACGGCGATTCCGGTTCACAAGTTAGAGAAACACCCAAACCAGCCGAGGTCGTGTCTGTACCTACTCCTGAAGCTCGCAGCAATCCGAAGCCTCCGACCACCGGAAATGATCTTGGGACAGCCGCCGTCGCCAAAGTCGAGCTACCAATTGCTCAACCAAGCACATCCAGAACCTACACTAACAACGAATCTTCGGACAGACCTGTCTCTAGCGGATTAAAAACTTCCGCCACCGCAGATGGTGGAGCCGAACTGGCGGCCCGCAGACCAGAGCCTCAACAACAAGTTGCTCAACCAGTAATCCAAACACTCTTCACGCAAGGTCATGACAGAGGTGTAACGCAAGCAGAACTCGAAAGAAGCTTTGGAAATTTAATCCAAGGATCAGGCGCGAAAGCAGCGCCTGTAATCAACGAAGGCGGCAACTGCGACAAGAATCAAGCACCGAAGATAGAACCCAAAGTAGAACCTAAAGTAGAACCCAGAGCAGACTCCAAGACACCATCACCCGCTCCTGAAACTCCAAAACAAGACTCACGGGCAAATCCTACTTCATCGGTGGAATCGCCAAAGAACGAAAGAGCCGGACTCGTTGTTGCTCCAGTCGAAACTCTGCCAATCAAGCCAGTACTTTCGGACGCAAATTTGCCTGCACCGCCAAAAGTGACGTATGAAGCACCTGCGACACCAGTAGTAGCCAAACAAAATCAATCAGAACCAGTCGGAAACAACGGCAGTCCAACCGGAAGCAGAAGTTCTGAATTGGCCGCACCTACCGCCGGTGGTAAACACAACGATGTAGTCGCCGGAGCCATACCTCTAGCAATCGCTGGAAACGATACCACACCCGGCAAACCTGGTGGAGCCGCTATGCTGGACGGACTTGCCCGTGCAACAGGCGCCGATTCAGGGGCAAACAAAACCGGGACACCAGATAAACCCTCAATACCAACAACATCAGAAAAGCTTCCCGTATCAGGCTCGTCAGATAAGACTCAAGTAGTTGCAGGTGACACTCCGAAAGTTGCTTCTCCTTCAGTCCCTGGAATTCCTGCCGAAGCCAAATCAGCTAACAATCAAACAAGCGACGCAAATTCAACCAGACGTGAATTGTCACCGACAACACTCGGCACCACCGGCGAAGGCATGGCCAGATCAATCGCCAAGGAAATGTCTGAGCCGGCAAGACCTACGCCAGGTAGCAATGCTGGTACGCCTCGCGAAGTTACAACTGACGCTAGACCAGCTCAAGCTTCTGACAAACCAGCTTCACTGACCGAAGGCAAACCAAACGCAACAAGCTCAGGCAATGACGCTCTCAGCAATCTAATGCGTGGTGCTGCAACACCTGTCAAACAAACTGATGCGAAGGATCTAACGCAAGTTGCACAGAATTGCGACAAGAAAGACGGTCCAGTGGCGCCGACGAATGGTACCAAAACCGCAGATCCGATCATCGGACAACCGGCAAAACCTGCTGAACCGACAACACAAACAGGCTCTCCGCAACGTCCTGAAGGCAGCAACCGCACAAGCGACGCTCCAGCCAAGACTGACGCTCCGAAGTCGGATGCAAACAACGCCGCAAACAGACTTGGAGAACAAGGTACAGCTCGTGCTCTCGAAAACATCGTCAGTAACGGACCTTCCAAGCACGATGCTCCTAGACTTGACCCAAGCGGACAACCACGTAGCAGCGAAGCAAAACCAGAAACTTCTGCAGCTCCTGGCAAAGCCGGCGATCTCACTAGCCCTACAGCCCCCAAAGCTGGCGAACATAGCAACACCGGCATTCCTTCTACAAGAACCGACGCCAACGGCAAACCAGTCGAAGCAGCTTCTCTTCCAACTGCGAAGCCGGATGGCACAACCACTTCCAAACCGAATGATCTAGCCAACGCACTTCCGACCTCTGGCAAGCCGGATGCCGCAATTGCCACCAAACCAGGCGAAACGCTAGTTCAACCTAGCGGTAAGCCCGATGCGACAAATGCAAAACCAGGCGACCTTACCAACGTATCTCCAGCTGGTGGCAAGCCGGATGCTGGAACCACGGCGAAACCAGGCGATGGCACTCCAGCAAACTCTGCGAAAACTTCAGATACTACCGGACAACCAGGAGCACGCACGACAGACGCAACAACTTCGGCCAACCCAGGTCCTAAAACTGACGGCACCGCCGCTCGTAGTACAGAACCATCGATTAAACCCGGTGAGCCTGCAACAACTGCGACCACACGTGGCGATCAAGTAGGCAGCAAACCTGGCGACATCGCAGCACCGACCACTCGTGGCGATCAAGTCAGCAACAAGCCTGGCGACATCGCGGCACCGACCACTCGTGGCGATCAAGTCAGCAACAAGCCTGGCGACATCGCAGCACCGACCTCCCGCGGCGATCAAGTCAGCAACAAGCCTGGCGACATCGCAGCACCGACCTCCCGCGGCGATCAAGTAGGCACCAAGCCCGGTGACACAACAACTGTCGGGCGCGCAGTAGAAACGACATCAGCTACAAAGCCTGGTGATGTTACCGCCACCACCGTCCGCGAAATCGGTACACGCAACGAAGCCGGAGTCCGCAACGAATCAACCGCCAAAGGTACTGACGCCCAACAAAACACAACGAAAATCGATGGCACCCGTTCTGAAACTAACAGCTCCGGCACACGCCCTGAGTCCAACGTCAACACAACCAAGATTGATAATGGACAGATCAGCACTCGCAATGAAGCTGGAGCCCGCAACGAAGCTCAAGTCGGCATCAAAGTCGAAACTCAAGTCGGCACCAAAATCGAAGCTCAAGTCGGCAACAAAATCGAAACTCAAGTCGGCAACAAAATCGAAGCTCAAGTCGGCAACAAAATCGAAGCTCAAGTCGGCACCAAAATCGAAGCTCAAGTCGGCACCAAAATCGAAGCTCAAGTCGGCAACAAAGTCGACGCTCAAATCGGCACCAAAGCCGAAACTCAAGTCGGCACCAAAATCGATGCTCAAATCGGCACCAAAGTCGACGCCCAAATCGGCACCAAAGTCGACGCCCAAATCGGCACCAAAGTCGACGCTCAAATCGGCACCAAAGTCGATGCTCAGACCAATCGCGTCATTGAGGGCCAAAATCAACCGACAGCAGCAAACCGCATCGAAGGCAATCAACAAATCGGGCAACGCACGGACAAGTCCGATCCCACAGCATCCGATGCTCGCAACAATGTCAAAGACAACGCATCATCGAACAACGCTGATCGCACACCCAATGCCAAAATCGAAGGCATTCGTCCAATCAATGAAAATGGACAAGTCAACACTCACCTCGTCAACCTCATCAGCGCAGCCGTCACCGAATCCGGTATCAAGAACGAAGCCCGCTCTCTGCTCGAACAAATCAAGCACATCGATGGCGACCTCCATGTAAGAAACGACGAAGAAGTCTATTACTTCCCAGGTCTCAAGGTTGCCCTGCGCCTCGCCGACATCATTCGCCTTGCAGATTGCACCGGCGAAGACAAAGACGATGCCGAACAAAACAACAAGAACGCTCAAGAAAAGGCGAAGATTCAGCACCGCACTCGCTACACTGTGCAATTGGGTGAAACGCTCGATTCCATCGCCATCGACCTCCTCGGCGATATTCGCTTCGTCGGTCTCATCGTCACTATCAACCGTTCTGAGATCATCTTCAGAGTAGAAGATGGTATGCGCGTCCCTACCGTCATGGCCGGACAGGTTATCTGGTTGCCGGCTCCAGACGAACTCGAAACCTACCAAAAGCACTACTTCACCACCAAGAGATCCGGCACACCATCGAGATATCAGTCAATCTCCCAACCCAACATCAACACACCGGTTTGGGTCTCTGCCAACGGCGATTTGAGAACACCAACTCCTTCACGCCAATCTCGCGAAAATTCCATCAGCCGTCAAACACCGATCAGCGTGCAAAACAGCGACAGCAGCCCAATGGCATTGGTGCTGTACAAAGTGCGTCATGCCGGCAACAGACAATCGATCAGCATTCAAGAACCACAAAACGAAGGCGAAGAACAAATCATCGAACGCCGCTGCTATCAAGTCAGATTGGGCGAAACCCTTCAATCAGTTGCTCTTCGCGATCCACTGATGAACGACATCAGAATGTGGAAACTGGTTGCTCACATCAACAGACTTGGAATGGAAACAGATCAATACGGCAAGCCACTCGCGCGTATCGAAAAGGGTCAAGTCCTCATTCTTCCGACCGAAAGAGAAGTCGCTGAATTTAAGTTCCTCAACAAGCTCGGCTCAGTCGTCAACAACGCAAACAACGCCGACGCCACCATCGTTTTTTCAGAACGCAATCCGCAACATTCTCAACCAGAGATACAATCGTTTGCACCTCCGAGCCGCCCGATGGGCGAACCAATGCAAGTCGAAGGTAGCGTCTCCGTGAAGAAACTCGCCGAATACTGCCGAGTGATGGTTGTTGTTTCGGCCGACGAAACTGCATTCGCAGTCAAGCTGCAAGCATTGTCGATGGCAAACTGGACAACTATCGCCGCTTACGAAAACCGCCCAACCGGTGCTTTCCATACAACTTACAACCGCGATGGTTCTTTCCGCGCAATGGCTCTCGAACTTCCAGCGGCAGTTGTTCAGCAAATGGCAATCGAAGACGTCAGCAGAAACTGGAACCTCTACTGCACGCGCTTCTTCAGAGACGGCAGCTCCGCTCAACGCAACAAGCTCAGCAACGCTCTCCAAGGTGCAATGTAAGTCGAGTAAGAGAACACCGTATTCAGTATCATGGCAATAGAATGTCTTGTTTCTCTCCGAGCAAGTACACTTTCAATTTATCGATGATCTCAGGCAACATGATACGGCTCATGCACTCACCGGGCGAGTTGGCCGGTTTCAACTGGCAGTGTTTTGCACCATGACACTGACATGAGCCGCTTTGATCGATCACCATCTCTTCATATCCATATGGTCCACTCCGCTCAGGATATGTCGGCCCATACAAACCTATGACTGGCGTTCCCACAGCCACTGCCAAATGAGCCGGTCCCGTATCGCCTGAGACCACTATTCGACATGCTTTCAATACCGCAGCCGTGTTTTCCAGCGGCAACTTTCCACATACATTCAGACATTTTCTGCCGGTAGATTCATTGAGCTGTTCGCACAATTCCATATCATCATCGCCGCCGATCAATACAGGTAAATGCGTTTGCCACCCCAAAATGTGCTGCAGCAAATACCTCCAACCCTCGGGAATCCAACCCCTGTGAGGTCTAAACCGACCGACACCCGGAACAATTCCCACCATGGGCAGTGCCTGCAAATTCGCCTCCTGCAACAACGGATCGACTATGTCATGAACGATTGCTTCCGGATATATAGTCGGAAACACCAACGGTGGCATTTCATTGCAAAGCGGTTTGATGGTGGCAAGAAAGTTGTCTACTGCATGCATGAGATCGCCGCCCCCACGCTGCTTTTCGTATCTCGCGTTTTTGCCTTTGGTGAACGCCGACAGAAAAAGTCCACGCCCGGAATTGGAAAGATCGACAAACAGATCGGGGCGAATCTTCTTGAAAATCCGAAGCTGCTCGAAATACGACAATTCCTTGATGTAGTCGACGTATTCATCGACGCTTGGGCACAATCCAAGTAGAAGCGGGCGCAAACTGGCGTGACTCCAGTAAGTTATCCGAGCTGCAGGAAAGTTAAGCTTGAGCGTGGTGGCAACGGGCGTGGCCAGCATGGCATCGCCAATAGCGGCAGGGTGAAAGATCAAAATGTTGCCAAAAGCTCTCATTATTGGCGAAGCTTCACTTATTGGGCACTGGACTTATTTCGTCTGTGCATTATCATAAAGGAGTATGTCAGATGAACCATATTATGTCTTAGGTTGGCCCCAACCCTCTGGGAAGATTGCAATCCTCTGCCGCTCGCGGGGGAACAACCCTGGACCCGCGTATTGCTGGTCGAAGCGTGAGGCTATTCAGCTTCGAACCCGGCTTGCTAATGATAAGCGCGGCGAGCAAAATCCGTCAGCCCGGCGTATCATCCGCCAGCTCTTTGTTTACAAGTATTTGCTCAGACAGCCTCTATACTGGCGCCCAGGCGACCTGTGGGTGTATAGCGACCCCGGCTATCTGGAGCCTATGGAAGCTCAGACAGTTCTGATTTAGCGTTTGCGACTAAGCAAATCCGCAAGAATTATCGCGCCGAACACGCGACCTCAACATACCCTCTTTATTGCCAAGAAGATATCCTGTTGAGCACATTTCCGGCGGAGAATGGACATGCTCAAGACGGCGAATCTATATCAATTTCCCGGCGCTACGGCACCATTGAGCGAAGTCGGCGGCAAAGCGCATTCACTGATGCGTATGGCTGATGCGAAATTGCCGGTGCCACCCGGGTTTGTGTTGCCGGTGGCTTTTTTCGAAAGCTGGTTCGAAACCTTGAAAAAGACCCCATCATGGGAGAAATTTTCCAATGTGAAAGAAGGAACAGGCGCAGCATTGCAGAAAGCCTGTGATGATCTCAAAGCAGAGACGTTGAAACTTTCTTTTGATGCGGAACAAAAGAAACTGGTCGAAGAAGCAGCAAAAAGATGCGCCGGCAACAACGAAAATGTTCTCTTCGCAGTTCGGTCTTCATCGCCTGAAGAAGACCTTGCAGGTTCATCCTTTGCTGGTGGCTATGAAACCATCCTTGGTGTCACCACCGCAAAATTAGAAGATGCAGTAAGAAGAGCATTTGCGTCCTGTCTCGATGTACGAGTCGCCGTCTACAAGAGTCAACATGGCTTCAACGTACACAAACCAAGCATAGCTGTCGTCGTACAAATGCAAGTTGCATCTGAAGTAGCCGGTGTAGGATTCTCACTAAATCCGGTGACAAACAATTATGATGAAGCAGTATTCAACTCCAACTGGGGACTCGGCGAAACAGTCGTAGCAGGGCTCGCAACGCCTGATACCTTCGTCGTAAACAAGGTCACGCAAGAGATCGTTCAGAAACAAATTGGAACAAAAGACACATCGATTTGGTTGCTTCCTAATGGTGGAACAGAAGAACGCAAAGATCCTCGCACCGAACAACCATCACTCACCGATGAACAAGTGGCGGAACTCGCCCGCATGGTCGAAGACGTAGACAATCTCTACGGTTGCCCGATGGACACAGAGTGGGCTTGGTCTGGCGGCAAGTTGTATTTGCTGCAAGGACGCCCCATTACGGCCCAAGTACAGTTGCCGCCGGACTTGGTGACAGAACCCGGCAAACCCAAGCGCCTTTATCTCGATGTCACCATCAGCATACAAGGTCTCTACGAGCCACTCTCAGTGATGGGAACATCATTTATCAAATCCGCTCTGGGACAGGTATCTGCCCACATCGCGGGTAAGAATTACACCGACAACATCGAAGACACGATTCCCTATGCAAGTTCCGGACGCATATACGTCAATGTTTCGAACGCCTTTGAATTGGCGGGCAAAGAAAAATTGATTCACCTTTTGAAGAACATGGACAGCCTTGCTGCCAAAGCAATTGAGTCAGTCTCGGAAGAAGAGTATCGCTCACATTCCGACATCAAGAAATTCAACTGGCATCTTCTGGCCGCACTACCTCCTGCTGGTATGCACGTTTTGGAAGCCCGCCTTTTGCCCGAACACGCTCACCGCCAAGTGCAGCAAGAAATCAAAAAGCATCTTCAAAGCATCGAGGAGCTGTCAAACCAAGTCTCGCTCTCCTTCAAAGACTACGCACTGCAGGTAGCCGAGAAAACCTCCAAATTCATCTTCGCGAACACGTTGCCGCTGTTTATCGCTTCTAGAGTTGCATTGGAGAAAATCAAAAACGCAACGCTGGAAGAAGAAGGAGCTGCCGCTGAATTCGAAAAGTTGGAACGCTCGCTTCCGAACAACCCGACAGTAGAAATGGGTCTGGCGCTGTATCACGTCTCACAGCTTCTTCCAAAAGACATCAAGTCGCAAGAAATTGAAAAACTGCTCAAAGACCACAAGCTGCCCCAACAGTTCTTGGAAGCGTGGGATGACTTCATCAAGACCTATGGACATCGCGGTGCGATCGAACTGGATATGAAATCTCCACGTTATAGAGATGACTATTCGTTCCTGCTCGACCAAGTGGTGACTTTGCGAGACACCTCAACCCCGGAAGATAATCCACAAGCGCGCTTCGATAAGAATCAGCAAGAACGTCACGCTGCCTTCGAAAGATTGTGCGAGCGCATGCACGCAAAAGGCTGGCTCGCTCTGCAGCGCTTCAACGCATGGTATCGCGTCTTTGAAAACCTGAGCGGCTACCGCGAAATGCACAAGTTTCTGCTGATTCTCGGCGTCGACACCGTGCGACAACGCGTACTCAAGCATGGCGCAGAACTTGCTGCTGCAGGTAGGCTCGATAATGCCGAGCAGGTGTTCGACCTCAACATCGACGATCTAGATCGCGCACTCACCGACAAGAAGATGGACGTGAGAGCCGCAGCCAAAGAGAATCGCATTTATCCTGATAAACTCAGAGCCGTATCGCAACTTCCGACTATTTTCGATTCGCGCGGCAAGATAATTCGCCCACCATCACCGCCGGTAAAACCAGGCGAAGTGGCAGGGACAGCAATTTCCGCAGGTGTTGCAAGAGGCAAGATCAAAGTCTTGCATGCACCGGATGAGAAGCCATTAGAACGTGGCGAAATCCTCGTAGCCCGCGCCACCGACCCAGGCTGGACGCCTCTGTTCGTGAACGCAGCAGCAGTCATCCTCGAGATCGGCGGCATGCTTCAACACGGCGCTCTCGTCGCCCGCGAATACGGACTGCCCTGCGTAGCTGGTGTCGCCGGCGCCACCACCATCTGGAAAGATGGAACGATGGTTGAAGTGGATGGATCGTCCGGGATTATTCGGAAGGTTGACTAAGCATCTGAAGTCTTGAAAGAAAAACCAGAGGAATGGCAAACACAATCAGCTATACCAAACCTATTGGGCAGCAGCCTAAATGGACTAAAATTACTGTAACAGCGGCGAATCACCTTGCCTTGGTCGCGGCCGTTCGTCTCTGTCTGGTTCAGTTGGCATAGGATAAGGCTTCCACGTTTGTCTGACATGCGCCGTGAATTCATCCAACGTAACTTGCGAATCCTTCTTGCCGTCGATCAGACCATCGCCGTTATCTTTTGCCGCGTGCTTAGCAAGATCACGAGCCTCGCTGACACTTGCGACTCCGAGCTTAAAATTGTACTGAACAGATTCCTCAAACGAAAGTGTTTTGTCCTGGCCGGCAACCTTTAAGAAGCTGTCTATTCGCTGTTTCTCTTCTTCAGTGTAATGACCAACGAATTCTTGTTCGGATATCATCCCATCTTTCTTTCCACCGCTTTTCCCATCGAGTTCATGGAGCATTTGCTGGCCTTGCTCCTTAGCCTCTTTTGGTTTGAGGTGACACTCCTTCTCGAGCCATGCAAGCACTTCACTCATGTCGGCTAAATATTTATTGGAAGCTTCAGCGTTGTTCGATTTCGCTATATCGAGAAATGCACTGCGATAGTACTCTTCAGGGTTCTTTTGCCCAGCACCCCAGGCGAACCTGGACAGCTCGACGTCAGAACTATTCTGGGTTCCATCAGGCTTAAATGTCTTCTCTACCTGAAAATGACTCCGGGTATCATGAAGATCGCTCATAGTAAGCACCTTTAGTGGTATGTGCGGCGGGATGCTGCAATCTTGCCGGACGAATATAACAACCACATAACAGGACAAGCTCAAGAGACCCCCTCAACCGCCTGTTAATCGTCCCGACGATCGCTTTGCACCGCCGGCAGTGGCAAATGCAACAAAAAAGCCGCCCGACCCAACCCTGAAGACATTGTTACGATTTCGCATTAGCGCTTTACCGTTAATCGGTCCTTAACCGCAAATCCGTTATATAAGGAGCAAGACTCTCCAACCGAAACCGGAAAATAGAGAAAACTAATGAACGTCGAAACCATCGTAGCCCTAGTCGCAGTAGCACTAGCCCTCGGTTTCGACTTCGTCAACGGTTTTCATGACACAGCCAACGCGGTTGCCACTGTTATCTACACCAAAGCCTTGAAGCCCGGCGTCGCCATCGTCATGAGCGGCATTCTCAACTTCCTAGGTGCAGTGATTGTAGGAACAGCCGTAGCGCAAGTCATCACCAAAATCATCCCCCAAGAAGTCGTCACCCTTCCCATCGTAGTCTCGGTTCTAGTTGCTGCAGTTTTGTGGAACCTCATCACCTGGTGGTACGGCATCCCGGTAAGTTCCTCACACTGTCTAATCGGCAGCCTCTTTGGCGCAGGCGTCACAGCGGCAGGCTGGGACGGCGTCTCGAAGCATGAGTTGGAAAAGGTGCTGATGGCACTTTTGATATCGCCTGTAGTCGGCTTCGGAGCAGGAGCCCTCATGACCTGGTTTGCACTGCTCTTCTCCGGCGAGAAGGACAATCCTGGAAGCAGTTCGCAACCGCACTACAAAGTGATGCGCTGGCTGCACATTTTCTCCAGCGCTTCCGTCAGCTTCAGCCACGGAAGCAACGATGGACAGAAGACAATGGGCATTATCACACTCATTCTCGCCACTCATTTCAGCGGCTACAAAGTCACTGAAGTGCCACAATGGGTGGTGGCATCAGCAGCGACTGCAATTGCATTAGGAACAGTCATTGGCGGCTGGCGCGTAATCAGAACCGTGGGTACCAAAATCAGCCGCGAACGTCTCAGTCACTCGCAAGGAGTCGGTGCATCGCTGAGCACGGCACTAATCATTTTGGTTGCCTCGACAATCGGAGCTCCAATAAGCACGACGCATACCCTGAGTTCTGCCGTTGCGGGTGGTACGATTCCTATGTACGGCAAAGAGAAGCTCAACGTAAAAACAATGAAGTTGATTCTTCTTGCGTGGGTGCTTACTCTACCGGTAGCAGCAGCACTCTCTTCGGTCAGTTACCTCATTCTCAAGGCGGCATGGCACGGATGATTCATAGGAGACAAAGCCTGTGGCAATGAGATTCGTAGTGGCTTTTAGCAGTCCAAAACGAAGCGCAAGAACTGTAGATGCGGCAGCAAAGCAGGCCAAAGCAATTGGCGCCGAGCTCATCTTGTTGCGCATTGTTCCAGACCCGGAGAAGGTCGGCGTAGTGGCGCAGCTCATTTCAACGGAACGCCCGCAAGAGAAGGCGCAACAACAGGTAGATGAAGTCAGTTCACAATTAAAGGAGCAAGGAATCAACGCCTCAGGTATGGTAAAAGTCGGAGAAGTCGCAAAAGCGATCATAGCGACGGCTGAAGAACTAAAAGCAGATATGCTCTTTGTAGGAACCACCGAGGTTGGTGGCTCCAGTTTCTTTCTGATGAAGAAAGATCCGATTGTTCATTATCTGGTCGATCATTGCCCAATCAATCTCTGTCTAATCAGAAGCATTTTCGCCGATGAAGACGCGGAGCTTGAAGCCTAACACGACGTCAAATTAGGTGCGGACGTCAAATTAGGCTACGAGCGCCAAATCAGGCGCGGATTCGCCTCTCATGCAGAACCTAGCTGAAGAACCCGTCCGGAAACAAAGATTGTTGAACGACCTGAGGCTCCGGTGGTGGCGGAGGCACGACAGCCGGCGGTGGCGGAGGCGCGACAGTCGGCTCTGGCCGCGGCGCAGATTTCGAACCACGAGCTTTGTAAGGAGTCTTGTATGGAGCTTCGTTCGCAGATGGAGATGCATCGTACGGCGCGCGCGTCTCTCGCACTGTACGTGGAGGAAAGCTTTCCGGGTCGAAATTCATGCCTTCTTCCCACATGAAGTTACCCACTTGCTTCATTTCGCGCACAACGCGCATGGGCGGCAGACATTCAATAATGCGGCGACCATAGTACTTCTTTGTTAGGCGCGTATCGAGAATCGCCACCACACCTCTATCGGTGGCGGTGCGAATCAAACGTCCGACCCCCTGCTTCAGGCGCATCGTCGCATGAGGAAGAGCGAGATCGTTGAACCAACTCGCCTCCGGGTCTTCCTTGAGCCTTTCGCATCGTGCTTCGTAGACGGGATCATCTGGAACTTGAAATGGTATCCGATCGATGATTACGCAACTCAACTGTTCGCCATCGACGGAGACGCCTTCCCAGAAGCTTGACGTTCCAAATAGCACCGCATTGGGTGTTTCGCGAAACCATTCAATGAGTTTCAATCGGGGCATTTCGCCTTGCCGTTTCGACTCAAATGGTAATTGATCTTTGAGCGCGTCATATGTTGTCGACATCGCGTATCGACTGGTAAACAGCACAAACGCCCTTCCTTGGCTGATCTCCAGCAATCTGGCAATTTCGTCTTCAATCGCTTTGAGGAAGTCCTGACTGTTCGGCTCCGGCAGATACTTCGGCAAATAGAGAACCGATTGGCGTTCGTAGTCAAACGGGCTGCAGACTTTTGACTGAATTACACCACTTCCGATGCCCACTGTTTTTTTGAAATAGGAGAATGGGTCATCACCGCCGGTGGCAAGTGTGGCAGACATCCAAACAGAAGACTCTAATCCGGGCTTCTCCAGCACGAGCTCTTCAATAAAGGGCGCGACGTCAAGCGGCGCCGCGACAATCTCGATGCGCGAACCCTGAAAGTCGCTTCTTTCGACAGACACAATCCAGCTCGCGCTTGGTTCTGCCAAAAGCCCCAGGGTCTTTATATACGACGCTGTCGTGGCCAACAGACCCTTTGCCTTTAGTTTTACCTTCTCACGTGCGAGTCCATCGTTCGGCACGTGCTCGAATGACTCTTCCTCCAACCACTCATAAAACACACTCAAAGCCTTCGTCAGATGTTCGACTTGAGGAATGGCTTGGCGTATGCGCGTTTTTGCGGTCACGCAAGTGTCCATCAGATGCATAAACAACTCACCCGCCTCGCGCTCGATGTCGTGCACCATCCGCGGTGGCGCCATCACTCTCTTCAATGCTTTCGTAGCCAGCGATCTGACACCGCGATTGCTCATGGTGTGGCTGAAAGCATCAGTCGCGATTTCAGGAAGCTGATGTGCTTCGTCAATAATCAGAAGTTCATATTCCGGCAATACGCTTCCGTGAGAAGCGGCGTCTGCCAACAAAAGCGCGTGGTTTACGACGAGAATATCGGCTGTTTCGGCTCTGCGTCTGGCTTCAAAGTAGAAGCAGTCATTAAACTGCGGGCACCGCTGGCGGAGGCAATCATCCGAGTCTGAATTGATTTCGAGCCAGGTTTCCAACCCGGGGACGAAATCAAGTTCGGACACATCACCAGTGTATGTCGTCTCTACCCAATGATTGAGATAGTCATCAACAGTCTGTTCTGCAAGATAGTCTTGATATCGCCGAAGACCAAGATAGTTCCCCCTACCCTTTAAAAGCACCGCCTCAAACGGAACGGGCATATTTTTTTTGAGGGTCGGAATGTCCTTATGTATATACTGCTCTTGCAAAGAAATGGTGGCGGTAGACACCACCACCTTCTTACCTGACAACACTGCAGGGATGAGGGCTGCGAGACTTTTTCCGGTGCCGGTTCCGGCTTCGAAAATTCCGGTTTTTCCAACCGAAAATGCGCGTTCGATTGAATGTGCAAGCTCTAACTGCTGTGGTCTTTCCTCATAACCGGAAAGACCATCAGATAGGCGCGCGAACGCCTGCGATACTGTCAGCTTCGCATTTGCCAAGGTTTCGCTCTACTGCACTGTCGTGTTGGTAGCAGCGATTTGACTTGATTGTGGGCGATACGTCGGCAAGCTGAGCTTTTGGCCAAGGCTCAGTACATTTGCGTTGCGCATGCCATTGGCTTTGCAAATTTCGTCCAGCAAACGCGGGCTGACGCGCTTGTAGTTCTTCAATGCAATCATGGCCAAAGTGTCGCCATTTTGCACTTCATATGTCGGACTTGCCGGCACGAGGTCAGCGTCACCGGCGGGAGCGGTGGCTTGTGCAGCTTGTGCGGCAACGGGAGCCTTGTTTGCAGTTACCAAAATTTGCTTGTCATGGTTGCTCTGAGACGCAACAATCATGCCGGAGACAGCGCTGTATCCCCATACGCCGATCAAACTGACGAAGGCACCAGCCATGAAGCCTACCGTGAGGTAAAGACTTGCATTGCGCTTTGGTGGCTGAATCAATTCATGATGCACGCCGGGCCAAAGTGCCTCTAATTCGTCAGTGGTAGGCGGCTCGCCATCACGCTCTTGAGGCGCAGAATATTCGCGCTCAATAGTCGGTCTGGGTCTGTCGCCTGTTGCATAAGAGGAAGACTCGCGGTCGGGAGTTCTATTCAATATAGATTCTCGCGGGGTCACCAGCTCGGCGTCACGCACGTATTCTGGAAGCGAATCAAATTCAATTTTTGTTTCCTGTTCGGAATCGATCACTAGTGTCATCTCGTTTAACACCTGGGAGGAACCTGAGAACGCATCAACGTTTATGTGTTTCTCTTTGGAGTAAGTGTGATACCAATTAATGCAATTACCCTTTGCAAGGGAATCCATCGCAGCATATTATCCAACTTGTCACTAGAAAGTCAAACCCGGTTTCCGTGGCTCAAAAGGCACAACTGGTGGCGCTTTACACTGTTCCATATACAATGGAATGCATCAAAAATGCGCTAATATCCGGCTTTTGAGCCTGTTTACATTAATAAAATGACAACCACGATGTAAATTACATTGAATGCTTAAGCGGCATCAGATGAACGTTCTCATCAACTGATACCGCCCGCAATGACTCATTTGGTCATGCATCTGGCGAAAAGGCGCATGAAAAGAGCGATATCGATATACACGCTTCGACATAGCTCCGCGCGCCCACTAACATATCGGCACACCGAGATGATTCTTAGCAGCGTGTAACAAAACACGAATCTTGCCATCTGACAACAAGAAATAATTCACAGTAATTAGTCTCAACCGCACCTCCTGACAACAAAAACGGTTGTATCGCCGTTACTGCTTGGCAGGAGTCCTGGCTTGTGAAGAGGGTGATTCCTTAACTGAGGCCGCTCTCACCTGCCCAATGGACTTACGGTTTCCGGCAATGACCAGCGAAGACAGATCAGGGCGGAACGTAGTTTTGATGAATCGGTTAATGCCCTCAAGCTGCGCCCCTCGGATATACGAGAGCCATACAGGCAAGCAATCCGGAGCGGCGCCTGCCAAAGAACATTCGAGGATGAACTCCGCAGCATCGTCTGTACTACTCATATGTCGTGTCGGTAACGCCCCGGTCAGAAAACGTTTGACCTCAGCGAGCTCTTCGGCGGAAAGACCGGTTCGGACAAACTTCTTCAATTCGACCTGCACGGGTGTAACCGTCCGAGATACCACACTGGATTGCACAGGCACTGAAAGTGTCCACGCAGTAAGGTTTGCCATGGATTTGAATCTGGAGTCTATCTCATCGGCCGACAAACTAGATGCGTTTGCTATGTCATCAGACATACGCAAAACCAATCGCGAGAATATCGGGTGGTTAGTGAGTGCGCAATCGGCAAGCAGCAGCGCCGGATAATCTTCATCGTACGGCGACACGGGCACGAGTCTTCCAATCATCACCATCGCTTCGGAATGATCGTCATTAAGTGGAATCGACGTCTTTAACACGCGTCTTGCGCTTGTTTGCGCCGCCGGTGTTTTGCGATCGCCTTTTTCAGTCCAACCTTCGGTTGCTCGCTCCACAAGACGTGTTGCGGTATCCAGATCGATATCGCCTGTTAGAACAATCGTCGTAGACTTCGGAGTTATATAACTCTGTATGAAGGATTTAGCGTCCGCAGCCTTTAGCGGACCGAGGTCTTTGACCATCTGCATCAGATCCATCGGATAGTAGCTTGTCTCCGGCGCCAACAAGCTTCTATACAAAGCTCTTTCGACCCGATTACTGATTTTGTCATCGTATCTTTTCAGACTGGCAATTGCATCGCCACGCGCTTTATCGACATCACTCTCCTGCAAGCCCGGATCCTTCATGCAAGCACCAAGGCGACCGATTTGATCGGCAAAATCACGAGTCAGACAGCGGGTCTTGAAACCAATCGTTTCCATTCCGGCATCAAACTTGATCATCGCATCTGGTGGCAGTCCGATTTCGTCTTGAGCTTTTATCAGTTGCGAATGGTTGAGCTTTGATGTTGCATTGTTCATCAACTGTGCAGCTAAAGTCGCGATTCCTCGCTTACCGTTTGGCTCGTACGCAGAGCCGGCTTTCGTGGCACCAACAACCTGCACGATTGGACTCAAATGGCTCTCGAATACAAGAAGCGTCAAACCGTTCTTCAACGTCGCACGTTTTACCCGCCCGTCGGTTTTGCCTGGCGGCGGCACGAAAAGCGGAGTTTCCGCTGCAGCGACTGACGAAGAACCGGAGCGCGTTTGCGTGAACCCAGGCTGAGTTGTAGTCACTTGCGTTGGCGATTGCGCGACGGTTTGCTTATTGCCTGCGGCTCTGTCATCTTGTTTGTATGCGCTTTTCCAAAGGTTAGCGAACCCACCTTGAGGGCGCGACGTGTCGCTATACAAGGAAACGGAACGATGCTTGTGTGTATTCGGATGCGCAGGCTTCGCCTTGTCCGTCTTCGACGAGTCGGGCCTGGTATGTTTGTCCTTGTCCTTGTCTTTGTTTTTGTCCTTATCTTTGCTCTTATCCTTATCCTTGTCTTTGTCAGACTTGCCGGCTTTGTCCGGTTTCTTCTCTCCATCTTCGGACTTGGCCGGAGTGGTTTTAGCCGGCGGCGTCGCCGTCGATGACGAAAGCATGCCAACCACTCGATGCTCATTCATGAAGTATCTGCGCGCAACGCGCTGAACATCAGATGCACTGACTGCCTTGATTCTATCTATCCACGTGTATGCAGAACTCCAACCGTCTAAAGCGTCAAAATATCCAACGTGCAAACCGGCACGGTACGGGCCATCGCGTTCGCTCAGATAGGAAAACTCTGCGTGGTTTTTCGCCGTCTTGAGTTCGCTTTCAGATAGTGGTTGCGCTTTCAGATTGTTTACGATTCCGTCGACGATCTCCAACGTTTTGGGTGCACTCGACGACGGAGTAGCGTGACACGAAAAGGTGAAAAGTCCAGGATCTTTCCTAAGTTCAAACGCCGACAACGCGTGCCAGCAAGTCTTTGTGTCAATCAGTTTAGTTTTGAGTCTCGATGATGTTGACTCGTTGAGAACTTTTTCCAGTACCACCATTGCTGGTGCGTCTGCATCTTGAAAGGCAGGAGCATGATAGGCGACGTATACAAATTCCTTCTTATTGCGAGCCGGCATGTGTACACGCTTTTCCGCGCTGGGCTCCGCCTCGCTCACCCGCAATGGAGGAGGTGGCGGCAGCTTCGGCAATGGTCCGAAATATCGCTGAATCATCGATGCGGCGGCATGCTTGTCGAAATCACCAGATAACACGAGAGTTGCGTTAGAGGGTCTGAAATAGTCCTCGTAAAACTTTCGAGCGTCTTCATATGTGAGTTTCTCAACATCACCCTTCCAGCCGCTTGTAGGGTTTCTATATGGGTGTTGCTGAAACGCCGAGGCACGCACCTCTCTCATAAGAGCCATGGGAGCGTCTTTGCTGTCGCGCTCAAATTCAGACTCCAAACGCGCAACTTCTGCTTGTACATCGGCTTTGGTAAACGATGCGGCGCGCATTCTTTCAGATTCAATTTTCAGTGCCAGGTCAAGTTTGCTTGGCGGCAAAGTTTCAAAAAACACAGTGAAGTCATCACTGGTGAAACCATTGAATTGCCCGCCATTTCTGGCAATAGTGGCACCTATCTCGCCCTTGCGAAAGTTGCCGACATTTTGAAACAACATGTGCTCGACCAGGTGGCTCAAGCCCGTAACACCAGGAGCCTCATTACGCGAACCGACACGGTAAGACATCAGGCAGTTCACAACTGGAAAGGAGTGCTCTTCCATCATGATGATCTTCAGCCCGTTTGGCAGGTTGAGTTCAACCGCCTGAGCGCTCTTAAATGCAGCTTTCGTCGGCGTGGTTGCCGGAGTTTGCGCAGTCGGAGACTGCCCGCGAACCGGAAGAATGCTGCACTGTGCGATGTTTAGCAAGAGCACCAGACAAGCTGCAATTCCTGCTCTCAAACGCGGCGATACAAAAAACGGCATGTAGCCTCACAGTTGGTCAAACAAACTGCAACATAATAGACTAGATGAAAGAGCTAAAAACCTCATGACCGTTTAATTTCGTGCAAAGAAGTTACATTTGAGTTGAAAGCCTTGCTTCTAAGTTGATAAAATTTCTCCAACCCTTGAAGATTGAAGGGTGTGATGAATCGGATAAATTCGTATGGGCACGAAGGTGCATGTCGAGCAAGATGATGCTTCCGTAGGCGCCAACACAGCGTCTCGCCCGCTTCAAATCGCGTTGGCGGGCAACCCGAACGTCGGTAAGTCCGTAATCTTCAATGCCCTGACTGGTCTTAATGCCGATGTCTCCAACTATCCCGGCACAACGATCGACGTTGCCAGAGGGAAATTAGGAACCAACAGTATCTGTGATACCCCAGGCGTATATGGCGTCTCCAGCTTCAACGACGAAGAACGCGCCGCTCGAAAAATGATTTTGGAAGCCGATTTGGTCATCAATGTCGTGTCGGCGTTGAGTTTGGACCGCGACCTGTTTCTCACGCTCCAGCTCTGCGACATGGGCAAAAAGCTGGTTTTGGTGATCAATCAGTGGGACGAAGCTCTGCATCGCAACATCAAAATTGACACAGCATTGTTAAGCGACTTGCTTGGACTGCCTGTGCTCACATGCGTTGCCGTTCGCAATGAAGGCATTGCAGAGGTCGGTAATAGCATTCACCTCGCCACCACAGGCAAAATCGATGACAGCATCGCGGAGATTTTGGGACCGCTACTCGAGAAAGACATCAATCATGCACACGCCATGTTAATCGCCGAAGGTGACGAAGCTAGTGCCACCGAACATGGTATCGAAGTTCTGCCACATAGAACTGCAATTTACGGCACAAGACGCATGCGGGTAAACAGCATTATCGAACAGTGCGTGGTGTTTGACGCGAGGCAGCAGACAACTTCGGCCAAGATTGGGCGGATGCTTTTGCATCCGGTGTATGGACCTCTAATTTCGATCGCAGTTTGTTATCTGATTTTTTATCAACTGCTTGGAGTGCTGATTGCCGGAAACCTAGTAGACATCACCGAAAAGAAAGGAATGAAGGTCTATTACGAACCGGTTGTGCGCCGCGCCGTTGGCCAAGTTTTCCCTGTAGATATAAAGGTTGGAGAGCGGTTGTTTCAGTTTCCGACAGGAATTTCTGACGATCCTCAAAAGGGAAAGGAGCTGGAGAACGCCGCCAGCAAAGCCGACCCCACAAATGTCTCGTATAACTTTTGGGCCTATCGATCGGCTATG
The DNA here is from genome assembly GCA_964503045.1 of uncultured Candidatus Obscuribacterales bacterium. Taxonomy (GTDB): domain Bacteria; phylum Cyanobacteriota; class Vampirovibrionia; order Obscuribacterales; family Obscuribacteraceae; genus CAYZJR01. Next base: position 36,112 of record CAZCZI010000067.1, read on the forward strand.
GCCTGTCTGGGTAACATTCTTGTCGGCGAGTACGGATTGCTCACACTCACTGTGACATATCTGCTCGGGTTGCTGATGCCTTTGGTTATTGGTTTTTACTTCGGTCTGTCCCTTTTGGAAGACTCAGGATACCTGCCCAGACTCGCGGTTATCGTCGATCGACTGATGAACAAAATCGGGCTCAATGGACGTGCAATCATTCCTCTAATTCTCGGATTGGGTTGCGTGACAATGGCAACAATCACGACTCGACTTCTGACCTCAACAAGAGAAAAGATCATTGCCACGGCCCTGTTGGGCGTTGCCATTCCCTGTTCTGCTCAGCTCGGAGTTGTTTCTGGAACCTTGGCCCATAGCGGCGGTCCGCTTGCATGGGTTGTCTATGCCACCATAGTCGGAGGCATTTTGGCTGTCACCGGTGTGGCATTGAATATGGTACTGCCTGGAAAGTCTGCCGGGTTGATCATCGACCTGCCTCCAATGCGACTTCCCCGTTGGGACAACATTCTCAAAAAGACGTGGAAAAAGTCGCGCAACTTTTTGGAAGATGCCACACCGATGTTTTTCATCGCCGGGTTTGTCGTAACCATTGCACAAATGACTGGGCTTCTCGATTTGTTCATCTCTGCTCTTCGCCCAATCACAGTGAGTTGGCTGCATTTGCCGGATGATCCAAGAATCGCAACCACCTTCATTTTGGGTATCGTGCGCAGAGATTTCGCTTCGTTTGGATTGACTGAAGTCAACATGACTGCCGTTCAAGCAGTAACAGCAATGATTGTCATCACCCTCTTTGTTCCTTGTATAGCCACTGTTGGCGTAATGATCAAAGAGAGAGGTCCGAAAATTGCATTGACGATTTGGTTTGGCTCTTGGGCATGTGCCTTCATCATTGGTGGCATTTTGGCGCAGTTACTGCCTCCGCTGTTCCACCTATTCAATACAAATTAAAATCAGCCTACCAGTTCAAGAACAGGAAGACCAGAAACTGTCGGCTCTTGAAGATTCTTCACCTGCGGGCTAGCACTATCTGCAAGCGGCAACATAACCCGAGGAGCAACTTTTAGCGTATCAGACTCAGGACTTGGAGAATCTGCAATTCGCATCGAGCTGCTCAGATTTTTTCTCGCCGGCGGATACAAAAGTATGTTGTCGAAGTTGCCCATCTGAGTGTACAAACCGGGCATCCCGATTTTAAGCATATTGAGGTCGGCAACCGCGTTTTCATTTCCAGCTTTGTCATGTGTCGGCACTGACACCGCTCTCGTTAGAGACTTTGCCAAAGGATAAAGGCTGAGCATGTCTCCTTCTTGCGCACCCAAAATCGAGACAAAGGTGCTCATCGAATCGCCCCTTTGAGCAAGGCTGTCTCTCAAAAGTTCGGCAGCGCGGCGATCTTCCATCGGCGCCTTTCCGTGAGTATCAATTGCGTGCAGGTTGCCGGCCATGAAAATGACTTTGTTGTTCGCATTTTCCTTGACGATATCCATCACGGCATTCGCCATGTGCTGCTCACGTGCAAGCCCGGTCGATTGCATTGTATCGTCTACGCAAGCAATCTGAATGCCCCAGTTGCGGAAATTGCTCCACAACTGAGCCAGATCCGGACATAACGTGATCATCTTTTGCAGAACGTCATAGTCTTCTTTCGAGATCTGCTTTTTGACCTTCATCTCTTCCAAGATTCTTTGCATTGGTTCGCCAGGTCTCTTGTGAAACTCATTAAACACACCTTGCATGGACTGCGGCAATTCGACGGCAAGGTGCGTGACGCCAGCTTCACGTACTTGACGTGCCAAGTTTGCCAAGTCGATGCGCGTCGGATTTGCGCCCAGAAGCGTGTGTTGCTCGCCAATCATTACCACGCGATCTCGCGCCACGGCGAGCCGAATCGCGTCTTGAGGCGATGAGCCCTGACTGTTCACCACATTTTTGATGTCAGTCCATTTGTCGGTCTGCTCTTTTCTGATTTCTCCAAGCACGGCGTTGAGCTTGTCCGACAACTTGTCAGACGGCCTAATCGACAGCATGTACTGCTTCTCTTCGTCCGTTACTTTGTCGAGAGGAAGGTATGGTCCCTTTGATTTTGCTTCCTTATAGAGTTCATCGTGCAGCTTGAACTGAGTCGAATCTTGAGTAGCCGGATTCAGAATCGGATATTTAGTAGTTTCAACTCGTTCTTGAGCTGGAAGGTCCAATCGAGACATTTAATAAACGCCAGGGGAGAGGTTGGTGTGTGCCGTGAAGGTATCTACACCCGTCGACCCGGAATTGGACAAGGATTCAGGTGGAAGATCAAAAATAACTGTAAAGTCTCACCGGCGGCAGGCTAACGGACTTTCTAGCCGTATGTTAAAATCAAAAATCGCCGTGATGGCAGGCGTCGCCAAGTGGTTAAGGCACTGGATTGTGGTTCCAGCACTCGGGGGTTCAAGTCCCCTCGTCTGCCCATTTCTTCTTCAAACAGAAACAGGCTCAGGGGTTTCAAGACCGGTCAGTCGAAACTCCCACTTTAACTCCCCCTTTTTTGAAACGGTTGGGAGCGGCAGCTATTGAAAGCGCCAGGCTGCAGGGAAGCCGGGTTGCCGATGCTGAACACGTCCGAGTATTACGTTGGAGTGCCCGCGGCAAACGAGTATTTGATTCCGTTTGCCGGCATGGAGGAAGACACGATCTTGCCGCTGGTTTCTGAGTTCGCGAGACGGCTCGGATACCAGTGGTAGTGGCATGCTTCGGATCGACTCACGCAGCGATTATTCATGGTTGAGCCCCCGGAGGTACATCCCCAACTCGAATCCATTTGCCGGTCGACGAGTCAGACATGCGATTTTCTGTAACTGTAATCGTGACGTCTCGCCATTGCGAATCATGCTGTGCGCCGGAAACCCGCTTCCATAAGACCTGTCCGGTAAACTGAGTCTCCGAAATTCGTTTGACTTTGAATGTCATCTCGCCAACTTTGAATCCGCAGTTTGTGAGGAGTGGCGTAAGCCTTTCTATGTATCCGGCGTATGCGTCGCCGTTCTTTTCGAAACGCACTCGATGAGAATCATGGCGGTCCCAGCTTCCTTCCAGTATCTGTGTCTCTTTAATCTTGGAACAACAATCTGGAATCGCCGATGATGCTTGAGGTGCAATCTGGACACGTGAAAACGTCAGCCCGGGCTTGAGGACGCCTCTGTGGGCATCATCGGTGTCGACTACTACATCTCCTGGCTTCAAGTGCACGCCCCTGCGAATTGACTCCAGAAAGACAGTTAAACTGCTGGCGTCCTCTTTCAACGAATAACTTCCTACAGGCTGCCTGGGACCCACAATAGAGCCTCCACTGCCGCCCAGAATCAGGTCTCCGATCGCCTTAAGCTTGTCCAGACCGATATCTCTATGTCCGCCGTAACAGCTATGGTAAAGAATCTCTGCTCCAGGAGCCATGGCGCGCCTTCCTTGCTGAATCAAACGGAGAGCCTTGCAGTCATCTTTTGCCAGTTGGGTCTTTCCGGCATTGCACAGAGTCTCAATTCGTTTGACTGCATCACCCTCATTGAACACAGCGCCGCGAGTGTTCATGAATGTCGATCCAGCTATGCTGACTCCTTCCAAATAGTTAACCGTGGTCGTGCCAGGGAAGTAATCAACAACCTGGTGCCCGCCGATAAACAACAAATCCACCCGTTTACCCTGCTTAGCAAGCTGGCTCAAATATTCGAATATGAAAAATGGGCTCCTTGCCGGGTGTTCACACACGTAATCTATCCCGGGCATCGATGCGACAAGCCCAGGAATGGATTTCACAGCCGGATCTGTTTCTCTGGAACTCAAAGCGCCTTCCGGAATAAATGCGACCCCGATTGTATTGCCAGTGCGACCTTGTGGAACACGGTAATACGTAATCGGGTGAGATGTTTTTGTGTCGTCTGAGAATCCCCCACCCCAGGAGTCTGCATAGACGATCTGGCCATTCAAAATCATACAGATCACAAGCATCAAGAAATACGCGGCTTTCACGACATCGAGCTCCTTACATGCACTGTTCCAAGCTGTCCGGTCGAATAATCCCACAATTTAACGACTCTGAAACCTTTAGCCGTCAGAATTCCACAAATCTG
>CAZCZI010000068.1:0-27211 GCA_964503045.1 uncultured Candidatus Obscuribacterales bacterium
CATGCAACCGACGTGCTGACATTTTCGACGAAAATGCAACGAGGACGGTTACACCGTGGTAAATTTTTGGGAAGGAGCAACTTCTTGAACCGACGGAGCAGCAGTGCTTAGCTGTTTACATCAACTGTTGGATGGATTCGAATGGTTCGCTGACAGACCTCATACATTGCGGTCGCACACGAGGCTGATCCTGTGCACTGCATCCACTCTCTTTCTCTTAACGGTCTCGACAGCCGCGGCGGAGGCACAGAAAGCTGTCGCCGGCACCAGTACCACCTTTGATGTTTACCTGCGAGACATGTTTCAGGTTCCTCCAGGGTGGAAGCCACTTAAGGCAGTAGGTGTCTGGCACGCTTTGCCGACAGTGCGCCCATGGAGCCGCGGTATACCCCAAACTGCTGGTGGCGCTTATGACGTGAGCTACACGCCCGGAGGAAGACTTGAGCTCGAAAAGGACAAGCATTCTAGCCACGTCAATTTCACCGTCAAAAACGTGCCCACCGGTACAAAACTCGAATTTCACACCGCATTCAAGGTCGTCTCAAGCGATCGCAGTTTAAGCCCTGAAGCGGCTCGAATCAGATGGGGCGATTTCAACACCAGAGACTTGCCGGCTCTAAAGCCAAACCCGATTGATGCCGACACGCTTAGAGTGATCGACGAAATCAAAAGAAGCCAGCCAGATCCGGTTGCCACTCTGCGCGCAGTTTCCAACTGGGTGCACGGCAACATCAAATGGGATCCGAACTCCCCACAAAGAGACACTGACACGCTCACGACTCTGAAAACAAAACGAGGGCATTGCGGACATCAGTCTGAGCTGTTTTGCGCCATGGCAGGTCATCTCGGCATACCAGCAAGAAAGACGTTCGGTATAAATCTGCAGCCACCAAAGGCGGGCCACGCAGACTCACCGTTGGCGCAATACAAGAAAGGCTTCCAGCACACTTGGAACGAAGTCTACTTCCCAAGGTTTGGCTGGATTGAAGTTGATGTCGAAGAAGAGGACATGTTCAATATTCCGGCGGCATACATTCAAAACAACTCGGCATTCCACAACTTTGCCGAATGGATCTACGACTTCAAAGGCAATCCAAGCTGCTTGCGCAACAACTTCGACTTGGCGCCGCAGTTTGACCTGAAAGAAATGGTCCTATATCGCTAAAGCGTAATTACCGAGCGTAATTACCGAACGGCGTGAAATTCTTTTTGCGAAGTGATTCGATGTCTGTTCTTCGAAATGAACATGTAGAGTTGACGCGTAAGCCACATGGTGCCCGGAAGAATGTAGAAGACGGCCGCAAGTTTTCCAAACGGCAGACTCTTCAAAATGATTGGTATCGCTTCAGGACCCGTCCATCGATCGCCGAACTCATCGACAAGCAAAAGACTCCATCTGCAGTTATCGAGGTCTTTGATCAAACTCTGTGCAGAAGCGCTCGTTGACTCACGATCGACGAAGGTGAATACGTGGTGCTTATCCCACACTTTCACCAACGCGCCGAGACGACGAACCACTGCACACCGCTCATCACAAACTATGATAAACGACGCAGATTCTCGGCAATGAATTGTCATTGTATCCATCGCGCGCCTGCCTTCCGACCTGACTGGCTTCTAATATTGAAGTTCACTAATTTTAGCACCGATTGAAAATTGAACAATGCCTGAAACCAAGAAATGCGGAAAAAATTTGCACTTTGAAACCAGCTATAATTCTCGGTTTCCAAGTTAGTGACGATTCGAGACTTTTCTGGTTCCCAATAAATCAAACTCAACAATTGTCAAGCGGAGATGGTTTCGCATTTGGTGACACCAGTCACAACCGGTGGTGGCAAATACGGTGAAATCAAAAAGAAAGCAGCGACAACTCCTTATCAGTCAGTCCGATCGATTGACACACAGAAAGAAGCGCCCAAACTTCCTCCGGGTCGCAGTCCTGAAAGCGCATTGAAGCTGACTCCGTTGCCGCCGCCCCACTCGAAATCTTCATTTCCTGAACCCCACCGCCAAGATCAACCAACTCTATTTGTTCATTTGAGAACAAACGATATGCAACGCCAGGCTCAACAATACGATTGAGGTTCTGCGACACTTCCCCCACAAGAGCAACTCCACGAGGTTTAGATAGGTGGCCGGTGAACGTTCGCAGACAACGCTCGACGTACTCGTCCGACTCACGGAGCCGCAGGCTGGAGAAACTCTCCTTCATTATTAGCAGGACATCGGGACGCAGCGCAGACGCAACGAGATCTAGACTCTCAATACTCTCTGGAGTAACTGCAGCGACTATCACCCTCGTTTCTTCACTCATCCCTAATATCGAACTGAAGAGTGACTCAGGACGACAATCCTCATTTCCGACAATCAGTGTGTCGCGCATAGGAGCAATCATCTGCTCCAAGGCGTTTGAAAGCGCAACCAAGCGTGACGCACCACACGCCAGAGCAATCACGCGCGGATTGAGACGCCGGCGCCAGTTGCGCGCGAGATCTGCAATTGCATAAAGCGGGTCTGCCACGGCAATCAACGGAAACGTCTGACTGCCGATTGCAAAACTCGTGCGTTCCTCTACGATACAACCGATTGCACCACCGGCGAAGGCGTCGCCGAGAAAGTCGTGGCCGTCGAACTGTGCGCCATTTAACGCAGCAAACCAGGCACCTTCAAGAGGCAGCCTGGTGTCACAAATCACCGGACCTTCTTGATCCGGCATCATTCCCTGAGCCAATCTTCCGCTGGTGATTTCGAAAATCTCTTCAGCGGAAAAGACAGCAGGCACTAAAATTCTCTAGCCTTTGGCAGCGCCGGAAACTTCACGCGTCTCTGCATTAGGAACCGCATATTTTGCGGCATCGGCAGGATTAATCTTCTTCAGCTCCGGGTCTGTTTTCTTGCGAATTTCGAGCTCTTTCGTCAGCAATCGGCTTGCAAACCCGGTTCGCGGGCGCTCTGTCGTTACTGTTTTGTTCTTAGACATCGTCCTTCCTCCAACGGTTTGCTCGACAATTGAGATTTTTGCCTTTCTGGCGAGCAACTCCTGCGGCCAATCGGAAGTCTCGAATGAGACATCATTTTTGCGGCCCAGACCCCCAGTCCATGCCTGATAGTAGCTGAGGAAAATTGTGTTGACAACCCCAGAATTGGCATTCTGAGAGCATTCTAATTGGAGCTATGGTTTTTGTCCGGAGTACACAGATGTCTCGTAATGCAAGACCACATGCCCATTTTGTGCATATTCAGCAAATAGTGCTCTCAGCTTGTCTTTGAACTCAGCGGCTAAGCCAGGCTCTTTGGGCGCATAAGATGCAGAAAACGCACGTCCTATCAATCCATCACAATCAAGCGTCTGTGCGTTTTTGAAAAGGGTCTTGTTTGCATTCTTGTACTGCTTACTCACAATCAGCGCATCGCCGGCAGAACCGCGCGGAAGCTCGACAGAAGCCGTTTCCGGCAGGGTGCGCAACAGCCTTCCATATGCACTTGTGAATGTATCTTCTTCGTCACGTTCGTTCCACATTAGAATTACCCAGCCTCCCGGCTTGAGTACGCGCAAGAATTCATGCAGTGCACTGTCTTTGTTGAACCAATGAAATGCCTGCGCAGCCAGCACACAATCGACCTCTCCGTCGTGCAAGGGAAGATTCTCAGCGTTTCCGTCTCGGTATTCTTGATTCTCTCCACCAACGCGATCCACCTCCGCCTGAGCGGAATCTCGCATGTCCTTGTTTGGTTCGACGCCAATAACGTGCACGCCACGATCAGCGAAAATTCTCGATGAGATGCCCGTGCCGCATCCCACATCAGTCATCACTGATTGATCGGTGAACTTGCAAAGCCCGAATATGTAGTCGATAGCATCTTTTGGATAAGTTGGGCGAAACTTGGCATAGTTGTCGGCGAGACCGCTAAAGCGTCCTTCGGGATTGGCTGTCGACAGGTCAACTTCTTTGAACATCCGGCTGCCGTCAACTTCAGTTGCTTGCTTCTTTTCACCATCGCTCATGCATGTAAACCCCTAATCAAAATTTCGAAAGAATCTCTTCAAACTCGCGATTGTGCAACAGGATATCAATTATCTGCTTCCACAAATCACTCTTCTTCATCAAAGGCGGCTCTTGATTTGTTGACAGTCTCTTTCCGTGCTTCGATAATGCGTGAAACTAATCTCCACCCCGCCAGCGCACAAAGCGGTGATTTTCTGCGGGTTACCCGGAGCCGAGGCACATTTAATGGAACACTCATCATCAGCATCGGTCAAAGACAACACCGATGCGCTTATTGACTTGTCACGATCAAAAGCGGCGCAGCTGTGGCGAAAACGTGGACATCTCCTTGACACAAAGGATTTGACGGAAGAAGAAATTGACTGCCTCATCGCCGTCGCATCCAAATGCAAAGCACTGCACACTCAAGGTGTAGCACCACTGACGGTGCTACAAAATAAAATCGTCAGCAACCTGTTTTACGAAAATTCAACGCGAACCCGCAGCAGTTTTGAACTCGCAGCGCAGAAACTCGGTGCATCGGTTCTCAATCTAGATATTCGGATGTCGTCGGTTTCAAAAGGAGAAACAATCGAAGACACCGCGCGAACCTTGGTATCTATGGGAACTCACGCAGTAATTCAACGGCACGTCTCATCCGGCAGCGCACACCGACTGGCACAAGAACTCGAGAATCAAGTACACGTAATCAACGCCGGCGACGGCTGGAACGCTCACCCCACTCAAGCTCTGCTCGATCTCTACAGCATGCTTGAAGTGCTGGGCAAAATAGACGCCAATACCAAAGTCAAACAACAAATGCGCGGCGTCAAGGTTGCCATCGTCGGCGATATCACACACAGCCGAGTCGCACGCTCCAACTTATGGCTGCTCAAGACCGTTGGCGCCAACATCGGTCTTTGCGGGCCACCGACATTGCTGCCACCGCATCTCGATACTTTCGGATGCCCGGTGCACCACAATCTCGACGAAGCAATCAAAGACGTGGATTTCATCATGGTTTTGCGCCTGCAGCTGGAACGCCAGCAACAGGGACTAATTCCAAGCATTGGCGAATACAAACGCCTGTATCGGGTCGATCATCAGCGAATTGCAATCGCCAAGCCAACAGTGCGCGTCATGCATCCCGGCCCAGTCAACCGCGGAATTGAAATCACCGACGATCTCGCAAGCGATTCTCACTACTCACTCATCAATACCCAAGTCACAAACGGCATTGCCGTGCGGATGGCAGTGTTGTTTCTTCTGTTGAACGATTTCCATAAATCTTAGGAGCGGAACCTTTAATGCCAAGCCAAATCAAATGCCTCATCAAGGGAGCACTGGTGATCGATCCCGGTGCCTCCGGCTCCAAAGAAACAGTCTCAGACGTGCGGGTGGCAGGCGGCGTCATCTCCGAAGTCGGCGAAAATCTCAATGCAACTGATGACGAAACTGTAGTCAAAGCAAATGGGTTGTGGCTCACGCCGGGATTTATCGATATACATACTCACCTTCGAGATCTAGGACAATCAGATCGCGAAGATATCGAAACCGGCACGCAAGCAGCGGCATTCGGTGGCTACACAACGGTTTTGGCAATGGCAAACACCGACCCGCCTACTGACAGTGCTCTGGTTTTGGCCAGGATTTTGGACAAAATCAAAGAGAAAGCGTGCATCCAAGTAATACCCGCATGCTGCGTCACGAAAGGAATGGCGGGCGAGGAACTGACAAACATGGTTGAGTTGGCCAACATGGGAGCCGGTGCTTTTTCAGATGATGGAATGCCCGTAACAAACTTGGCAGTACTGCGAAGAGCGCTTGAATACAGCCAACTTACCGGCAAGATTATCATCAGTCATCCCGAAGACAAAAGTCTTTCAGGTGACGGCTGCATGAACGAATCACCCACCGCTACCAAACTCGGTCTGTCCGGGATTCCCACAGCATCAGAATCTGCGTGCATCGCACGAGAAATCGAGATAGTCAGACACACCGGATGTCCAATTCACTTCGCACACGTTTCAGCTGCGGCGTCGGTGCTGCTAATTGCGCAAGCCAAAGCAGAAGGGCTTCCTGTCAGCGGTGACGTAACACCACATCATCTCGTGCTTGCCGATGAAGACATCACCGAATACAACACTTCGTTTAAAATGAACCCGCCGTTGCGCTCCCACAAAGACCAAGACGCGCTTGTAGAGGCACTCAAGAACAACACGCTAGAAGTAATCGCAACCGATCATGCGCCACACACCCGACAAGACAAACAGAAGACTTTCGACTCGGCACCATTTGGGGTAATCGGGCTAGAAACCGCATTTTCGCTGCTTCTTAATCGCCTCGTAAAACCAAGACATTTGTCGATCGTAGATTTGATTGCGAAGCTCACGATCAATCCCGCGCGCGTCATCCGCCTGCCTCAGCCATCAATTAAATCAGGAGCTCAAGCCAATCTTGCATTGATCGCGCCAGAACACAAATGGACTTACGACGCGGCTCATGGTTTCTCAAGAAGTCGCAATTCGCCGTTTCACTTAAACGAGCTAACAGGCAAATGCGTAATGACCATCTATGCCGGCGCCGATGTCTACCGCGATGACAGTGTCATGGCATCACGCACGACTCCAAAAGGCGCGAAAAGTAAGGTTTAACCGCCGCCGGATCTCAATGTGATTCCGTGCTGGTGCCCTTCTTAGCGCGACTCTCTTCATAGATCCATCGCGCCCAAATCACGGCAATTACCACACTAAACAACAAATACCCGACCACCAAATTGGAGCGCAGCTCCTCATTGTGGGCAGTTTGAATGGCCACCTTATAGTCGAGCCACGGATTCTTATAAAACACGACGCCGACCGAAGTGAAAAACAGCCCCGTCGCCACATAGCTCACGCGAGCCCACACTGCTAAAACCCGCCATGACCAGAGGGTCTGCAGCAGATATCCCATACCAAAAATAAAGATGCCCATACCCCAATGCTGGTACCGCCCGAGCGGCATGTAGTCTTGAAAGCGAATGCCCTTCACCGCTATCACCGCAAGCACCGCAGCGATAAGCACCAGCCGATACCGACTCGAGTCACGCCAAGTTTTTTTGAGGTATCGAAACATCTCTAAATTGTAGAACAGCTCGGCGGAAACCAGTGGATTTAAAAAGAGTTGTACACTCGAGGGGAACCAAAACACCTTAAACACAATCGGTATGCGAGACACAATTTTTTTCTCTTGAACTTACCTGAACAATCCGGGTAAGCGCGGGAAAGAGGCTGCCGCAAACACAAGCCAATAGCGCGATTCCGATTGTTGACACCTGGCGCTTCCGTACTTTGCTCAGGTAAACCCCCGACGAAAAATCGAGACCTATCAAGAAAAAATTTGAGTTCAGAAATTTCAAACAACCCCCAGAGATACCATATGCACTAGTATAAAACAAGCAAAAGCGAAGAGGCTCTGTCGTTTACAGCGACCAGAGCCTCTTTCGCACCTCACTTACCAGACTGCGCCGCGCGAGACGATCACCGCACAACAGCTGTTCATGAGGGTTTTCGAAACAAGAAGGTTACTTCTTATCGCTTCCCGTTGAGGGGCCGGCCGACGTGTTTTGCGCCTTTACCGACTTCTCGTACTCGTCCAGTTGTGACTGAATCCAAGCACGCAGTTGGGCCTTGGACACATTGCCGACAGACGTGCTGAGCTCTTTGCCGCCGGGGGCATAGAGCTTCAGCGTGGGGAAGGCTCTGACACCGTTGGAGCGAACCAGTCCGGGCGAGTTCGTCTGTTCGACTTTGACGAACAGAACTTTGCCCTTGAACTCTTGCGCCATGTCTTCGACCTTGGGCTTGAGCTGCTGGCAGGGGCCGCACCACGTCGCAGTGTAATCGACGAGCACGAGGGTTTTGGAGTCCTTGAGGGTGCTGTCGAAGGTTTTCGCGTCGAGCTCTTTGACTTCGACGCGTTTCTCGGCTTGCTGCGAGGACGCGGTCCCATTCGAATTGCGGGTGTCGTCGCCGCCTTGGCAGGCAGAGGTGAGCACCGCGACTGCACACACAGTCACGGCGATGGTCAGGATGTTTGTGAAGCGTTTCATTGCGCTGGTCTCTCTTGCTTTACTTGAACGCAAGCAATGGCAGCGGTTTCTGCAGAAACAATCTGCAAACGATAAACCGCAATGCCACCACTTGTGATGCCTAAGAATAATGTGGTGGCGCTATGCACCACACTCCGCATCAATAAGGGTTGAACGGGCGGACGAGGCTCACAACCGGTTACGGTTTTGCGGCCTCTTCGATCGCATCAATCACCATTTGCTTGGTGAGGAGCGTCGGCAGAACAATCGGCTCAGTCGGCCGATGCGGGCTCATGATCACATAGAGCGGCACACCGGCTCGGCCGAACTTGGCAAGCAGCGCGGTAATCTCTGCATCGCCATGGGTCCAGTCCGCCTTCAGCGCAACTACTCCATTTTTCTTGATCGCGTCGGCGACTGCGTCGCTCGACAAGACCGTCGCTTCATTGAGCTTGCAGGTCTGACACCATTCGGCTGTGAAGTCGATGATGACGACCTTTCCCTGGCTCAGATTCTTGTCGACGGCAGCCTTGGAGAATGGCTCCCAAGTGATGCCATTTGACTGTTGCTGAGCCGCAGTGGCGGCGGTGACGGCGTTGACGCCCTTCACAGCAGGCCACGTAAACATGTACATGGTGGCGCCGGCGATGGCAAGTCCGACAACCGCAAGAACCGTCTTGCGGAGCTTCGACGCTTCGATGCCGCCCAGCCGGTTGTACAGCCAGGTTGAAAACGAAGCGGCGACCAGAAATGCCACAGTCGCTGCCACACCGTCAGCACCGACTTGCCTGCCGAGCACGAAGAGCAGCCAGATGACGCTTCCAAGAAGCACGAAACCCATGCCTTCTTTGAAGTGTTCCATCCAGACGCCCGGCTTCGGCAGCTTCTTGAGCCAAGCGGGATTGGCGCACAAAACCACATAGGGCGCGGCCAGTCCAGCTCCGACTGCAAAGAAAATCGACACAATCACCCACCATGGCTGCGAGAAGGCGAAGCCGATGGCGCTTCCCAAAAAGGGCGCCGTGCAAGGCGTCGACAGCAAAGTAGCAACCACGCCCGTGAAGAACGCGCCGCTAAACCCTTGCTTGTTCGCCAGCTGGTCAAGCCCTTTTCCGCTCTGAACCTGGATGAAGAAGACTCCGAAGAATCCCAGCGACATCACGGTCAGAAGCGTGGCCATGCCCACCAGAAACAGTGGTTCTTGAAACTGGAAGCCCCAGCCCACACTGTATCCGAGAAACTTGGCCAAGATGACAGCCACAGCCAGTGCCACACAAGTGAACACTGTTCCGGCGGCATAGGCAAGCCCGAGCTGGAAGATTCTGGCTTTGCTTTCCCCCGCCTCTTTGACGAAACGGAAGATCTTGAACGAGATCACAGGCAACACGCACGGCATGAAGTTGAGAATCATGCCGCCGATGAAGGCAAACAAAAGATACACGAAAAACCCGTGATCTTCTGCACCTGCGCCGTTTGGCTTGAGGTTGCCGTCGAGGACAGAGGTTCCGGCAGAAGCATCGGGCTTTCCGATTTGCTTCACGTCACCGGTAAATCCGACCTTTGCAAATCGGCTCTGATTCTGAGCTGAGGCAGGAACACCAGGGGACGCCACCGGCAGTGTGATACTGCGGGTAGTATCGCCGGGAATGCAGCTGTCTTTGCAGGCAAGCCACGACACTGTCGCCTTGATCTCGACGTTGTCACCAGCTTTGAGATTCGCAGCAGGCATGACTGTGACCGAAATCATCGTCTTGCCGGAGTAGCCGAAGGTGGTGAATCCGTTCTCTTCGAATCGAGTGGGCTTCTCCCATTCGACTTTTACGACTTGGTAGCCGTCAGGCAGATTGAGCTCGACATTGGTCGGCATGCCAGTGTCACCCGGCTCACGATAGTAAACGTGCCAGCCCTCCGGAAGCGCGATTTCGGCGCCAATCCGAAACGGTTTGCCTGGCTCGATTGCAGTGGTTTCCGGGACAAGCGTCACGGAAACATCGGGAGCTTGGACCTTCGTCTGGTCGACCTGAGCTACTTTTACTTGTGCCTGGCCGATTAGAGAATACGATTGACCCGCTTGAAAAGCAGGTTGCCCAGCATCACTTCGTCCGGCGCCGAAGAATGCTAGAAAGCCGGCCAACAAGACCGGCAGGAAAAGCGTTTTCATGTTGTTACCTTCTGGGGTCAACAAATGTGCCACGGTCTAGAGTGCGAGGAGTCGGCACCCTGTCTTGAAAGGCGAGACTTAGACCAGAAGCGTCCTCAAAGGACCGCGGCAATCAACAGTAAGCCACCAATTGTCGTTCACACGAATCACCAAATGTGGTGGCATCCTTTTCACGAGCTTGACGTTACCACGACCGTGGACTGGCTCAGTTTGGCTGAAGCAGCTGATTAGAACAGTCTGGTTGGTTTACTCCTCGAAAAAGATTGAAGTGAAAAGGCGCGATAATTCTGTCAAGAACCAGCACTTAGAATCTACCTTCACTTGATTTGATATTTACAAGCTTCGCTAACCTAGCAACCATGAGGGTTTTGAGATGACCAAACCTTGACAACAACCTCTTCGCCAAAAGCAACACTGCTGAAGGTTCCCTCCAATAGAGACTTCAGGAAAATTCAATATCAAAACCGACCGACAGGCCAAATGTTGCGCGCTAGCTTAGCTGCGCTGGTGACCGCCTACTGTAAACAGACTGAAAGACCGCTAATACTTTTCGCGATACGGAATCTTCTCACCGCAATTGGCGCATTGATGACCAGTCTTGGTACATTGACTGCGCACCTCCCGCGGGGAAAACGCGCCTTTGAACACGCACATCACCTGAATCATCACGGTGGAGAACTTCTGCATTATCGAAACCGATGCGTTGCCCTGGGTCTTGCCCGCCACGCTGCGAATGCTTTTGGCATCGCGAATCGACATTTTGTCCACTTCGACCGGCTCGTCGATGTTGCCGACGTTTTGGGGCATGTGCACAGCCTGACCATATAAGGCTCGCAGCGCCTCAGCATCCTCTTGCGAGGTCTGGTTGGCTCTAGCTTGAGCGTTTCTGTTGGCTGACTCGTTCAACTCACGCAACAGGCGCTCTTTATCGGAGTATGAATCTGACATAACTAATCCCCGGCATAAAAATATCGGCTCACACAAATACCCAATTGAGTAATGCCCAAACAGCCTCACCAATAATCGTTTTAATCGTAAAATTGGACGATTGGAGGTCGCTGTGAAACGTAAACGCCTAATCTTACTCGTCGGCATTCCCGGCTCCGGAAAAACCACGCTCGCCAAGAAAGTCGTCGAAAAGGGCTTTCACTACCTGAACGCCGACGCGATTCGGGCAGAGCTCTATGGCGACGAGGGCGAACAGGGCAACCCCGAGGACGTTTTCAGCATTTTCTTTCAGAGGCTTGAACAAGCAATGGGCGAAGAAGCCGACATCATCATCGATAACACCAATCTCAACCCCAAACACCGACACCCGATTCTCGAGCGCGCTCAGCAGTTTGGGTATGTCGATGTGCAGCTGTGGTGGTTGGATGTTCCACTTGAAGTTTGTTTGCAGAGGAACAAATCCAGAGATCGCATCGTGCCTGACGATATAGTGACAAACATGCATGCAGAGCTGAATAGAGCAGGACGACCGAAGAGATCGGAAGGCAAGATCACAATCATCAAACCAGGCAAAGAACCTGGTGAATTCAACTTTTTCGCGCAGTCTTGACCCTCCTATTTGCAGCGTTGAACTCCAACAACACTGTTGGAAAAGCCGCTTGCAGTGGGGGAATTACGTTAGGATTTTGAAATAATGAAAATTCACATGCGCTTTTCGCCCCTTATGAACCTAGAATAGACCTCGCGGTCCCCATGCCGCCTGAAACTCTCACTTTTACTATTCGAATTTCGCGTGGAGAAACTGCATGTTTGTATGGAAAGAGCGCCGAACGACGCAAACCGAGTTGCAGAAGCTCAACACGTTTGACCTTTATGGAGCCGCTAATCGCCGGGCAATTGGCATGTTTCCGGTCGCAGCAGACGAGGCGACCAGACAAATTCAAGAGTCGCGCGCCACGAATTCCAGCCAGTATTTCCTCAATCTGGAAGCACGCGAAGCCACCGGCTGCATCAGAATTATTTCGTCGAAATTCAAATCCAGAGCCGGTCTTCTCATCTTACGCGGCAAAACAGTCGGTGCGCTATACGGTCGAATCGACCTGCCCGAGCAACTCTTCGGCCAAACCGCACAGAAAAATGCGATATCAGATCTCGTTGATCCACGCGCAATCATCGAGTTTTATGAGCTGCGCGAAGAAACCGTCGTCGCGGCCTCTACATTGTTTCAAGGCGAAGTTCTCGACTTTGGACTCACCGATGATTTCGCGCCCATTCTCACCTTCGAAGCCGCATGGGGCACCCTCGTCAGCAACGGCACGCCAGGCTGCATCATCATCAGGGACTCCGACGGGCACAATGTCGCCGTCTTGCATACGTTCGGCCGGTCGATGATCGGGCTCTACCACTACGATGCAGGCTGGATCGAACCCACCTGGGCCAACGCAGTGAAGATCGTCACCAGTACTCCAAACGTCAACATCAGCACAAGCACCCTCTCGGTGAGTTCTGTCGAGGAGTCTTTGGAACACGCCTTTAGCCTCAGCGGTCTCGGCGATCGCTCGCGCACGACAGGTAACAACGTCAGGGTCAGTGACCCCGGTCGATCGGCATCACTCATTTACGATCAAGCAGAGAAAAACGTTCTCGACAGCCTGCGAAAATCAGGGCGATTGAACTTCAACAAAAAATGAGCACCGTCGGCAGTGACGGAAGCGACAGCAATTCCGGTAGCAACAGAAGCGGCGAAATTAAGGAAAGGAACCTTTTCAAGAAGGCAATTCTTGTTGTGGTTGCGCTTATCATGTTGGGTTTTGTCACTTTCAACGTCTTGCCCTTAATCGTTGTCTCGCTTCCAGCCGAGTCGTGGCAGCTGGTGAAGTCAGACGTAATAATCGTCCTCGGCACCCCAGCGACCCGCGATGGAAAGCCGAGCCCGATCATGCGCGAGCGCGTGCTCAAGGGTGTTCAACTTTTCAAAAATGGATTCGCTCCCAACTTGATTTTCACCGGCGCCGCCGCACACAACCCGCACATTGAAGCCGAGATCATGTCGCGGCTGGCGCAGTCCGAGGGCGTTTCCGCAGAGCGTATCGTCACCGAAAACTTCGCGCAAAACACATATCAAAACGCATTCAATAGCGTAAAAATCATGCGCCAGCACAACTGGAACTCCGCAATCATCGTCTCCTCGCCAGCGCACGTGCGCCGCGCCAACTTCATCTTTTCGCAGTATCCGATCAAACACTGCGTCGTCGAATGCAAGAATCCAGTGGAAGTTTCGCCATGGACGCTGCTTCTTCAAGATCAGCGCGACAAAGGATCTTTGTTGGGAACAGTCTTTTCTGGTCACGCAAAGACTTTCGGTTTGACGGCAGAGCAGATCAAAGAGTTGGACAAATAATCACATACTCTTTGCCAGAAGGTCACTTGTCTTGTCTCTGATGGCAGTGAGCTCTGGTGCGTTGAGACGAGGCTTAAGCCAGTCAAAAACCTGCTGCGCGCTGTTTGGATTGCGAGCAAATTGAGTCAAGTCCAGTTTCTTTCCGACGATGGAAGCCAGTACGACCGGCTTGGTTCCGGCAGCATCGACTCCGCCGGCAAGCAACTTTTGATTGATGTCGTCCATGACACTCGTGCCGATTGTGCGAACATTGTGGTGTCTAAATGCGGGCACTAGATCTGCAACTTCCGGCACACCTTTGTGTACATGATTGGGATCGAGAAAAGCAGTGTGAAAGCGCCGCAGATTCAAACCGATTTCGGTGCCTTCGGGAGTGAGACCCCTGAGAGGACGAAGGTTGCTGATCTCTGTCACCCAGGTTACTGCATGTCCTTGCTCCTTAAGAGCGGTCTTCATTGCTTTTCCCATGTAGGGAGCAGCCTCAACTACAAGAACGTCATTTTTTGGATTGAACAGTCTTGCGACTCTCCCCCTGCTAAGGATCAACGCCGCTGTCGCAGCAGCAGCTGCACCGACAACCAAACCGGCTTCGACCGGATGCTCATACACAGCCTTCCATAACGAGGACGGCTCGTCTGACTGCTGGGGCTCCAAGGCAATCGGTTTTTCTAATGACTCTGGGGAATCAGTCATTGCTCACATTAACGCTGTAAGGGCGTAGCGATGGTACTACAAGGCTTGCAGCCATGTCATCGGTGGGAATACGAAGGTGCAATCAATGGACGGATGCTACTTAATGGAGACCCCATTCAGGGCATTGATCACGGGCTCGATCTCCTTGTACGTCTGGCTGCCCTTAAAAAAAGCCAGTTCCTTCGTTTGCGCGTTACCAGGAGAATTTCCCCACCTCACCACCAAGATGTACCGAGGTGAATCCGTCGGCGCAGGCTCACCGCTAATTTGTTTGCGATCGCGCAATTTGGCAGCTTCAACTAAATTCCACACCTTATTGAAGTCCGACTCCGATACTTTGAAGGTTCTAAATCCTTTGCCCACTTTATCTTCGAGCAAAAATGGTCGCGCATCGACTGCCACATCAGCTTGTCCAATCACGAGTTGAATGTCAGTCGAGTTTTTCCTGATCTGCCTGATGGTCCGCGGGCGCAGCACCATGCCGCCGCCCTCGGAATAGCCGACGCTCGCATAATTCGGAATCGTCTGCGCCGATGCCGCCTGGCAGAGGCAGACGAGCAAAGCCGCAAGCGCGACAGCGCTTTGGACCGGGACCACACGAAAACGTCGATCGAGCTTCATAAGCAGCATTCTACAGCACCACATAGAAGACCGATCACGTTGTCCTACCGTGAATACGAATTCAGGTACCGGCGCTTACTTCCGCGCCATCCATCGTGCCTTCGACTTGATTCGTGCGCTGGCTTCCTGCATCGAAATCGCTCGATCCACAGGAGCCTCATTAGTGTTGCCTTCCTTCATGCGATCAAAAGTCGAAATCGCGCCCTCAGCAGGGATATGCATGCAAGCCGACGAGAACTGCTTGGGATTATTTTCACTTATAAACAGCTCGTTGCTGCCGTAATACATGTACACGCCCAGCTCCTTGTTGAGCGCGTCTTGAAACTGTTTGATCTGTCCAAACTGTTTATCGACTTGATCATCAGGAATAGTCGCCGTCGCCAAGCGCCGCTGCAAATCTTGCGCATCGATGTTTCCGGCAATTGCCTGGCGCGCCGCCTGTTTCATCAAATCACCAACAGGACCGGCCGGTAAAAGCTTCTCCGCCTTCTCCAACTTCTCTTGAGTCTTCTTCTCTTCTTTAGCCTCAGCTCTCGCTTCCTGGCGAGCCTCCGCCTTTTTCTTCATGCCGTCAAACATATCTGCAATGGTTGGCGGCTTCCTCTGCCGTTCCCCAATTGTTTGATCGTTGATCGGCATGTACCCTACAGGCTGTTCAGGCGCCGGATACCTCGTGGCATAATCAGGCATGATACTGCCAGGCGCCGGCTGCGGCGTTCTGTCGCCCAATCGCCTCGTAGCGGCCGGGTAGTTGAACTGCGCACCGATGTTGTCCATCATTCTTTGGTCCTGACGACGCCCACCAAAATATTGGGCCCGCACACCTTCACGATTCTCATTTACGACACGCGAAAAATCCAAGGCTTGCGCGCCGGAACCGCCCTCATTTTGCACATCACGCGAGCGACTCCACGGATAATCTGCCATGCCACACTCCTTAGTTGAAAGCGCAAGCGGCCTCTCGGCGGCGCTGTAATGATTGACGATGAGATCGTATGTATGATGTGTGAACATTCTGTTCCCTAATTAGGGGAAATTACGAAATGCAACAGACCGAGCACCTGAATTGGGCACATCCACTTGTTCGCGATTGGTTCATCCAGCGTTTTCAAACGCCGACCGAACCTCAAATCGCGGGCTGGCCGCGCATTCTCGCCAACGAGGATACGCTTATCTCGGCACCCACCGGCTCGGGAAAGACGCTTGCTGCGTTTCTGGCGTGCATCAATCAGCTCATCTGCAAGGCCGCGGATGGAACCCTCAAAGATGCCACAGAAGTCGTGTACATTTCGCCGCTCAAGGCGCTGAGCAACGACGTGCAAAAGAACTTGGAGCAGCCTCTTCGCGAGATTCAAGAACTGGCAAAAGAGCGTGGCATCGAACTCCCCGAGATTCGCGCTCAAGTTAGAACCGGCGACACCTTGGCGCCCGAGCGTCAGGCGATGCTGAAAAAGCCGCCACACATCTTGGTTACGACGCCAGAGTCTTTGTACATTTTGATTACCGCGCAGAAAAGCAGCGAGAATCTCAAGACTGTCGAAACCATTATCATTGATGAAATTCACGCCGTTGCCGATGACAAACGCGGCGCACATTTGGCATTGTCAGTCGAAAGGTTGGCGGCGAAGACGTATCAAAAGCCAGTTAGAATCGGACTCTCAGCTACAGTCAAACCAATTGAGGCAGTTGCTCAATTTTTGGTGGGAACGAATAAAAATCAGCCCCACATTGTAAATGTCGGACATAAGAGAACGCTTGATCTGTCGGTTGAGGTTCCCGAAATCCCTTTAGGTGCAGTGGCCACGCATGAGATGTGGGAGAACATCTACGACCAGCTCACGGCGCTGGTGAATCAGCATCGCTCGACTCTCATATTTGCAAACACGCGAAAACTGGCAGAACGCATTGCCCATCAACTTTCACAGCGGGTCGGCGAAGAGTCGGTTACTGCGCACCACGGAAGCCTGTCGCGCAAGTTGCGTTTGAACGCCGAAAAGAGATTGAAGGCTGGAGAGCTGAAGGCACTTGTAGCGACAGCTTCTCTTGAACTAGGAATTGACATAGGCGCAATTGATCTCGTTTGTCAAATTGGTTCGCCGCGTTCTATCGCAACTGCTCTGCAGCGCGTAGGCCGCGCGGGACACTGGCGAGGTGCGATTCCCAAAGGACGAATCTTCGCAACTACTCGTGACGAATTGCTCGAAGCAGCGGCATTGGTGCACGCCATCGGCAAATCTGATCTCGATCGGCTCATAATTCCAGAGACACCGCTGGATGTTTTGGCGCAGCAGATCGTTGCTACCTGCGCGGATTCCGAATATGGCGAAGACGAACTCTTCCACCTCGTGACGGCAGCATATCCTTATCGCGATCTCTCACACAAAGAATTTGAATCAGTAATTCAGATGCTAACCGAAGGCTTTGGTGGCGATAAAGTTCGGCGTGGAGCTTATCTGCATCGAGACCTCGTCAACAAGAAAGTAAAAGGAAAGCGCGGATCACGACTGTTTGCGATCACCAATGGCGGTGCCATTCCCGATAATACTCTTTACTCGGTAGTCGTAGAACCAGATGGTGCCTTGGTTGGAACCGTAGATGAAGATTTCGCGGTCGAAGCCAATCGTGGCGATATTATGCTTCTCGGAACCAACTCCTGGCAAATTCGCCGCGTGGAAAGCATGAGCGGCCGCGTGCTCGTCGAAGACGCCCACGGAGCACCACCTACGATTCCTTTCTGGCGCGGTGAGGCACCGGCAAGAACGTACGAGCTGTGCAACCATCTTGCAATCGTGCGCGAGCGAATCGATGCAGACACGCGCGGGTTGCGTCCCGCCGAGACAACATCCGTAAACTGCCCGCCGCAACTTTTAGAGTGGCTATGCGGCGAGTGCGGACTCAGCGACTATGCGGCTGAACAAGCGATTCAGTACGTACTGGAAGGGCGTTCGATTCTTGGAGCCGTGCCTACCCTGGACACAGTCGTCGCCGAACGCTTCTTCGATGAGAGCGGCGGCATGCAACTCGTCATTCACGCGCCCTTTGGGGGGCGCATCAACAAAGCTTGGGGTCTGGCTTTGCGCAAGAAGTTCTGTCGCGGCTTCAATTTCGAATTGCAGGCAGCTGCCACCGAAAATGGTATCAATATATCTTTGACTGAACAACACAGCTTTCCGCTTGCCGATGTCTTTAGCTTCCTGCGTCCGGAAACATTGCAAGAAACCCTCGAACAAGCTGTGATTCAATCACCGATATTCGCGACAAGATGGCGCTGGGATGCAAATAGAGCACTGGCATTGCTGCGTTTTCAAGGCGGCAAGAAAGTACCACCACAAATACAAAGAATGCGCGCCGAAGATCTGCTGGCATCACTGTTTCCCGATGCCGCAGCGTGCCAGGACAACATCACGGAAGACCTGCGAATTCCCGATCATCCGCTGATCAAGGAGGTCATGAAAGACGCACTGACTGAAGCGATGGACATAGAGGGACTGAAGAACCTGCTCTATGCGCTTGAGGAAGGAAAAGTGCGGGCAATTGCGATTGACACGCCTGTTCCATCAGCCTTCGCGCATGAGATACTCAACTCCAATCCATACGCATATCTCGACGATGCGCCGCTTGAAGAGAGGCGTTCACGCGCCGTTGAAATGCGCCGTGTCTTGCCGCCTGAAGTTCTCCAACAGGTCGGGATGCTCGACCCCGAAGCGATCGCACAAGTTCGCGAGGAAGCTTGGCCGGACGTGCGCGACGCCGATGAGTTGCATGATGTCTTGCTGACCATGGTCACTTATCCCGAAGATGTAGCTCCGCCTGCGGTGGCATCACCAACGGCACAGTGGTTTCCTTACTTCAAAGAACTGATTGCCGCGAATCGCGCAACCGTGGCCCAGACTGCCGAAGGTCGAAAGTTTTGGGTAATTGCAGAACGTGCTAACAGTTTCAAGCTAATTTATCCCGAAGCCAAATTCGAGAAACAGTTGGCTGATGTCGAAGCACCAACGACACACGAACTGGCAATGCTAAACCTCATAAGCGGCTGGTTGCAGCATCTGGGGCCAACCGACAATAGCTTCGTTCAAAAGACACTCGGGTTGAACCAGACTGATACCGAATACGGTTTGATTCGACTTGAATCGACCGGTGCGATCATGCGCGGCAAGTTTAGCCAAGACCTCGATGCTGAGCTGCAATGGTGTGATAGGCGATTACTAGCCCGCATACATAGACTGACAGTCGGCAAGCTCCGCAAAGCAGTAGAACCCGTCACTGCCGCCCAATTCGTAAGATGGCTGAGTCAGTGGCAGCACGTCGTGCCCGGCTCTCAGCTAGTCGGTGAACGCGGATTGCTTGAAGTAATTGCGCAAATGCAAGGGTTCGAGGTTCCTGCAAGCGCTTGGGAAACCTTCATATTCAGCCGCCGTGTGCGCGAGTATGACCCCGAAGAACTAGACCGCTTATGTCTCACTGGACAAGTCGGCTGGGGCAGGCTTTCGCCGCATCCGGCGCTGGAAGATGGTCTCAACGACTCGTCCGAAACATCCTCGGACAGAAAGCCGACGCGCAAAGAACCAAGAAAGACTTCAACAAGTAATCGTCGAGTAACGCCTACGAGCGCAGCTCCAATCACGTTTTACGTACGTGACGAATCTGATTGGATGACGTTATTGGCGGGAAGAAAAATTCCGGTAGACACCCTTTCATACGGTGCGCGCACAGTCTTTGCGTATCTGGAAAAGCGCGGCGCCTCCTTCTTCACAGACATAGTGAAGGGTGCAAACTTACTTAAGACCGAAGTCGAGACCGCTTTATGGGAGCTTGTGACAGCGGGTGTAGTTACCGCCGACGGCTTCGACAGTTTGCGTGCCCTGATTGATCCCAAACGCAGATCCGGGCATGGCACTGCACGGTTCTCCAGACCACGACACAGTTCTGGGCGTTGGTCAATAGTTCACATCGAAGAACCTCACGACCGATTGGCTGCAGTTGAATCAGTTTGCTGGATGCTCCTCAAACGATACGGCATTGTGTTTCGTGAGCTGTTAACCCGCGAGACCCTGGTTCCACGCTGGCGAGAACTCTTGTACGTCTTCAGACGACTCGAAGATCGCGGCGAAGTGCGAGGTGGAAGGTTTATCTCCGGACTTACGGGCGAACAATTCGCACTTCCTAGTGCAGTCGAATCGCTCAGAGCGATCCGCAACAAGCAACCGTCAAACCTAACTCTTACGGTGTCAGCTGCTGACCCACTTAACTTGGTAGGCATAGTGGTTCCTGGAGAGAAAATCCCAGGTGTCGCTTCTCGGTCAGTAGCGCTTCGCGATGGGTTGGTCTATGATCCGGAAAACCAACGAAGCATCGACCGTTTGTTGACCATTAAGTGATGTTCCTCACAGATCTCACAAATCAAGTTCTCGATTTCTTTTCCGCATTGTCTATTGAACAGGCGGCGTTTTGGTTGCTCATTCAAAACATTCTGCAATTCGCACTCTGCCTCATTTGCGGGCAGGTGGTGATTGCGCTGTTTAGAAAGCGCAAAATTTATGAGCTACCAACGACATTAGAAAAGAAGGAAATTTGGCTTTCCATCGGCGCAATCTTCTTCAACACGATAGTCGCGATCTGCGGCTGGTACATGTGGAAGAAAGGCATCATAGTCATTCGGAAAGACGTAGGGCCGATGGTACTTGTTGACGTACTCATCTTGCTTTTGATGATGGATTTCTCGATGTACATCACGCACCGCATGTGCCACTACAAGCCAATTTATCCATTTGTCCACAAGACGCATCACCTATATGAAAGACCGCGCCCGTTGTCGCTTTTCGTGCTCAATCCAGTGGAAGTCTTTGGATTTGGCGGACTCTGGCTGCTTGTGCTAACGCTGTATCATTCATCTTGGCTCGGCATCGTCATTTATCTTCTGCTCAACTCTACATGGGGCACACTGGGGCACACTGGCGTAGAGCCATTTCCAAAAGGCTGGCCGCGACTGCCAATAATTGGACGGCTATCCACCAGCACATTTCATGCGCAGCACCATCAATACATCGACTACAATTTTGGCTTTTATACGGACATCTGGGACAAGCTCTTTGGCACTGTACATGCGGGTTATGATGAAAGCGTATAGCAACCTCTAGACTGTTGCAAGAGGGTTTAAGGATACACTGTGCGATCGCTTGATATATAATGTGCGAAATCCAGTCACCCGCCCCGAGGAACACGCATGGCCGGTACGTTTCGCAGACTCTTGCTTTGGGTGTCAATTACGCAAATGCTTTGTGTCTGCGCAGTGTTCGCGCAAGATCAAAACAAGTGGGAAACAATAATGCAGGCAGGAAAATCTGCAGCAGATAGTGAAAACTACCCCGCTGCCAAAGTCGAGTATGCAAAAGCCCTGCAAGAGTCCGAGAAATTCGGAAGCAATGATTGGCGTGTAGCAAAGACCCTCGATGAGCTAGGATTGGTCCATCTTGAGTTGGCCGAATATGATGAAGCCAAGCCGCTTATAGAAAGGGCGCTCAGGATATTTGAGAGCGCAAAAGAGATGGGACCGAAACAAACCGAAGTCTCAAGAGCAATCGACGTCTCAAGAGCCTTGATTCATTTAGCAGAAATCCTGTCGAAAGAGAAAAACCTCGCTAACGCAGAGAAATGCTATCAACGAGCACTCGTCATTCGCAAAGCCACTCTTGGGGAAACTCACCCGTGGACAGCAAACGTGATGGGACCTCTGGCATCGGTTAAGGTTGAACAAAACCAATATGCCGAGGCCGAGCAACTGTACAAGAACGCGCTTAAAATCATGGATCCTGTGGTTCCAAGAAACATGAACTACTCCACTTTGTTGAATGGTTTGGCGCTGTGCTACAAACGCCAGGGGAAACTTGCCGAAGCGGAGCCTCTCTACAAACAAGCATTAGAGATTGCACGAACAACAGGGCCCAAATCCTACAATTATCTGGTTACTTTGAATAATCTGGCAGTCCTGTATGTGGATGCAGATCGACTCGACGATGGACAAAAGATGTTTGAGCAATGCGTTTCTTGCGCTGAGTCGAAGACAACTGGTGCAACCAACCACTTTGCAGCGGGACTAGCTCAACTTGGCTTGGGTGAAATCGCCATTCGTCGACGCAATTACACCGAAGCAATCGACGTGTTAAAGAGAGCGTTGGATGCATTGCGAATTTCACTCGGCTCCGAGCATCCCTACACGGTGCAAGCCACCAATATGTTGATGGATTCGTATGAAGGACTTAACAAACTCCAGGAAGCAGAACAGCTTCTTAGGGCGCAGCTGAATTTGGACGAGAATCGTGATGGACAGAGTAGTCCCGCAGTGGCGGCAGATCTTGCCAGGCTCGCGCAACTGCGTCGAAAGCAGGGTGATCAAGTCGAAGCATCAACACTCGAGCAGCGTTCAAACAAGATCAAAGCTTTGTTGCCTGGATCGACCAACTTGAATGCACCGCAAATCAAAATCGGTGCGCCTTCACCTGCTGCGGTGGGAAAGATCAAAGACAAGTGGGCCGTCGTGATCGGCGTCTCGGAATTCAAAGACAACATCTTGAATTTGAAGTATGCGGCTAAGGACGCTTTGGACTTCAGGAATTACTTAGTCAAGGATGCGCACTTCCAACCAGATCATGTGAAGCTATTGATTAATAAAGAAGCCAATCGACAAAATATTGTCAACACTTTGGGAGCAGGCTGGCTTGGGCGTCTAGCCCATCGTGACGATCTGGTGGTCATATTCATGTCAACGCATGGAACAAGATCTGCCAAAGAAGCTTCGGGGACGAATTTTATCGTTCCCTACGACTGCAGTATCGAAGACTATCTTCTCTCTGGAATTCCAATGCAGTGGTTCACAGCAGGCATCGGAAAAATGACGCAAGCAAATCGAGTTGTGTTCATTTTAGACATCTGTCATGCCGGTGCCACTGCAAGCAGTATCAAAGCCATTACGAGAGATTCGATGCCAAATCCAGACTCGATTACTCTTGGAACTGGTCAGGTTCTCTTAGCTGCCAGCGATTCAGACCAGTCTTCCTGGGAATCATGCACTCACTCGAACAGTGTGTTCACGTATCACCTGATGGCAGCACTGCGCCGCAATGGCAGCAATAGCTCTTTGATAAATGCATATCAGCAGATGCGCGAAAAAGTCGAACAAGAGGTCTTGCGCGATCGCGGTAAATTGCAAACACCAATCATGATCAAGCGTTGGTCAGGTGCAGATCCTAATCTGGGCATTTCTCCAACTGCGCCAAGATCTGGAACGCTCAGTAAATAGACTTGCCGCCGCCCCAATCAAATCGAATTTATTTTGGCAAAGACGTTATCAGAAGTAGAGAAGGATATGATGCAAGTAAGATGGACGGAAGGATGGCAATCGAGGTGTCACTTAACCGCTTGCAAGGTTGGCTCAAAGAAATCGGAATCTTCCGCACTTTCGTGACATTGTGGATTTCTGTGCCACTCGTGATCGTGTTGGCATTGTCTCCTTCTGAATCGATTCCGGCTGCAAACAAGGCTCAAATCTGGATGATGGCCTCAGCGCTTTTTGGATGGTGCGCATTTTCAGTCATGACACTGTCTGCCGGTAGCCGCTTCGGACTCTTTTCCCAACCGATTCCTAAACATCCTGCGATCAGGTGCGCCGCATTTGTCGTACTCGCGACAATACTTGCGCTGATCGAAGAAGTATTCACGCAATTCATGACTGAGCACGCTCAGTTGTTTGGCGTGAAAGTTTCCGAAGCATATATAACACCTTCGCTCGATTATTGGGATACAGTTTTTCACCACAGCGTTGTTGTATTCGTGCCAATGTTTGCAGTTTGCGCTGTGTTATCAGAGCGATGGAAGTTTTCGCCGAAGGAGATTTTCTACCTGGTTGGAGTAACCGGATTGACAGCTGAAATGACGATGAATCCAGCAAGTATTTTTATGGGTTTTTGGCTTTTGATTTATGGTTTCATGGTTCTGGGTCCCGCCAAATGGTTGTATCACGATCCACAAAAACTGACGCGCCACTGGTGGCACTATCCTTCAGCGGTGGTATTGATGCTAACGGCAGGGGCATTTGCGTCGCTGGTCGTTCACGCAATGTTTCCAGGACACCCAGACAATCACTTCTCAACAAAGGTCCAGTAGGATAATCTTGTCGCGTTGCCCATAGGAAGGGAACTCAAAGACTGTTAAGGATTCGTCCTGAAACAGACTGGTGTGAGACTCGTCCAGAAACGTGCTTGTACAGCTCGTCTTCGCGAGACGCTTGCTCTGTATCAGCCTTTTGTGGTGCTTTGCTAGTAGAGATCTCGGCCGGTTTTTCCCCACCACCGCCATAACTTCGCCATCTTTTCAGGCGATCCTAACAAAATGGATGGGCTCGAAAGCCCATCGAGCGAGAATCTCGTGGTTAAACTCAAGAACGTACCCCATGATAGAAATACATGACTATAAAGGCATAAGGTCGATCGTCGACGAACCAGGCACGGACGTGGATTCAACAATCAGCCAGCGCCTTTACAGAGAAGCGGAAATGATCGCTATTGGCATAGGCAGCGCCGTTGTAGACACAGTAAACTATCCTGCCGGCAAACTCACAGAACTTGGCGTGTCGGCGACTATTGGCACCGCTCTCGGGGCAGCAAGCCGGCTAGGCACTCCCGGAAGAGTTGTTTCCATCGGTGTTGGAACAGCAATGCTCGCGAAAATGGGATATGACGAGCTCACTGGCGACCGCTGGAGCAAGCTTGGAACAGCAATGGCGAATACGTGGCATAGCGGAGAAAACATGCAAGAGAATATAGCTGCCACAAAAGATAGCCTTGGCGCATTCCTGGTAGATACGGCAGTAGGCTTTGCCAGCGCGAAAGTGAGCTCTCTTGCCGTCTCCCGACTGGCGCCTCCCGGAAAACTTCTCAAACACGCTTTCAAAGCCTCCGAGAAAGACAACGGAGCTGAGCTTATGAGACTGCAAGACCGCTGGGAAAACCCGCACACGGCCAACAAATACGTAGACTCTGGACATGAGGTGATAACCTATTCGAGGGCAGCTGTTCCCGGAACAGCCAGAGGCGATCTCATAAGAGTAGCCAGAACTCCGGAAGGCAATCTCCTTCTTGCCGCCATGGACGTCGAGGGTCACCACCGTGTTGGAGCAGCCAAGAAAGCAGCGCAGATTCATGCTGCCATCGATAATTCTCTGCCAAAGTCGCAAAACAAGACAGCTAGCGACGTTATGACCATAATCGACAAACAACTGAATTCGAAAGACGAGCTCTCGGTCACGGCCGGAATGATGATATACAATCCGCGCACGCACAATCTCCAGACTGCCACAGCCAGCTCGGAGTTCGCTTTTGTTGTCCGCAATAACGGAAATGTCCAACAGCTAGACGCAAAGGTCGGTGGGCTTCCATTAGGAGTCGATATGTACGCGACAGGTCCCTTTAAGGGCAACGAATCGATTCATCTCAGCAAGGGCGACACCGTCATAATGGTCAGTGATGGAATTTCCGATCGCTGGGGTTACATGAACATAAGCGCCTTCCGCGACTCTCTCAGAACGATCGGTCCCAATCCTTCCAGGCTGCGAGACGCCATATTGAAAGCACCTGAGCCGAAAGATGGGGCTGATGATGCTAGTTTCTTGATTTTCCACAGAAAATGAACCACCGGTGACGTAAGATCCGCGCACGCACAATCGCACAAGGCAGTCGAGGCTCTCTGCCAACTTTGGCTTTTACACGGACATCTGGGACAAGCTCTTCGGAACTGTTCATGCGAGTTATGATGAAAGCGTTTAGGAAGCTTGACGCATGTTAGTGTAAGGAACCCAAAGAATATGGGATGGGCACCAAACGATAAGTATCTTTGGGACGCATGGTTCATCCATGACCGTGATGGTCGATTGCATGCGTTCTTTCTGCAGGCAAGCAAGGCTGCGTGCGATTTTATTCCGTCCAATCGCCATGATATGGCGGTGGTTGGACACGCGGTGTCTATCGATGGCACATGGAAGTATGTTGACAGCGCACCATGTCTTGCGACTCGAGCAGCGTCTTGGGACAACATTTCAATTTGGACGGGAAGTGTAATTTACGATTGGCGAAACGATTTGTTTTATATGTTCTACACATCGCGCGACGGAAACTCAGGCAAAAGATGGACACCGCGCGGTGACTTCCATCCACAGCGGATAGGCGTTGCGGCCTCTAAGGATTTGATGAATTGGGAGCGCATTGACGCCATAGTCCCGAACTGCAGCGAAGATATGGGATTGGATGGCGTAAACTGGCGCGATCCGTATGTCATCGAATATGGTGGCAACTACCTTTGCCTGATCTCGGCGCATGCCAATCCAGGAAGTGGTATCTCAGAGGATGCAGGTGGTGCGATTGTTTTGTTTGAGTCGGAGAGTTTGACTGATTGGAGTCAGGCAGCCCGAAGGGTTTTGGTGCTCTCGGATGAATTCTATCAATTGGAAGTTCCTCAACTCTATTGCCATGTAGAGGAAGAAGGTGTCAGATTCTTCCTACTGTTCTGCGCTCAAGCCGCTGATTGCACAGTCGATCGGAAAAGCAACTACCCGGAGGACTGTGCGACGGGCACCTATTATTTCGCTTCGGAACTCTGCGCGCACGATTGTTCTATACTTCCTTCCTTCGAGGAACCACCAAGGTTGTTGGCTCTCGATATCTATGCAGGCAAAATCATAGACATGCATGGCGTGCCCTCACTCATCGGATTCGACTACCAGGGCGGCGAAACTGACTTTGTTGGCGGGCTCTCTGATGGGGCACCAGTCATCTTTTCGGACAAACGGTTGGAGACACTCCAAAGTTAAGAAAGATTTGCCACTACAAACGGTGTCGACGATCCGATGTTTGTACAGTTGCTGCAAATCGCGCGCAGTAGTGCCTTAGAGCGTTTTTGACATTGCAAATGCAGGCATCGTGTAGGCACCACTTTCGGTACCATCTACTTACCGGTGTAAGTTATGTGATCGCCCAAAAACGGAACCCAACGCAGTCCCGAGGTTGGCTCAGAGAACTTCGCTTGTGGACGAAGTCGCTCCCAGAGCGCTGTTGGCACAAGGAAGCCGCCCTTTTCAATTTCGTCTGCCGCGATGTTCTCAGAATTTGCATTCAGGCAGTTCACCGAAATCTTCAATACCGATCAGTGGGACCAGTTTACCAGCGACGACTTCATTTCAATTCTGGAAGAACTGCCCACAAAGATCAGATGGAAACATTCTTGAAACATACAATCCGGATGTGGTACCGTATATAATACCTAACATAGAGCTGGATGTTATA
>CAZCZI010000068.1:27311-39806 GCA_964503045.1 uncultured Candidatus Obscuribacterales bacterium
ATACAATCCGGATGTGGTACCGTATATAATACCTAACATAGAGCTGGATGTTATATGGATGTTATACAAACTTAGATCCTAGAGATCTGGCCTGATCGATGGGATCCACTTCTCAGAGCACCGCCAATTTCTTGCATATGTCTACGGAAATTACTTTACACACAGAAGTCAGGATCGCCGGAAAATGGCACCATTATGCTCAGCCTGTGGTCCGGAGTGACAGACAATTATTCGCCAGAATGGCAAACATAGAAAATGGATTGCCGGGACATAAGAATTTTGTCGAACCCATTAGTGAGCCGAAGGGACTGCCAAACGAGCTTTCAGATGTGACCAGGCTTGATTCGACTTCAAGGCAATGGAAGCACGCCAGTTATCTTAATCGGTACGAAATAAAGCAACTACAAGATTGGATGGACGGGGACCATCACGGTCGTCCTCGATATCGATATGAGCACCGCTTCGATAATACTTTCGGATGCCTATTCGAGAACAGTTATGTCGATTTGGATGATCCAGAGTTGATTCCATCATTTGTCGAAGATATCCGCTTCGTGTTCTGGTTCAGCGAGGACTGGGAAGAAGGTCCTACATCACCGCGTAAAGGGTAGCTTCACGCTTGTGACAATTCCTCTGACCGCAATTCGAAAACGTAATTGAAAACGTAATTGAATTCCATGGACTTCACACCCACCTCTGACTTAGAAAGTGCGTTTGTACAAGCAGCTGGATGGAGCATTGACAAGCTCTGAAGAGAGGCTGATCACAATGGCGAGATCAGGTCAGTCTGTCGGATTATTTGCATTGTTGATTCTCGGTCTAACCTTTTGTCCAGTTCCGCACGCTTAATGTCCGTGTTTTTTTTGCCGTCCACGAGTACGTCCAACGAACGATGCTCGAACAACATGCAACCAAATATGATTCCTGCAAGTGGAGCAAGGAGCCGTTCTGATGAATCACCATAAGCAAAAGTCCCTGGTGGCTATTGTGTTGATGTTTGCAATCCTCGTGCCGGCCGCACTGGCTTCTAAAGACTCTACCGATGAGCTTTTCGAGCAGGCTATTACTTTCAGCGAAAGTGGCGACCCTGACAGGGCAATAGAGTCCTACGCAAAGGCACTCGCGATCGAGCCGGACCGCGCCCAGGAGTTTGCCGACAAAGCTTTGAAGAGACTGCCTCAGACAAAAGCATGTCTTCTTCGAGCTGCCGGCTGGCTCGGGCTTGGCATGGCTCTAAAAGCCGAGCAGGACGCTTCGAGGGTTATCGACGTAGACAGGCGCGACTCTCGCGCTCGTCTCATTCGCGCCAAAGCAAGAACAATCTTAGGAAAGTCCAAGGAGGCTGACTCGGACTATATCAGCTGGCAACTCTGCGGGCCACAAATGGCAAAGAATGAAACGACGCGATTGCCGGATGACTTGATTAAGGCCAACGAGAAAGGTGTTGAGGACTTCATTCACGTGGGAGGCGTTGAAACGGTATACGAACTGTCCAGGGTTCGCGCCGATATGGCCCTTTCCATTATCCTCGACCCGAAGTATCAAAATGACAAGAGTGCACTCGAAGAGTGCGCGTTTTACGCTTTTTCACCAACGGATTGGCAGGCTAATCCTGCCAGCTTCTATCTTGCTGGGCTGGTTTATCAGCGGTTGAGCGCTCTGGATGAGCGGGCGCTGCCTATGGCAGAGAAGATGTTTGAGTTGGCAATCGACCAAGACCCTGAGTACGCGCCAGCCTGGCTCGAACTCGGCTTGATGATGTTTTGCCAGGAGAGATTCGTAGGGGCAACGGACGCACTTGAGAGGTCTCTGAAAAACGATCCGATGTTAACCGCACCATATGCCATTGCTCCACTCTGCGCGGCCTACGCTGCAAACGATCAGTCCGAAAGAGGACTGTTGTTTTTCGATGAGCAGTACGAAGCCAACCCCGAGGTATCCGCTTTGGGAATAGGCGGAGCGCTCATGCTCTATTGCCAGGGTAAGCGCTCCGAGGCTCTCTCTCGACTCAAAGATCTGCTTGTGATCGAGCAGCCAGGCACATCCGAGCATAAATATCTTTCCAGCTTGAAATATCAATGGGAAAAGGAAAAGCGATGAAACCTCTGATTCCGGTTATCTGTCTTATCTCACTGACGCAACCAGCTCTTGCGAACGAGGACACCAATCGTGTCATCATCAGAACTCCACTGTCAGCCATCTCTCTGATTCCCGCCTTGCAATCGGCCAGGCAAAAGGAATTCCAGTCTTTTGCCACCAAGAAGGCGGCGCTTGAGAAAATGCCGCCTGGCAGCAATCGAGATGCTCTCATGCGCCAGGAGATCCTTCGCCATCAGGGAGAGCTCAAGCGTCTCTCCATGGAAAAAGGTGCGTACAGGCAGAAAGCAATCGCCGAGTTGAGCCAGAAGTGGAAAACAGTCGAAGCCGACTGGAATCGAGAGTACACCAGGCACGATACCACCACGAAGAATTTAGAGAAGATGCCGTCGGGGCCGGCTAAAGACGCTGCCATCTCCGCAGAGAATGCGGCTCATCGTGCTGCTAGCAAGAAAATCGCTTCAGCTCGTCATGCCGTGCACGAAGGTGTCATCAGGCAAGCAAATATAGACGCGCTGGGCGGAACGGCTCAAACAAGCGCGTCGGTGAAACAGACTGCCGGAACCAGAATTGGCGATCCGGCGCACCAAGGTATGCGCAGCGACTGGGACGGAGGCGGCGGCTATCGCACCACCGAGAAAGTAAGCGAAATTCTCAACGAGATGGGCGTGAAGGGACCAGACGGAAAGCGAATCAAGGTTTCGGCAGGTGTGATGGAGACGGCGCCCGATTTCGGTATGACGATAAACGCTTCACCTGGTGCTGACCGTGTGGGCAGCGCCGGGCATCAAGCTCAGGTGAAGACAGCAGCAGCCCATGGCGAGACTTACGTATCCGAGCTCGGAGGAGTCCAGTCTAAGCCGCTCAAGGATCATCTTGCTACGCTCGATCACGCCAAGAAAGCGGTGCCCGGTCTCGATGCGGCGCCTGAGGCTCTGGTTGGATCCAAAGAAGGCAAGGCAATGGCTAAAGGAGCTATGAAAGCGGTCGGTCAGGCGGGGCTTGAACCTGATACCGTGCACAAGATTGCCAGCAAACATGGGGTCAAGAATCCAGATAGCCTCATGGACACGCTGGCTGATATCAAATCAGGCAGAGCGTCAATTTCTGATTCCAAGGAAGCAGCCAAACTGCAAGCAGCAGCGCGTGAATTGCTTGACGCCTCGAAGTCGACCAGCAAGGCGAAAGCATCGGCACACGTAAAGCAAATGGAGGCGAAGATCTCGGAGCTTCAAGCGGCAGGAAAGGGTGTGGAGGCTCAGAAGATGCGCACCGAGATGAAAGACTATGTAAGCAAGTCGAAAGCTGCCAGTGAGGCTCTAGGTGATGTTGGCAGCGTAAAAACACCAAAGGGAGCAAGCGCCAAAGCGAAAGAAACTGCCATCAGATCCGGTGGCAGCAAGTTGTCCATTGCCGGGAATTTGCTGCTTGGAACTTACGGAATATATGAGGGCTACCAGAAAGCCAAGGAGGAGATGGAGGAAAAGAAAGCTGCCGAGTCGAAGGGGCTGTTCGGCTGGTCTAAGCAAAAAGCTGAGCTGGCAGCGAGGACGTTTTGGCACGGTCTGGGATTTGGAGCTGCCGCTGAGATCGGAGCGAAAGCAGGAAGAGAAGCTTATGAGGAGTACGAGAAGGGCATCGTCTCTGGAAAGACACCCGATACGTGGAGATCGGTGATGATCATGAAGACGAAAGCCGTAGTTGGTGGACTCTACGGTTTCGGCAAATCAATGACTTATGATGCGGTCGTGCAGGCCGGTATCAATGCTGATACCGCCGCGAAAGAAGGAATAGGAGTTGGAAAGGATTTGTATGACTGGATAAATCGGGTCCGGTTCGAAAAAGCAAGCAATGAAGAACGGGCCGTTCAGATCTACGAAAAACTGATTCAAAAAGGCTCATCGACTGTCGGAGCGCAAAGAGCGGCCGACGCGGCTCGCAAAGGGGATTTTAGCGAAGCCCTACGATTGAGCAAGATTCTCGATGCCAAGCAAGCTCTTCAGCTTTCCGCTCAATCTCCAACAACTAGCCGACGAGAGCGAGTTATGCGGGCACGCAAGCAAGCTGAGAGACGGAAACAAGAGCTTTCTTCTAAAGACGAACCAAAACAGGAGTTGTCTCTCGACGAGCAAAAGCTGAGGGATTTGGTAACCTCAAAACTGATTGCATGCGGATACCCGCCTCGCTCTGGACTTGTGAGTCATCTCGTACGTGTCTATGAAAAGGATGGAATGAAAGGTCTCGATGCAGCTATTGCAGAACTAGTGAAGATGCAAGGAGTTTTTGTCGGCAAATTCAATGGAACCATCCCGATGACGATTACAGTCAAAGGCTGCGAAGTAAGTGGAAAGTTTTTCCAAAGATCCGTAAAACCTGGAACGCTAACGACTTCCTCGGAATACAAGGCGGCTATTGATGGAACACTAGATCCTCTTTCTGCCGAACTAACTCTTAATTTCAATACTACTCAGACTGTCACTGTAAGGTATCAGGACAAATACGTGCAAAAATCCTATCCCCCTAAGGTTGCCCGTTCGAAATTTACAAGCTCCGCACGTTTTACTGGAAACGGCTACAGGGGATATGCGGACGCATGGACTGTATTACGAAAAGCTGATTAGGCTCTGAGCAGGAGATCGAATGTGCCCAATGAAAAGGCAAAACATAACGAGATTTACCTTCACAACTGCGTTGTTAGCCGTGTTCACCGTTGAATTGTTTTTGCCAGTCATGTCAGAGCCCGGCGGGCTTGGCAAGAGAGGTCCGACTGCACCCAAAAGAGTCGGATCAAGATGCGCTCTTTGCAAAAGCACTTGCTGGATCAGTTCCACGAAATTCCATAAACTCAGCAAACCGAAGGGATGGGAGATTGAAATCGCCTATCCTCAGTTCAAAGGCGAACCTGCTGAAAATATGCAGCGACTGAATCTGGCAATCAAGAATCTTGTGAATAACGAGAATAAGAAAATCCAGAACAAAGGTACTCGTATAGATCCTCTGGAAATTCCCTACTGGTTTAGATCTGATTACGAGTCCCTGCTTGCAAATCCCCACTTAGTAAGTATAGTCTTTCATTTCAATCAATTTTACGGTGGTGCTCACGGTGATAATTGGTCGGTGCCCTTCAATTTTCAGATCGTTCCCGACGCGAAAGTACTGTCTCTCGATGCATTTTTTGGCAAGAAGGCGGATCTGATAATCCTTTCTAATCTGTGCAGGATAGAGCTATATAAAAAGCTTGGAGGAGGAGACAGTTTTATAGTAATTGCCGGAACGAATTTTTCAAATCCCAAGACTCCTCCTCGCTTCGCTTTCGACAAGAGCGGTATGGTTTTTTACTTTGATCCATACGAAGTCGCCAGCTATGCCGAAGGACCCCAGGAACTTCGACTGAGTTATGGCAGGCTTCGCTCTCTCTTTTCGCCAAAATCACCTGTGTACAACTATGTAAGAGATTCAACAGAAAAGGCGCTGGAACTCGATAGTGACAGAATTAAAGCAGAAGCCGAGGCGGCTGCCGTGCGCTTTGACGCCCAGGGATCTGAATCTCAGTCGCCGTGATAGATGCGACCAGCGCCTCGGCAAAAGTCCTATCTGTGCCATTTTACGATGACAATTTGTTATCTGTTCTCAAATATTTCCATGACAATCAAACTTGTGCAGAATTGCACACCAACATTTTCTCGACCGCCACTCATCGGAAGCGACATTTCGACAACAGTCTCTGCGACTGGGTTTCGGAACGCAGCCATAACTTGTCCCCAGAATTGTTTTCCGTGATCATACTTTCCGATGTATCCGCTGTGTTCGTATATTTCCGAGAGTTTCTGTGTCAGTTCCATCACTTTAAATGTGTGGATTCATAAAACTTCGTTTCTGCATTATCTTTCTTGTTATTGATAATCGGATATCATTAAGGAAACGATCATACCCTTTAGCACCGTAGCGGCGCCATAGAAAGTTTGAGGACCGAGTGACCAAGAAAGCGCTGATAACACAGCAACCTGTATCGATTGATGAGTGTCAAAAGTCTACAGACCTCGACGAAGCAATTGGCGGATTATCGTGGTCCCCGGCTGGCGGGAGGATTATGGTCTGGACTCGGTCGGGCAATCTTATTTGCCTAGATGAAGATCTAAACGTGAAAGCAAGCTGGAAGGCTCATCAAAACGAGATACTGAAGGCTTCCTGGAGTTGTGATAGCGGGCTTATCGCTACCTCAGGGCGGGATGGGCAGTGCAAAATTTGGACCGTGGACGGGCTATGTTTGGCGTCTTTGGAGCACCAAGAAGGCTGGGTGGAGCACGTTAAATGGTCACCATGGTCCAAAATTCTCATTACCAGTTGCAGCAACAGATTGAGATTGTGGAGCCAGTCCGGTGCGCTTGTTGATGAGTTTGTGGGGCATAAGTGGCCGATCACTGATGTGTCCTGGCATCCAGCTCAGCGCGAGCTGCTGGCCAGCTGCGCGGCAGATGGCGTTTGTGCATGGCGAGTTGGCGATAGCGAGCCGATTCACCGACTTGACTCAAAGGAATACCCAGAGCAGCTGCGCTTCAATAGAGCAGGTTCTATTCTTGCTTATGGATGCGGTGATTCTTCCGTTCACATATGGACTATGGGAAGCGGAATAGTCTTGAAATTGGCCGGACGCACAAGCGGTCTGCGCGCACTTGAATGGAGCTGGGGCGGGCAGTGGTTGGCGTTCTGCGGGGACTATGAGGCTTATCTTTGGCGATTCAACCAGCACGCTCCTCAAAGATCCTCGCCCGGAAAGCTAGTCGGTTCCTTCGGAAAGCTCAGGAGCATGCAATTCCACGATTACGAACATCTGCTTGCTTGCGGCGACGAAGAGGGCTCCGTCTACGTTTGGCGAACCGACAGGGCAGACCGAACTGTGCCAGTCGCCATGTGCCATTGGCACTTACCTGTCCGGCATCTTGCCTGGAGTCCGCTGTCAAGACAGCTGTTGATTGCTCACACAAGTGGGCGACTCGTTCTTTGGACGAGTGATTTCAAAAGCATTGCACAGAGATTGGATACTAAGGAGATTGTAAATGAAAACGATTGAGCTCAAAGGTGGACCTTTCGATGGTGAAGTGCTCGGCTTCTCCGGACCAGAGGCAGCCGCCTATTTCATTATCGCGGCTGGTCATCCCGAGCGACCTGTTTACCGGTGTTCTTGTTGCTCTTGCTGTGCCGCAGACATGGATGTTGTCGACTACCATTTCGTCGGATACGAGTGCATGTTTAAAAAAGGCGAACTCGATCAGGCGCAGCCAAGAAATCAACACCACAGAGGTCAAGCCTAAGCTATCTAGTCGTACCTCAGGCGAACCAACACATCAGTTCTACCTTGGTTTTCTGGCTCCCCAAAAACAGCTGCGCGCCTAGACCTTCAGCCGGCAGAGGCGCAGAGATCGCAAAAACCGGACAGCAAAATCTCATGCTGTTGAAGTTGAAACCCTTGCGGGATGAGCTTTTGAAAGTTCAAACCGCAGGCATCGACATCAAACACCTTCTGGCAACTCAGGCACGAGAAATGGTGGTGGTGCTCCGAGCGGGGGATCTCGTAAAGAACAACTCCACCCGGCATGTCCACGGTCAATAGCTTCTCGTCTGCGACCAGCGCCTTCAGATTTCTGTATACGGTGGCTATACCTATGCCTCGACAGCGCCGCTTGGCGAGGTCGTGAATTTCCTGAATAGACAAAGGCCTGCTGGCCTTCTCGAAGACCTTGAGGATTGCCTGGCGTTGTTGCGTGTTTCTTTCCATATTTTAAATTCTTGCACGCGGATTTGACTTTGTCGATAATGATAATCTATTATCAATAAGAGCGAAAGAGTCCGATTGAGAACAGTCTTGTCCTCTCTGGGCTCGTAGTTCTAGGTCCGCGGAGAATTTTATGAAAAAAGGAACTCGAATAATCATCAAGTTGGCATGCAGTGAACTCGATTGCCAACACTTCTATGTGACCACCAAGAACAAAAAGAACAACCCGGACCGGTTGGTCTTGAGGAAGTATTGTCCGGGCTGCAATGTACATGCCCCGTTCAAAGAAACGAGAATTTGAAGAGATCTACTTTAGATAAAAAGAGGAAATCGTAATGAAAAAGCTTCCCGTGACCGTGTTGTCGGGATTTTTGGGTGCAGGAAAAACTACCTTATTGAATCAGGTTCTGAACAACCGCGAAGGACTTAGAGTGGCGGTTATCGTCAACGACATGAGCGAAGTTAATATCGACGCACGACTGGTCAAGCAAGG
Organism: uncultured Candidatus Obscuribacterales bacterium; assembly: GCA_964503045.1. Taxonomy (GTDB): domain Bacteria; phylum Cyanobacteriota; class Vampirovibrionia; order Obscuribacterales; family Obscuribacteraceae; genus CAYZJR01. The sequence continues at coordinate 35,675 of CAZCZI010000068.1, forward strand.
CGGTGCCGCGTTGAACCGTGTTGAAGAGAAGCTGGTTGAGATGTCTAACGGCTGCATCTGCTGCACGCTGCGCGAGGACCTTCTCATCGAGGTGTCGAAGCTGGCCAAAGAAGATCGCTTCGACTATCTACTCATTGAATCGACCGGAATCTCTGAGCCCATGCCGGTTGCGGAGACATTCGTTTTCGAAGACGAGTCCGGCGTCAGTCTTTCCGATGTCGCTTCGCTCGATACGATGGTAACGGTTGTTGATGCTCTAAATTTTCTCGCCGATTACAATGAAGGCGCCGAGCTGAAGGCAAGAGACTTAGCATTGAACGAGGAGGACGAAAGAACAATTTCCGACTTACTTATAGATCAAGTCGAATTTGCAAACATCATTGTTTTGAACAAAATAGACCTGGTAACTCTTGCGCAACTTCAGGAGTTGCAGAGCATAATCAAGCATCTAAACCCTGACGCAAAGATAATCGCGAGTATCTTTGGGAAGGTGCCACTCACTGAATTACTGAACACGGGCAGTTTTGATTTCGAAAAAGCCGCCGAGGCTCCTGGCTGGATGCAAGAGTTGCGCGGTGAGCATATTCCAGAGACATTGGAGTATGGTATCAGCAGCTTCGTCTATCGCGCCCGCCGACCGGTTCATCCTCAGCGCTTGGGCGAGTTCTTGAATGCCGACTGGAATGGAGTGATTAGATCGAAGGGCATCTTCTGGTTCGCCAATCATATGGATTATTCGATTGAGTGGTCCCAGGCAGGAGGCGCATCGAGCATAGGCATTGGTGCCACATGGTGGTGCGCCATTGACCGCGAAGAATGGCCGGATGATGATGAATTGATTCAAAGCATAGATGAAGATTGGCAGGAACCCTGGGGTGATCGCAGGCAAGAACTGGTTTTTATCGGCGTCAACATGGATGAGGCTTGGATTCGCAGTCAGCTCGATCGTTGCTTGCTAACCGATGAAGAGATGTCCGGCTGTATAACAACCTGGTCGACCTGGTCAGACCCTTACGAAGGACTGAATCTCGAAGGACAAGCACCACAGCCTCCGGCACATAAGGCTCACTCTCAACACGAGTTGGTTAAAAGCTAGATTACTTCAGGAGCAAACATGCAAAAACTTCCAGTCACAGTTCTGTCGGGTTTTCTTGGCGCCGGCAAAACCACACTTCTCAACAATGTTTTGAATAACCGCGACGGGCTCAAGGTCGCTGTAATTGTCAATGACATGAGTGAGGTGAACATTGATGCACAGTTGATCAAGCAGGGTGGAGCTAGCCTTAACAGAACCGAAGAGAAGTTGATCGAAATGTCCAACGGTTGCATATGCTGCACCTTGCGTGAAGATTTGCTGATAGAAATTGCGAAGCTGGCCAATGAGAGGCGCTTTGATTACTTGCTGATTGAATCGACCGGCATCTCAGAGCCAATGCCGGTTGCCGAAACATTCACTTTTACAGACGCCAATGGCAGCAGTCTTTCGGAAATCGCCACGCTCGACACTATGGTTACTGTTGTTGATGCATACAACTTTCTCAAGGACTATGAAGCAAGCGAAGAGCTTCAAGAGCGCGCGCTACAAGCCAATGAAGCCGATAAACGAACGGTTACAGATCTTCTCGTCGATCAGGTTGAGTTTTGCAATGTGATCGTACTGAACAAAACCGACCTTGTTGAAAAGCGTGATCTGAATAAACTCTTCGGCATACTCAAGCACTTGAATCCCGAGGCTCGAATTGTGAGAAGCACGTTCGGCAAAATTCCATTGGCGGCTATTCTCAACACGGGGCTCTTTCGGTTTGACCGAGCCGCTGAGGCGTCAGGCTGGATGAAGGAGATTCGCGGACAACACATCCCTGAGACTTTGGAATATGGCATCTCTAGCTTCGTTTACCGAGAGCGCCGCCCATTCCACCCGGAGAAAATTCGAAACTTCTTGAGTCTTGAGTGGCCGGGAGTCCTGCGTTCTAAGGGCTTTTTGTGGTTAGCCACAAGAATGAATTACTCGATTGAGTGGTCTCAGGCTGGCGGTGCCTGTCGGATTGACCCTGGCGCTATGTGGTGGGCGGCAATGTCGAAAGAAGCTTGGCCGCAAGACCCCTTGCTTCGCCGAGACCTTGATGACTCATGGCAAGAGCCTTTTGGTGACAGGCGGCAAGAACTGGTTTTCATCGGGGTCGATATGGACAAAGATTGGCTTGTACAAAACCTAGATGCCTGTCTTCTAACGCCGGGCGAAATGCTGCTAGCGGAGGCCGGTTGGCAGGACTACTGCGATCCATTTCCTGCCTGGAACATCAAGCTTTTGAGTGAAGTCGCCGGACATGTCCACCACACTCGCCTTGCAATGGTTTAGAACGGGAAAGTCATGTCAAAACGAAAATCTTTGCAGAAGCTGGAAGACAAAGCCACCACTGGTGATGCACAAGCGCAATTCTACCTGTCTGTAATCTATGAAGATGGGCGAGGAGTCGCGCCGGATCTCTCGAACGCAGCTCATTGGTGCACTATGGCTGCCAGATCCGGCGACAAGCAATCGCAATACCGTCTCTCCAAGATGCTTGAAATCGGACGCGGCTTTGAGAAGCGGCACGAGCGGGCCGCCTGGTATTGGCTGGAGAAAGCCGCGTCTCAAGGACACACGCAAGCTCAATTTGAACTTGGACTACGCTATCTTTTTGGTGTCATAGGCGTACGCAAATCGCTCTACAAAGCCAAGAGATGGCTTTCCGCAGCTGCTGACGGTGAACACTCGGAAGCAAAATACTACCTTGGGTTTATGTATCAGCACGGGCTGGGATTAGTCGAATCACAGGAGACAGCCTTTGAGATGTTCGCAGAGTCCGCTCAGCTCGGTTGCCCAAAAGCCCAATGTTCACTGGCTTTTATGTATGAGCATGGCATTTCTTGCAGGAGAAATATCAGTCTTAGTCGGCATTACTATGAGAAATCGGCAAGCGCCGGTCACGTTGGTGCCCAGTTTGGACTTGCCTGCCTCGCTCTTTCTTGTGGTCAACACAATGACGCAATTATCTGGTTGGATATAGCCGCAAACAATGGTGTTGCTCCAGCACAAGCCATCCTGGCTAAGCTCTACATGAGCGGAATCGGCACAACGCGCGATCTGGTCGCAGCCTTAACGTGGTGTTTGATCGTAGAAAACACCGATGATGTCGATGCGAAATCGTTAGAGACTGTTCGGGAATGTCACCGCAGCATTGCGACTTCTGCTCAGCAACATCAAATTGATGCCGCCTATACAAGAGCCTGCAAATGGCTTTCCAGACGAAACGAATTACCGCTTCCGGTCGAGATCGACTGGAATGAGCAGATCAAGAAGGAGATTGATGCTTATGAAAAACGCTCGAAGCGATAGACCTAGAGAGCCTTTCACCCGAAAGAAGATCGATCCTCTGGCGGCAAGCAAGATCGAGTTTGTCGATTACAAAGATGTGCCGACTTTGCGCAAGTTCATAACCGAGACCGGGAAAATACTTCCCGCACGCATCACTGGCTTGAGCCGCGCCAATCAAAGAATGATAACAAAAGCAATCAAGAGAGCCAGAAATATCGGCTTGTTGCCTTACCGAGGCGGTGTCTGAATGGAGGGCTGAAGAACTCAGGACTCACCAAGCGACACCTCGTCGGGAAATCCCATGAGCGTGGCTTGGATCTTTATGCTGCCATCTTTCTCTTTTGTGAACTTCAGGCGCTTCACTGTGACAAAATTTTTAGTGCCGCCCGCGACATGGCCCAAAGAGATCGAACTATTCGATTCGCATAAACACAGCGTTTCAACAATTGGAATGCTGCAAATCCCGAGAAAGCTTCACACGTGTATCCATGTCAAGTAAGGACTAGGGTAGTGGCATCGTTCTGGCTCGCGTCAACATTCGCGCTAAAATCTCTTCTTAGTTAAGCTGGTCGAAACAGTTCATATCGAAGAAGGTTCATTATGCAAGGAAAACAAGTTGCTCTCAGTCAGAGAATCCCCTGTGGCAATGAGTTTGCTGCTGCCGGCGAAACGCTGCAGATTGTAGAGAAGCACAATCAAGACGGTCTTTTAAGCGTTGTTCGGATCTGTCAATAAGTTTGTGTCAAAGGTTGAGTCATAACGGTATTCTTCCTT
>CAZCZI010000069.1:0-39686 GCA_964503045.1 uncultured Candidatus Obscuribacterales bacterium
CCCGGAAGCTTTTGGTTCATCGCCGAAGTATAAGCTCGAGGAAGGAGATCCGGATCGAAATGCCCAGACCCCTGCACCATCATGCGTCTTGGGTAACCCCTGCCGATGGTGAGATCTAGCGGACCAAAAGCAAGTTGCTCCCAACGCGCGGGGCAGCACATCGCGGCTTCCTCATTCGACGATCCAGCAGGCACTGCCATTCCTTGGTTAGGCATCGCCATCATTTGGTTCAATTGCTTCAACCAAACAGTCTTGAAAGCAGGATACTTTTCCTTCAAATCTCGCTTGCAATCGGGATAAGTCTCAACCGCCCACAATTCGGTGTTCATGAACTGGCGGCTCCAGGTGGTTACACGTTCATGTGTTTCATCTATGGTGGTTCGCACTTGGTTGCTATCTGTTCCGGCGACAAAAGGATGCTCCACATTCCAAACAACATCCTGTTGCATCGAGAACACTGCGCGCTTCATATCGTTGACTTGCAGTTCTTTAGCAGGAGTGATGTGCTGCAGCAAAGAGCTTGCCTTAGCGCGAACTGACGGTGTAGTTTGCGGGCATCTCTCAAGCGCGTCCCTTAACAGGTTCCATGCCTTGATGTAGTTCCATTCACTCGTATAGTGCTCGCTGCACCAATACACAGCTTTGAGATACTTCCAGGCTGCGTTAGTCGGATCGGAGTTAGCCAGCACGTCATAAGCGCGAAACAGCTGCTCTTCCGAGTACTTGCGATCAACACCTGTGTTCTGTCCGGCATAACCTCGATTGAGCAATTGAACAGTACAATACGCCCACTTCGCCTGGTACTTTCTTAGCGTCGGATCCTGTGTCGGCTCCAAGCCACCCATGCACTGGCTGTATGCAAATGCTGCCTGATTCCAGTCGCCCCGTGCTTCGGCTTGCTGAGCAGAGCGCACGTAGACCTCCGCCTGCGATTGCCGAGCACGCCGTCCGGCTGCTTCCCAGGCGTCTCTTCCCTGTGTGTTGTTGGAGCGACCGGCGTTGTCGATCATTTGCCGAGTGAAGTGCTTCCGGTAAGGAAAGTCGTCCTGCGCCACTATATATGGTGCCGGGTTCGAAATACTGCGCACTTGCCATGATGCTTGATTGCTCTGCGCAAAATTCGAACCTTGCGCCTGGCAGTCCTGAACCCCTCCAATGAAGAGACCCACACAGAGTAGAAGAACTGTTAATCCCTCACTTTCGTTGTTTGAATAACTCATCGCAATCTCCTGCTCGTCTCTGTGCTTAGCGGTCCCACTCTCATTTGATTGAGAAAGTAAGCAAATCCCAACATTGAGTAGCCATTTCGGTGCCTAGATTATATAGGCGATCATTAGAAACGGCCTAGAACCGCCTGGTAGTTCAATGATCAGCCGGATAGCGGCTGTGTATCCGCGGTTTAAGATACTGGAGCGTGGCCTTTAGGTGATACAGATCTCGACCATCAGAATGTCCCAAATCGCTCTTCAGTATGGGATTGTCGGTTCGTACCTTCCCCATTGCTCCTTCAATTGAAATCAATATCATAAGAAAAAGAGGCAAGCCAACTCCCGTGAGCCGTCTAGACATCAATTTAGCCAAAGAACCCATATTAGTGCCGCCCGACAATGAGGTAGCTCCTTCCGAGGCTGACAAGAAAGTGTTTAACGACCTGGCTGTTCGGCTGTTTCACGAGACCGCCAGCTCGGTGGTAGAGGTTCGCTCTAGCCACGGGACAGGAAGCGGCTTCTTCGTTGACGATGACGGCAGAGTCGTGACCAACTATCACGTCGTGAAAGACTCTCCGTCTCTAACAGTGATGACCACTGATGCAATGAGTCATCCGGCAAAGATTGAGAAAATCGACGATATCAACGACCTGGCATTGATTCGAATCGATGATGCGGCAAAGGGCAAATTCAAACCGCTAAAACTTGGCGACGATCTTGCCAACGACTCCAAGGCATTCGTCATTGGACATCCCAACGGCAAGGTGATGGTTCACATCGCTGCCGGCAAAGTGCAGGCAGTAACAACGCAAATGGAGGCGATTTGCGAAAGTCGCAGCAGCAAAGTTATCGAGGATGCCCGCCAAGAATTAGAACGAATAAAACGAGAAAAACACGAACTAGAGATACTCCTTGGCAGAACGCCATCAACGGAGCCACCTACCGAGGACTGCCGGCAACGCTACGATAGTCTGCTTGCAAAATTAAGTCCACAACAACAATTGGACGGCAAGTTGTTTTTGAATCGCCCGGCTGTTCCGGCAGTGATTCCGACGTTTCCCGGTAACTCAGGTGGTCCTCTTGTCGGAGAAAACGGCAAGGTCGCAGGTGTGGCACGTATCAGTAATGTCGGCGATCCATCCAGTGCCTCGTTTGTGCCAGTTTCGCAAGTGAAAGAGTTTCTGGAAGGAGATTCGAAATTTCAATTCAAATACAAATACCTCAACGAATCGCCCAACGCAGTTAGATACATGCACTGGTGGGAAAAGGAACCAGCAACCGCCGGTGCCACCACATTGGGTGCAGTTGCCGTTTCCGGTGCGGCATTGCGATTTACTCCTCGATGGGGACTTGCACTCGGAGCCATCGCGGGTGGTGCCAAACTAGCCTACGACGATCTGGAAGATCGCAGTTATTTCGATGGCGGCCCAAGGGGCAATAAAGAGCTGCTCAGCCTTGGTGCTGATGCTTCGATGATTTTGGGTGGCGTCATGACAGCCATTCCGCGGGTAAGATTAGCCGGCATGGCAATTGCTACCGTGGCCAGTTTAGGTCGAATTGGAACCGAATTCATATCGACATATCCGGTGCTTGAGAAAGTGACACGCGCTGATGGTTCTTTGAGAGAACTATTCGACAGCAAGGTATTCGGAATCGATTAAAAAAGTCGTACATCGCAATAGTTTAAGTCCATCCGAAAAGTCACTAAGTCCTTGTAACTTAGCCCAGCGGCAATTGCTACCGACACTGACCGGAAACCTCTTTGCAAACAATAAGTTGATATACACATGTAAAAGTCCAAAGAGTGGTACTCTCATGGGGGTAGGATTTAGAAAAATCTAATCGTGCAACCAAGGTACCTAAATGCTCATTCTCCATCTTGTAAATCCGGTGCTTGCACTGACTGGCTCGCTCATTGTTTCCATCTTGCTGATGGGTTTTATCGAGCATCAGTTTCACGCGAAATTCATGCACCGACGAAACTTCCTCAGCCGGCGCAGTGCCAAATACAAGAGAGTGTTTGAGGCACATGCGATCTTTCACCATCAAACCTATTCGAAAGTCTTTAGCGATGAACCCGTGCCCAAAGGTGAAGATGAGGAAATCCAGCTGACAGTGCGCAAAGCACCGATCAAGGCACTTCCATTTGCCTTACTGATGTCTCTGGTTTATTGGCCTGCCGGTCTCATTTTCATCGGCGTTGTGGTCTACCACCACTGGGTATGGAACAAGATTCACCTGGAGATGCATAAGCCTGAAGACAAGTTCTTCAGCAAATGGCCTATCTACAAGTTTGTATGGCGATATCACTGGATGCATCACAAGTATCCGGAGAAGAACTTCAACGTAGTCTTTCCGATTTTCGACTTCGTCTTAGGGACATTGGCTAAACCCACAGCCAAGGACTTGAAGGAAATGGAAGAGCAAATGAAGTACAGACCGGCGAAGAAGACGAAAGAGCTGGCCGGCATCCGATAGCCTCATGAGACCAGGGCATCGAACGTCGGTACAGTTTCAGTTCAACCGCCAACCTTATTAATCGCCGCAACCACGGATCTCCCTAACCCCATTGCCTGCATTTGACTAAACGGCTTCGCATCAACGATGTCGTAAGCCGCCCCGTCTGAAGTGAGTGCGTCGTCCCACTTCGACATGTACTCGGCACCTTTGGCATCATTTCCAACTTGCAGGAATGTGATCGTAATTTCGCCAGGGCGATTCATTTTTCTGGTTGCATCGTTAATTACTGCGCGCACAGAACTTTCACTGTCAGGGACACCGTCGGTGATGACGGCAATTGCAAGCGGTCGTACACCAGATGCGGTGCTGGCACGACGATCGAAATATTCATTGAGCTGGTCTTTCAGAGCTTTCGCAAGATAAGTGCCACCCTTAGGTTGAGCAGAAGCAAAGATCATAGGAACTTGGGCGGGAGACACGTTGCGAAAGACGGATGCTTTACTGTCAAACAAAACCAAAGTCATTCCGTTGCGCATAACTTGTGCAGTCTGTTGTGTGAGCGACATTACCTGACGCTGCACCCATTCCCAACGGGAGATGAGACCTGCTCCAAATGTTCCTCCAGGGCAATCTTGTTCTTCCATTGATCCAGACTTGTCCACAAGAATTACGACATCGCGAGTGCCTAATAAGGAAAGTTCGCGACTGTTGAGCACATGAGTAACATTAGCAGGAATGCCGCTTGTTGAAGGAGTGGCTTTGACAGGTGGTGAATAGCGTGTCGGAAATGCGCTTGCAGTGCTGCTGTACGCGGTACCGCTGTACGTGGGAGTATACGCCGGCACAGCAAAACCGTTAGAAGGTATGCGCGGCATCAGCGGTTGACCATTCACAACCTTATCGACGAGCTTGTTGACGACGGTGTTCAAAAGCATCGTTCCCAAGCCGGGTTGTGCAGGCTGAACAGGTGCAGGTGCAACCTGCGATCTAAATTCATCTCGTGTCAATCGATAACTTTGAGCCGCTACTGGAGCCAGACTTGATGCCGAAAGAGAAATACACGCCGCACAAACTACGGCGTACTTTCGTATGCCCTTCATCGCTTCACCTCGCAAAACCTAACCGGAAGACGGCTTGGCGTCAGCAATGTTCCGAAGCGGGTTCTATTTCATTTCAATCATCATCTTGGCTGCATCTTCCATATTCGAGCCAAAGTAGATGGTGATTGGCGTTCCCTCATTCTTGAGCCCTGTGGGTGGCTCGAAAAAGTTGATAGGAACTTTCTCTTGCCACTGCCCCTCAGTCGTCATCGCGTAAACGAAACCTCCAAAACGTTCGTCATTGCGAACCTCAAGCGGTATATCGAAACGAGTTTGAATCTCCAGCAAGTGTCGCCAAATCTCGATTGGCTCGCGCGGCAAACCATGCTTATCCGCTGCGACAGAGATCGCGCAGCGCACATATTCTTTTTTCTCAAACGATCTATAAAGTCCGCCGCCTGATTCTTCGTGGAAGTTTTCCAGCGCGAACGTGTAGCGTTTCGCGTCGATTCCTGCGATCTTGCAGGCTGTTGGTTTACGCGGGCAGTTAGTTATATTGAAGGAGCTAGCGCTGCGGTTTAGCGACCAGTGTTTGTATGGAATCACGCACCCTCGCCCATCCTTGAGGTGAAACAGATGAATCTTCCAGTCCGGAGCCTTTGCAATCAGGCTACCGCCGGTCGAACAGTCGATGCGCAAAAACTCGGGAGCCGCATACACTGTATAGATTCCGAAGTGATTTGTCTGTTTGACCTTCCACACATCAATAGATTTCTTGCTGATCGGATGTGCATTATCGCGAAGCGGAGCCATGGGCCCGGCGTTGGCAGCACTGGACGTGAAAGCGAGCAGGACAACAAAGAGGGCAGCTGACCGAACAGCGGCGGCTCCAGTCATGTTTAACTGAGTCCAACGGGCACGCAACTTCAAAACTCCTGAGAGTACCCAGGATAGCAGACATTGCGCGATTATTTTTGGGGTACTTGACGATTTAGACCGACCGGTCTATTCTGGAAACATCGGGTTCGGAGGAAACGCCAATGTTCCAATCATCAAATCCTGGTTCGTACAAAACCATCGGCCTGTCGGCTTTTGAAGTTCGAGTGGCAAAGGTTGAAGGACCCAGCCCCAAACAAGAAGAGCAGATCAACCCATTCGCCTTGAGACAACTGTGGATCGGTCACCTGCTCCACGAAAAGGACACACTCCAAAAGACTGAATTGAAGCGCCAGCCTCTTAATTCATTCTTCCGCTCTGCAGTTTTTTCGTCTCACGGTAGAGACGACCGGTCTATTCATTAGACGAGCAGGGTTCAAGCGCATACAGCGCCAAAAACCGAATTTGGAATCTAAGAAATATACATCGGAAACCCAAACTGAATCGCCAAAGACCAAGGAGCATCATGATGGCTACCGACCTTGACAGAAACGACCGACCGGTCCATTCTTTATATATAGAGACTGAATCTCCTGAAAGAGGAAAGGATTGGGCAATGGCATCAAAAGTAGCCGGCAAACAAGAGGTTCGCATCGCCTTGCTTGAAGTCGGCATGGACATGATGCTCGAAAAGGGCTACACCAACACTGGGATTCAAGAGGTGTTGTCGGTGTTGAGCGTGCCCAAAGGCTCTTTCTATCATTATTTCGAGAGCAAAGAAAACTACACGGTTGAAATTATTCGGCACTTCGATCAGGGCTATTCTGCCGATCTGGTGCGAATTCTCCGCAATCCAAAACAAACTCCTCTTGAAAGACTGAAAACTTACTGTGAAACAACGAAGATGAAACTGATTGCGCAAGACTGTCGCAAGGGTTGTTTGATCGGGAATTTGAGCCAAGAGATGGCTGATCAAAGTGAAGTTCTGAGGAAGGAACTGTCAAAAGTTATGAGTAAATGGCGCAACATGTTTGCGGCATGCATTGAAGAAGGACAGAAGACAGGCGAGATTACATCAGCATTTAGTGCCGATGAATTGGCTGAGATGTTCGCATCTGGTTGGGGCGGCGCAGTCATGAGAGCAAAGACTGTGAAAACAATTGATCCACTCGATGTCTTCTTGAAGCTGATGTTCGAATTCTTCAAAGCATAAGAGTTTAGTTCTCTAACAACAAACACGAAATTGAAAACGTATGGTCCACGTTTTGCGCAGCGCCGCTCGGCGCGCGCGATGTCAACTCATGAGGTGAGAAGAAATGTGCAATGCAAAGCATTCAATCGACACTATGTACTTGGTCGCCGGAAATCCCGACGCGCCGCCAAGACTGCTGAGCGAGTTAGCAGCTTCGCGCAACCAAAGAGTGAGAGCACGCATCGCCGAACATTCCAGAACCCCGCTTCCCGTCTTGATGAAGCTGTTAATCGACAAATGCGCAGAAGTTCGCTTGGCAGTGTCTTACAACCCGTCGATTCCGCAAATTTTTCTCACTCAACTTGCCTTAGATGATGACGCCGACGTGAGATATGGCCTTGCCGAAAATCCAAGATTGCCGGTGCCGGTGCTAGAACTTCTCAGTCGCGACGAAAACCCATACGTCGCACACAGAGCGCTTGCGTCATTGTCGAAAGTTTCTGCTAACAATTCACCGATAAGAGCAGTGGCGTAAAGAGGTAGAAAAATGTATCTCCATTTTCTCGAATCAGATTCAGATTCAGATTCAGGCGGAAAGGCGCTTGGCGCCACGTCATAAACGGGGCCGATTCTATCTAAATGACGCTGTCTGATGGGCGCAGGTTGCCGGCAAGATTCATCGGTGAAGATCCACATACAGATCTCGCAGTGATTCAAATCTGGGCACCAGATTTGGTGACTGTCAAATTGGGCGACTCGCAAAAGTTGCGAGTCGGTCAACAGAGTTTTCTCTTGCGTTTTTATTACACCGCGCGTTCGAGCGTTTATTTGGACAGGACACCGATACCGGCCTCGGCATAGCATTAACTAAGTTTGAGCGGGCTGTCGCCGAATCCTTTAACCCGAAAACCCCCACTTTTTGATCGCCGCTGTGCGCAACAAGACAACACGCAACCGCAAGACGGCCGCCACGAAAGTAGCCCAAATGGGAATTACCGGCTTGTAGAGCTGCCGTGTGCGCGTGTTCTTCGATTATGATGACCACTAGCTTGATTACACATGGCTTGTAGGTAAAATGAAAGCAGCAAGCCGCCAGACCAGTGAGATATGTATATGTTTGAAGCAATTAAAACTGGTGCACACTACGGACTGCCTGACGAGCCATTCAATTTCGAGTCTGTCTTCACCTGGATAAGCGCCCTCGATGAAGCGCGAAGACTCGGAAGCAGAGAGATTGATTCGGGTCATCTTCTGGTTGCCTTCCTCCGCAGCAAGGCATCTGTTGTTGAAGAGTTCCAATCCTTATTGGGTTTTGTCAGCAAGAAGGAGCTAGATACTAAGAATGGTCTGGCTTATCAGTCCTTGAAAGATTCTGGTGCCAATCTAAAGGATGCGCGTAGACATCTAGAAGCAGTCATCGGGCACGGTGACAAGCCTAATAAGATAACAAAACTGGTCGGTCGCATTCCGCTCGACGAGCGCCCGAATTCGGCCCAGGTGTCCTTGATCGCCAAACGAGCTGTGGATTGGCATAAACAGCTTGGTTCTAAAGAGATTGGTGATGAGCACTTACTCCTTGCACTTTTGGATGAACCAGACGAGGTTGTCGCCGAGCTCCTAAAGCGAATGCAGATCGCTCCAAAACGACTGAGAAAGACTTTGTTAGAGCTCGCCAATCAAACGTCTGCCAGCTAATTGATTCGGATGTCTTGACAAAAGCTTAAGAGTCCAACAAGGAACGAAAACACCGGCGCGGTTTTGATTCTTGATTTTGAAGAAAACAGCCCGGCAAAGCGGATTGCGCACTGGCGATGCGATTATTTCGTTTGACGGCAACGTGATAAACGACGTCGATGATTTGCCTTTTGCAACCTTCGATCGATGAACTGAAGGTGCTCGAAGCAATTCAACATTCCGAAATCGTCAAAATCAAATGCGCTGTTGAATCGGGATAACGATTGGCGATGCGTTGCGCTTGCTCTGAAAGATCCGATACAACGGCAATCCTCTCGACAGTACAATGTGCGGATTGCACATTGCGCGGGGAAGAAGTCATGAACTCGCTCGCACCACTCATCGACCAATCGATCGAATATCTGAAATCGCAAGAAGCGCTAGATAGCATCGACATCGACGCATACTGGCCGAAATGGAGCGGTCCATGGTGGCAAATGATGTTGTTGCATGAGATGCAATTGACTCACCGGATTCCTCGTCAAACGGTCGAGAAAATCATCGATGCCATGGACACTCGTCTAATCAAGTTCTTTCCGTTTCGAGAAGAAGAAGTTCCCGCTGGAGTCGATCCGATACGAGGTGTTGCGTGTCATTGCCAACTCGGCACCATGTATCAACTGCTCACCGCATACGGTATCAACGTCGATGAGCGTTTGCCCTGGATTCGACCATGGTTTTTGCGCTATCAACAAGAAGATGGTGGGCTCAACTGCGATGAATCCGCATACACGAAGGATGTCGCGAAAAGCTCCATCGTCTCGACCGTTCCTGCCTTAGAAGCAATACTCTATTGCACTCCCCGAGAGTTTACGCAACAAGAAATCTCCTTCCTCGACAAAGGTGCGAAGTATTTGATTGAAAAACGGCTGTTCAGAACCGCCACCACTAATCGCATCATTGATGAAGACTGGCTCAAACTGTGCTTTCCCCGGTTCTATCTTTATGATGCGCTGAGAGGTTTGTCGTTCCTTTTAGATTGGGCATCGAAGCTTGAGAGGAAACTTCCGTTGGCGGCGATTGAGGAATGTGTGATGCGCATCGAAAAGCAATTCGGCGACGGTCGCATCTCGGTCGAGCGAGCGTGCTGGGCGGAGGCGAACTCGAGATGGTTTGATAAGGCGACGGGTGAGTGGAGCAAAGGTCCGGCAGCAAGTTTTCCGCTTTTGGAAGCCGTCAGTGAGATTGGGGTCGAGTCGCCACGACTTACCTCAATATGGGGAGACGCCAAAGAGCGCCTGGGCTCGCTAACCCAAGCCCGACAAGTGATTTGAGGCTTTTCAACCTGTCGGTTACCGTCCAGTTTTCACTTGACAACCCCTTGTAATTAATCTATAACTGGGCATCCAGCCTTTGCCTGCTTACTAAAAACAAAATCGTGTCGCGAGCCAACACACCCCTAGACGGTGGCTTTGAGTCCACTCATAAAAACCTCACCAACTCACTGGTGGGTACAGACGTTCAGGCGCAGTTAAGCACCTCGACAGACGTTTCGGCCGCACATGACTTTTTCCGCAACCCGGGTGGGGCGCAATCTTACTTGCCGCAGTTCTCGGGATTTGAAGTGAGCGCGACACCGGTCCAAGGGACAGGTGCCGAAACTTTGGCAGCTAAGGCAATGGGCGCAGTGCCCGGCGCAGAGGGTGCCTTCGCAAAGGCAATGATGCCCTCGGGCGCAGAAGCGAGCTTACTCAAGACTCCAGGATTGGAAGCCTCTGCATTTGCAGGAATGCAGCCTGGCGCTGCTGGTCCAATGGACCCATTGATTCAGTTGATTCTCAAAATGCCGGGCGCACTCGGCATGATGCAAGACTTATTCGAGTTCTTGGGCGCGCTTTTCATGCATCCTCTAGAAACAATGATGCACAGCCTGCTCGACCCATCCAGTTGGCTCAGCCATGCCACGGATGCCTTGGGCGAGTTGGGTTCTGACCACATCGTCAATATGGGATTGGTCCCCGGCGACGCTCCCATATTTGAAACGCTCAACGGTCACCACGGCAGTCTCTTTGAAAATCTCGGCAAAGACGCCAACAGTCTGCAATTCGGACCAAGAGATCTCAATGTCAATGGGTTGCCTGAAGGCAAGTCTCCCTTCGAAGGGTCGTCCCAAGATATGGAATTCAATTTCCAAAATGGAACGCAGCTTGCGTTTGATAATGGCTCCAATCAGTTCCAACCCTCGTTCGGAACCCCCGCCTCCCAGCCAGTTACGCTGCCATCGCAGACGACACCACAAGATCTCTACAATCAAACAATGGACCAACAAGGCGCCATGCCTGTCGATCAAAGCACCATGCAACGCGGCGATTTGCTCAACCCGGGCGCCAATCAGACTCCGGCCGGTCATGAAATGACTGCTCAAAACACTGACGCCCATGCGCAAACCGAAGGCGCTATCGAAAATCCGACCCAAGCCTATACCGTCAAGCATGGCGACAATTTGTGGGACATCGCCAAAGATAAATTGGGCAATGGCCAACGTTGGGGCGAAATCTACAAGATGAATACCAATGTGATTGGCGAAAATCCGAGATTGATTATGCCGGGTGCCGAACTGCACTTGCCTGGTGGCGCAGCCAATGAGACGATTGCCGGCGCTGGAGCAGAAAATTACTTGGTGAAGTCCGGAGATAATTTGTGGAACATTTCCAAAGATCATCTCGGCGGTGGAGAGCATTGGCCAGATGTCTATCATCAAAATGCTGATGTTGTCGGCAGCAATCCGGATTTGATTCACCCAGGCCAAGAACTGAAGATCGATCACAGCCAAATTGCGCATCATGATGTGAGCGCACACCATACAGCCCATCACGGCGGCGGTCATGGTCATCACGGCGGTGGACATCATGGCGGTGCACATGGTGCGCAGCATCAAGTCGCGCACAATAATCACTCTGCCGGTCATCAAGGCAATCATGCCGCATCGCACAATCAAAGCGCATCTCATGGCACGCAAAGCGCTCAAGCCAACACGGGCAACGCCGCCGGCAAGACCGTCGCTGACGCCAAACCGGACACACAAGCGGCTGCGCCGGCCCAAGCCCAAACCGACTACGCTTCCGGATCGGCAACTCCAGCAACTTCAGCTACCGGCGCTGTCGGTTTGAAGACGACGCAGACAATGGGTTCGCTCGAGTCGCAGACTTAGTAGAACTCAATCATTAATGCGTTCCATGCTCCAGCTCTTGATCGCTGGGTAGCATCTCTTGGATGCCGTAGATCTCAGCGTCACAGCTGCCGTCAGTCTTGAGCTCGTGGAGTTTGAGGGTATCTACCACGAAAAGGACAACCAAGAATTAATCACGGCCTACGTATTTACCCCCATTGGATCAAAAGAGATCTGATCTTACGATGGGCAGACCCACTCAAGCCTGTTCCCCAAATGGACCAAATCCAACACACCAAAATCGAACCAGCGCACAATGCTGGCGACAAGAGTCTCGCAGAGGTCTTCGCACACTCAGCGGCATACACGTTCGTACAGTCGCCGGTTAATGCCGTCACTCAGCTGGTCGATCAGGTCGCAGACACCAATATACTGCCCAAGGTTCAGCTGATCGAGGCGCCCGAAACCGTTGAGTTTAGCCTGTCCAACCCTGCCTGGTACGCGCAGCAGTTTGGAAACGCTACAGCCATGGCGGCTCATCTTTATGTTTTGAACAAGGCGGTCGGTGGGAAATCGCTTGCTGCAGGACGAGCAGAAGCCTCCATGACCGCCGCTGAGGCGGCCGAATTGACCGCAAAATCTGCCGGTGTGGGTGCTTTGTATAGCGGAGTCTTCACTCCGGTTTCGACTACCGACGGCAATTTCTGGCAAAACCGTGCGATCAATTCGTTGGCAGGGGCAGTCACATTTGCGTCGATGAGTGCATCGGCAATAGGCACCAAGGGACTGGGAGAATCGTTGGCGCCAATTTCGAGGGCCGCTTCGACGGCGCTCAAGAATGACGTTGCAGTCGGCGCATTGTCAGGCATTCCAGCCGGCATCGTGAGTGCGGACGCACATTCGCTTTTGTCGGGAAGAGGCTTCGCATCGGGGAAAGAACGCTTCGAGTCAGCATATGGGTTTTCTGTCATCGGCGCCGGACTCTCGGTGGCGCACGCAGCTGAAGGCAAGATGACAAAGAGTTCTTCCCAACTGAAACTCGCCTCTTCCGATGCGCTAGACTGGTCGCCTATGCGGGTCCTGGCCGATCGGCTCGGCTATCAACTCGCCAACAGCTTGCGACTTGGCCCTCAGTTTGAATTAGCAGCAACAGGTGGCATGCGGGCGCCACTGTATATGATGTCATCGATGAATGAAGTTGGTGGCGGCGGCAATACATCGTCGACAACTCCTCTTCGAATAGAATCAACTCGCGTCGAGCCCACCCGCGTCGAAACTTCTTCCACAGACATCGCCGCCGACAAGAAAGTCGAAACCGTCGGCGAAAATCCAGATCAACTCGTTGACGTCGAAGTTGTTGAGGTTCCCAAACCCAAACAGCTGCCGTTCTACAACGAAGCTATGACAATCGCAAAGCAGGCAGCCAAAGAACGCACTGCAGGCAACACTGAATCTGCAGACAAGTTGGCCGAAGAGGCGATGCGAAAAGCCGGTTTGGAGGGCGACACCAACTACACAACTGCAATTCAAAAGCACATACCGGAAGGCAGCTGGCGCACATACAGCAGAAATCAGCGCTCCGAGCCAGCCATCAAACAAGCTCTGGCACTGATGTCCACCGCGTACGGAGCCGGACACCCCAAAGTCATTAACACTTTGGAGCAGCTGATTGAACGCACCGACACTACATACAACACACACAATCTCAAGCCAATTCATAGACGCCTGCTCGAAGCCAGAAAGACACAGTCGGAAAGCGATCCCTCAGCCCATGCCGACGGACTGCACAAAATGGCAGATTTCCAGGCCTATCACGGCAAGTACGACAACGCAATTGCTCTCCTTGAAAAAGCCGCTGAAATCAGGCAACAGATCTATGGACCTGAAGGGCTCCCATATATTCAAACCGTCTCGGACGTTGCTAACCTGCACATTCAAAAACGCGCTTGGGACAAGGCAGAACCGCTTTTAGTTTCAGCAAAGGAAACACTCGATCAAAACCAAAATAGCGATAGAGCGCTGACGGCGAAAGTGCTTAGCCAGCTTGGGCATGTGTACTCGGAGACCGGACGCAGAGCAGACGCCGAGCCGCTTTTGGTGAAAGCGATCGAAACCGGCAGATACGCGCCTGACGCAGCTAACACCATTCGAAACACAATGACGGATCTCGCAGGAATCTATCTGTGGTGGGGCCGCATTCCAGAGGCAAAGGAACTCTACAAACATGGTAGCTATAGATTCGGATTGCCTCCACGTTCGTCCGGAAGTGGCGTTCGAACTGTCTTCGATGAAATCAACAGCACCGGTAATCCATATCAAGAGACCCTAGACCAGCTCAATTTGAGCGGGCGCTCGGACTTCTACATCAGACACATTCTCACAAGAAAATACTCGTGGGCCATTCCCAACGAAGAAGCACTACAGGCAGTGGCAGAAGCCGGTCCGGTTGTTGAAATCGGAGCGGGCACCGGATATTGGGCAGCGTTGATGAGAGCACGCGGCGCCGACGTAATAGCGTACGACAAACATCCAGTAGAAAGCGGTGGCAACCACTACCACCCCGCGTCACGAGAAAGCTGGACGGAAATCGTCAACGGCGACGAATCCTCGGCAGCGAAGCATCCGGATAGAACGCTCTTCCTTTCATGGCCGGTTTATGATGAACCTGTTGCGTATAATGCACTTCAAGCTTATAAAGGGAACCGAGTCGTATACATCGGCGAAGGCTGGGGTGGATGCACCGGAGACGACAAATTCCACAATTTGCTGGAAAGAGATTGGAACCTCGAAAAATCGGTAGACATCCCACAGTGGGATGGAATTCACGATTGGTTGAGAGTCTTCACTCGCAAAACACCGACTGACGGTACCAATCAAGATTCAGGCAACCGATAAGGTTTTGCAAGCGGGTAGAAAGTGTTGCGGTTAGGCTCGTATTTCTCGAGAATTTTTTGCACTGTTCCATCATTCACTAATTCTTGCAGTGCCACATCGAGAAACTCTTTGAGCGTGGTCTCACCGGGCTTCACAGCCAGACTGTTTCCAAAAACTCTGACGGGTTTATCTGGTGCTACCTGCCGCAAAGCATTTGGATTTGTAGCTAGAAACTCATTTACCACCATCGGCTCTGCAAAAGTCAGATCAGCCTTGTTGTGCACGATGTTGAGAAAGTTCTGCACGAAAGGACTCAGCTCTGGCAGCGACTCCCGCTTGGCCTTCGGATAGTCGGTCTTCGCGATGATATCTTCCATTGCACCGTCGATAGTGGCAATGGTAATGCCGGGTGCATTGATACCTGTAAGATCCTTATCAAACCTGTGGTCGGAAGGGCGACACCAAGTCGTAATTGCGCTGTAGAAAATAGGGGTCGTAAATGACGCGCTCTTAGCCCTTGAAGCATTGGCCCACAGCCCACCACAGAAAACATCGCACCTGTTTGTTTCTAACCCCGGAAAGATGTTTGCATATCCAACTTCTTCGACCCAATCGATTTTCAGACTGGCTCGCTTGCCTATTTCCTCAACCACATCGTGAAAGATTCCAGAAAGAGTTCCACTATTTGGATCTTTTCGAAAATACGATGAATACACAAGATAACTGCAACGAATCGTCTTGTTTTTTAGTACTCGCTGCATGGCGGTCTCAGTTGCAACTTCTTTTGCGCCTTTATTACCGCAACCACCAACGGTGCCACCTATTGCAAAGAACGATATGCACGCAACAAGCAAAATGGTTGCCGATGCTCTTTGACTGCGGGAAAGTTTGCTGCTTTGCATGATCTCGAAAGTTCCTACGCTTTGTGGAATAGTACACCACACAATTCCGTTTATACGTTTGAAACTGCTTTTGCCGTAAAATTGGTCTGTAATAAGAGGCGATTTCGGGAGAGGAAAATGGGCGAACCATTGTTGAAAGTGATTCTTGCAGCCGAACTTGCGTTTTTCGCATCCGTTGGCTTTGCAACGACATGCGCGGCACAGGCAGACAACCTGGAGAAGTGCGGACCTGCAAGCGGCAGCTATTCGATTCTTCTGCCGAAACCGCTCATCGACAAACGCGAGAACGCAGATTCCGGCATCTACGTCGCCAAGGCAAATGGAGTGGGCTACGTCGTTACCATCTTCCGGACGGACAAAGCGTGGAAAGAAAAGACCCAAGAAGAGGCGCTTGCTGACTTCATCAAGGGGCACCAAGAAGGATACTCGGAAGACGAGAAGAAAGACGGCAAAGAGGTAACCGTCAAGTTCTTGAGTGATATCAAGGGCGCTGGTTGGTTCGGCAAAATGTACAGCTTCACTTGCGGAAAGGTTCCTGGTTATTGGAAGTACGCCCTCAGCAAGAATTGGATTTATGTGATCACCGCCCTTAACGATGCGACCATGAACGCCCAAACCAAGACTATTTTCGACTCACTGGTGGTTTCTGATAAAGACGATTCGGCGACGCAATCAAAGCCGGAAGCTTCCGGTGCGCAAGAAAAAGTACAAAGCGGTCATGCTAAGCCGGAGGACGCCAAGAAGATAGAAGCCACAAAGTCAGTTGACGAAGCAAAGGAGAGATAACCCGATCGCGCTCTGGGGTTAGCCAACCAGGCAAAACGAACTGTGGCCGTCTGAGCGGGCTGTCCAGCCGACTAGAATTTTTGGTTGGTTTCTGAATCCGCGTCAGGCATCGTGTGAATCTTCGGCAGCGTGACTGTCTCTTCGCCCTCTTTGCGCGGTCTGAAGATACTCAAGAAGATATTGAAGTCTCGACCAGGAGCGAGAATATTGGTTCCCTCCTGAGTGGCATGATCGGTCAGCCACGTGCGAATCTGATCGCACCGCATTGTCCAAGACTGGTGGAATGAGGTGTTCTCGACCATTTTGTGATCGGTGTAATCGCGCGCAATCACGTCGTGCGCCCATTCGATAACATAGATTTTCCCTCCGCGTGCCAGCACCTTTTCCAGAATGGGAAAGAGCTTGTCGAAGCGCTCCTTACCGCCCTCTCGGACACGCTCGGTCATACCCGGCCAGTAGTTGTATGTCGAGCGATTCAAATCGGGAAACGACAAGCATTCAATCTCCGGATTCAGATTTCGAAGAATAGCCGGTGTAATAATCTGCCACGAGATAAACACCATATCCTTTCCGGGGACAGCTTCTTTATTGATTTTTTCCACGACGTTTAGAGTGGTTGTCTCCGGCATGACTGCATTGAGTTCCATTTCTGGTTGGAACATAAAGAGCCAAATAACCGAGCAAAGAAAAATCTTCAGCCACTTCGATCGGTTCTTGAACAGAGCCTCTATGCCAGTCATGTACACGACGAACACGAGAGGCACAAATGGCATCATGTACCGATAACGCATAGAGGGAAGAATGAAGTTGACCAAAAAACATCCCAGCAAACCACAAATTACGGTTGTCTTCCACAGCCTACCATCGAAGTTCCAGCCGTCTTGTTCTTCTGCAGGCAGACTTTGATTTTCAGGAACCTCTACCAGTGGCCGCGCGATCTTTTTCATCCTCGGAATCATCAGCACCGAGGGTGATATCAGCGTCAGGAGTATGAGAAGGTTGCATGTAATCATGCGCACCTGGCCATCGGCATTCCAACCATACTGCAGGTCCAACAGCAGACTGGGGAAGAACTCAGCCACCAGCGTCATTAATGGTGGCACCATATCCCATGGACTAAGGTCGTGTTTTACCTGATAGAACAAAATACCCATTTGCGGCGCGAAGACAAGCAGCGAAATCGCCACGCCGGCGAGCCACGTAAGCAGCTCTTTCTTGCCGAACCATCCGCGAAACCATCCGATCACCACCATGCAGGCCTGGCCAATAGGCACAAACGCGCCCCAATAATGGCTATAGACCACAAGCGCTGTTGTAAGCCCATAAATTGGCGCCCAAACCTTACTGGAACCTTTCGCCAGTGTTCTTACACACGAAATCGTGCACACCAAGCCCAGAATGCTCAAAAGACCATATGGGCGCACGAGATTGTTCCACCGAACCAGCGATGGGTCGCAAGCAAGAAGCAACGCCAACTGAAGACATATATGCTTTGGCAATTGCCTGCGCAGAAGCCAATATGAGACTGGCACTTCAAGAACAGAAATGAAGATCGCAAATATCTTCAAGACTTCGTCGTTATCACCGAAAGTCTGACAAAGGATGCGCACCATGCTGTAAAAAGCAGGAGCATTGCCGTCATCCATGAGGTGTTGCACCATATCGGCCCAGGTGCCGGTCATCGATATGGCTACGCCGTTTGCCTCATCGGTTGTCAAACCACTTCTTTGGGTTCCCTGCAACCGCAGATACAGCGCAAACAGGGTGATCGTACCGATGCCAGGAAGAAGCCGTTTTAGATTGAACTTCATACTTGGCCTGCCCCAAAAAAAAGGTATCCGACTCTCCAGAATAACTCGTCATTATCTTCAAAGAGTATTATTATCCAAGTAGCGGCGCGGCGCGAGAGCAAAAGCGTTGTCAGGCGAGGACTTCCTGCGGTGTCACCGAAAAAACAGAAAAAACGCGGCGATAAGGAAGGCAAAGGCTCTGAACCGTCAAGCAAAGGCGGGGAGGCGCAGAACAAGAGCGCAGAACCAGCGTCAGATAAGGGTGCGGAGGCAGAACCTCCAAAAGTAATTTCTGAACCGCCGAAGCAGATTTCTGAACCTCCAAAAGCAATTTCGGAGCCGGAGCTGCCAAGGAATCTTTCGGAGCCTGAACAAAAGACTTCGACGCCGGCGCAAAAAACGCCAGAACCTGCTGGCGGCACTATATCTGATGGCAAAGCGAACCCCGAGTCACCCGTGACGAGCAAGGTCAAGGGTGTTTTTCGGTTCTTCACCAGCGTTCCTATCCTCACAATCGTGTGTCTGATATTCATCGATGTGTGGCTCAGGCAGGGTAATCCCATGGACGCCATCGGCATTCGGAGCGTGGACTCATGGGACGTAACACCCAAAATTTTGTATTCTCGCAAAGTGCATCCGGAAGTTGCGCTCATCGGCTCTTCCTTGATGCTTGTTTTGAACCAAGACGAACATGGAACTCACTTCTACACAGGCAACGACCCGAGTTATCTCAGCGAAGAACTTCGCAAGCTGACAGGCACGACCTTGCAAATCGTCAATCTCTGCACCGGTTTGCAAATGGTGTCCGAAGCCTATTTCATCACCGAAGCTGCTTGCGATACGCCTCACTATCCTCGCGTCTTCATCTACGGAATCTCGTTGAGAGAGTTCGTTCAAGACGCATTTGCTGCCGAATATTCAACGGAAAGTTTCAATAGTGTTTGTCCTTTCGTGCCACTAAGAAGCGCACTGCACAACGTCGTCACCGAAGAAGCAGAGCGCGAGCTCGTGCTGTGTCACTTCTGGTACTTGTACAGAAACCGCAATGATTTCAAAAACTGGTTTTCCGCTATGTCGAAAGACTTCTTGGAAAACTTTCCATTAGACCAACACTTTGACCGAATGGGTGCAGATCATGAATGGCATCCCCAAAGGACCGGTTATCTATTTGAACAGTGGATTCCGCGCAAGCAAGAAAAGTTTGCCGAGCAAATCTACAAGACCCACCCTGACTGGCTTCGAAATTACTACAAGAAATTCCAAGTCATGATGTACCGTGAGCGCAAAGACAGAGCGCCCAAGGTTGCTGGGCAGTATTTCGAAGCACTTCATGGCTTGTGCCAACAAAAAGGCATTCAACTCGTCGTGGTCAACATGCCGTACTCACCGGACATCATGACGGTTGTGCCACCAGAGCTGATGGAGGCTTTTCGAGCATTTTTGAGACAGGGTCGAGATGCAGGATGGTTTACGCTGATCGATCTCTGGGGCAGACCGGAGTTTACCGATAATGACTACAAAGACGGCGTGCACCTGAACTTCCAAGGTTCTCGCAAGCTAGCCGACGATATCGTGAAGGAACTCAAAGACAACTATCCCTATATTTTGACGACGATGCAAAAGCAGGCCAAAGAACAAGAGGGTCTTAAATAACCGGTGTCAAAATATTCCGATCAGTTGAAACTAATCTTGGTGGCTGCAGGCTGTTGGTCACTTGCACTTGCCATTCCGCAGCTTCACACCAATGTTTTGGGAGTCTTCGGAAAGTTTCAACCGTATGTTTTATCGTCAGCTTTCTTTGGCCTCGGAATCGGATATTTATGCCGTCATTTGCATCCACTAGATAAGGATGGAGAGACCACAAACAAACCGCCTCTATGGGCGATACTAGCGCTAATCAACACTATGATCGCCGCTTTCATCTTCTGGTGCGGCTATCCAGATGGCCTCGGTCCCGCGCTGCAGTCGATATTGATGAATGAATATCCGCAGTACATATATTTTCCGAAGTTTCTCAAAGAGCGTTTCATACCTGAAGTACTCTCGACATTATTATTAGCGTTTGTATTTACTTCATCGTCGTTGATTCAAGTACCATTCGGAATCAAGCTCAGGAAGCTGGCTAACGAGTCGATTTTAGGACAAAACCTGTTATGCATTTCGCTTGGAATGATACTCGCGTGGGTGGCGTTCACCATCATCGGTGTCGCTGGGTTGCCTAGCATGTTCATGTTTCTCATCGCATATGGTGCGTTACTTTTCGAGGGAAAACCAAAAGTCGCGACAATTGTCATAGCCGCAATCAGCATGCTCTTGGCTTTTAGCGCAGCCACCACGCGGTTTCCACCAGACTCCCTGAAAGGCGGAAATAGTCTCTGCAAGAGCGTTTGGTCGTTCGGTGCAAACATCGTTGCATATCCTGTCTACAACAAAGACAAAGTCATAGCAACCATTGTCGAGACCAATCACATGGTCACCGACTTCGCCCTTGCGACAGATGCGACACCTGAAGAAATTCAAACTCTTCGAGATCGCTTCTTCACATTTAGACTTTTCAATCCTCTCTATTATTCGCTGCCATATGAACTTATCGAGTTCAAACCGAAAAACGTGCTGGTCATACAAGCGGGAATGGGCAATGAAGTCGCAGTGGCACTGGCTCATGGAGCCGAACATATCGATGCCGTCGACGACAGAGCGATACTGATGCAGCTCGGAGATTTGAGCCCAGCTCATCCGTACCAATCTGAGAAAGTAACAAAAATTGTTCGCAACGCACGTGTCTTTTTGGATGAAACAAAAAACAAGTATGACTTGATTATCTTCACTGGACCCGCACAGGAAAAGACTTGCGACTTCCTCTACACGGTCGAAACATTTGAATCGGCGAAGATGCGGCTCGAAAAGGGCGGTCGACTGTTTGTCGGTTACAACATGCCCTGGGTCAGGTCGCGTTTGGCGAAAGACCTCAAAGTAGTCTTCGAAAAGCTTGATGCCACGCTCGCTATGGAATGCGGCAATCACATGATATGCCCGCCGCCGCCCGACGAAAAGCTGGGCAACAAGATGAAGACTGACTTCGTAATCAAATACGGTTTCCAATATTTGAAGAATCAAGACATCGTCGAAAGCCAAGCGCGAAAACAGTTGGAATCCTCCTATAACTGGCCTTTCCTGTGGTCGGCTTCAACTGCCGGTTTGTCGTTGATGGATCTCTATGTGCTCAACATTTTGATGGTCGCACAAATGGGATTGATAGTCGGTCATCGCAAGCGTCTGTATGGTCTGTCGCTCAATCGCGAGGCAACGCGTCCAATCCTGCTCGGAATGACCTTTATGATGGGAGCCAACAAGGCTCTAATTAGCTTTATTTTCACTTATGGAACAGCACCAATCGTCACAGTTCTTCCACTATTGGTGATTTGGAGTACATGTGCACTCATTGGCTTGGCGTTTATTAAGGGACTAAAGGTCGAGCCATTGATAATGCTTATCGCAGCACTGGCTCTGGCGATCGTCAACCTCTTCTGCGACCACACGACGGCGTTGAAGTTTGTCCCAGGAGTCCGCGACGCAGCATCAGCAGTGATACCACTATTGCCGACGATAGCAGCGGTGTTGATGGCTTATGCGAATCTTTCAAAAGGAACGTTGCTATCCTTAGGCTGCATGTTTCTTGGCTTTTCGCTTGCCTGCACACTTACAGCGCTGCCGGTTTTTATCGGCGTAAAAGGTTTAGATCTCGCAGTGGCGATTTTATTTCTGCTCTATTTGTTTACTTACATTCCCCGATTTCAACTTCCGGGGAAGCCGGCAACCCCAACCCCAGCAGTTTCTTCAGGTGACGCAAAAGCATAGGCAAAAGCGTAAGAGGACGCCGATAAGCAATGTCGCACGAGTGGCGAGACAATCCAAAACTGAAAATGAGGTTTCACTCCACCGAGTTTCCCGACGATATTCAAGTCGTGATTCATGATGGCGGGCGGCGCATGACGGAGATTGCCCCCGAATGCGTTTGGGTGCGCATATCCGATTATGAAGATGGAATTTTTGTCGGGACGATTCTCAATCAACCTTACCAGCTTCAATCAGTCAAGCAAGGAAACAGGATTCTCTTTGTGGAACCTCCATCAGATAGCACATTTCCATTAATGGTTACGGAGAAGTACCTAGCAGAGAAGCCCGCGTGGATAATCAATCCCTGCGAAAAGTGCGGCTCTCAAGAAATACTCGATGCCCCGTCCGACCTCATCAAGGTCCTTTTCCCCGCTACTCCTGAAGATTCGACGATTGACGCATTCACGACATTCTGCGTCTTTGACGGCGGAGTGCAAAGCGTGAAGCGTAAGGCGTGAGGTTCAAGGCGTGGTAGAGCATTTGCACAGACGGAGTCTGTTGGCTATTGCGGTGGCTGCATCGCTTTTTGGTTCGCTCACTGCCACACCTTGCTTTGCAGAAGACTTCGACAGTTTTCAGTTTCTCGAAGGACACATACCCGGCAGTCCTCTGTATCACGTATCGCTGCACGTTCACTTCAAAGAACCTTATGACGGCGGACCTCAGTCGCTGAACATGCCGGAGCGAGATTGGTACATTGGAGGTCTTTCTTTCTTTCGCCGAAATCAAATTCGAGGACCGATAGTTGTCGGTTCGCTCAAAACCGATCACCCGGCGAAAGTGTTGGGATTTGCCGAGACCGAGATTGGAAGCCGCAACCCAATAGATCGAAGCCTCGCGGCTTCCTTTGTCGATTCCGCGATTTATCTCAAACACTGGCTACCGGAGATGCAGTTTCCCTATTCCGGAATTCCGATTCGAGGAATCGGACTCACCAGTAACTCAATTGTGAAAGCAGTCTTGGTGAAGAATCGGGCATACAAACTCTGGACTGATGTTAACTATCAACACCTTGCCCCCGGAATGGGACCCGATGATCCTGGCATTCCTGGATACACAGAAGAACCGCTTAAATCGCCGATGATTGGCGAGTGGTTGTTTTGGGGGATTGTGTTTTTAATTGTGGCAGCACTTACTATGATCGCCAGAAAGTTGTGCTCCAAGAAAGCTGCCTGAAGTAACTCGCTATTCCGAATCCGCTCGTGGAGTTGGCTCCTCCGCCTCACTCTCATCAAAAATTAGAGAATCGTTCTCATAGCGAAATGTCAATGAGTGATTAAGCCATAGAGAAGGATTAGCCTGCATCCACAGGTCGCTGTCGTAGAACCAATTTCTAAGTCTAGCTAGTCCTATGTTCAGCAAATGTTCTCTAACGTCTACCGAAACTAGCTCGTTCACTGCTATCAGTCGAATGGACCACTCACTAACAGAATAAGATGATTGTCCTGCTATTAGAACATCAGAAGTATTCGGATACCATTCGAATGAAACGGTGACGTTCGCATTTGGCAACAAGTCATAAAGATGTTGGCGCAAAAAACCCAAAGACAACGGAAAGACCGCATTATCTGGCTTATCGTAAGGACTCAGAGTTGAAGTAATTGTCAAATTCACAACATCATTCCAATGTTCACTGATTCTGATTGTACTTCCTCATAGATTCCTCACAGCCATTTCCTAGACTAGGAAGGTAAACCGCACACCGGTTTGTCCCTGCGCCAAAATCCAAGCTTGGAGGACGGAAAGGAGAGACGAGCATGATCAAATTGAGAAAGACACAAAACGCACAATTGAAAACAAATTCGACAGCGAAAACAATCTCGAAAGTCAAAATGCGAGAGCTGAAGAACACCGGCCAGATGAAAGCCGTGAACGGTGCACGTGGATTTTTTGTCTCACTTCGCCCGGGAGCGTGCTAATCACGCCGCCCATTAAGCCCCTGCTTAGCTGCAGGGGCTTGTATTTACTATTTGTTAGGCATCTCGAATTGAGCAAATATGAGCGCTCGCTGAGCACGAATGAGGCATGTCTATCCAACGGATCCTGCGCATTCAAAGGAATTGCTTAAGATCATCGCTATTTTCAAGCGAGACGCGAAAGCCATCCCACATAAGTTGTTGTTTTGGAGAATGGTGCTTTTGATTATGGGAGCAGGTGTGACAATCATGAGAAGGAAAAAGTCCTTGCTCCAACAACTTCGAAAGAGTTCGTCTGCTAACCACCCATCCGCAAACGATAAGTAGCGTTTGTGACTTTATGCTCGTTGAGTGTGAGTACTAAGGAAAAGCAATCGAGATTGTAAATCCATTCCTGATTTGCAGTACCAGGCTCTGTAGTTTGAACATCCGGCATACCATACTCTGTGCGGAGCTGACTTTCGGAAAGACTCAACGCACACTTGGTAAGATTTTCTGCGTGTGCAAAGCAATCGACTCCTGGATTCTGCGATACATTTAGACGATGCGCCTTGAATACGTTTTCCTTGAGAGGAAAAGCACCAAAGCATCCAAACGAATAAAGACCAAACACAAAGCCGGACATTACAGCAGCGAGAACGCACTGAAGATTGTCGCCGATCCTCGAATGCTTCTTAAAAAACCAACGGTTATCCTCGGGATTTGAATCAAACTGGTAGTACAGGACCGAGAACAACACACCAACCGCGAAGATAATCGTAATAACCATCTTGGATTCATTATCAGTAAAAATGTTCCACGAAATAGCCCAAGACCTGCTTGCTTGCACTAAACAACAATTTCCAAATAGAAAGAGGACCAGCGAGGCAGCGACAGCGCGAGCTGCGCGATACCATAGCGAATACAAACCATTTTCTCTAAGTCGACGCACTGAGATCACCTCATTCTCATTCTCGCAGCAACAGCGCACAGAGAGAATACGGTTTTCCTCACGCCGACCGCCGTTTAACCATTAGCCCAGACCTCTAATGATCAAAATTCAATTTTTTCCGAGCACGAACTTCTTTGAGTAGCAGTACCCCATAGAAGGAATTTGGAAATTCTGTTGAACTGAGCCAAAAAGACTCCCATCGGCCGAAACATCGGCCAAAACATCGGCCACATTAACCAGCCACAAATGCCAAAATGGCTGTAGAATGAAGCATATGACGGATACGCGCCAGCCAAAAGATCGGCCAAATGATTGAACATCCCAGCCGCATAGAACCTTGCAAGCTTGAGGAAATTCCAACTTCCATAGGTGATCTTATCGCGGAGATTGCCTCACACAGCGCAATTCTTGGTGTCGCGCTGCACCCCAGAACAGCGGCAAATCTAGCCGATCTCGTAAGGATAATGAATACTTACTACAGCAATCTCATCGAAGGTAACAACACAAGACCACTAGACATTCAACGCGCGTTGGAAGGCAATCTGTACAAAGACATTGAGAGACGCAATCTGCAAATAGAAGCAGCTGCTCACGTTAGGGTACAGGCGAAGATTGACGCAATGGCAGCGCAAGACAAGCTTCCAGAACCAGCCTCCAAAGAATTCATTCGTTGGATTCATAAAGAATTCTATGAAGATGCTCCAGAAGAGTTTCTCACTGTCAAAGGCACCAAGAGCTCCTTCACTATGACTCCCGGAAAGTGGCGAAAGGGCACGAAGCAAGATGTTGCGGTGGGAAGATTGATTCCGCCTTCGAGCGATCGGGTGGATGATTTCATGACTCATTTCGAGAAGCGCTATCGATTCTCAGATATGGGCAGGGCAAGTCAGATTCAATCGATTGCTGCCGCTCATCACAGGCTCAATTACATTCATCCGTTTCCGGATGGCAATGGCAGAGTGAGTCGCTTAATGAGTCATGCAATGGCCCTTAAAGCCGGGATCGGTGCACACGGGTTGTGGTCTGTTTCCAGAGGGTTGGCGAGGGGTCTTCAAAGCCGCCAAGAGTACAAACAAATGATGGACCATGCAGATTCACCTCGCCAGAGCGATTTGGACGGGAGAGGCAATCTCTCACAAATAGCATTGATTGAATTTACCGAATGGTTTCTCAAAGTTAGCCTCGATCAAATCACATTTATGACTGCAATGTTCAGTCTGGACAAGCTGGGTGAGCGCTTGGAGAAATATGTTCTCTATTCTGAAGACTTAAAACCAGAAACTGTTCCGCTTCTGCAAGAAGCTCTGATTCGCGGTGAGTTTGCGCGTGGTGAAGTCCCGCGAATCACGCGCCTTCCTGAACGCAGCGCCAGACGCATATTGTCTGAGGCAATCGAACACGGATTGCTTGCTTCCGATACGCCGAAAGGAAATCTCCATTTGCGATTTCCCGCCTCGACTTTAGATCGCGTATTTCCCAGACTCTATCCAGAAACGTAAGATCATAGACTTACTCGATGAACGAGTTTCACAATCGTTTCTTGAGTCTTAAACCATAAACACAAACAAGCGCAGACCATGCAACGAGCGCAATACTTCCAATAACACAAGCGGCAAACACCAACTGATTCGCTTCATGCTGAGTCATCCCGAGCGAAAACAACCCATATGCGCATGTCAGCAAGAAGAGCGTAGTCGCACCACGCGAAACAATCTTTCGCGGAATATCCTTGTGGTGCAGCCGATAGCACCTCGCTATCCAGAATCCGCCCATAATTGCAAACAGTAGGGCTACAAACCATGCCCACGGCTGCCCTGGCCAAGACAGGACAAAGATGACGCCGAGTGCTATAGCCGTAAATGCTGCCAGAAACCGACACTGGCAGAGATTGCAGCGCGAAGCATGTATTCCCAAACTAGCAGAAAACTCAGTAGTATAGATTGGCTCGCCACAATCAACACACGTACTGGTCTGAATCATGCTTCACCCTCAACGAGAAAATTATCGAATCAACCGCGTAGCAATAAGCCCAGCGAAGCGATCTTTGCCGCGATACCACCACCCCAGGTGATTATGACATTGCAAGCAGATCGCAAATGTCCAATCATAACCTGCAAACCAAGATGCATCACTGGTAGCATCACCAACATCAGCAGCACCGGGTGCGTCACTATAACAAAGCACATGAAACGAGTAACCAGCCGGATTGCGAAATGTGTGTTCATGCGGCTCGACAGCCATCTCGGGACTGGTAATCACATGGTCGCAATTCTTGCATCGAACGCTTTTTTGCGCCTGCATCTCTGTCGTATCTTCAAGCTCAATTGAAACCTGTTTGCTCATTGCGATGCGCCAAAATGTTCCTTCTGAACCATTCAATTCCAAGATGATCATAACTCGTTGCACCCCAATGTTGGCAACTCGTAAGATCTAAGATCAAACTTGCCCACAATCAAGCACGGACTGGCCTTGCTCGGTTATCATGAGGAAGCCGCCGGAGCAAAACAATGCACAAAAGAACGATATGC
Organism: uncultured Candidatus Obscuribacterales bacterium; assembly: GCA_964503045.1. GTDB lineage: Bacteria > Cyanobacteriota > Vampirovibrionia > Obscuribacterales > Obscuribacteraceae > CAYZJR01. The sequence goes on from CAZCZI010000069.1 coordinate 27,244, forward strand.
ATGATCGTCATCGGTGCTGCAACGGTTACCTCACTTGCAGCAGCAGCAAGCGTGATTCATGCAGGCAATCTCCAAGCTTGTTTACCGAATCAATTCAAGAAATCACTGCGCCTTGCGCGCAATTGTCCAGACACATTCTTGGGAGAACTGTTATACGAGAAAGCTCTCAGCGAAGCCACGCGCATTGGTTTTGAGGAACAACAAGAGTGTCTGGAAGATTACGGAACTTTCTGCATTGATGCAGGCAAAGTCGACAAGGGCGAAAGACTTCTTCGCGAGAGTCGTGCTTTGGCTTTGCAACACAAACCCGCTCTTCTCGGCCGTGTCAGCGAGAAGTTAGTTCAATTGCTCGAGCGTCAACAACGCACGAATGAAGCCGAGCAGCTCTGCCTTCAGACTTTCGATGAGACAAATGGTGCCAACGACTGCTCTGTTGAACTTCAACAGGTTATCAGCTTCTACAGACGTCATAAAAAGGCTGATATTGAACAAAACTTCCTTGAAAAGATAATAAGCCTTTGGTCGACACCTGAATTGCGCAAACAGCAGAGTTTGATCATTTGGGATCTTGCCGAACTCCTAATTGAGAAAGACAAATATGAAGAAGCGGAAAAGTGGATCAAACAACTGAAGGAACCAAACCATCTTGCGCTAACTTATCTGGCCTGGTGTCAGGCAAAACAGAACAGACCGAAGGAAGCGGAGCTCTCGTTTAAAAGAGCGTTGAGATATTTGAAATCACATCCTAGTTATCCAATGGACGACAGCGAGTCGGAGTTTCAAATTCGCCTCCTTTACGCAGAATTTCTAGATAGCGTTGGAAGAACAAGAGAAGCAAAACCACATCACAATTTCTGTACGCGACTCGCGAAGATTTTTCCGTCAGAACCTAGTTTGAATCTCATCTATTCACCCAGCAAACCCAGGTTAGCGAGTAGGGACAACGGAAAGAATGAGTCTAATTTTCAGCCCGACAGCAACACACACCCTCGCAACTTTGTACGCGGAATGCGCTATCTGTACGGTCGAGTCATTGACAAAGAATATGGACTGAAGACAAATTTAGAAGAGGCTCCAGAAAATGATAAAGCGTGGCAGCGCACATTACTGTGCAGATATCAGCTGCGGCAACACAAATTGAAGGATGCGGTTGCCTTCATAAAAGAAATTATGGCGAGCGCGCAATCAACGATGGCAATGGATGATGGGACTTTCTACAATGTTGAACATGCGCTTCTCGAAACGCATGACACGAAAGGTGCGCTTGAACTAATGAGGCTTGACATTGAGGCGTACAGGCGCTTGCTCGGAAACGACGAGTGCATGTCTGTCCTCACATTGGCAGAAACCTCAGAAGTCTTCTACTTTCATAAGCAGTATCAAATAGCCATAAACCTTATGAAAGAAGCTCAAGAGCTTCACTCAAAGAGAGAAAAGGCCAACATCACATGCTCGTTTTCGGACTCCAGCGCGTTGAAGCTCATCGCCTCGAGTTATCAAAAACTCGGTCACCATGCAGAAGCTAAGACCGCGTATGAACAGTTAATTGCTAAAGATGAATGGTATTCAAAACAATATTCATCATTCGGTGATCTGACACAAGATCTACATGAATACGCCGTTGTCTGTCGCATGACCGGCGATTCTAAAAAGGCGGAAGCAGCACTAAGCAAGGCGGCAGCAATCGAAGCTAAGTACAACAAGGATCCTGAGAAGATGAAGCTAAGTATGAATCGAATTTACGATCGAAAACCACGCCTAATATCTTACGAAGAAGAAGAATTCTAGTATCTTTTGAAAGCTAGTGTGCCGCCTGTGCGTCAACGAGTCATCAATCAAACATTGGTTCGCAACACAACTTAGCACTTCTCTTGTGCAGAATCGCACCGCGACGCACTTGGTGCAACGCTTTTCTTTTTGATCACAGGAAAAGATCCAGAACCAATTACAAAAAGCGACCCAAGAAAGTGGGAAACCGCCGTCACCGAAAATCTCGCCTCAGCAATCGAACGCGCAACAGAGCCTGATGCACTCAACCGATTCACAACCATCGAAGAGTTTCGCCAATCATTGAAACGCTAAGTGCCTATTCAATTGTCGCCCCATCTTCAGAATCGTTGTGCCAAGTGATAAACGTAGGTGCCTTTTTCTCTTTCTTGAAATACTCCAAAGCCCGCTCAACATCTTCAATTGGAATCGCCCATGCTGCCGGATAGACATCAAGCTGCCCATTGCTCAGAAAATATTCGATAATCGCGTCGGGCGAACCATCATATTTCGGATTGCGCGAACTAAATCCCGCATCACCTTCCTCGCGCAGATACATCAACCAACCGACATGGTCGTTAATGAGCGCACACATTGCTTGCCCATCGCCTGTTTCCACCCAAATCTCTTTGCATTTTGCTTTGTCTGCTTCAATTCTCTTTGACACGTCTTTGCTTCCATTCCATGGTCAGAACAGTACCCTAGCACTATAGCGCCAATTTTTCAAAATCAACCTGCTGCACAAAAAGTCAAAAGGAACCGCGCCTGCAAACACGGTTCCTTTCTTGTTTCTAGAAGTCGCTCCGGCAGTCAATTAAGAACTGAGCGACTCTAAGCTTTACATGTCACCCCATTCGTAGTCCGGTCCAAAGCCTGCTGTTTTCACGCTTCGGTAACCGTTGTACTTCTCGGTGGCTTTGAAACCGACACCGCTTTGTCCAACGCCGAATGACAATTCAGCGCCGTTTTCAGTGCCGTACATGTTGTTGATGTGTTCGAAGCCTGTTCCGACGCGAGCATCGAATTTGGGGCCAACCTGACCTGCGACCTCAAATCGGGTTTTGTCGGGACCATTGCCGGCATCGATATGCACGCCCGGACGAAGGTAAGTGTTGCCACCAGTTCTGATATCAGCTCCGGCACCCAATGATGCATCGCCTAAACGCACACTGCTGCCTGCACCAATAGAAGAATCTTCATTCAGATTCGCATGCACACCGGCTCCGACTCCAGCCACCCGCGCGATTCCGACATCGCCGCGATAGCCGTTATTGAAACCATCTTCACTGACTCCGAGATCAGCTTTGTGTTTCGTGTGCAGCGGTCCAACTTTGGCGCCGACATCACCAGAAACACCAGTTCGCGGTCCGACTCCGGCACCGAAGTCAGCATTGGCTTTGATTTCTTTTGTTGCATGCGCGCCGGCTCCGACGTCGCCATGCAAGCCGTCGCCATTGATACCGACACCAACACCACCACGGGCGCCGATTGGTCCGAGCCCGACGCCCGCATCTACGCGGTTTTCGAGCCCAACTTGGGTGTCGACTTTTGCAATTCCGATGTTCGCTCCTAATGCAAGCGAACCGTGGTCCATGTATCCAAGTTTGATGATACCTAAGTTAAGTCCATGAAATTTCGATTCTGGTTTGGGAGGTGGAAGTGGTGCGACTTCTTCGCGCATTCTGCAACTTGCTTGATGAGAGCTTGCACCTTCCGGCTCATAAAAGCGGTTGGGTTTTGGTCCGAAGTTATCGCATGTTTCAAATTCATTGCTCATGGTCAAGTAGCCTCCTGGGTGGGAGATGGGGCTGGGATATTTGGGGAGAAGGCTACGCTCAACATTAACGAGCGAACCCTTCCTGGTAAATGGGGGGAATACGGAGGCGTGAAATTGCGATCGATGAAATATGTTTGCAACCTTCTAAATACAGCGACCTGGACCGTTGCACATAAGATAAAATAGTGACTCTTTAGATCAAGCGACACAATGACGATTCGTCCCTCTCAATTATTCAAGCGCCACCGCACGGCGCTTTTGGTGATGCTACTTACTGTAGCCGGGCAATCTCTGCCTCTGCCGTCACTTGCTGTTTCCGAAGCCGTAAAAAGCTGGGAACAAGTGCAAAAACGCGCCAGCGCCGCTTTCGACGCCAATCAGTACAAAATTGCAGAAGATCTGCTCAATGAAGCAGTGGTCAAAGCACGCGCAACATTCGGGCAAGGCGACTTGCATACAGCACGCAGCGCCGGAGAATTGGGACAGCTGCTCACAATTCGAGGACGCTTCTCAGAAGCGGAGCCATATCTCGAAGAAGAACTGCGCGCAAAAGCCCTGGCGCTTGGAACCTCGAATGGTCAAATGATTCAAGCCATGGGTTCTTTGGTGCGCTTCTATCTTTTGTATGGAACAGCCTCAAAAGCCGAAGACCTCACCGATGAAATTCTGGATTTTATAGAAGGGAAGATCAAAGAACAAAACGCCCAAATCAATGCGCAAGGCAAACTGAAATTGCAAAAGGGCGTGCCGCTTGATGGCTGGGCAGGACAAGCCGCACCAGCAATGCGCGATCCACTTCTCGAGTGGGCGATCACATGTGACGATCTCGGAAATCTCTACCGCCTGCGCGGTGAATATGACACTGCAGATCGATTATACAAAGCAGCATTGGATACAAAAGCGACAATACTCGGGAAGGAACATTTATCACTTGCTAATAGTTATGACAGTCTCGGCGTGCTTTGCCTCGACAAAAAAGAATATGAAGATGCGGAGTCGTATTTTGCTGATGCACTTGAAATAACAGAGAGAATTCAACCGCCTGAGCATCCGCAGGTGTACGATCGACTCGACAAACTCGCGCGTTGTTTGATTTTAGAAAAGAAATACGAGGAGGCAGAACAACTCTACCTTCGCGCGCAGACCCTATGGAAAGCAGATCCGCGCAAATCCGGAAATCAATGTCGTGCACTCTACGCACTCGGCTCTTTGTACGCTGAGGAAAAGAAGTGGGGTTCAGCCGCACCAGTACTTGCACGAGCGTTGCGACTCTCCGAAAAAATCAATGGAACTTGGTCAATTAATCTCGTTCCATACCTCCAAAGATATGGTTATGTTTTGTATTACTGCGGTCAGCGCGGCGCCTCTGAAAGCATGAAAGCGCGCGCATTGGCGATTGCTCCGGTTGTTCCTGCATTGAAAGTAGCGGCACCAATGAAATTGGGTGTTTGGAGTGTATTGAGTAAACCGATAACCACTAAAGGAGCAGACGGCGCGAAAGCTTCAGCAGACACCTCTTCGCGGCCCAAAGCGAAGAAATCAAAGAGAACGCCGAGGAAGCGCGCCACCGCGAGCCGCCGCCATCGATAGTTGCTCTGCCGCTGACACGCACTTGTGGAGTCGCTTCAGTAACTCCTGCGCGGAGCTTATTCGCCTTTCGGCTTCCGGTTCGGTACAACTGGCAATCAGCTCATCCAATTCTTGAGACAATTCCGGTCTGAGCAAACGGGGATGCGCAGCACATAGCGGCAAGGGCTCTTGTGCCGTCAAAAGGAAATACAACATTGCGCCCATTGCATAGATGTCGCTCTGGGTGGTGGCTTTACCTTGAAATTGTTCTGGCGCTATGTACGACTGCTTGCCGACTAATGTTCCTGTTGCGCCGCCTAAAAACTCGTTGGCAGCGCCGAAGTCGATCAAATGAAGATGTCCGGCGCTTGAAAGAATTATGTTGTCGGGAGTGAAGTCGCGATGCACTATTGGTGGTTGCAGATCGTGGAGATAGATGAGCATTTCGGCAAGCTCGATTCCCCAGAGCAGGCACTGTGCTTCGGACGGCTTACTTTGAGGGCTTATCACATCGCTCAGGCGGGCTCCTTCCAGATACTCGAGAGCCAGATATTCCCTGCCGTTCTCATGGAAGAAATCCAACACTCTTGCAATTTTGGGATGATCGCACTTTGTGAGCAATCGCGCCTCTCTGGCAAACATGTCGGAAATCTTTTGTCTGGCCTCTGCATTTAAACCTTGTGGCAGTGACGATTCCTTGATTACAATCACTTTCCTGTCACCGCCGAACGCTATTCCTTCAGCAACGTAGGTAGTGGAGAAACCACCCGAACTGAGGTAAGAGTTGATCTTGATTTCCCCATTGCGGAGTACCGCCCCTACTTCCAGAGGAACATAGTTGGTGCGACCTATGTGCCGTTTCATATCGTTTTGCCAGACTTCAGTGAATGAAGCGATCTCCACGGTGTTCGAGCTTTCGATTTTTGGCTTGTCCGGACACAGCTGCTTAAAAAGAGTCAAACTGGACTCGGCAAATACTTTTGAACTCAGATTCTCTTTGAGCGACCGCGCAAGTTTGGTGCGCTGTTTCTGATTGAGTGAATTTAGAGCAACGACAATTGACTCACCCGTTTGTTCGCTGTGTTCCAAAACTATCTGCTGCTGGTCCAATTCATCAGCATGAAAATCCTCTTCACGGATATGTTCCAGCCTGACTAAATTGACTGCTTTCACGTTTTTCCACAATATAGACTGCGTCATCGCCCTTGAACCACTGATTACCAGCAAGCCGGGCTTCCCAATATGAATTTGATAGTATTTTTTGCTCAACCTCAAAAAAGTCGTGTAGCTGAAAATCATGGGCAGAGCCAGTACGATACCTCCGATGACACAGGAGAACTGCGAGGGGAGAGGAAAGCAAATGGAAAACAGAATTGGAATAGCTGCAATCAGACCCGGCACGCTTAAGACACATAAAGGTAGCGCCCACCAGGGTGAGTCGATCACTGAAACTCTTCCATCGGATCGCACGAAAGTGACGTTATCGTCGCAGACTCGCGAGGACGCTTTTTTCTGAATGGGCCTCAGTTCCAGAAGGTGCCCATTGAGGCGAAAGTGACGACCTAAGAACCAGACCCCGAATGCCAATGTCATTCCGATTGCAAATTCATACAAGTTAGGGCTAAAAAATGCCGATATCAAAAGAAAGCCGTACAGCATCGTAAAGCCGAATCCGATCAGTGCCACGAAGAGTAAAGACACGAATCTGATAGCAGCCGTGAAGATAGTACCCAACCCGGTGAACAACAAGCTGGTTACGGCAAGCAGATTTGCTCGCTTGGGAATGTGGATGAGCTCAGCGTCACTGGTCAACGTTTCTTGCCTCCAAAATGTCACGTCGCAATTCTGCCGTCGTGCGGTATCGCTCCAGGCAGTCGGTCGCAGTCGCCTTAGCCACTATCGCATCAAATCTGTCATCCAGGGTGTCGACGCGAGCCTTCGGATGTGATGCGGAGATCGGCTTTGGTTGCGTGGCGGTGCTTATGAAAAACAGAGTGGCTCCAAGTGAGTAGATATCACTCTGGGTGGTGGCATTACCTCTGAATTGCTCGGGAGATAGATAATTGGGTTTCCCCACAACCTGATTCGTTTTGCAGTTGTCTTCAGCCCTTGCAATGTCAAAATCAATTAACTTCAGTTGTTTGTCTTGGTTTAATAGTAAATTGTCCGGCGTGAAGTCTCGATGGATGATCGCCGGAGAATGCGAATGAAGATGCTCGAGAATGTCACACATGTTGAGAGCGAGCGAGTACACCTCATCCAATTCAAGCGCCCCCTGAACGTGGACGATCTCCTTCAACGAATGTCCATCGACGAATTCGCGTACGAGGTAGGCACGGGAGTCCTCCACGAAAAGATCATAATACTTAACTGCGAAATCGCAGTTGAGGCTGCGAATAATGTCCGCCTCTTGCTGCACCATATTTAGTGCTTCAGCCGCAGCCGAGGGATCGCCATGCACAGGCAGCACGAATTCCTTTAACACGACTCGACTCGCCGCATCGGAAGGAGGATAGTGATCGATGGCTTCGTATGCTACTCCTTGTCCGCCTGCACCGAGTTGTCTGACCACCTCGAAACGATATTCGTTGAGCCAGTCGCCCGGATTCAGTTGGTTTACCGAATTTCTCCTGGCTGTTATTTTGAGAGATTCGTTCCACAGTTCGGTAAAACCGGGATTGTGCTGCGGTGACGCAAATCTCGAAAGGCTCTCACTAATTCGATCTCTGGGTGCCAGCCGGTTGAGAACACTGACTATTTTCAAATGGTCTCGCTTTGCCACTGCTCGCAAATCAATGGGAAGCAGGCACTCTCCCTCGTTTGAGCGCCTCATCCAGAATCTGAGCACGCCTCGTCTCGTCTCTTGGGGTATGCGTTGCTCGTCGAAAACAAGTGACAGTTCTGAATTTCTAAGATCAGCTCGCAGTAGTGTTTGCCACGGCAAGACGAAGGTGCTTTCACCCAACACAAGTCCGACTCCCCGGCTGTTAAAGTCGATTGTCGCTGTTCGCGCCAGAGCCCCGCGAATCTTCAAAATCATACATAGGCAGCCTGCACCCACAACAACAGACCCGAGCACCAGTGGTACTGGACTGTGCCAACACGCGGCAACAACAAGAAAGACAAGTAGCAACGCAGTAATGGCAAGCCTAAGAGGTGCTTCCCACTTGTTCAGCAGGCTTCTCCAAACCGACAGAGGGACATGTTTAAACTCTGCAGACAAAGCCGGCAGCTGGTTTGTGCTTGGTATCGATGTTTCCGTGGCAATCATTAGTAAGCTCGCTCAATAGCGAGCATGTTACTCCAACTCCTTCCGAGTTGATATGGGGAAATGCCGGTATTTATTCGGGCACTTTCACCAATCCCGTTTCTTGCTGATACCAATTGATGTTTCTCGTGGTATACAGCACTATACTGAGCGCAATGAAAAGCCCGATAGCACCGCACAACAACGAGAGAAACTCCAACTGCAAAAGCACATACAGATAGCCGTACAACACCGGCAGTGTAAGCGCCATAACTTTCCAGAGATTCCTACTGGTCCGCCTCGAGAAGGCGTAGGTATAGGCCGTAATCTGCGCAATGGTCGGAATCGTTGCAATCACATATGAATACGAAAATGGCACCCACTCTGAGACCGCAATCAACATCAGGAAAAACAAACTTAACGCAAGCCCCACCAACAGGTACTGAATTTCGTGAATTCGAATCGATGAAATCACCTCAAAAATGAAGAATGTGAGGAACGTCATAATAATGAAGAGATTGCCGTATTTGACGGCGCGAATGGCGGTTCGATAGAACTCCACAGGGGTTGCGAGCGTGACTCCAACCATGTATTGCGCGAGTGAATTTTTCATGTCTGGATCTGCATCTGTCCAAACCTGCGGAACATTTCTTGTGAAGTACGAAACCTCCCATGTCGAGTTGAATCCCTTCTCATCAACTTTCTTGCTTGTAGGCAGGAAACCGCCGGTGAATGTGGGATCGGTCCAAGCCGACTGAAGCTGAATTTTGTTTTCTTTACCGGCTGGAAAGATATTGAGATCGCGACTCCCGTTGAGTGTCAAACCAAAGGAGAATGGCTGCTTGCCGAACTTTGTAGGACCCGTGAGCAGAGCGTGCTGTCCTGTCTCAAAAAGTTTTAGGCCGTTTGTACCGGGAACAAATTTGTACTTACGACCACCCCAATCAAGAATCGTGTCTTTGCGAATGCCGCGTAAATCTGAGAGCCCAAGAGCAACATAGGCCTCATCGAAAACTAGTTCTTCGGGAGCGACTTTCTTTTGTGCAACTTCCGATGTATCGAATGTTCCTTTAAACTCCAAAGCAGTTGAATACAAAATCGACTTGAATTTTCCTTCGTCTCTCAATTCTGGAACCAAATTTCCTGCGACCTCTAAACTCTCCGGAAAGAAATGAACGACTCCTGTTTCGGTTCTCACCAGTTTTGGAGGAGCGGGCAACTTAACACTACCAGCGGTGCCGTCTTTTTTGGAACTGGAAGCATTCTGACTCGTAGTTGAGGCTGCAGTATCAAATATGTTCTTCCTGTACGGAACCGTCAAGACAGGCCCGGTAATTGTTTGCTGTCCGGCGCCTGGTCCTTTGTACTTCAGGGGATAATCAACGTTAAAAGTTTGCCTCTCTTCTGTTACGCCATTGATCAAATACAGCGGAACTTGCAAAAGCGCACAAATCACGACAATAAAAAGTACTTTTCTAGATATTAGTTTTGAAACACCCTTAAACGTATGCGATGGATCGAGGGGCTCTTCGCCACCATCTGACGGTCCTTGTGGCGGTTGGTCCGTTGGTTGATTCATGATATTTCACCCCGAGGCCGGTGTTTGAAACTCAGCATACGACCTACGAAATTTTTTCGCTCAAAACGAGAAAATTTGGCAGTATCTCCATTGTTCATTCACAAGTGAAAGTTCTGTGAAAGCGCGGCATTATTCAAAGAAAGTGTTTTCTCTTGTTACATCTGTTGTTAAACTAATCATGTTCGTGTTTTATATGCGATGCAAAAGCTCGTTACCAAACAAACAACAACCCGAAAGAAAGTAGTCAAGAATGCTCTTTAATAGCCTTCAATACATCATCTTTCTGCCGATTGTTCTTTTGCTGTATTGGCTTGTTCCGGCGCGATTCCGGCCGGTCTTGCTGTTGATTGCGAGCTACGTTTTTTATGGTGCATGGAAGCCGATCTATCTAATCCTGATCGTGGCGATGACCTTTGCCAACTGGCTTTTGGGATTTGCCATAAGCGCCACGGGCGGCAGCTTTAAGAAGCTCATTTTAATAGTCGGCATAGTTGCAAACGTCTTGACTCTTGTCTACTTCAAGTATGCCAACTTCCTTTTGGAAAACTGGTTCGGAACGCTCAACTGGATGCACATTCCCCATACGGAATCGCGCATAGACGTAATCCTCCCACTTGGCATTTCCTTTTTCACCTTTGAGTTCTTGCATTACATCATCGAGGTCTACAAGGGAAGCAAGCCGGTCAAGAGCCTGATTAACTTCGCTGTATTCGCCGGTTATTTCCCAACACAAATTGCCGGACCAATTAAGCGGTATCAAGACTTCATACCGCAAATCGAACAGCCGATCAAAATCGACGGAAATCAATTCGACAAAGGTTTTGTCATGGTGCTGCATGGTCTGGCGAAGAAGATATTGCTTGCAGACAATTTGGCGACCTACGTCAACTGGGTGTATGCAACTCCAGATACATTTTCAGGATTAGAGTTGTGGCTTGCCACCTACGCATTCGCGTTTCAAGTGTATTGCGATTTCTCGGGTTACACCGATATTGCCATTGGTTCTTCACTGATGATGGGCATCTCGGTACCTCCAAACTTCAACGTGCCTTACATGTCCAACAACATCAGAGAGCTGTGGCACCGGCAGCACATCTCGCTTTCTCATTGGTTTAGAGACTATGTGTATATTCCCTTGGGTGGATCGCGTTGTTCGAATGCTCGAATTTATTTCAACCTAATGGTCACGACCGGTCTCGCGGGATTGTGGCACGGAGCCGCTTGGCACCATGTGGCGTGGGGTATTTTTCAGGGTTTGTCGCTCATCATTCACAGAGAGTGGATGCGATTTTACAAAGGAGTCGATTGGCTCAACAAATTTATTCAATCCAAAATTTGGCATGTCATCGCTATTTTCATAACATTCCACGCGTTTGTGGTTAGCTATGTGTTCTTTCGTGCAGAGACAAATACGACTGCGTTGTACATGGTCGGCAGAATGTTCCAACTGTGGAATCTTGGACCGCAGGCTCCTCAAACCCATTATCAGTTCCTCACATCGCATGGTCCTTTGATCTATCCTTTAGTGCCGTTTATCTTAGGCGCGCTCGCAATCGCCCATATCATTTCTGAATTTCTGCGCGGAAAGTCTTTCTGGGCGAAGTTTCCGCGTTGGGCACAAGCGGTTTATTGTGCATTTCTCATTTTCCTGATGTTGGCGCTTCTGCCCGATCAAGCGAATAGATTCCTTTACTTCCAGTTCTAAATCGGCACACAGGGGCGCCTGGTGTAGTAGGATCGGTGCGATTCATTTCGAATCGCGTGTTCGTGGTGAACCAAACCCAAAACCAAAAAAGAAGATGGATTGATCTATGCGCCGTAACTACAAATTTGTCGCCGCTGCCGCTGCCCTTATCTGTGCGTTCCAACCAATAGTTTGCAATGCACAGCAACAGCCTGATGCCCGCATCGATCCTGCAAAACCGTTTCTCACGGCCGCGCAAAAGTTTCAGGAAGAGGACAAACACGACCAGGCGATTTTGCAACTCACTGCTGGTCTCAAGAAGGCGCCTGGTGACGTAAAGCTGCTCAGCGCGCGCGCTTGGTCGTTTTCCGTTTTGGGGAAGTATACGGAGTCTTTGGCGGACTACAACCAAATCATCAAGGAAGACTCCAACTTCGCCCCCGCATACGTGGGGCGCTCGGCACTCTACAGTTTTATGAAACAGTACGACAAGGCATTGGCAGATGCCGACCGAGCAATCAAAATGGGGCACGAGGACATCGCCGCATACAACAACCGCGGGCGCGCGTATTGCGGGCTCAAGCAGTTCGCCAAGGCGGTTGACGATTTGTCGGCGGCAATTAACTTGGACTCCACCTGCAATCAGCCCTATTTCTTTCGCGCAAAAGCCTACGAGGGGCTCAATGAGAGAAAGAAAGCGCTCGCCGATTATTCTAAATGCCTTGAACTAAGCAAGGGCATGGACGTTAGAGTCAATCCCAACGAGCAGCTGGACTATCTAAAGACAGCCACGGCCAAAATCAAGGAATTGGAGCAGCAG
>CAZCZI010000070.1:0-38406 GCA_964503045.1 uncultured Candidatus Obscuribacterales bacterium
GAAGTAACAGGACCTGCGTCAAGTGCTCGCTCCTTAAGGTCCTGATTTCAGAAAGTTGAGGATTTAGATTTGAAGCGAGTCTACAGGTTTCTAAGAATCAAAGGGATAATAAAAGAGATAGGACAGGAAGCGGAAACGTGCGGATTATCGTGATTGTTGTAATACCATTTATGCAGTCGCGCAGACCTGATGCTCGAAACTCAATCCTTGAAGTTCGTTTACTGAACTCGATTAAGGCTGGGATGTCTTATCGACCGAATAGACGAACTGATTGCGCCTGGATGAGTGAATCTTAGTTAACCTTCAAGGTGCATTCGCAAGCGAGATTTTGTTAAAGGGAACCTCAGGTTCACTACTCGCAGCACACATATAATTGTCAATCGAAACTTGCAAGATAAGGGAGCAGTGTGACGACTCAAAGTCAGGCACCTTTAGGTACCACTACCAAAGCAGTAGTCGATGAGACGAAGGTCGGTCGCGTCCAGCCTGATCTGTCTGCTTTCGCTGGCTTTGGCGGACAAATGCCGGTTATGGACTCGTCTTCGAGCCAAGGCAAGACAAAAGAGTCATTCGGGCACTTCTCGTGCCGAACTTTGTTAGAGATGACGAATATCAAGTTTGCTCTTGCAAGCTTCGTCGTAAACAACTTGCGCCGCCGATATAGAAGGTCGATTCTGGGGTTCGCCTGGAGCCTATTGAATCCCCTTTTGACGATGGGTGTGATGACATTAGTCTTCTCGCTCTTGTTCAAGAACGACCCAAGAACATTCGCAATTTTCATTTTTACTGGTTTGTTGCCCTGGACGTTTATCACAGATTCGATTACCAACGGCAGTCAGGCAATTACTCAAAATGAGCACTACCTGAAGAAAGTGTATGTGCCCAAGCTCTTCTTTCCCCTTGTTGCGGTTACGACAGAGGGCGCAAACTTCGTTTTCAGTCTAAGTAGCCTCATGATTATTGGTCTTGCGATCGGCGCGAAACTCTCTTGGACATGGTTGCTTGTGCCCGTAGCCACGGGATTGTTGTTTGTCTTTGCGTTCTCGATTGCAATGTTTCTAGCCGTCGCGACTGTCTATTTCCGAGATTTGACGCACCTAATAAAAGTCTTTCTAGGACTCCTGTTTTACACGGTTCCGATTATCTACCCGCTCAATATGGTGCCTGAAAAGTACCAGTTTGCATTCATGCTCAACCCGGCGTACTACTACATTGATCTTTTCCGCGTGTTGATTTATAAGGGTGAGTTACCGGCTATGCAGCATTGGGCCGCTGCGTTGGTACTGAGCTTGGCTTCGGCAGTGCTCTGTTTGTTTGTGCTCAAGCGTACTGAAAGGGATATCATCTACAGGCTGTAACAATGAGCGCAGAGATCACAATCCAAAACGCGTCGCTGCGATTTCGAATTTATCGAGATCGCACTCCTAACTTAAAGGAAGCGGTTATTGGCGCCCTGAGCCGGAAAAAGTCAATCGCGACTGCCGAAAACGTCATGGAGTTTGATGCTCTAAAGAACATCAATGTATCTCTGCGTGGCGGTGATAGAGTCGGCATAATCGGCCTTAACGGTGCGGGCAAGTCGACTTTGTTGAAGATGATTGTTGGAATCTATCCTCCCCACGAGGGTCGTGTGCATGTCGTGGGACGTGTCACTCCACTGATTGAATTGGGTACTGGTTTTGATTCAGAACTAAGTGGACGCGAGAATATCTACTTGAATGGCTCCTTGTTAGGGCGATCATTCAAGCAAACTAAAGCGTTAGAACAAGAAATCATTGAGTTTTCAGAGCTCAAGGAATTTATCGATATGCCGATCAAGTACTACTCGTCAGGGATGCATGGGAGACTGGCGTTTGCAATAGCTACTATTGCGAATCCCGAGATTCTGATTATGGACGAAATTTTTGCTACTGGTGACGCGCACTTCGTGCACAAAGCAACTGCGCGACTGCGTGATCTTTTCAATCTATCGCATATCACTTTGTTAGTGTCACACGATATGCCTCGGATTAGCGAGTTTTGCAATAGAGTGATTGTGCTTCACAAAGGTCAGATCGTGAATGATGGAAACCCTGATGAAATGATTCGATTCTATGAGCGTGAAATTGCGATTTAAATCAGATGACGGAAACTTCCACTAAACTTCGACCAAAAGTTGCGGCATTTCTTCCTTCGTTGATTGCCTCATGTCAGATCAATGTGATCAAGCCTCTAAAGGCTGCTGAGAAGAGGGGATTGATTGATCTGAAAATTTCGTTGGAGGGGCGTTCGTCTCTTGACACGGTTCATTGGGCCGATGTTGTTGTCTTTTGCAGAAATACCGAGCCGGCATATGCTCACCTCTTAAACGAAGCCGTTGCCTCGCACAAACCGGTAATCTTCGACCTCGACGACAACTTCTGGGATGTGCCTTTCGAAACTGATCCCGTGTTGGCGCGCTATCATCGGCTTCCCTTGCGGATTCAACAACTCGAACGATATTTGACCCATTCTAATTTGATTAGGGTATACAGTCCTGAAATGATCGATCTGGTTCGGCGACACAACACCAGTGTTGCCGTGACCAAAGCCGGCTTCGATTTCTCTCTTTTAGAAAAGGGCGCAACATCGAGTTGCGAACTGGATCCTTCTAAGAAGCAAAAAGTTCGAATCGTGTACGCGACCAGTCGTATTGTAGACGACCAGTATTTGTTGTTTTTGGAGGGGCTTCAGAAAGCGCTCAATGAATTTGGAGATCGAATTGAGGTAACGATTTGGGGCTGTCAGCCTGCGGAATTAGCGGAACACCGCTCTGTGAAGTTGTTGCCGCTAGTGTCGACTTACGATGGTTTCCTGCGCGAATTCTCGAAGTCCGGATTTGATATCGGTTTGGCACCTCTATCCGATACTCAATTCAATCGTTCCAAAACCAACACAAAATATCGAGACTATGGAGCTTGTCGTGTTGCTGGAATCTACTCTGATGTAGCAGTCTATAACTCATGTGTAAAAGACGGACTAACCGGACTCCTGGTCAAAAATGAGCCTGAGTCATGGTTTCGTGCAATCGAAAAGTTGGTGAATGATCATCAATTGCGCGAACAAGTAAAAGAACAAGCGTACCGAAACGTCTACGAGGAGTTTAGGCAAGAACTCGTCGAGGACGAGTGGGTTCGACAGATAAGAGGCTTGCTCAGTACCAATACTGATTATTCGGTACAGGCTGCTCCGAATCGCCAAGAAAGACTTGTAAGAATTCGTGCTGACTTTACGAATTTCTGTGGAGTCAAGATTCCATCGTTTTCGCCCGAGGAAGGTGAAGAGCTTGGAAAACTGTTTATGGAAGTACTATCACCTGAGCAAAACGTTTTGAGACAGTGCACAGGTATGGAATGTTTTCGCGAAGAATGTCCAGGTGAAATAGTCTTTTCATTCAACCCAATTCGTAACTCGGCTCAACAAGAGTTTTTGCTGCGCTTTGTCGGACTGACTGATGATAAACCTGAGTCGGTTGCAGGTTCTTGGTTGCCATCGAATGCTTACGTGCAAATGCTGTATTCAGGGGGAGTTAGAGCATGATGACTATGGACGCAAAAAACGTTCGGCGGTCAAGCGACGATGACACTCTTCGAGCTCGAGTCTCTGAACTCGAATCAGAATTGGAGTTGGTGCGCTCGAAAGGCAAACTGATTTCGCAGGAGTTAGATCTTTTTAGACAGCGCAGAATTGTCTATTGGGCGGATAGATTCAGAAATCAATTCGATGCGTGGAACCTCATGAATCCTGGGTTTCAGCAGCTGAAAGATGACACGAGTTTGAACGTTGGATCGCTGCAAGGGTATCGGCTAGTACCGAGTCTAAGCCTGCTTCGCGTTCCATTTTTGACTTACAAGTTGCGGCTTAGTAAACCAAATTTACGAGCGATTCTACTAGCACCAGTTGTTGATGTGCCACTGTCTCAAGGTGAGATCTGCATTCGTCTTCAGTCTGGAGACAAGGGTGTTGCGTCTGCAACGGCGTCAGTGTCTGAGGCTCGCGATGACCAGCCTACAGTTTTTCAGTTTCCTCCAATTGCTGACAGCGACAAATGCGAGCTGCTTTTACGCGTGTTCGTCCAAGCTGTTGACGCGCCAGTTCGAGTATTTGAAATGAGAAAGTATGGATTCGGCGGTTTTGGACGCACTTACACCAAACCATTTGCAGGGTTTGAATTCGACTGAGGTGCAGACCCAATGAGCGCTGACGTCGCTGTAACAGCAGAGGTAAGAGAACCGATAAGCAAAGGCGGTCGTCCCGTAAAGCCGATGAAAATCGCTTTTTTGGTTGAGGGTGGTCGCGAGTGGATCGCAGGCTTAAACTATATGAGCAACGTTCTCAACGCTGTTCGCGCAGTCGATGACGACTCGGCTTATCAGCTTTGTCTGGTGCTTCCTGAGCAACTAGATGAGCAGGAGTGTCGCGGGCTAGTGTCGCTATCAGATGGTATCATTCGCCGGCAGGAGCCTCCGCATCGATATCGGCGGATGAATCTAAAGCTGAAAAAGCGATTCTGGTTCATGAAGAACCCACCCGAGATTGAGCCTCCCTTGGGTCCGCAACTCAGACGGCAGGGAATCGATTGCGTTTTTGGCATTGAGTCTTTCGGTCCGCGTTTTGGTGTGCCTCTCATCTCTTGGTTGTACGATTTTCAACATAAGGACTTACCGGAAAACTTCTCAGGTCATGACAGGAAGCTTCGAGATTTTCTGTTTGGAAGAGTGGCAAGATATTCCGATCGAATTGTAGTTAGCAGTCAACACGCAAGAAGTGTTTATTGCAAGCACTACACCAACGAACAGAAAGTTCGAGTTGTGCCATTTGCAGTGAAAGTTGCAAGTGAGGTCTTCGAGAGAAATCCTTATGAAGTTCTAAAGGCGCACGATTTGCCGGAACGTTTCTTTTTCTTGCCGAATCAGTTTTGGAAACATAAAAATCACGAATTGGCCTTCAAAGCGCTCACGATTGCTGCAGCGCAAGAACCCGGAATCCGTTTGGTTTGCAGCGGCGCGAAGACCGAACCCCGAGACCCTCTGCACGTGCCAAGATTAATGCAAATGATTTCCGCTGCAGGGCTAGAAGATAATGTGCGGATCCTTTCGCTGATTCCGTACGAGGACGTCATTCAGCTGGTTCGGCAGTCTATAGCGGTTGTTCAGCCTTCTCTTTATGAAGGCTGGAGTACGACTGTAGAAGAGTGCAAATCGCTTGCAAAGCCGATTTTACTGTCTCGCATTGAAGTTCATGAAGAGCAGAGCCCACCCTTAGGAACCTTTGTAGATCCATTCAATCCGACCGAGCTTGCCGATAACTTGGTTAAACTGTGGAAGTCTGCTTCTTCTGGACCTAATCGAAAAGCCGAGCTTCAGGCCAAGCAGATTACAACCGATCGCATGTGTGAATTCGGACGCAGATTTCTTGATGTTGTGGATGAGGTTGTTAGTCCTATGAGACCAGTCAAATGATCAGATATATTCTTGGTCTCATTAAGCCACTTGTCGATAGAGTTTCCAGCCTAATTACTTTACACCAGCAGAAATACAATCTCATTGAGGTGCAATACACAGAACGACTGTACCGTGAGATGATCGACGAACTTCTGTATCTCGATCTAATGAACGATAGAACGCAAAAGGTGCTTGAAAGATTAGTTCATGAATGCAAGTGTTTGGATTCCGAATGCAAGAAAGAACTGTTGAGCGAATTGAGTGATGCCAATGTTCCGATCGGTATCGGGACATTAGTCAGCGACAGACCTGATTCTGATTACGTGGTTGGAGCAGCATATGAATCAGATGACTAACCAGCCTCTCGTATCCATTGTTACCCCATCATATAATCAGGGTAAGTTTCTCGAACGGACTATTCGAAGTGTTGTTTGTCAGAACTATCCCAACATCGAATACATAATCGTCGACGCTTTGTCGACAGATGAGACGCCGGCGATATTGCAAAAATACAGTCGCTATCTCTCTAAGGTCGTGCGCGAAAAGGATGATGGGCAGGCAGACGCCATCAATAAAGGATTCAAATTGGCACGGGGCAGAATTTTGGCGTATTTAAATTCGGATGACTGTTACGCATCCGAGCGCGTGGTATCAGATGTGGTGAGAATCTTTGAGAATAACTCCGATGCTGATCTCATCTATGGGCGGCGCTATACGGTGGACCAAGACGGTTTTTACTTGCATGCGTATCCATTTCGACGATTTAGAAAGAGAGAGGTTTTAGTTGCTGACTATATTCCGCAGGAGTGTTGTTTTTGGACTAAGGAAATCTACGACAAGTGTGGCGGATATGTAGACCACACATTCAAGTTTGCCATGGACTACGAGCTATGGCTGCGTTTTCTGAAGAATGGTGCGAAGTTTCTCTCAGTAGACAGCACGTTCGGCTTGTTTAGAAAGCATGATGAACAGAAGACTGAAGCGGCATGGACGCAGCATGGGCTGCCGGAAATTGCGAGATTACAGCAGGAATACTTGGGACGAGTCGTGTCTGAGAAGGACATGCAGCTGAGCTATGTTGCTCACTACATGGGTATCCAACAATCCGAGCACTTCCGTCAATCGAAGCTTTTCACTCAACTGTGGGGGCAGCTGGTGCGGCGGAATCGGCTGGTATTTGGAGTTGCTCCGCTGGACGTGTGGACCGTGGGGGTGCCCCTTAACAGAAGCCCAAAATAACTGTCACGGCAAACCTATTCTCTCCGTCGACTCGTTGTCGAAACCTTCATCTTTTATTGAATAGACCCGATTGTCAAGGAGGGGCTTGTCTTTTAGGTATGACGCCATGCCGTGAAACTTTGACAGAGTTGTTCTCAATTTTCCTTTTATGCAAATTCGAGCTGCGTTGAGACAGCATTGAGTTCGTCTAAAACGGACTGAAAACAATTTTCTTGAAGTTCGGCAAAAGTGGCTTGTTGTTTCTGCAACTCAAGCGTAACCTCCCGGATAAGGCTTGTCTATGACGGTTGAGTTAGCAACTCATAGATCTTACGTAACATGTGCTGCGTTCACCCAAGCCTTGTTCTGTTTCCGGTTTTGAATATACCATTGAATCGTCATTGCGAGTCCGGTGTCGAGATCCACACTGGACTCGAATCCGAACAGGTCTTTAGCGCGTGTTGTATTGAGCCGTCTTCTTGGCTGACCGTTGGGTTTAGAGGTATCCCAAACAATCTTCCCACTGAAGCCAACCAGCGTAGCAATCTTGCTCGCCAGGTCTTTTATTTGAATCTCAGAGCCCGAGCCCAAATTGACAGGAAGTGATTCATCATACTTTTCCGCCGCCAACGCGATTCCACGAGCCGCATCATCCACATAGAAGAATTCTCTGGTAGGTGAGCCATCACCCCAGATTTCTACAACGTCTTGCTCTCGCTCTACCGCTTCGACAAACTTCTTAATTAGTGCTGGAATCACATGCGAGGTTTGGGGTTCGAAGTTATCTTCCGGACCGTACAAATTGACTGGAAGCAAATAAACGCTATTGAAACCATACTGCTCTCTGTAAGCCTGCGATTGTACTAATAGCATTTTCTTAGCTAAACCGTATGGTGCATTTGTTTCTTCCGGATATCCAAGCCACAAGTCGTCTTCCTTGAATGGAACTTCTGTAAACTTCGGATAGGAGCATATTGTTCCGACCGTCACCATTTTAGTAACTGCACGCAGCCTGGCTTCTTCCATCAGCATGATGCCCATCATTGCATTTTGATAGAAATAGACTCCCGGATTTTCTCTATTGGCACCAATTCCTCCGACCCTGGCTGCCAGATGAATGATCAAGTCGGGTTTTACTTCGTCCAGTAGCTTTCGTACATTACTCTGTTCTGACAGATCGTAATCTTTACTCCGCGGTACAAATATGTCTCGATATCCAGTTGTTTTGAGTTGAGCAACCACTCGACGTCCGAGAAAGCCGTTGCCGCCAGTCACCAATACCTGCTTGAACTTCAAAACTTCATCCTCACCTAACGCTCAGGAAATAAACAGTTGGTTATTATTTATACGAGGGTTGAGGAGGTGAAAACGTGTTTATTTCCTCTCTCCATGAGCCAAAAGACCTATCTTGATCGGTTCGTCAGCACTCATTTCCGTGTCAAAAATTCTATATTGGGGGATCTTACAGGTTGATCGACCGCTGCTAATTATTTTTTGTACATTGGAACCTTGGTATTTAGAGTACTGACAGGCAAGGGCGAGGATCTGCGATGCCCTTCTTAGCGATTTCTCATACTCTTGCCGTGAGTCACTGTCTAACTATTCATAAGGACGAACTCGTCTTGCAATCGTAGAATGCTACGTGCATTTCGCCACTATGTGGGGGAAATAACTGTGGGAATCCAATTGAAATCAGATTCGGTGCGAGCGATTAGTACGAGATGCTCAGTCACCTCCTCGACTTGGCCGAGGGTTCTGCCTGAGCTTACGACAGAACAACAAGTGATTCGCGATGATTTTATGAAGCACTGGCACGAGGTGCTCGGTAAATCGCCCACTTATGAGATGGTTGAACGTTTTAACCACGGGTATGTGGTGAAGCACTCTCCAACGGATTTTGTCACCACTCTGGAGATTGGTGCTGGATTAGGCGAGCATCTGAGATACGAGAGTTTGAACGATCGCCAAAAGGATGGTTATACAGCTTTAGAGTTGCGTCGCAACATGGTTGAGGAACTGCGTCAAAGATTTCCTGCTATTTCCGCTATTCAAGGCGACTGCCAAGCATCGCTTCCCTTTCCGGACGGTTATTTCGACAGAATACTGGCAATCCATGTTCTGGAGCACTTGCCAGATTTGCCAAAGTGCGTCGCCGAGATGCATCGATTGTGCAACAAGGAAAATGGAGTTTTTTCAGTTGTGATTCCATGCGAGGGAGGATTGCTGTATTGGCTTGGCCGACGACTTTCTGCCCAGAGAATCTTTGAGAGCAGATACAAAATGCCATACAGATGGTTCATTGAGCAGGAGCATTTAAGTACAGGTCCTCAAGTTATCGAAGAGTTGAAGAAGCTCTTTGTCGTCCAACATATTCAGTACTTCCCGCTTGGCGCAAAGTCCTATAACTTGAACCTCTGCATTGGACTCACGCTCAAACCCTTGTAATCCAGGTGTTCTAACCCATGACGCTGATGGCAACCAGTTATCGTAGCTATTGTCGAATTTTTCTATGATCTGGTTGCAGGAATTCAGCTTCATCACCGCGATGCTTGTTGGTTTCGCGCTTTGTGGCTTTGTAGTGATCGCACCCTGGTTGCACGAACGACGTTTTCTCTTCATGCTTTCTGGGTTGGTCGGATTGCTTTTGACCTCTACGGTTTCGTTGGGATTTTATGTTCTACTCGGAATGCCGATGGCTGTTGCGATCGTTGCCAGCGCCATTCTGTGCGCGCTTGCAAGCTGCGCTGCAATGTGGCGGTTGCGACCGAGCTTGCCTGGTAACGATCTAATTGTAGGGCTGCTTGCACTGTTGCTGGTGTCTGCGTTCGTAACCACTACCTGTTGCTTTGCCACCATATCTAATGGCGGACCATCGGTCGTTTGTCTAGATGGCTCAGATCAACTCGGGTATGCACATATTGCAGATTGGCTGCTTAAGCACCGGGTAGTGGATGCTCCTAGAAACGATCCCTCGTTTCCTTACGAATCGTGGCCGGCAGTATTGTTTTGGATGGATCCAAGAGCCGGTGCATTCTCTTACATTGCTAACGTTGCCCATTGGAGCAGCTTGAGTGGCTTGTTCTCATTCGATCGTGCGTGCGCCATCGCCCTGGCTTCAGCTGGACTTGGTGTGCCGGCGTTGTTTACGACTCGACTTTCAACCTACTTTCTTTTGATGACCGCACTTGTCTTTTCGCATTGGTTTGATTATTCACGTGACGGCTATCTGGCAAAGTTACTATCATTTCCGAGTTATCTCATAACGACAGGGTTATTCCTCATCACTATCTCAACGGGCTGGACGCCCTTAAGACTATTTACAATGGCTGTGTTAGTCGTCGCCGTCGCATTATCGATGAATGGCATATTGTCGTCTGTGTGGTTGTTTTGGACCGGGGCTATAGTGTTGGTTGGACGGCTGCTAGCGCAGCAGCAAACCCTTGAAGAACTTAGGGTCAGTTTCCTTTGGTTGTGCCTTCTGTGTATGGTTTCAGTTGTGACGACGGGAACTCTTGCTCGTCCGTACGCATTCGTTTCAGCGTTCGAACACTTAATGCCATTTGGTTGGAACAGAGTACTGCTTATCAACTTGGAGCTAGAGAACCATGGACTTATGCTTTCGCGCTTGCCAGAATATGTGCTTTGGGCGCTCGCTGCGACATCGGGTCTCGTGCTGGTTTTTGCCATTGTTACGGTAATCAAACAACGTTTGCTTGATTCGATGGGCTTGTTGTCTGTGCCGGTGGTGGTACCAGTGGTGCTCCGGATATTAAACGCAAAGTGGCTTCTGTATTCTTGTACCGGAATCTTCTATCCTTTTGCGTTGTGTGGAATCGCGGCAGCCGCCGATCGGAAAGACCACAAACTCAATTGGTTACTGCTTGGTTGTCTGGCCATTCTAATGTTAACGCATCTGCCTCGACTGGCGGGTGCAGTAGACCGGTACGCCAGTTTGCAAACTCCTAAACAGTACCAATTTGCAAAGAAGGATATTGATGCTATCGCCGAAATTTCAGACAAAGAGCAAATTTTAGTTGATATTCCGGTGGTTCAGCCTGGACTAGTTCTATTAGTTGAGTTACTGAGAGACGGCCATGAGCTTTCTTGGACGCCTACTGCCTACAAGACCATCCTCGGGTACAGACAGTGGGCACAGCCAAAATCGCAAATAAAGCCGACAGTCAAGATTGTTCTTCCTGATTCAAAGGCGAGTCAAGAATTTGTAACCTTTGAGTGTGGGCAGTTCAGAGTGTTACGAATTCAATGAACCTGACTAATTGCGCCTAAATAGACCAATTGTCCACTCATCGGGTCCTGTCACGACAATGCCTGGATACGATTCTACGAGTGTGAAATCTTTGTTGAGCGCTTGCTTGATTGAGGGAAGGTATTCGCGCAGTGCTTTGATACCGGGATATTCAAACCAACCAGATTTTGCGTCGGGAATTGTAATCGGTGCAATGACATAATCGCTTTGAGAGATGTGGGTGAGAACGCCTGTGAGCGGTTCGACTGGAAATGGCAAGAATTGGAAGTGTTCTACGTTCGGCGCGGGTTTTTTATGCTTTTCGTACCATCGAATCAGAAATGCCGGCGGGTGAAGTCCATCTTGATACAGCAGCCAAGACACTTTCTGTCTTGGTTGTACATTTTCAACAACATTGTCAGTCAGTCTTCGTACGGAAAGCGATGATCTTTCGTTCGGGTGTGCCAAGCGCGTCGGCAGCGCAAGCTGCCAAAGAGTCACAAACAAACCAATGACTGAAATCAGTGTGGCGAGCGCGGTAATGAACGGTTTCTTAATCCAGGTGCTGAGCGCATTCGTGCATAAGAGAGCGCAGCATACTGAAAGCGGAATGGAAAAGATTCCTGATACTATGGGTGATGCCGTGTGTGACGTTAGAATGACGTAGCTGGAAAGTAGTACGCCTGCCAGCACCCAGGAGCGACTTGACGATTCGAGCTTTGGTACAGCACTCATTCTCTTTTGTACGGCTAGCGCAATACCGGAGACCAGCAAGATTGTTGCTGTGCAACCCAATATGACTCCAAAGTGTTTTACAAAGGAAGCAGGATAGAACAACAGTCGCTCATTGATGCTGTTGACTCCAAATTCTGACCAACGCAACTGGCTTTCACCCCGTGCGTTCATCTGCAGATAGTACTGATTGAAGAGATCCCAGCAGGCAACAATATGAATGAATGTGACCGCCGCTGCGGTGCAAAGGATGAAACCTAACCGACGGACTACGTTTTCATCCAGCGAAATCCTCCGACACTTCTTAAGAATGTAGGCGCTAGCAAAACAAAGTGAGAGACCGCTAATCCAATAGATCATCCCGACAAATCGTGAAAGATCTAGGAGTATCAGGGAGGCAGCAGCGAGGAGAAACCTATTCCTGCCACCATTCTCCAGATAGCAAGTGGTTGTAAGGAAAGCTAGACCAAGTGCAGAAATCCCAAGGTAGTCTCTCCGGAGATCGTTTAGTCCGCCGAATTCGAAGAAGTGTGTCGTTGCAAGTAAAAAGAAACCGAGTGCCATCAGTGCTGGTGCGAAACTCTTTGTTTGTTTTCTGAGAGAGACGTACACTAAACATTCCGCGGTGATCAAGCTTAAGAAGTTGACTAGTAGACCCGCTAATCGAGAACATCCGAATATGAGCATCGATAAAATCGACAATATTGGCAACAAAGGACCTTGATGAGAATGTAAGTCATGTAAGAATGTTTCTGGAATTCGGCCTGAGTTATGCAGTGTGATGACGAATTCATAGGAAGTCAGATAAACAGCCACTTGGTCGCAATTGACTATGTGATAGGGCTCAAGGAATTGGATTACGTTGCGGTGCCAGAACACAAACTGTATCGCGATGATCGCTATACAAAGCGCGATTTCCAGAATTAGTGTGCTGCGCTTACTGGTTTTTGCTTCATGCACAAGATCTGCGCAAACCTGTACCGTAGAGCTATTGGAATCAACAGTAGTTGTCACTTGTTCGCTCCTTGGGCAGCTGCATATGCAACAACTTATTACGAGATTTCAAGCCGGTTTTCTACATACAACAACGCAGCGAATTCCGAATGGGTACTCAATCATCTTGCCGAGTTTCAGTTCGAGCTCAAATGCAAGACCAAGGAAATCTGCAACTTTTGTTAGTTTAACGCTTCTAGCAGTCTTTTCCTTTGCAATTTCCAAGCTGGAGCTTGGTCTGGCTCTGCGCCACTTCTTGGCCGCCCAAAATCCTGGGTAGATCAGACATCCAAGATGTGTTTTGTATGTTATCTCTAGACCCTTTGAACTGAGCAACTCGCAGAATCCCTGCATTGAGTACCGTCTGAAATGCTGCATGATTCGGTCGTAGTCATCATACAGGTTCGGACCGGCTGGGACTTCCAAAACTGCATGACCGCCTGGTTTTAAGATTCGAAATAGGTGTTCGATAGCCTTTGCATCATTTTCGACGTGCTCTAAAACGTTAAGAGCGACAACTGTATCGACACAATTGTCCGGAAGAGGGCAAGCAGTCCAGTCGAAACGTAGAAGCGGCATTGGCAATCGTTGGCCTAATAGTTTGAGTGGTTCTGGTACTATGTCGGCGCCGATAACGTTAGCGTTTTTCAACTCCCTATGGAGCAGCTCCAACATAAAGCCAGACGAGGAGCCAATTTCCAGCACTATAGGATTTTCTCGTCCTTCAATAGTTTGTTTAGTCAGCCTGATTACGTTCTTTCTCGACGCAACCTCAATACAATGATCGGAGCCAGCTGTTTCAACTGCAAAGAAGCTCAAGTCATCATTCCAACCTGTGCTACCGCAGTCGTACTCTAACACTCTGCAGCGACTGTTGCCGACTACAAAGCTGTCTCCGTCCCAAATGGGCGTAGGCGCTCCAGTTTGAGTGGGACGAAGCTGAATAGGAAATTTAGTTTCTGTTTTTGCTGCCACAATGTTCTTCCACTAGGAGTTTGCACTTCCAGAGTGAATCTTCACTCGAGGTACCGCAGGAGCCGGGCGCAAGTGCCCGTGCATTCGCTTAATCGAGAATAGTTTGATTAGAATGTCCAGAGTTCGTCTCGGTCCAATCGGTAGCCGCGTTTCTTGATCGTGGGTCCATACCACCGGCAGCTCCTTGATAGATAAATCAAGCCGGTGAGCCAAAAATAGAACTTCGGCATCAAAGTAACTACAGTCAAGTTGAGCTAGTGAGAACAGCGTTTTTGCAGCATCGGCCGTAAACAGTTTGAAACCGCATTGGGTATCGGCAATCGGAAGGCGAAGGACGAGACGCTGTACTTTTCCGAAACAACGGGCAAGAAAGCCTCGGATTGCAGGTTGGCTCTGAAGTATTTGAGAAGTGGCAAGTGCGCGCGAACCCACAACTACGGCACTTCCTGTTGTTGCGGCTTCCAGAAATGGTTGAACAAAATCTACCGGCACAGCATAGTCAGCGTCCATGAAAAGCCTATACTTGCCGTTGGCCTGAAGCATGCCTTCTCGTACGGCGAATCCCTTGCCTCGGTTCTGCGCAAAAGAGACGAGCTTCATGTTTTTGTGTTCTTGTGACCAAGTTCGAACGAGATCGATTGTTCCATCTGAGCTACCGTCAGTTACCACGATGAGCTCACTCGAATATGATTGGCGTTGGAGAAACTGGAGCGTCTCCTTAAGTGTTCTGGGAAGACGTTCAACTTCGTTGTATGCAGGAATTATTATGGAGAGGTGGCAATCGCTCATAAATGATGTCGTGCTAATAAATCTATTTCTACGCAAACCAAGGATAGCCTGTCAGGGGTTTAGTATGATCGTGGTTTGTAGAGAATTTTCTGTAATCTGTAGGCGAAGAGCCGAGGTTTGGCTCTCCGATAGCTAGAGTAAGATGTCGAATGTTTTGGTAACTGGTGCAAACGGATTCATTGGATCCCATCTTGTAGGTGCATTGCACGCTCTGGGCTGGGACGTCACCAGAATTGATGCGGATAGCGAACCATTCATTAACAAGTTGCAACGAGTTGATTTAGAAGAATTTGACTACGTGTTCCACCTCTTGGGCTCGGGTTATGTACCGGTTTCCGTCTCCAACCCCATGAAGGACTTTCAATTAAATTTGGAGAACACCATTCAATTGCTAGAGGCTTTGAGAGTTGCTGCCAGCAATGCAAAAGTAGTTTTCCCTTCCTCCGGGGCGGTCTATGGGAGCCCTGAGAGTTTGCCTATAATGGAAAACCACAGAACCGAGCCAGTATCTCCGTATGGTGTGAGCAAATTGGCAGCGGAGAATTATCTAAAGGTGTACTTTCGATTGTATGGAGTTCGGGCAGTAATTCTGAGATTGTTTTCCGTTTATGGTCCGGGCCAACAAAAGCAAGTCATTTTTGACTTGTTTAGAAAAATGGAATCTGGTGGCGATCACATGGAAGTATACGGCAACGGAAAACAGTCGAGAGATTTTATTCATATCGAGGATGTAGTCAAAGCAATGATACTAGCGGCTGAATCCAGTATTGATGACGGAAGCGCATTCAACATTGCTTCTGGCACCTCAACGTCAATCAATGAGCTGATTTGCATGATTGCAAAAATCTTATCTGCTCGTCCGAACGTTGTTTACACGGGGCAGGTTCGTCCTGGAGACGTTGAGAATTGGTCAGTAGATATCACAAAGGCGAGGAGCCATTTGAATTTTCGATCAAACATTCCCTTAGAAAATGGATTGGCCTCGGTGTACAGCTGGTTGCAGGAGACTCGTCCAATGAATTCGCCGCGGTGATCTCTTGCTCTTCGCATGAGAGTTTTTGTCAGTCATTGAGCGATTCGGATTGCAGTTGCAATTCCGAATCCAAGCTCAGTGAAGGACCAGGTGGCGAATTTGGGATTATGCCCGACGGTTTTGTTCCAGACGTCCCTCAAATAGCGGTGCGATGGATGACAAATGTCATCGAATGCAATTAAACCACCTAGGGATACTCTGGGTAAGATATCCAGAATATCCTGCTCCGCGCCCGTGTCTGAATGGTCACCATCTACGGTGACCATGTCGAAAAACAGAGTTGGGTTATTCTGAAGGAATTTAGGCACCGTCTCGTGGCTATCTCCGGAAACGAGCTGTACTGATCCTCGATGACCTAGTCTGGACATCTCGTCTTTCACAAAGTCCGGGCCTGGATTCTCAATTCCGGCATAATCTTTAACCCACATGTCGAATCCATAAATATTGCAGGTTGGTTGGGTAGCGGCAACCATGGCCATGCTTCTTCCTCTCCTCACTCCAATTTCCAGGTAATTCTTCGGCTTGATCAACGCAGAAGCGGACTGCAAAATCGTGATCAGATCTGCATACATCCAATCTGAACCAAACCGATTTAACCCATCTCTGTAAAACTTCACCATGTGTACCGTGAATTGGTCTGGAGTAAGTTTTTCCATAATTTGAAGAACTTCCTCGAGGGTAGCGGGCGTCATCGCTTTCTTCGCGATCATTGAGGGTGATACTAAGACCGATGGAAACCAGTCTGGTAGATCTGTAATTTCCGAAACAGATCCTCCACTCACCGGGACGATTGTCGAAACTGTTTCGGACTGAGGAACCCTAAACAACTCTGCAAACCACTTCACGCTTGATATGCCCATACTTCCCCTTTTACTGATCACTTGCTAGAGATTGCTTTGGATTGCGCACAAATATGGCTACATCTCCCCATCCTTGGATAGAGAAACAACTGGCTTGGACAAAATCTGCCTTGAGAATGGTCAAGATCGCAGGATGGTGTTTTCTTATCGAGGCGACTCCGGGATACTCAAAGTATCCTGGTAACAATGGACAAAGCATCACGGGAACGACAACAACGTCAGCCTTTCCAATATCAGCTTGAATGTCGGCCAGCGAAGTCTCCGGATACCAATTCAGATTGTGCTGAGCAAAACTCTGTGGCAGAGCGCATTGTCTCAGTTCAAACCATAGAATTTCGAAGTTGTACGGGTTTACTTCGTCATGAGTCACACCCCAATACAGACGGCAATTTTTGGTTGAGGAAGCCGCTACTGTTGCGACGACTCCCTCAAGGCACTGCTTCGATGCTTTTGCTGCCAGTTGTTCTGCATGTGGAGGAATCGTCGGATATATCGATTCCTTGCAAAACCAAAGTTGCCCAACGATTAGGAGTGAGCTCGCTATGCACACATTTAGCTTTGGTGATTGCACCACGCCCTTCACGAGCATTGTGGCAAATATAGCCACCGGGCCCGCCAACACTCCCATTACGACCGGTGACGGAGAGTATAAGGACGCACAGACCATTACTGACAATACTATGCAAGGAAAAAGTAGGAAGATGTAGCGATGATCTGAGCTATTTGTGGACACGCGCCCTGTAGATATTGTCGACGCGAGAAGACCCGATATCGCAATGATCGCGGTAACAGTAATTACCAAACTGAAATATGTCCAGAAGGAAATTGGGTAATAGGTGATGACGTCTAGCACATCCGTCACGCCAAACTCTTTCATTCTCATCAGGTATTCACCGGAAATCTTGCAGCCGCCATAATAGCCAAATAGTTGGCGCCAGTAGATCGCGGCGTGTACCCCAAACACGCAAATGGAGTTAACAGTTGAAAGAAACAGCACTAAAGTGGATTGATTGAAGACCGGCTTGCGGCTCCAGGAACTCTTCGCAAAGAGAAGTAGAAGTGCGAGCACTTCTGCAAATATCAGGTAAGGCAAAAGTATTACCCGGGTCAATGCTGCAAGGACTAATGTGGTGACGAAGAAGACCATCGACTGCAAGTCTCGCTTCTCCAGAAGTCCTGTAAGTGCAACAAAATTTAAGAGCATCACTACCATCGCACTGTAGTCCAGGCGAAGATCGTTGATACCACCAAACTGAGCAAAGTGCGTTCCTGTTAAGAGAAAGGCTCCAATTGCAGCAAAGCCGAACGCAGTACCCGCACGTCTTTGAATGAAGCGAAATAACGCAATTTCCCCTACGACTAAGAAAATGAAGTTGACTTGCGCGACGGCAAACCTGTTTGCACCAAGAGTAAATGTGGAGAGTAGAGCAAGGATGGGAACTAGTGGGCCCTTCATGGATTTGAGATATCTTGCTGTATCCCTATCGTTCAGGATTCCTTGAAGTCCACCGTCAAGAAAATCAAAGTGCGATCGGTAGGCAAACAAGTACGTGTTAACCTGATCGAGGTAGACCGTTGCATAATCAATGATGTGAACTCGGAAATGGTTGTAGAACATCACGAACTGAAGCACGATCAAGCAAGTCAGAATCGTGATTGCCAAGCCAGATTGCCAGCGCGTGGCACTCGCTGGCCGGTTAGCAGAGACTCCAATTGTGGTCTTTTCCGCAGTAAACAAAAGCCTTCTCCCAGGTCCAACTTTATTCGTAGCGGGGCTGCTTCGCATGACATCCGACTTATCTGGTGGGTCTTATGAAGGGTTTTTATGGTCGGACTCTAAGTGCGAGTTAAGATTGGGCGCGGTTTAGATCGCATCACAATTCGATGTGGAAGTTGTATTCCTTCTTGAGCGTTCAGCCAATTGCACATATGCGGCTTATCAGCAAGATTCGCACATAAGTCTGATAGGTGGTGAATGCTACAATTGGCGACCTAAGTGCAGTTTAGCAAGATGTGTCAACACAATAGGATAAGTTGATGACTCGGAAGTCCAGATTAGCTGAGCCGGATTTGTACATCGACCAGCTGGAAATTGATTGGTGGAACGCCAATGCTTTGCCCGTCGAAGATATATGGACACTGCCATTGCCCTTGAGACGTGCATGTAGGCAGCACTATATTCGAAAAATTGAAAAGTTTTTTGAGAGCGGACGCTCAAAGTCCAAACCCACGGTTGTGCTCGAAATCGGTTGCGGAAGCGGTTGGGTGGGACAGTTGATTGCACATCCAGGCAGGATTCACATTGAGGGTATCGACGTATCGGCTGCGCAGATCCAATTGGCTAAGGACTCTGCTAGGTCGCACGGTATTGAGAGTGCATGCAGCTATAAGTGCGTAGACTTGAAGGATTGGATTCGGCAATCGAAGCAGGAGAGTGGGCTCTTGGCAGTGGATTGCGTTCTAATTCACGCTATTCTCCATCACCTTTCCTGGAAGGAAATTCATGAGTTTTTTGAACTGCTTAAGGCTGTTCCACCGAAGACGAAAGTATTCATTTACGAACCGGCTTACCTCGAAGCAACAGGTCCTCGCAACAGAATTGCTGAGCACCTTTTTAGTTTTCTAAACAAGTTGCCAGGTCAATGGTCGTTGAACGCAGTGAAAGGTTACGAAGCGCAATTGAATGAAGAGCTATCGGCTCGCATTGAAACGCTTTTCCGGCAAGCAGAATCTGAGGGGTGGGTTCTTTCACCTAAGGAGGCGGTCTTTGGTGAGCAGGAGTTGTTTGATTTGCTGTCCACTTATTTTCGCGTTGAAAGAAAGTATCTGTGCAATTACCATTCGTTGTTCTCTGCGCAGAAAGCTGGATTCTATCAATCTACAGAAGTGTACAAACCGTTTTTGACCTGGATTGTGCCATTGTCGCGCTTGGTGGATGAGATTCTGTTCCGGTCTGGATTGCTCAGGTTGGCAACCGAGTCGTATGCATTTCTTGGATTTGAGTGTGTCTCCAAATAAAGTATATGTACAAACGTTCATATGTTGTTGGAAGCTCAAAGTAGACTCATGTTAGTCTGTGAAATTAACGTCGTCTCCAAATGGTTGAGCTGAATGCGTGATTGGTCAAATCTAACAGTATTGGTGACTGGTGGAACTGGTTCATTTGGACAAGCCTTTGTGAAACGGCTCCTGTCGGACCATCCTCCTAAGAAGTTAATCATCTTCAGTCGCGATGAGTGTAAACAACACGAAATGGCTTCGAAGTTTGATCATCGGTGTTTACGATTTTTTCTTGGTGACATTCGAGATCGCGACAGGCTTTATCGCGCCTTTCAGGATGTCGATGTTGTGGTACATGCCGCTGCGCTTAAACAAGTACCAGCAGCGGAGTACAACCCATTTGAGTTTGTGAAAACAAATGTACTTGGGGCTGCGAACATTATTGATGCGGCAATTGACAGAGGTGTTCAGAAAGTAATTGCCTTGAGCACTGACAAAGCCGCCAATCCAATTAACTTGTATGGTGCCACTAAGCTTTGCTCGGACAAATTGTTTGTGACGGCCAATGCTTACTCTGGTACGTCGGGAGCTAAGTTCGCGATCGTCAGATACGGAAATGTAATCGGAAGCCGCGGGAGTGTCATTCCGCTGTTTCGTGAGATGCGTCGCACTGGAATGCTCAAATTGACGGACGCTCGCATGACGCGATTCTGGTTAACACTGGAGCAAGGCGTTGATTTTGTGCTTATGAGCATGGATAAAATGAACGGTGGTGAAATTTTCGTTCCTAAAATTCCTAGTATGCGGCTCATAGATTTGGCGCGTGCAATCGGACCCGATTGCAAGTATGAATACCTGGGTTTAAGACCAGGTGAGAAGTTGCATGAAACCCTGATTCCGCGTGATGAATCTCCATGGTGTTTGGAATTTGACAAATACTATGTCATTCAACCCAGTCAACTGTGGTGGGACGGTGATGAACTCTTGAAGCGTGGTGGACGTCCTGTAGAAGAAGGATTTAGATATAGAAGCGATCTCAATACGGAGTGGCTGACGGGAGAACAGTTATGGGAGTTGGTGGGCGAACCAATGGAGGAACCCTCCTCGCGATAGAGGGTGGAAAGCCGGCTAGAACTGCATGGCTTCCATATGGGCACCAAAGCATTTCCGAGACCGACATTGCAGCGGTTGAGGCAGCGCTCAGATCTGAGTGGCTTACTCAGGGCCCCTTGATTGAAGAGTTTGAGCGCGCTGTAGCGAAACGGTGTCAGATTGAACATGCAGTCGCCTTTAGCAGCGGCACAGCCGCCCTGCATGGGGCTTATTATGCGGCCGGGATCTCTGCAGGCGACGAGGTGATAACGACCGGGATGAGCTTCGCGGCTACTTCCAATGCGGCGCTTTATCTTGGTGCTTCGGTGACCTTTGCCGACATTGATCCCTCAACGGGGTTGATCGAACCTAAATCGGTGGAAAGCAGAATCGGACCGCGTTCAAGGGCTATAGTCGGAGTTGACTTTGCTGGACAGCCTTGCGATGCAATCGAGTTATCTCGGTTGGCGCGCGACCACGGACTTCACTTTATCGTTGATGCAGCACATTCGCTGGGATCGATCTATGATGGTCAGCCCATCAGTGCCTATGCGGAAATGACGGTACTGAGTTTTCACCCCGTGAAACATATCACCACCGGTGAGGGCGGGATGGTATTAACGCACAACACGAAGCTTGCCAGCGAGCTTAGGGCCTTTCGTACTCACGGAATCGTCAAAGACAAATCGCAAATGATAAACCCAGACGAGGGGGCCTGGTACCATGAGATGCAGTTCTTGGGTTACAACTACCGGATGACGGAAATTCAGGCTGCTCTAGGTATTAGTCAATTGAATCGGTTGGATGAGTTCGTTGATCGGCGCAAACAGATCGCCTCGATATATCGAGAGTCCCTGTCTGATGTGACGCACTTTACGCTTCTCGAGCAGAAAGAGCATCGCACGTCCTCCCATCACCTGTTTCCAATACTCGTCAACAACGCTCCGTTTTCGCGCACTCGGAGAATCGTGTTTGAGGCGTTGCATGCCGAAAATATCGGTGTCCAGGTGCACTACATACCCACGTACAAACATCCGCACTATCAGAGATTGTTAGCGCACAATCCACCAGTTTGCCCTAACACGGATGAGTTTTACTCGCGAGTGATCAGTCTACCGATCTTTCCAGCCATGACAGATCAGGATGTTCGCCAGGTCATTGAAGTACTCACAAGAATTGGCGACCAACTTCTTCGACCCGCTTTATAGACCTCTCATTTTGGGATTCGACTCTCAGGGAATTGAAGTGACGCTGAAGATGATGATCGAGTATCCCAGGAACGTAATATCAGAGCTTGTTGTTAAACAACTGCAAAACATCTTTCTATTTGACGTTGCGACCGAGCTGGACGCGCTCAACTACTGTCTTGATGATGCCTTGGTGCGAAGCTCAACATGCTTTGGTGCAACCGACAGTAAGTACTACCAGAAGAATGGTGACACCTACTTTAATCCGTTTCACACGGGGCAGTACTCGATATTCCTGTACTTCGTCTCTCGCTCTGTCTTTCTGACTTTTGGTGAAGAGCGTAGGTCGCTGGCGGATCGTATTTATTACCTCAACAAGTGTCTCAACTGTTTGGACATCTATTACGAAGTGGAAATGCCTGACATATTCTTTTTGGATCATCCGGTCGGAAGCGTTATGGGAAGGGCATCGTATGGCAACAGGTTTAGGTTCTCTCAAAACTGTACGGTTGGTAATAACAATGGTATTTATCCGAAGATCGGAGAAAATGTAACTATGATGTCCGGCTCGAAGATTCTCGGAAACTGTGTGATTGGCGACAATGTGATTATCTCTGCTTGTACATATGTCAAAGATTCTGATGTTCCTTCTTGTTCAGTAGTTTATGGAATGTCACCAAACCTGGTGTACAAAAACAGACCGCTCGACTACTTTACGTAGCTGAGTTACTGAACCGCTTTGTTTGTCACTAGTTTGTACTTCAGCTCGGCGAGCTTCCAGTCCTCTTCTTCGTCAATGTCTTGCACCTCAGATTCGGGAAGTACTATGGCGACTGTATGCTTTGCAAAAGCTCGCATTTGTTCGATTAGGCTTTTTGTTTTCATCCAGTAGAACTGTCCGCAGTCATGATAAGCGGGTTCCAGATCTTGTGACCGTGCGCTGTAATTCTCCGGATTGAACATGTGTAGCCGACCATCTGACTCTATTTTCAAGGCACGCTGAATAGGGTATGAGAAACGCACCACCGGAATAACGGAATCAGCATTTGTTGCCTGAAGTACATTGAATCCTTGCCTTAAGGTTGAGACCGAAAGAAAGGGCGCGGTTGGAAGGATACAGCAGAAGTAAACAAAATCTTTGCCTCTGCCATCGTATTCCAGCAAGACCTCGCGAAGCACGTCGGTAAGGGTTGACTGATCGTCGGCGTTCTTCGAAGTTCGCATGAAAGGGACTTCGGCTCCCAGCGATCGAGAGATTTCTGCAATCTCACTATCGTCAGTCGAAACCATAATCGTGTCAAAGAGACCGGATGCGATTGCCGTGTCAATGGAGTACTTGATGATTGGCTGCCCACAGAACTCCCGCACATTCTTTCGGGGTATCCTCTTGCTTCCCCCGCGTGCTGGAATTATTGCGATGATTTTGTTTTCCATGAGCCAGCCTTCGACCGTGTCTTGTAACCAAAGAGCGGATATTCAGGAGAAGCTCCTGTTCAAACGTCTCCATCACTTGCAAACCAAAAGATTCCACGCCCATCGTCATCAGAATATCAGATAGCTGTAATTGAGCAGAGCGAGAAGAGCATTTCACAGTTGATTGGTGGCTTAGATTCACAATGCCGAACGAGCTTAATGATTGCTAACTTTCCGATTTTCGCTGGATGCAATTCTGTTAATCTCGCACAATAAGTGCATTGCGTTTGGCTTAGCCGCAGGCTTTTGCAGTTCACCTGTATTTGAGTTCTGCCGATTGATTATTCATAAGGAAATCTAGGATGTCTGAGTTGGCAATTCTTGGCGGTTCGCCGCTTATCACAAAGCCCTTCCGTCACTATAACTCAGTTGGCGAGAAGGAGATTCAGTCAACGATTCGGGTGTTGCGCTCCGGGGTGTTGTCGAAGTTTGTTGGGGCCCCCGGAGATGACTTCTACGGAGGTCCAATGGTTCGCGATCTTGAGGAAGCGTGGCGCAGCAAGATAGGCGCCAAGCATGCTGTATCAGTCAATTCCGCAACATCTGGACTCTTTGCTGCGCTTGGAGCAATTGGAATTGGACCAGGTGACGAAGTAATAGTGCCACCATATACGATGTCGGCAACTGTGATGGCTCCATTGGTGTATGGAGGTATACCCGTGTTTGCAGATGTTGAGCCTGATACGTTCTGCATTGATCCTGCGGCCGTTAAGGCAAAGATAACGAGTCGAACTAAAGCAATCATTGCAGTGAATCTGTTTGGTCAACCGGCTGCTCTTGCAGAGCTTCGAATACTTGCTGATTCGCATAACATAAAGTTGATCGAAGACAACGCTCAAAGCCCGCTTGCTATGGAGGGGGACAAGTATGCCGGCACAGTCGGAGATATCGGAGTGTTTAGCTTGAACTACCATAAACACATCCATACAGGAGAAGGAGGCATCTGTGTTACGAATGACAGCGAACTCTGTCAAAGGTTGCAGCTCATTCGCAATCATGGAGAAAATCTCGTCGAGAGTCTAGGAGTCTCTAACTTGACGAATCTCATTGGCTACAACTATAGAATGACTGAATTGTGTGCCGCTGTCGGTATCCATCAGCTCGAAGATGCTGAGGTTCACATAGACAGGAGAACAAAAGTCGCGTCGTATCTGAGTGAAGCAGTTGAGCAACTGCCGGGAATTACACCTCCCAAGACAAGAGTGAATTGCAAACATGTTTTCTATGCATGGGCCTGCCGCTACGATGAAGAGGTTGTAGGAGTCTCGCGAGAAGTTTTTGGTAAGGCACTGGCCGCCGAAGGTTTTCCCCATTCTCGGGGATACGTAAAACCTCTCTATCTGTTGCCGATTTTTCAGAAGCGAATTGGAATTGGTCGAGAGGGCTATCCATTCAATCTTACCCAGGAGGCTTATGTCGAGGGCATGTGCCCTGTTGTAGAACAATTACACAACAAAGAGCTTCTTGAGTTTCATGTGTGCGCCTTTGATTTGGCCGCGGATGATCTAGACCTGCTCTCCGAATGCTTTCGAAAGATGTTCAGAAATATTGATGAGTTGAGAACTCTGCACTCAACACACAATTTGTGCAATGAGGAAAACGTCGTGGCCTCGAGTCGTAGCAAGCACTGAAGCAAGAGTGGGATCGAGCCAACTAAATTCCATCATGTAGCGCTTTTATGATAGCAGCTGAGGTTGGAACCCAATCTTGTTGTTTTTGCGCCAGAATTTGTAAGTTCGCTAGGGGTTCAATCAGCAATTGCGAATACTCGCCGGACCTAAACAGTTGGGTCACTTTGTTTGGTGTCAAATTGTGCAAACGGATTTTGCAACAAATGTCTATTACATTGTGATTTGTGTCTCGGACTATTAGGAAGGGTTCTACCGAATCCACTTGGTCGCAACGAATGCCTGTTTCTTCAACCAATTCTTCCAAAAGTTGTGTTCTGTAATTGATAGGCTGCTGAGATCCCTTGGGAGACAGCGAACCAGACGGTACTAATTCGAGGAGCCCGCCACATTGAGATAATTTTGAGGCTCTCCTGCCGTAAAGGACTTTGTCGGCAAGTAATGTTATGCCGCTTACGCATGCGACTTCCAGGTTGAGTGTCTGTGCGACCATTGAATCGTGTATCTGCCCATACACAAAGCGATAAGGCACAATCGTGCAGACTAGCGAACTCATGGTCACTTTACGAGTGCACAGAGTTGAACCATCGAAGAGAGCCTGATTGTCCGCTGTTGCCAGCCTCCAAATCTCTGCAACTCTCTCTGAAATGTCCGATTCTGCGGAAAAACTCGCACTATCAAGGACGACTTCAAAGGTTTCGTCTATCGGAAACGCCTGTATCACGGTTTCAAATTTGTCCGTCGTGACGAGCGTAGGTAGAGCGTGGAGCAAGGCCAAGAGTACATTCGAAGTTAAGCCTGACTATAGGTGGCAACTAACATTAGCATTGCAGGCTTTTTATTCTTTTGAAAGACAGCTTCATGCTAGTCTTTCTTGAGACTTTGTCTTTGGCGATAGAACTACAGTGCCAAACGCATTCTTTCAGAGTATCAACCTAAGAAGTTGATCATTTTTGGGTTGCGACGAATACAAGGCAAAATGAAATGGCCCACAAATCACGCTGTCTCATCAGTAGTCGCAGAAGAAGAGTTGTAACTCGTGCAAAGTACTGATTGTAATATTGAAAGTGGGTCAAGTACGATTCGCATAGGTGAGCGCCTCATTGGCCCACTGCATCCATGTTATGTGATCGCTGAGCTGTCTTGTAACCACAGACAAAACTTCGAAGATGCTGTTAGCCTGGTCGAAGCGGCTGCGTCTGTCGGCGCAGATGCGGTCAAGCTACAGACGTATACTGCTGACACGTTAACGATCAATTCAGACAAGCCATGGTTTTTGATTAATTCCGAAGGTGCACCGGATACTTGGCGAAAAGAAAATCTCTACAGCCTGTATGAAAAGGCATTTACACCGTGGGAATGGCATGCTCCACTGCAAGCGAGAGCTGCTGAATTTGGGATCGATTTTTTCTCCACTCCATTTGATGCTACGGCCGTGCAGTTTCTTGAGAACCTGAGAGTTCCTTGCCATAAGGTAGCTTCCTACGAAGCCACCTACACGCAGTTGTTGCGCGAGGTTGCTCAAACAGGTAAACCTGTAATTCTATCTGTAGGTTTTGCGACAGAGGAAGAGATTGAGTTAGCAGTCTCAGTGCTGCGAGAGTGCGGCTCGAAGGAAATTGCCTTATTGCATTGCGTGACTACTTACGCGGAAAACCCGGATTGGGCAGTGTTTCGGTTATCCAACATTGCGCGTTTGCAGCGTAAGTTCAATGTCGTTGCAGGGTTTTCGGATAACAACGGTGGTACTGAACTTCCTGCAATGGCAGTGCTTGCTGGGGCTTCCATCATTGAAAAACATTTGACTCTTGACAAAAATCACGACGGTCTGGACTCTAGATTTTCGCTCGATCTTGTGGAATTCAAAGATATGGTGTCGAAGATCAGAAAGGTGGAGAGCGCATTAG
Source organism: uncultured Candidatus Obscuribacterales bacterium (assembly GCA_964503045.1). Lineage (GTDB taxonomy): Bacteria > Cyanobacteriota > Vampirovibrionia > Obscuribacterales > Obscuribacteraceae > CAYZJR01. The sequence continues at coordinate 26,596 of CAZCZI010000070.1, forward strand.
GAAAGTTTGTTAGTGCAGGCAGTGCCTCTGATGAAGACCAATTCAGAAGATATCGAAGGTCAGTGTTTGTGGTACGTGAAGTTCTTGAAGGAGATGTTTTCAACACCGATAACATTCGGGTTATTCGCCCGGCTGATGGACTTGCGCCTAAGTTCTATGATCAAGTAATCGGTAGGAAAGCCACCCAAAACATAGAGGTAGGAACTCCCTTGTCCTGGCAAATGGTTGAGTCTAACGAGCAAAGCTAGAGATGCGAAGAGAAAAGAATCTGCAGCATTGGGATGATTGGGCGCTGAAATTTGGGACGAATCTGCGCTCGACGACTAAGTGCCAATCTATTAAGGCTTTGGAAATTGCAGCTCTCTCTCGTGGCATCGAAAGTGCACTTAGGGCACAGAACCTACAGCGACGTCCACGAATTTTAGAAGTCGGATGCGGCAATGGATTCAACGGAATCGCTTTACTGAATGCCTTTCCGGAGATTCTCTGGCTTGGAGTGGATTTCTCGAGGGAAATGGTGCAACAAGCGCGCCTCAATATTGCCCAAAGCACGGATGGTTCTTCCGATCGAATTGCGGTCGTCGAAGGTGATGCGTTGACTCTCTCTCGATCAAACATCTTGTCCAAATTTGAAGAGCTGTCGCGTACCTTTCGGGAAGAGCTTGAACCTGTCGACTTCGACATAATCTACACGGATAGGTGCTTGATAAACCTTGCATCTGCACAAGAGCAAGTTTCGGCGTGTGAAAATATCCGTAATTTGCTCACATTGAGTGGTCGATTTCTCATGCTGGAGAATAGCGTGCAGACGCACTTCCGGTTAAACGATCTTCGCGAGAAGGTGGGCTTACAGCGACGAGAAGTGGCTGACTTTAATGTCTTCATCGACGAAGGAAAAGTATTGCCTTGTTTGGAGCCGCTCTTCGATCTCATATCTGTGGAGGACTTTGGAAGTCTCCACGACGTTATTTTGTACGTCTTAAAGCCTGGTGCTCATGAGAACAACGAGATTGTATACGATGACCCGATGATGCAAACGGTGACATCGCTCTTGTTAGCGATGGGATCTGAGTCTGCCACTGCATTTGGTGGCTTCGGACAGAACAGGCTTTGGGCGTTTGTTGCGAAATAGTCAACGGGTCTGCTGATGGTTCACCAGATGACTCAGTAGGCTGGGGACTGAAAACAAAGTAGGAGCGACAATCAGCGCACCCGCCTCGAGCAGTGATGATTCGTGGCGATCATCCGCCAATCCGATCACCTTGATCCCGGCTGAGCTTGCGGATTTGACACCGTTTGGCGAATCTTCGATTGCAACCGTCTCGGCTGCGTGTAACGATGAAAGCAACAAAGCGCGCAGATAAATCTCTGACGAAGGTTTGGACTGCGATACCTGATCACCGGTGACTATTATCGAAAAATACTTTTGTATCCTGTGTCTTGATGTAAATGCATCAGCTAATTGAGCTGATGCAGAAGTCACCAAGCCAATCTTGTACTCCATACCGTGTAGCCATTCGAGAAGTTCGAGCGCGCCGGCGCGCAAATCAATCGAGTTCTGATAGTCTTCCAAAAGTACATTCAGATAAGCCTTGTGAAGGGCTGGCACTTCACAAGGTAGACTGTGACGCTTCTTCAGTTTGTCAACAATCTGAATCAAGGAGGGTCCGTCGCACTCTCGAAACTCCTGGTCGCTACCCTGGGCTCCAAAGTTTTGGAGGAAACGGTGGTAGCACTTTTGTAGCGATCCTAGGCTGAGCGCCAGCGTTCCGTCGAGGTCTATTAAGACAGTGCGTATTGAAACTGAAGCCACTCTACGGTTTTGTACCTCTTATCAAATCGACAACAAAGTCCGTCAATTTCTCAGTCGCATTTAGTGTAAAGAAATCCTCTGGATTGGGGGACATGCACTCTCCATTTTTGAAACGCTCCAAGAATCTGACCAGATCCTTTCGTTGGTTTACAGCTGGTGTCAGCCCGCTCAAAATAGTGGCAAGTCGTTGGCGCTCTTTCTCCTCAGGCAGCACTGACAAAGTCTGTTTGCCCAGCCAAGCTGCTTCCTGAAGCAACATGGATGTCATGCCGATTACCAAATCTGCGTCATACAAAAACGGAATTGGATCGCCGCCTTCACTAAATCCCGCTACTTCACTTTGATAAGAATTGAACTCACTCAAAGAGTTCTTGGGGTGCAATCTGACAATTAGGTGGGCTCTGAGATCGGCTTCAGTGAGCGCGTCAATCACTTCTTCCAGAACAATAAAAGTGCGAAAGTCTGACCCTCCGCGACCGTGGAGCGAGTAGTTCAAATTGCGCCTAGTCAATTCCGGACTCATTTCACTTTCAGGCTCGGCGACAAAAACAATTTTTGCAACGTGGTTTGGGTCACACGTCTGCTGAGAATGCAGCAACCGAGCAGCCTTTTGTCGGACGACTTCAAAGTGCGGGTATCCAATAACAAATATGTTCGTCGGTGCAAAATTGAGGGATATGAACGCTTCTTTCGCGACCTCATCAGGAACGACAATGTACTCCGGCGCATAAGCAAACGGTTCATCGCTGTTGCCTCGGAATCTACGATCTGCATTGACCATCATGTCGACAACGCCAACCGTCGGAATTTTCAATCTCTTTCCTTCCTCGAACAGAGCGAGGGCAAGAGTTTTAGAGTTCTCAGCAGTGCCACCAACAATCACATGGGGCTCGTATTGATCGATTAGTTGCTGTGCGGTTGATGCAGGTAACACTGTGAGATCTACAAAGTTTACGCCGCGAGATTTCATGTACTTTGTCGCATGCCCGCAAGCAAGCAACTCGACAGTCAAATCTCGCTCTTGAAGTCTCGCCGGCAAGTCCGCTAGAAAATTTGCGGCGCCCGGATCCTCCACAAAAACTAGTGCATCACATGCGCTCACTGGATGCACCCGCCTTACCGCATAGAATTATGCGTCCGTTATTTCTTGCAGATTCGCGTATGGCATCAATGACTTCCATAGTTCGGAGTGCCGACTCACCAGGACTAACCAACTCCTCTTCCAGCTCAATTGCATTTGCTAAGTTGGTGTACATTCTGAAGAATGCCTGACCCAGAGTCACAGGAAGGTCGCGAGGAGTGAGGCTGAGCTCACGTTCTCCAGACACAAGCGAACTCTCTTGCAATCCCTGAAAGAGTAACGAAAAGCCGCTGTGCAGATAAGACAACCGTCCACATTCGCCCCAGAATTCCATGCCATTCTCTCGAAAGCAGCTCAGCTTCAAAGCATTCATAGTCATCGAAAGTCCAGAGTCAAATGTTAGCTTGAACGGCAGGTTTATGTCGTCCGAAATCGGACTTTCATGAAAAACCCTTCCTACGTCAGCCTGGACACTGACTACTTCTTGCTTGATAAGCATGCGCGCGAGATCAATCATATGTATGCCGTTGTTCAACAACCCATGTGTGTAGAAACCAGTGACAGCCTGCATCTTACCAATCAGTTCGGAGAGCAAAGCATTGCGCAATAGTTGTGTTGATTCGTCTGCTCGACGCATCAAATTCACTTGGAGTGCGATTCCGCGGCTGGCGCAATGAGCTACCAAGTCTCGCGCAACAGCGGTACTTTTGCCAGGCGGCTTTTCTGCAAGGACTCCCTTCAATGATGGGAGTCTAAACAGGATGTCCCAATTATCGAGAGGAGGAGTAGCAAAAACTGCGACTTCGTATTGGTCTAAATTCGTAACCTCATCTAGATCAGCGAACACATGCTCAACATGCCAACCTCGAAGAGCGGCCGAGCGAGCTTCTTCGCTAGGGTCAACCACCGCCTGCCAATCGAAGAGTGGATGCTCTCTTAAGACTTGAGCGTGCGTGCAGTATGGAATCTTCTTAGACAAAACTGGATCTGCCGCAGCGCCTTGAGCTATGCGTCCAAATCCGACAAGAATTGTTTTGAGTCTAGACCGGGTGCTCACTTTTGATCCACTTTTCCCCTCTCGCAGCAGCATTTTCGGTGAGTCGAAAATTGTAGCGAATCAGATTTGTCAGGTCCACGATTGATAGCTGGTGAAGTGAGCGAATCTACCTACCTAAAAAATGCCTAAGATGTGTGAGTAAAGATTCACCCGTATTCGAAATTGCGATTGAGTTGCTGGCTGGCGATGGCTGTTAGAGCGCGCTCGTGGGCTTCTGCCAAGTAAGCGTATGATACAAAGCTGGCTGTGCATTGAAGCTAACTTTGTAGTCTCCTCTATTTGGCGAGTTGATACCAATGAAATCGAAGTAGTCACGCCCCTCTTCAGCGGCTTGTGCGATTGCCTCGAACATAAGCAGTGACGAAGCGCCACTCGATCTAAAATCCGGATCGTTGGCACCAAATAGGTAGTAGGATGCCTGACGATCTCTCAAAATGAGATTAGCTGAGGCGATCTCTCCTTTTGGACTCACTGCCTTCATAGAGCGTCCTAGTCCATATGTTAGTGCCACTTCGCTGATGTTTCGCAGTAAATCCACGTCCCGACTTGATCTATTGAGATTCTGGCGCCTAAATGTTAGATCGTGAAGATGATCGAGTGTCGTGATGTCGTTGTTGATGACGATTTCGTAGCCTGCCTTTTGTGCCCGTATGATTTCTCTCCTTCTCAACGTTCGGATCTCTTTGAGGTATTGTTCCTTTTGAAAATCTGCCAGACAAAGCCGTGCTGTATAACGAGTGTCGACGACGAATTGACCTTTTTCTGGTTCATGGAAGTTAAACCAAAGAAAAGAGCGAATATCAATCAAAGTGGGGTGTGTGCACAACGAAATCAATGAATAAGTTGAAGACAATTTCGACAACAGAAAGTCTGCGATCTCTAGTCTGTGTAAGACGCTTCTGTGGCTCGGCTGTGTATCTACATTCTCGTGAAACATCAGCCCCTGATACAGCGTGTAAGGATGTGGTGCCACGATGGGTTGTTTGTCGTCAAACAAAACGGGAAATGCGGCCACTACAATATCTGTATCTTTAACGAACCAGCGTTCGAGCTTTTTTCCGAGTGCCCAAAGAAAGGCACTTTTGCAAAATACTGTGCCTTGCTGAGAATGATCGACAAAGCCGTCCCAATCTTTGTCGTCAGAGCATGCTACGAGCTGCAGATCCATTTCTATCAGCGATAAACGAACATGGACACGTCACAGCGAAAGTAGTGATGTGACATTGTCACTTTATTACTAAGGGTCGCCCGGCAGAATTCAAAGACCTCTAGGGGATCGTGATACGCCATCCCCTCATGTTGCGCGTTGACGTGGTGAGATATGAAATTGAAGGCGATGCCTTTATTGGCGGCTTGCCATGCCGCTGATGTGAGTTCTTTCAGGAATGAGGTCGAATTCGGCATTGCATTGTTGAAGACGCCACAGATCAAAACCCAATCATAACGATCAGTCAATGGATTATCCAGAATGTCACGACACTCCCAAGAGGCGTCGCCATGCGTCTGTGCGGCGTATTCAATCGACTCTTTAACCAAGTCGATTCCTGTGTATTTCATCCGGTCATACTGATTGCACAAGTACGCATACAGACCACCATACCCGCATCCTAGGTCGAGAACGCTCTGTCCGGACAAATCTGCGACTTTCGAAATCTGTTCGAAGCGTCCGATCAATCCTTCTTCGCTTCCCTGAACACCAGCTGCGACAGGACCATGCGTACGGAAAAGTTCGCTGTAGTGCTCTTTGAGCTTGTCCTTTACGTCTTTGGCTACCATCTCTTCTTCCTCATTTGAGCCTATTAGCTTGCTCGTCATTTTACTCTGTAACGCTAGCGCTGCTTGTGGGCTGTGAACATGTCAAAATTCTTGACCGCGATCAGACTTTGGCGTCTAGAGTAACAAAACGTTGTTCGCTTCTTTGGGATATAAAGGCAGGGAGTTGTCAGCTGGGGGATTCAGCTTGAATAGTGACTCCATCAATGCTCTGCAATATATAGCCTTAATGTTCGCGTCTTCCGCAATCATTAAAGGTGCAGAAGACACAACTGAGGATACGGCGCTCAGCTTACTCGGAAAGTTTTGTGCCAGCGGATTGGCCCAGAGGCTTGTATCCAAACATGTCTTAAGTTCAGTAATACAGACCGGTGTTTCCTTTAGTCTACTTCTCAATTCATTCAAAAAGTAAATGTTGTCGCTTCGGCAAGAGCGGGGATGGAACTTAACGATAAAGGAAGCAAATCCTAAATCGTAGAGCCGAATTAATAGCTGAGCATACAAATCGATGAACTCCTTAGTCCGAACAATAGTTTCTATGTACTCAACACAGACCATTACAGAATTGTTTGGCCATAGGTCAATTTCATTCGATAGTTTCAGTTTTGATATAACTTCTGACTTGTAAAAGTCCCACAGTGGCTGCTTGCTGCCGTTCATAAGGTACGGCATATTATAGAAGTCAGCTGACTTCTTCATCTCCTCTGGTTTGTATCCAAGCCCATGTGGATACATATGAACTTCCTGATTTGGTCTCTTTCGTTCAATCAGGAGCTGTGATAAGGGATGTGATGGGTGGCTCACAAAAAAACGATCAAAGTCCTTCCACAAAACCATCTGTTTCGTATCGATTGCTTTCGCCCATTGCACGAGTCGATAAAAGAAATTGCGAAACCTTCCTTTGCTCTGGTGCTTGTACTCGTATACCCAATACACCATGGAAAGGCGATTATACAAAGAAGTTGCTCGGCTAATTTTGAATCCGAGTGATCTCATTCGCTTTATGAGTAATCTGCGGACAGTGATTGTATCCCTGTCTATTCCGTGCCGCTCAAAGTCGAATGAGAGCACAAGGCAAGACTGTTTTGGACGTATCTTTTTCTCGCATGTTAGAACGAAAAGAACGAACAAATCGCTCGATGTTTGAACAAAGAATAGGTCGCGTGTACTACAAGCCATTTGAATCATCACAACCGTTAGGATGCGTTTGCCTCACAGGGGCCACCTTCGAAAACAACCCAAGTTTCCATAATCCCATGTCATATTCAACTTTGAATGGGAAGTCAGCTTCGATTCGCTGAAGCAGTTCTGGTCCCTGCTTTTTCAGTGCAATCATGCTTGCGTAGTTGAAGCACGAAGTCGCATCTTTTGGAAACTGCGTTGGCACTAACACATAATCGGCATCTTTAACCAACTCCAAAACTTCCGGGAAGCTCCTTGCGGGAAGGGCCGGTAATATCCGATGCTTCGCAAGATCGGCAAACTGCTTTTTGCGGCCGGTTTCATACCAGAAAATCTCAAGAGTTATATAGTTAATGTCACTGTGGCAGAGCAACCAGGTCACGCCAACAGGCTTTTTCTCTTTGGCAAGAGTGTTTGTCAGGTCTGTTAGGATCTTGGATGCTTGTTTTGCTTCCGTGACTTGCTGATGAGGTAAATTTGTTGGATATCGCATTTCTTTGGCGAACACTGCTAAACCCATGCAAAATACCAGGATAGCTGCTACTAACTCGACTCGTCTACTTCCCAAGCTAGCGATTGCGGCATGGGAGATCGTCGCCAATGCAATGCATATTGGAAGTAAGAGCACTCCCATAACCACTGGCGTTGGTGCGTAGCCCGCGGTCAGTACGAAAACGCAAACTACAAGTGATGCTGCGACAATCGTCACCACGCTATCTGAAGGGGTCCAGGTGTTGTTCGAAACTCTACTCTTTCGAATGCGTTGGAGAATGGACGTCGGCACTAGAATCAATGCACTAGCAACTAGCGGTGCGCAGAAATGCTGAAAGAAGCTCTTGCCGTAGAACATCAAAAGTCCTACGGTGTCTCTTACGCCATCCCAGCGTGCGCGTTCAATATCCTCACCGGAGGTCTTGCAACCGATGTAGTAGCCCTTGAAGGTCTCCCAGTGAAGCCCGAAGAAAATTAGGAGATTTGCTCCGGCTAGCAGTCCCAGAAGTACAGTGCGATTCCTCCAGGATTTAGCCTCAATTCTTATCTTGCTAAATTTAGAGAACGCTAGAACCTGGCATAGCAACATACAAGTAAATAGCGCGGCGCACCAGTAAAACAGCAGAATCGATCGCGTGTTTGTAGCGATGAAGAACATCGCGGCAGCGGTGGACATTCGAGGAAGCGTCGGCGTGCAGATTGCGGTCACCACTGAAATGAAACAAAGTCCCATCACGATCATTCCAGCGTAATCCAGCCGCAAGTCATTGATTCCTCCGGCAATGTGGTAGTTGGTACCAGCCGATATGAAGAATCCGAGAGCTATGAGACCGGCAAAAAGCCCTCGCTGGCGGCAGAGATAGAAGAGTATGGCGCTCTGACCGATGAAAAACAGGACTAGGTTGACCGCCCCTACTGGCCATCTCGAGCATCCGAGCCAGGAAAAAGCGTATGTCAGCCAGGGAAACAGAACACCTTTCATTGGGACTGCAAGGAACAATAACTGCGGATCGGTCAAAATGCACAATGGTCCGCGTTCAAGTGCAGATAGGTGCGACCTGTAAGCATACAAGTATGTGACAAGTTGATCGTCATTGACTGGACAAAATGGAGCTACGAACTTGAGAAAGTAGTGTTGATAGAGGGCGAACTCGATCGAAAACAACAGTAATAGGAAGCCAATCAGCATGTACAAGTTCAACCTGAGCTGTCTGCCTTGTTCAGGCTTCGCAATAGGTGTTGGTTTAGTCTTTGTTTTCGTGCTCATGGTGAGTGTCGGAACATATGGATTACTTTTGTCGGCAGGTGGTTGGTCAAAACGCCACGATAATCTGCGGAGATAGATATGAAGCCAGTTTTGCGCCGCCGGATGGAGCTAAATGAGTTCTATCGAGAAAATCGTCGTACGCAGCTGGACTATTGAAGATTCGTCTGGACCTCCCAAGCCTGTTGCCGCCTAGCGGAATGTACACGTAGTCTCTTGTCCATGAGCTTAGAGAAATGTGCCAGCATTGCCAGAATAATTGGAGCTACCCCAGCGGGCCCGGCAAAGTGGCCGTGAAAAATCAGACAAAACGTAAGAAGCAATGCCATTCTCAGCCCCGGCTTCCTTACCAACCAGTACAGCGGCAAGAAGAGGGCGCAAGCGAGAATGAACCAGTAGGTTGAAAAAATCACCGAAAAACCAAGGGTGCTCAACTGGTCGATTATACAGACGCCCTCGCGGAGCGAGGTGAGGCACTTCTAAAAGATTCCAAGTTATTCAATGATGACAAATGAGGCGAGTTTCATTTGCAAAATTGAGAAGTAGCGCAACCTCTGTTGGTCTCGCAAGGAAGGGATTTTTCCCATCTGGAGTATCCAAATTGTTCGCGATTAAATTGCGCATAGTTCATAAGCTTGATACCAAGTAATTATGGTCGATGTCTAAGATAAAGAGAACTCGCTGTTCGCTAGGCTTAAGGTGTCCTATTATTCCTGCGTTGGCTTCAGTCAAGTGAGAGAAAAGGGTGCCGAACGATACTCTATTACCCTGCCCGAGATCCGCTTTGAGATCGAAGGACTATGCTGCGTCAGCGTTTCGGCTTAGCACACCTTTCTGGTTGCTTGCGCTAGCGGTTTTTGCCACATTCATTGAGTACCAGATTTTTAGAGTCCAATGGGTTTGATTATGCTGGAATCACTTCCACTCGCGATGCCCTGCCTCGAGTAAGGATGATATTGACGAAGGACTTTACATTGGTGCAGGAGTACCCGGTCGGCGGTCCAGGCTGGAAGGTAGCCGTCTTTGTACGACAACGCCAACGCGTCTGACGTTAGCTTGGATGCAATTGTATGCAACACACAGATTGCACAGACATGCAGCTTGATGACAGGCTCTTGCTGATCACCGCTGTTTTTCCGCCGAACAAGGCGGGAGGGGCGGACTATGCACTGCGGCTCGCGCGAGAGGTCGCAGCAAGAGGGATTGATGTCACGATCGCCACGTCGACGGGATGTATGTCCGAAGTTGGAAATGGCGTCACATGTTATCCGGATATTGATAAGTGGTCGTGGACGTGTCTGCCGAAGCTACTCCACATGATTCACACGGTGAAACCGTCTGTTGTGGATGTGCACTTCACGGGCTGGGCATATGCAGATCACCCAATGATCACGCTTCTGCCGAGGTTCATACGCCGGCACTTTCCGTGGATCCGTTTAGTGACCCACATCGAATTTATTCGTGGAATTGATCGTTCCAATGCGCGGTTTCCGACCTTGATTGCTCGAAAGGTAGTCACTCATTGCCTGGGACGACAGGGCATTGACTATGAGTATGGCTACTTGCTCGAAGACAGTCAGTGTCTGGTAGTTTTGGGTGAGTGGGAGAAGCGTGAACTGTGCGGTCGAGATCATGCGCTCGAGCCAAAGATAATGGTAGTGCCGCCTGGTCCGATTTTCCCGCTCTGCCAACCATTGTCGGCGGAGCAACGCTCGTCCGTGCGCCGGGCGATTGGTTTTGAATCGACTGACTTTGTAATTGCGTATTTCGGATATGTATTTCCAGGCAAGGGCTTGGAGTTGTTGTTGGAGGCGACGGAAGACATTTCAAAGTCTATTCCTCGTGTCAGGCTCCTTGTTGTAGGAGACTCGCCAGAGGCGTCTGTCTTGATAAAGACAGGACAGCCCAACTATATTGACAAGCTTAAATCGATGAGCGCCAAGCTTGGAGTTGCTGATCGCGTCGTGTGGAGTGGCTATATGCAATCAGATAGCGTCGATGCTTCGCGATATCTGCGGGCATCGGATATGGTGGCGTTGCCATTTGCGGCTGGTCTCAGATTACACAGAAGCAGTTTTTCCTTTGCTGCGGCTCATGGGCTCCCCATAGTCTCTACCACTCCGGACCTTCTGGAATCAGTGTTCAGGGATGGTGAGAATGTGTTGCTTTGTCCCCCAAACAATGTAAGTGAGTTGGTCCAGGCAATAGTTAGAGTGTATAGGGATGATTCACTGAGAATGAAGCTGGCGGAAGGTGCCGAGCGGCTATCAATTGAGTGCTATTCTTGGTCCGATATCATTGATAAATCAATGTCCGCCTATGGTTTCACCATGAAATATGCTTGATAAGTCGTTTGTTCGCCTATGTTATCGACGCGGGTGTAAGGGAAGTCGTCGCGAACGACTGTTGAGCGAGAGGACGCCCCCCCTGCAGCTTTTGCCTCCAATAGTCCAACAAATCGCTCATCATTTGCTCAAACGAGATCTCGGGCTTCCATCCGGTGGCTTTCATGAACTTCGACGGATCGCCGAGCAAAACTTCTACATCACTTGGGCGTAGTCTTGCTGGATCGACTTGTACTTCAACCTTCACCTTGCAAATACTGAGGAGATAATCCAGCATCTCTCGCACGGTTCGTGTGACCCCTGATGCGATTAGGTAGTCATCTCCCGGCGTCGCTTCGTTTGTTGCAATCCAGTAAGCGCGAACAACATCACGAACGTCGGTCCAGTCTCTCTGTGCGTTTAAATTGCCGACATGCAAGACTGGTTGTTTTAGTCCAAGTTCGATCTCTGCAAGTTGTTTTGCGAAATTGCTAGTGACAAAAACCTCGCCTCTGCGTGGACCTTCGTGATTGAAGGCGCGAGTGCGAACTACTTTAAGTCCATAACTCGACCAGTATTGATAGGCGAGCATGTCTTGTCCGACCTTGCTCACAGCATAAGGGCTTAGCGGACGCAGAGGGTTGTCTTCTCTGATTGGAAGTTCGTGCTCGAAAACCTTGCCGTACTCTTCCGAGCTCAATGCGACTTGAACTTTGGGATCGATTCCAGTGTGTCGAATCGCCTCAAACAAATTCAATTGCATCAAAACATTGTCGTTTACTGCCGCATATGGATTGGACCATGACGCATGAACGAAGCTCTGAG
>CAZCZI010000071.1:0-32753 GCA_964503045.1 uncultured Candidatus Obscuribacterales bacterium
GGTCGGGTCGCATACGGAGGCAGTTGATAACGAGCATGCGCTGTGTGATTTGACCGCGTCCTTCCGTGTTTGGCGGACGGGTTTCCATTCGCACCCAGTGCTCGTGCTGCAATCTCAATTCCGCCGCGTCTTCAATCGTGATGATTCTTTCGCGTGGGTTGATGTGTGCGGACAATGCGTTAAGTAGTGTCGTTTTACCAGATCCTGTACCACCAGAGATGATCATGTTGATTCTGCCTTTTACGCAGGCTTTCAACACTTCAGCCATCTGTACGGACATTGATCCTTTTTCGACCAACTGACCCAAAGACATAATCGATGTACCGAAACACCGAATCGTGATTGTCGGTCCGTCGATTGTTACTGGAGGAATCGTTGCGTTTACACGTGACCCGTTTGGAAGACGGGCGTCCACCATTGGTGAGTTATCATCGAGACGTCTGCCTAGCGGTTGAATGATCTTGTCGATCGTTTGCCGCAAGTGCCGTTCGTTTTCAAATACGACTGTCGTTTTTTCCAGACGACCGTGTCTTTCAACGTAAATCATGTTGACGCCGTTGACGCAAATGTCGCCGACGCTGGGGTCACGAAGAAGCGGACCCAATGGACCGAAACCGAATACTTCATCCAGCACGTTTTGAAGAAGAATACCCTTCTCCATCATGGTCAAAGGAGCCGGGTCGGAGTTAACGATTTCTCTGATACGTGCTCTGACTTGAGCTTGAGTGTCTTCGGAGATGTTTGTCAAACGCGAAGTATCCAACTCTCTTCTGAGCTGGTCGATGATGAACTTTTCGCGTTCGCGAATGAGCTGTTGGTTGGCTGAGAATTTTGCGCCGATGTCGCCGCCGGGTGCTCCTTCACCGCCGCCGCCGTGGCTGCCATACATTCCTTCTTCTTTCGCGTCGATTCGCTCGAGATCCGCTCTGGTCGGACCTTCAGACGCTGGAACGCCACCACCACCTGGCCTTTGACCGGCTACGCCAGTCTGTCCGCCACCCGGTCGAGCCATTCCACTTTGACCTGCAGCCGGTCCGCTGCCTGGTCTTGCTCCGACCGAAGTCGCTTGTCCCTGCTGCGGTGTCACACCCGTATTTTGCTGTTGAGCAGGCACCACTTCTGATGCCTGCCGCTGCCGGACTAGTTGTCCCATTAATGATGATGCTGGCCGCGCCGGTAGATTATTTTGATCGCGATCCTTTTTTTCGTCGCCCATTTAAGTCCACCCTTATTTCCGTTTGCCGAAGATTGCCGGCAGCTTGAAGCCACCCGCTCTGTCTCCGCCATCTTTTGTTGTGAGAAGCAGTTGCTCTCCACCCGCGAGCCGTCGAGCAAGGGAATCTAATGATTTACCAAGAGCCGTGTGCCCTGGTGCAATCTGACCCTGGTTGTTCACCCACTTAGCAGTTTTGCTGTCGTTGGGGATTTCATGGAATACAGGGTAGTTCAAGTTGGCACGACACTCACTCAATACGTCTTGCGGCAACCATTCTGAGCGGTTGACCACGAGAAGCAGCTTCTCTTGGTTGTAGTGCGCTTTGAAGGTGTCGAGACACTTACGAGCATTCAAAATGGATGCCCAGTTGTATTCCGTAATGACGAGGACGTGGTCCGCCAAGTCGAGAGTGGCGATAGCCCGCTCGTCGAGCAGGTTTTTCGGCAGGTCGACTACAGTAAATCTGAATTCTTGTTTGGCTGTGTAGAGAATTTCTTGAACCTGCGCCGCGTAAATATCTCCGATGTCTTCCAATTCCGGAGGTGCAGCGAGAATGCTCAACTTGTCGTCATATCTGGTCATCAGGTTGCGCAGGTATGTGGCATCGAAGTTCGTATGCGAGAAGTCGATGGTGCTCAAGCTGAATGAGGGTTCAAGGTTGAGGTAGTGAGAAATCATGCCGAATTGCAAGTCGAGGTCGACGATGCAAGTTTCGCCATACTTCCCGAGGTATCCAGCGATGTTTGTGCAGATCGTCGTCGCACCGATACCACCGGTGGGGCTAAAGATCGCAACAACTTTACCAGCGGCTGTGGATACGGATTCCGACTGGTGCTTGAGTTGAATACTTTGCACGGCGGCAGGCAAGTCTGTGCGCCAGCGCTCAGCATCAAGGAAGTCCGAAGCCCCGAGTCGATACGCGGTGCGGATCAACTCGGGGTCAGGAACTTCGTAGCTCACGAAGAAGTAGAGTTGCGGGAATGTTTCACGCAATTCTGCCAGTAGAGATAGTCCTCTGACAGGAGCGGGACTCAGCTCGATCCAGACCAATTTCGGGTGCAGACTGCCGATCTGCTCTCTCGCCATACTTCCAGAGACCGTACTCACAAGAGCCAATGAAGGCTGGCTGTGAATCAAGTCTTCAATCGTTTGGCGTTTGTCCAAACCTGCGTCGCAAACAAGTAGCGTGGTCAGTTTCATAGCTTAAGCGTTCTCCCCCTTCTGCCGACAGCCCTTCTAGTGTTGTACCCACTAGAAGGACTTTGTTCACTCAGTCTTAGTCAAGCACTAGCTTTTTGGAACTGAGAGTACATCTTTCTTGCTGCCGGACCAAATCTCGATTTCGTGTAGTGGCGGCGGTGGCGGTGCTGCTGCAGCGCCCATTGGGCCTCCTCCTCCACCCGGAAGGGCGGGAAGCGATGCATCCGGAGCGCCGGGCAATGGCGGTGGAGGCAGAGCTGACGGAGGTGGCAGTGAAGCGATGTCCGTTTGCGCTTTAGGCGCTGGCGGCTTCGCAAAGAGTGAAGTTACATCGACTGTAGCAACCGGTGTGTGATCTTTCTCGTTTCTCAAAGTCAGATACAACTTGCTTGCTGCGATCGATTTGATCAGTTTGCTGGAGTCTTCCGGCGACAGAGCAACAGTCACGGAGCTCGCAGGAACTGCGGTGGTTCCACCAGGAGCCTTTTGGAACATTTGTCCAACGGCGATCACTTCGACATCGGAGAGAATCGGAGCAACCTTAGTGGTTTCGCCGGTTCCAACCATGGAGATGATGTCTACGTGGCTCTCAGGAGTTACGAAACCAGCAACACCGGAGTTGGTATCTACAGCGAATGTCACTGCGCGATAACCTTCTTTCAGTCTGGATTCGAAACCGAGAGAAATCCCCTGGGGCGCCAAGTCGTGTTGTGACACGATTTGTCCTTGCGAGATACCGTATTTCGCAACACGACCTGCAGCCAACGAAGCTGACGTTAGAGCGTCTTGCGGGATTTTGCTGGATTCGATTTCCTTTTCTTCCAAGGCATCGGATGGGATTGTTTGCCCTTCAGGAATATCCTTGATTGCATAAACAACCTTGCCCTTTGCGCTCATCTTGGCTTCCAAGTCAGCTTTCTTCTGCGCAAAATCCTTCTCTTGCTCAGATACCTTGCCGGTGACCATCATGGTGACCACGACTGCCAGACCAATGATGATCAGCAGCATTACAGCTGGAGGCATTCGAGAGAGACTTAAAAACAAAGCACGTAATGGGTTCATTACGGTTCCCCCTTCTTTCTAGTAGAGAAAGATTAACCAATTACTATTAACGCACATCGGCGATTCTGGGACAACGGC
This sequence comes from uncultured Candidatus Obscuribacterales bacterium, assembly GCA_964503045.1. Taxonomy (GTDB): domain Bacteria; phylum Cyanobacteriota; class Vampirovibrionia; order Obscuribacterales; family Obscuribacteraceae; genus CAYZJR01. Next base: position 3,557 of record CAZCZI010000071.1, read on the forward strand.
TGCCCCTGACTGCACTCAAAGTATTTTGTTCCCCGAGCGCAGTTTTTATTAACGCAGGTAATCATAACGCCCCATACGGCGCTTGATTTCCGGTTTTCGATAAAGGAAAAAAGATCTGAATCAACTGTTAATATCCTGACATCAAGCGGGGTTAGCCAAGAGTTGCCTTCAACAAGAATTGCAAAATTCTCTTGCGGCCCCGTTTAGACAGTGTCCAATAAAATTCGAAAAATACGTTGCGCGATTGCGTTTACAGATATCGGCTAACCCCAAAAAGCAAAAGCGGGAGATTTTGGCCTCCCGCTTAACACACTTTTTGCCCTTTGCTTAGCTGGCAGTTGATGCTGCTGTTGACAAAGCGTTGAGCTGCGAAATAACAGCACTGAATGCTGCTGAAATCGCGGCTGTCAGGGCGCCGGATGTGATCGCGAACACTAGGGCTACAAGAATCGCAACGAACGCCAAGATCGCGCCGTATTCTGTAATACCTTGTCCTGACTCGTCTTGAATAAACCGGGTCATCTCACTCATGCAAACCTCCTTCGGGATTCATCTTCCAGGGCGATACCAACATACACACGATGCGGGCATCTTTAAAGACCTTTTCATCTCGTTTCTATGTTCGCTGCCTGGAATCTTATCGCGTTGTGTGAAGTTTAGTAACGAAACCACCGTGCCACAACCTTTATACGACTAAATTCCTTTGATCACCTCCTGGCCGAAATATACCCTTCGTTTTCGTCTCAGTAACAAGGGATTCCGAATCAGACTGTTCAGAATACCCCCATTCTAACTTGACAGCTATGACCGGACTAGTGACTTAAGCCACCATTTTCCCTGCGTGACAACCCGGCGATTCGAATCCAGATAATAATGTATGGAGTTGAGCAATAAAGCTCATTTCTGAATGAAGAGAAACCATGGGAAACAGTGATGATATCCCGTTTTATGAGCGGCTTGGCAAAGCAAGAGAACGGGCGAGGCAATTCTTAGTCAGTGGTTTTGCAAAAGAAAAAACAAAACCCAAAAGCCAGGAGCATGCATGGTGCCCTTATCAGCCCAACGGCGGTCCTTCTGTCGAGGCCACATCTTGGGCGTTAGTGGCAGTCGGTCATGAAACAGATCGAGAAGAAATAAAACTGATAAACAATGCGGTGGGGAACTTTCTGGTCTCTCGGCAAAACAAAGATGGTGGGTGGTCAACTGCTCCTGATGCCGGCAAGTCCGACTGGAACACAGCACCAGCCTTGATCACGCTTCGCGCCCTGGAGTCCAGGACTAAGTCTCAAACGCTCGATGAATCGACAAGGCATGCGGTGAAGCGTTCAGTACAAAGAGGTTTGGATTACCTTCTCGACAGTCGCGCAGAATTTTGGACTCCGGTAGCACGACTTCTCATGCTGGTTTCCAAAGGCAGCCAAGCACTCGACTATTCGCGTGGCTGGCCGTGGGACCCTCACTGCTTTCATTGGGTAGAGCCCACCAGTTACTCGCTCATCGCTCTAAAACTACCCAATCGTCCGGGCGCCGGTGTCATTAGACATGTTGTCTCCCATGCCGATCAATTCTTACTCGAGCACGTGTGCAAAGGCGGCGGCTGGAACCACGGCAACGACATAACTTTAGGCGCACACCTTCCTCCTTATCGGCTAACCACCGCTGAGGCACTGGTAGCACTGCAAGATGTCGATCGCAAGCACAAGGCGATTGAAAGCAGTTTGGATTATCTTGCCTCTCAAGAGTCCCAGGACAGCTCCGCAATCTCCCTTGCTTGGTCAATAATCGCACGACATGCATACGACCAAGATCCGCGCAAAGAGATAGACTTCTTGCTCAATCGCCAAAACCAAGATGGGTCATTCGGAGTCAACTCCAATTTGCATGTATCAGCCATTGCGCTCATCGCGCTCAATACAATGGCCAAAGAAAGCTACGCAGCATTGAAATTGAACAACCCAAATACATGAATATGCACAGGTAGAGGTTATGAAACGTCGAGACTTTCTAAAAGCAACCGCTGTAGCCCTCGCTGCCGGTGGGTGCACACACTCGAAAAAAGAAGTGACGATTCCGCTGCCTGAGCCGACTCAAATTCAACTCGACAAACGAAATAAAGATAAGTCCACTGTCGTGATCGCACGTGCAGAGTCTTATAACGAACATCTTTTCGATTTGCTAAAGCCCCATCTGTCCTCATTTCCCAAAGACATCTACAAAGGCAAACAGATCTTGATCAAACCGAATATGGTCGAGTATCGCGACAACAATCTTGTAAACACCAACAAAGAGGTGGTGCGCGCTGCAATTCAATTTGCAGATTACATGGGTGCCAAGGAAATTATTGTCGCTGAAGGTCCTGGCCACATGCGCGACACAGAGTTTTTGCTTGAAGCGATGGGCATCGGGCCCATGCTCAAAAAACTGTCGATTCCTTTTATAGATCTCAACCTGGACGACGTTGAGCCGGTCAACAACGAGCACGGATTCAACGGCATCAAGCAATTTTATCTGCCGAAAACTGTTGTCAATGCCGATTCGCTAATCAGCGTCCCAAAAATGAAGACGCACCATTGGGTCGGCGTCACCGTATCAATGAAGAACCTCTTTGGCTGCGTCCCAGGCCGCAAATATGGTTGGCCCAAAAACCTGCTGCACTTCAAAGGCATTTCGCACTGCATATTGGACCTCGTCCACCTGATCAAACCGAGTTTTGCGCTAGTCGATGGAATCGAAGCAATGGAAGGCGACGGACCGATTAATGGAAAAGTCAAGAAATCCAACCTCCTGGTGCTCGGAAACGACCTTGCTTCCGTCGATAGTACATGCGCTCGGATAATGAAAATCGATCTCAGTCTCCTTCCTTATATACAAATGGCCGGCCGGGTTGTCGGCAATACAGATCCTTCGATGATTGAAATCGTCGGCGAAAAGGTCGAGTCCGTTTGCATGGACTTCGAGAGACCGCCGACATTGAAAGACTCGTCATTGATGGCGCTCTCTACTCAACAAGGGAGCTGAAGAGAACTCACTCGTTGAAGACCTCCACGGTGGGCTCTTTCTCGTACGTGCGTCGATCTGCAGTCACCACTTTTCTTTGCATCGCTCTTCCGTTGCGCAAATCAGTGCACAATTCAACGCGAACACTTTTGGCATCCTTGTTCTTGTCAAAAATGTAATTCACGATCGCATACGCTTCATTATCGGTATAAGCTTTCGCCAGACGTCCTTCAGGCGGCATCACGTGCACGACGCCGCCCGCGTCGATCCATTCGATTTTGACACTCTTGGTCACATCGCCGCCAATAGCAAACATGTGATACGACCAGGGCATTCTCTCAAAACTTGTCTGGAGGTGAATCGGTCGGCCCGCCCAAAAGAAGGTTCTAAGCGGAACACCAAACACCACGCACAAATACAATATGGAAAGCACAATCAGAATCGGATGTTTTCGCATCTGCGCGCTGTTTTCGTCTTCAGCTTTTGCTTCGCCTTCAGCCGTTGCTTTCTTGTCCGCGTTCGCTCGATTCAATATGGGCCACTCGTTTTCCTCACCAAATGCCAACCAACCGACGGCCATGATTCCCCAAAATAAAGTCAGAATCGGTTCAATCAACACCGTGATCAGCCCGTGAAAAATCACTCCCACAAGAATCGCCCACTTTCTATATCTGCGACTAAACAGTGCAAACGCTAAAAACCCTTCGAGCAGCACAACACTCCAAGACAAGAGCATCCAAAGCCATTGCGGACCAAGATCGACACCAGCAAGACCGTGAAGAAATGACTTTTCGACAATCAGCAATTCGAAGACAGAGCGAAGACTATCACCACTCATCCAATAGCAGACCAATAACTTGTTGACCGCAGACAGGAAGTACACGCCGAATACAGTCAATTGAATTAGGCGCCTGGTTGGGCTTCGCTTGCTGCAATCAAGCAGCATCGCAAACAGGAAACAACACTCGACCACAATGTAGTGCGGGCTCGATGACATTAAATCGCGACTGGCGAAATAAAACATCGAAAAGAACAGAAAGCCGACAAGCCACTTGCGCACCCTGTTCAATCCGCCGGCAATCAGCGCAATCGCTGCAATCAATGCCGCAATGAACCAGACATTGGCAAATCCCTCTTGAGGCATTGGAAATTGCCACATATTGCCACCGGTGCGCCAGGCAGCAACGGTAATCGGACCTGGTCCACCACGCGTCCACGTGTACACGATTAGCCCCATAGGTAGTGCCAATATGCCCAGACATCTCAACATCAAAGGAGTGTACGCTGGTGGCAAAAAAAGCCAGTCAACAAAAGAGGCAACTAGTTTCGGCAGACTCATTCTTGTTTTGCACCTGAGTTAGAAGTGTCCCGAACAGAGAGTTTGAATAGACGTACCTTATATTGTGCTGCGTAGATTGGGCGGATAGAAACACTGTTGTAACGATCGGAAATAGAAAAGGAAGAGACCTTCTGATTTTTCAAGGCAGCATGCCACTCGTTCGAATACAACTGCTTGAGGTCATTAGTCTTAGACAAAAACGGCGAAACGATAAAGCCGCTTCGCAAAATCTCGCTTGGCGCCTTGAAACTGCGACTTGAACCATCTTTCAACTTGACTGTAATTACAGGCGGAAACGTCCTGAAGAATAGATTTTGCAGCCTGCCAAAAACTGTCGGCACCACATCAATCTCAGCCCAGATGATCGAAGAATCCGATAAATCAGCGATCTCAACATTTTGACTCAAATCAAATACCGACTCTTTCACGAGTGTTGGTTCGACAACTCTCTTTCCATCGGATTTCTTGAGCAGAAGGAATTCTTCATTGCTGTCGAATGGTTCGTATCGTCCAAGAAACTCCGGCCACGATAGCCCATCGTTGGCAGCCGGATACCAGTTATCCGGTGGTTGCATACTTTCGAGAATGAGCCAGGTTGGTGCGTTTGGTCCTATCAAATGATCTGCATTTTGGCGTTCCAACAATTTGGAGTAACTGCAATATGACTGCACTACAGGTCTGGGTTGGTAGTCCAATCCATTTGCAATTATCACAGAACAGTTGATTGGATAGCAGTCAGCCCCACCCTTCAAAGCGGTAAGTTGTGCGGCATGCGGTCCTTTCAACTTGCTTATGAACGCTTCAAACTTCGCTAATTTCTCTTTGTTGCCCCCAAAGAAGTCCGCGATTTTCGCCAGGTTTTCTTGGGAGTCGAAAACTAAAGTCTTCACGGCAAATACTGGATAGGCATACCATTGCACCTTTAAATTAAGCGGAATCGTAGTGAATGTCGCCAATACGATAAGCGCGACAGAGCATTGCCGAATCCAACGCCAGCCCTCATGCTTCAAAAAGACTGGAAGAAATAGCATCAATATATAAGCAAGATTCGATGGAGCAATCACTTGATGCCCCCAGTCTTGACGAACATAGGCGGCTTTGAAAACGAGAAACAAAAAACCGGCTGTCGCCACCAGTGGGACTACCGTCCAAAATCTATACGTCGAATACAATCGAGCCGCAAGCAGTGCAAGAAAGGCTCCGGCCGACCCAATGAAGAGCCACACAAGCCAGAGATCTTGGGGTTCGCCAAGACACATTGCCTCTGAGTGCCCGCGAGAAATCTCCAGCGAGGAAACAATATATTGCTTCAGAAGCCAGATGTATTGCCCACTCAAAACCCAAGCTGCCAGAAAAACCGCAAGCGCCACCACCGCAAGCAAGGGAAACTGCTTGCGTCGAAAAATTTGATCCACTGCAATGAGTGCCAAAACAAATGCATTGCAGATAAAGAATGTGAATTTGACAGCCGCAACTAAACCGAGCAATGCTGCGTTGAGCCAAGTTTCTTGCGATGGAGTACGGCTTCGCGAATCAAGGCAGAAGTAAGAAACAATCATCAATGCAGCCGGCGCAAGGAAAAATACGTCTGAGAAAACAGATAGTGGAACCGCCAAGCATGAATACCAAAGCAGCGCCATCAATGGATTATTGAATAACTTCTTGGAAATCCGGTAGCAGATAAACCACTGACAAAGTGCGAACACCGCCCACATTGCAAGCGTCGATTGATAGGTCTCAGGCAAGAATGCTTTTGCATAGCAGAACCCAAGAGGACCAAACGTAAATGAAAAATCTCGCCCGCACTGCGCGTGATGAAGGAAAAGTTGGTGCATGGCAAGCACCCAAGCATTGTTCACATCTTCCGGATACGTGAACGTACTCCATGGAAGCTGACGCACCAGTACGATGACAAGCATGATCGCAGCTGCCACCGGCCAATGAATCGTAAGACGCAAGCGTGGTCGGTCTCGCGGTGGCTCGCTGTCTTGAGTTGGCTCGCTGTCTTTCGGTGATTCGCCGGCCTGCGGTGACGTTTTCAAAGAGTTATGTTCCTGCGACTCTTCGCTAACCAATTCGGCCGATTCGCGAAGCGAGCTGGCAGAACTACTAGGATCAGCAAACTCTTTCTCTTGGCTCATGTCTCCGCCATGCAGATGATATGGCCAGGTTATCATACAGACTGCAGAGTTCGGCGGAGACTTCTGATGAAACCCAACCCACGGCTAATGACGATTATGTACATCGTATGCGCCGTCAGTGCAATCGGTGTTGCCGGTTATGTGCTGTATATGGGACGTCAGTATGTGGCGCTGTTTACAGACATCGGGCAGTTTTATATGAACGCCAAGATGATGCTCGATCACGACTGCTCACTTCTTTACAAGACAGTGCTGGTTGACGGACACGAAAGTTGGAAACTCTTTCCAGAAAAGGATCGGCGCGTATTCACTTATCTTCCGCCGTTCTCCTTGCCATTGCTTCTTCCCTTTGGATTGGTGCCTAAGCAAATTGCAGTCGACGTTTTCAGTGCACTTCTTTTCGCTTGCATTGTCGCCGGCACCGCAATTTTGATCAAATACTTCCGTCTCAATGTTAAGCAATCATGCACCTTGATTTGCGCCAGCGCTTTGTCGGCGCCAGTTTACGAATCGCTGCGTATCGGACAGCTCGGGCCAATTCTATTTCTGTCCCTGGTGTTGTCCATGGTGGCGCTAAAAAAGGAAAGACCATCTCTTGCCGGACTTGCCATGGTTGGAATGATTTTCAAACCGCAAGAGCTCGCTCCATATGTATTGTTTCTCCTGGGCGCGAGGCGCTACAAGCCAATACTCGTTTTGGCGGTAGCAGTCGCGATCCTCTGCGGCGTTTCATACATGTTTATCGGAATGGACGGCTTCAAGGACTATGCGCAACTCATAACCGCGATGCGCTCAAACTCAATGATGTCTGCCGAAATCACACCAACCATTCGAGGTCAGCTGCTGAAACTGTTTCCGGCAAGTGCTGACGGCATCGGTCTCATCGGTGTTGTAATCATGCTAATTGGATGGTGCGCCATTTTTCTTATCGGGCGCGAATTGAAAGATTCAGAGCAGTGGATGGAAGATGGCTTAGCAGCTTGGATGCCGTTTGCAATAGTGACCGCAATGTACTGGCACTATTACGACATGCTTGTTTTAATGCCCGGACTGATCGCGCTAGGCACACGCGGGTACTGGTCACAATTTCCATCTATTTGTCGGGCGATACTACTAATGGGCTCGCTGTTCTTTCTCCTACCGTTGTACATATTCGTGCACTACTACTATGTACTTGGAATGAACGGTCCTATCAATCCCATGTTTTGGACGATGCTTTCATTCAACATTTGCTGCTTGTGCGCAGTTCTATGGAAGGAAGACAGCACTAGCGTTGAAGTTGATGACGAACCTGCTGGTTCCGCTAACACGTCACCAGCTGAACTCGATTGTTAGTTGCACAGGAAGAGACAGCAGAGTCAGCAGATGCAATTGCCATCGAATTAACGAGCGCAGTGGCAATTAGAATTCTATCGGCAGGGTCTGCGTGAACCTTGCCTGATAAAAAACTACTTTTGATTGCGATTTCAGGGGTTAAATCAATGACCGCAACGTTGAACGCCTTTATAAAGCGGTCAAACCAAGCCAGCGGCTCTAGTCCTAAGTCAAGCCTAGACTTCGAAACCAACATTCCAATTTCCCACGCTGAAATGGCAGAGATGCACAACATCCCCTCTTCGTACGCCTTCTCAAGTCGCACTCTGGCCGTTGACTTGAAGTCTGTTCCGTTTGAAAGCCAAACGGCAACATGCGTGTCTAACAGGATTGCTGTCTCTGAATTGGCAAACTCGCTTGCCGGAGATTCAGCCTTCCGCTTCCGCATTCCAGACTTCACCTGTAGGTCCGACAATATCTCCCTTTATGGTGATTTGTCCGCGCATGAAACCGAACGGAAATGGTCGCCGTTCTTCGAACGGCAATATTGTCACAACCGGCTTTCCATGCTTCGTCACCACCAATGGTGTCTTAGACGATTGAACCTCATCCATTAACTTGAGACACTTCGACTTAAATTCACCAGCGGGAATTTGCTTGGGCTTTCTATTCATATGACTGAACACTCGACAGATGAACTCATATTACCATAGTCACAGACTATAGTCATATTTTCCAAGCAACTTGGTTTCAACACCAATGAAATCAGGTCTGGCTCTTCTCTTCGTGATATTCCATCTCGGTGTTGACGTCCCAGACGTTGTTCTTGTCGAGAACACCATCAATGATGTTGTCCACAGCGACCATCGCTGCGAGCATCGAGTGATCTTGGTTGTTGTACCGGTGCATACCGTTGCGTCCAACCAGAAACAAGTTTTCCATTCCGTCTACAAATTTGCGCAGCTCATCAAAGCGATCGTATGTTCCAAAATAGCCCGGATAGGTCTTTGGCATGCGAACCACCATTGCATCAACGACGTCGGCTTTGTCGAGAATGCCTATCTTGTCGAGTTCCATCGCACCAAGTTCTTTCAACTTCTCGTCTTCCCACTTCCATATGTCGTCGGTATCGTTGCAGAAATATTCGAGGCCCAACCATACTTTGCTCGGGTCTGCCACCATGTAGCCGCCCCAGTTGTTGTAAATCTGCAGGCGACCGATCAACACATCGGACTCTTGCACGTAAATCCAATTGTCGCGAATCAGCTTTTGTCCTTGCGGTGTCTTGTCGAAGATCTTCAGCTTGTTGACGAGCATTCCGACTGCAATGAAATCTCTGTAAATGAGACCTTCGCTGACTTCTCTGACATTTGCAGGAATGTCCGTGTCGAGCTTTCTGATCAGTTCTTTGATCGGCATTGTCGAGATGAAGTAATCAGCTTTGATTGTCTTCTTTTCACCAGTCTTCGAATCGGTGGTCTCGACAGCAACGACCTTGTTGCCTTCACACACCAATCGATCTACTTCGATATTCATGTAGATCTCGGCGCCCTTCTCTTTCGTTTTGTGGGCGACGGTTTCCCACATATGTCCGGTTCCATACTTGGGATAGAGAAACTGCTCGATCAATGAAGTCTCAGTATTCTTCTGCCTCAAGTCAGACGCACTAGTGACGATTTTGCGCGCCGCATGATAGAGCGCCTTCATAATCGACAATCCCTTGATGCGTTGAGCGCCCCATGCCGCGCTGATCTTCGAACAAGAGATTCCCCAAACCTTTTCTGTGTAATCTTTGAAAAACGTGAGATAGAGCTCTTTTCCGAAACGATTCGTAATAAACTGTTCGAGATTTTCCTCCGGTTTGATTGGAAAGGCAACAGACCACAGATAGCTTAAGCCGATTCGAACAGTGCGTACCGGTCCCAGGTTGGTGAACGTTTCGACTTTCAGACTGATTGGATAATCAAAAAATTTGCGCAGGTAGTAAATTCTCGTGCATCGATCGAGTTTGAGCAGCACTCCGTCATCTTTGGTGGGATCTGGACCGGCACCGCCCTTTACGGTTCTCGATTTATTTTGATAGGAGATTGTTGCTTCTTCGCCCTCAGTCGCCTGCATGGGCATCATGGAAAACCACCAATCCATAACTCGATCAGACTTCGAAAAAAATCTGTGGGGGCCTATGTCTAGACGGTTTCCCTTATATTCAATTGTCCTGGCAAGACCACCTATGACGTCGGTTTTTTCAAGGATGATGGGCTTTATGTTAGATCTGGTGGCAAGCTCGTAGGCGGCCGTCAAACCTGCCGGACCGGCTCCAACTATAACGGCTACTTTGGAATCGTCCATTCAACCCCGAATTGCCCGAACAAGCTTAGGATAGCACGCGCCCGCTAAGCTACGTCAGCCTGACCGCTTCCACAAGATCGCATGAAAAAGACGAGAGCGAGCAGATAACAGAATGCGCCGGTCCAGAATGCAGAAGTCATTCCCCAATTGAGCGCCAAAAATGCTGCAAACACAGAGGCGCACACTGAAGTTGCGCCATTGACTCCCCATAACCAGGGAGCCGCCTTTGGAATCTTGTTTTGAGCCACGCGCATACCAAGAGGAAAAGCCATACCCATCAACAGTCCTTGTGTGGTAATCAAGCCACCGCACAACAAAATGCGGGTCCAGGTCTCCAAAGCAACGAATGCATTGAGAATCGGATGCAGACCAAGTCCAGTGACGACCAGCGCCACAAGCAGAATTGACAGCCTCAACATTCCGCCCTTCTTCAGCTCGGCTGCCTTGATTGCGTTAGTCGTGTAGCTTCCAATGCCCCCAGCCAATAATAAGGTGAACAAGACAACGGTCAGTCCATAGGTTGGCGAGCCCAAAAAGACTGTCAGCGTTTGCATCACAGACACCTCGATAAACATGAAGCCGAAGCCGATGCAAGAAAAATAGCCAATTAAGGGGAATGCATCCACCAAGCGAGTCTCCTTGCGCATCATCCACAGTGGCACCGCAATGCAAATCAATGTAAGAGAAACGGTGATTGCAATCAGGTAGAACATTACCAACATGGGCTGCGTAAGTGCGCTGTAGCCTTGATTTGAGTAACCTTGGTTAGTCCACAATTCAGGCGAAAACAAATGTTTGGCAGTCAAAAAGTTGAAGAAGAATGGACAGTTATCAGTCGGTGGTGCAAAATTGAGCGGACATTCTTTGAGAAACTTAGTTGGAGTCTCCGGTGATGCCAGCGTCGCAAAGACGGGGTCTTTGCACTTTTCTTTGCTAAAGATGATCTCGTACTTGAGACTTTTTGCAATTTCGTCAGCGCGCCTTAGATCGGCTTCGGTAAAGGGCGACTTGCAAACGAGGAGCGTTGCCGCACGCCCTGGTTTGGTGGCCAGTCCTTCAAAGCTGTTGCCAATCAAAAGCATGTGACTTCTTGGATCTTTGATGCCTTTTTGCCGAAGCATTTCACCCGCCAGCGACAAAAGTCGGTAGATCTCGTTTGGTGCCGACGGAGTGTAGGGGCGCGAGAACGTTATTACGCCATCATCAGCAAGGTGATCCATAAAGATCTTCCAACCGTCGACCGTGTACAGCGAGTTTTCGGTGTGCGCAAAGGCACCAGCGGCCGATGCAGCCGAAGTATCAATGAGCGAAGCTTGAATGATTCCGTACTTAGCGCCCGATCTGGTGATGTAACTTCTGGCTTCGTCATTGACTAGACGCACATTTGGATACTTGTCCAGATGTCCGGCAAAGTCTCCATACTTCTGGGTCAAGATATAGAGCATGCCTGGATTGAGCTCTACACCAGTAATGGATTTATCGCCGAATACAATCGCTGAAAGTACGTCTCTTCCTCCGCCCACACCGATAATCACTGTGTCGGTATGAGGGCGCATATGATGCGCGAAGTTGGTTATGTCCAGTTTGAGAAAGTCGACTTTGCTTAAATCGCCGTCGAACTTGTGCAAGAGAGTTCCATTGGAAGAATCATTGTCTATGACCAAGAAATCAAACTGCTGTTTCAGAAGATCGGGATTGATTCCCCAACTCCAAATGTACTTGGTGTCGGACTCTGAAACGCGAATACAGGAAAGTGCGCTCCACTTCTCGACAAGCGGCAAAGATACAGCACCTTTAGTGTATTTCAATCGCAAGCATGATTGATTGTTGCTAAACAAGTTGAACTGAACGCAGGCTCCAATCAAAAACCCGGCCAAAAATACGGCAGATACAGCTTTGAGAATTTTATTTGGAACTTCAAGAGAGCATGCAAGAGCCCCTAAACAAGCAAGGGCAGCAACCACAAGAACGGTGCTTGCAATATCCAACCTGTCGATCAAGAAAATCACAAATGGGCATCCAATCGCAGCACCAATCAGGTCGGCGGCATAAAGCTTCGATGTCTGCTCCGGAAACTTGGTAAGTGCGATGCAAGTACATATTCCGCTGAATAGAAACGGAATCGCAAAGACTCCATATATGTAAGCCATGGTCACGATCAAATAGACGTTCGTGCCCCAAAAATTGCTGAGGCTCGGAAGCGTCGGCATAAACCTGATAGGAATATACGCGCAAAACGCAAGCAGAATCGAGATGCCCAGCAGAAGTGCGCTTTCGGCCATCTGCTTGTTTGCGCGCTCCGCGGTGAACTGATTTGGCCGCGCATACACGATCAAGGCGCCGACAGTCATCCCAAACATCACGAGAGACAGCGCCATGAAAGCGAAGTGATACCACATCGTGGCGCTGAAAATACGCGTCAGCAGCACCTCAAACATCAGAGTGGCTAATGTGACAAGGGTCAACCCTATGTATGTACGAGAGGTCGCTTTCATTGGATACCTGCTAAGGACGTACAGTCTATCATCATAGAAACGCTCACCTGCTTGGCTACCGCAGTGTGATGCCCACCGGATCGGAATACTGACCGATCACTTGCCCCTTGTCCGAAAGTGCGGCAACACGCAAATAGTACAGTCCTCGTCCCTTTTCCAGAAATTGGGCATCTACTTCTAAAGTGCCTCTCGCTCCTGGCAATTCACCGTGCTTGAGAGCGTATGGTGAATCGGCAGATACCCTGTAGGATTCAGACTCATGCTCAAACGCATAATTCGGCTTGGAGAGTTCGAATTTGACCTTAGCCGCGCCTGCCATCCTTGTAGCGTCGTAGACTAGTTTGATCTTGCCGGCACCGACCCCGTAGCTTCCGTCAATCAGCATTGGCTGGTTGTCGCCCGCCATCAAAAGAGGATACACCTCGGTTGCCGGTACCAGCTCGGCAGACGATATTTTCACTTCAAAACCGGCAGGAATGTCAGCGGTGATGGCAGTAATCGCATCATTCAGAATCCATCGATTTTGTTGAGCGAGCGGAATCAAGTATTTATGGGAAAGCCCATCGGACTGCAGGCAGCAACGCACAACAAACGGCGTCTTAAAACTCGACGTATTCCATAACAAGTTGAGAACCGGGCTCCCAGAATTGGAATCGCTGTTGTTGCAAGACAGCTCCAGCTCCAGAAAGTCATACTGAGCCGGCACCACTTGTGGTGCCGCCAGCAACAAGTACCGGTTAAAGGCAGTGCTGGTTGTAAGCTCAAAGAGCTTGGCATTGACCTCCAAAAGCTCCCTGCCATCACCCATTTTGTCGACTGCGACTTCTGGAGCCATGCGAGGCCACTCGGACGGATACCGGTATCCGTCTTCTTGCTTGCACTCCAGTCGACGCCTCACAGACGGAACTTCAGGTACCGCCTTCAAAGCCTCTGGACACACCAATTTCAGTGAAGCTTGCTGCCAGATGAGCGGTTCGTACAGCTGAGATGCGGAGCACACATGTCTAACTAGCTCCGGGCGAACCAGCCTTATGAATGGTTGGCTTTCCGGTGCGACAAGCCGCGAAGTAAGGTCCTTGTCACTCAACGGCGGTTGCATCAAACCAGCCAAATTCGATGGATAGACAACGCTCAGACATCCGTTTGAAACATAGGGGAGGTCAAAAATGACCAGCTTTTTGGGCTCGGGTGTGCGTTGAAGCTGCTGTTCGACTGCATGTTTTAGAGCCCGAATTTCCAGTCCCGCTTGAATCCAAGCCTGGATGCCGGCACTGGTGGAGACCGGAAGAAACATCACAAAAGCGGCCAACAACGGCGCCGCCAAAATCCATTGCAGCCGCGGTATGCGACTTCCCAATGAAGCAAGCGGAGAAACAGCGACAACAAACAATATCGTCAAAGGAATCATGATCAAATAGCAAACCCTGCCACCCGATAAGTTGGCGTTGAGATGGAAGACCTGAAAATTCAGGACCAGCAGCCCCAAGCTCCAGAGGGCTAGCCACAAGCAAAATCGCATTTTTCGGCTGGTCCAATTTTGCAAAATCAAGCTGAAACCCGCAATTAGATAGAGGGTGCTCAACAAGTACCTAAGCCAGTGACCATCTGGAAACGACAGAATGCGAAGCGGGAATATCATGTACTCAAATGGGTGTTCTACTATCCATCTGACAAATGCAGTCTTGTTGAGTTCTTCGCCTAGAGACCCGACGAATCCTCCTGTCAGCGTGCCCAAAACAAGAAAGCGCAGTACCAGATATGCCACCACAGCGATCCACAAAATCCTTGTCGCTTTGAGCGCCGACAAGACTCCAGGCAAAAAAGATGCCGCGCATTGAAGCAAGTTTCGCTTGCTACCGATCGAAGAATCGGAGTCTGAGGCAAAGGAGCCGTCCGCCTTAACATCTCCAACAAGAAGGTTGTACAAAACCAAAACCACCGGCAACGTAATTGCCGGTTCCTTGCAAAACAAACTGAGGCAGAAGCACACAATCCCAGCGATTCGGGCCTTTGCAGACTCAACTCTTTGTGCCCTCAGAAGGAGCGTAAGGGCAATCGTATACAAAGCCCCGCAAAGAAGATCTGCGCGCGCAGGCGCCCAACAAACAGTTTCACTATGCAATGGCGAAACGCAAAACAGAGCGGCGGCGGCGAAAGACAAAAAATGAGCTTGCTTTTTGGCGTAGCCAGAAAGAAGCTCCTCACATAGAAAGAAGATCGCCCCACAGCAAATTGTGTGGTAAATGATGTTGCTTAGATGATAGCCAAGGGGATCTCCGCCTGAAATGAGAAAGTCCAACGCCAACGTCAATTGCGTCAGCGGACGATAAAGAACGATATATTGCCGATCGGGACCCAACCAAGGACTGACCAAGTCTCTAAACAGCCAGTCAATATGCCCGTGAAAGGTCTTATAAAAATACGGCAGCTGCAAAAAATCGTCATTGTAGAAATAGCAGTTGAGTGCGTTAGACCACACGCACAGTGTCAAACATACAATTCCAAGCAGGCAAGATAGTACTACCACCGGTGACATAGGGGCAGGGAGCCTCGAATGTTATTAGACGCGCGAAATTATATACATAATCTCTAATTACCCTTTCTCACCATGATTACAGACACTTCGTCAGAGAAAATCTCTTTCCACCCGTCGTCCTTCTTAAGAACATTTATCAGCTCAAATTTCTTCGGCAAAAATACCCAGTCAACCTTGTACTTTTCGAGCACCTGCTGCCAACCAGGAAGGCACTCGGCAGCAGTATCAAACTCGTGAATGAAGTCAAAACCGTACATATCGAATCGAGTGTCAATGAATACTTTGGGCTTCGGATTAAACGACCAAAGCATCATGTCGCCAAATTGAGGATCATTCAACATGTTTCCGTCCGGCATCTTCGTCTTTAGAAACTCGAGACTCTTTTGGGGAACAGGGCATCCCATACCGGCTTGAGGTATGTCAGGCTTAACGATTTTGGGCGAGCACAAGTAGGTGCCCAGCAAAGAAAGTGCCAATACGAGCACAACATGCATGGTCGGAAGGGGAATGTAGGGTTTCACTATGGATTCAGCGGATGTGAAAAGCTTAGACCAGCTGCCGCCTACAGTCCTTTGAGTAATCATTGGAGACAGGATGAATGCAGTTTCTGCAACCAGTGCAATTGTGGAAAAGGCAACGACGCGCCTTGTGGCGAAGCCGAGATATGCACAGACGACGCCCGATATGATGCTGGTAATAAGTAGTCTGAAGTTTTTATTGTCACGCTGAGGATCTGCCAACATACGCTTAACTGCAGTGAATCCGGAGACAAGAAAGATGGCGAAGATGATGAAAAATGGATAGTAGTTGTATTCTCGGAGATCCGACAGCGTGATGTGATGTGTCTCGACGATGCGTTTGTTGATTGGTGATGCGAACAGACTGAACACGATGTAATGCCAAAGCCCTATGCCTTTGGGATTTACGAGAGTGCCCAGAGTCGCGGCAACAAAGGTGGTCAGTGGAAGCATCAAATATGGTGCGTTGACAGAACGGTGCGATGCAATTGAGATGACCGTTTCACCCAAACGCACAACTGTTAGCACTCCGAGCAAAATCAAGCCTGCCGCGCAGCCGCTGTGAAGGTTGCACCAAACAATCATGATTAGCGCTGCAATCAACGGATAACGCCACCTCATAGATTCTTCTTTACGCATATCCAGAATCAAAAGGAGCACTAGTCCCATAAACAAAAACGAGAAAATCTCGGGACGTGCCAAGCATCTGGCCGAGCAGGCAATGATTCCCAAGATGACGACTCCGGCAGCCTTGAGCGGTGGAGCACCGGTCTTTCCCCACATTTTGAGGGGCACGACCAGATACGCCAGTGTACAAATGACGCCGACAAACATGAGCAACGCCGTGCCACCGCCTAACTTGAAGAATAGATAGAAAATCACTTCGGTCAGCCACTGATACATTACAAACGGCTTGGGCTCAGCTCTTCCGAAGTTGTATGTGTAGGAATATGGATCGGTTGCAGGAAGCGATCCAGTTTCTACGATGTGTTGACCTAGCGCTAATATCCAGCAGGTATCGGGATCATGAAAGCCCACGCCGCCGACGAAAAACCCGATGAAGAAGCCAAAGAGCAAAAGGGTTCCTACAATTGCGTGACCACCGAGCGTGCCAAAAAACTTACCGACAACATCACGGGCGGACGGTGATATAGATTCGATATTCTCGTCAGAATTCAAGCTTGTCTCCGCTATTTTTCCGCTTGCTCAAAAGCACGTTCAAGAAGGTCTCCCACAGCGATCCTCGTTGCCATTTCCCGCATGTAATCCAAATCCAAGTTTCCAGCTTGAGTCTTTATCACACCGAGGACATCTCGCCACTGACGCTCCGAGACTTCACCGCCACTGCGAAACCACTCCAGCTTTGAAAGAACAACATCTTCCGCACTCACAAGCCATACTGAGCGTTCGGGATTTTGAGAGATCACGCGTTCAACCCGTCGCGAGAATTGAACTTGATCGAAGTGTCTCCCTTGAGGAATGAAGACATCCACCTTAAACATAGAACGTTGATGAATTAAGTTGAAACTTCGTCGCCGTCTTATCGCATCTCGAATTTGCTCCGGCTCAATGTAGAACTCGTCGTTCAAGGCCGCAACAAGGGGTTCAATATGCTCTAGATTGATTTCTGCAACAAGATCAGCATCAACTGTTGTTCTCATGGTTCCATGCACAATACTAGCTGTCGAGCCGACAATAATGTACGGAACACCAAGCGCATCGAGCACCTCAATGACTTTGAGCGTTACTAATACCCATTCAGGAGTTGCCACTTTCGTCCGACTTCCCAATTGAATTGACCAACGGACCATAGACTGCTGAAGCCAATTCAGGTCCGAGGATCATATCCGCCAAACGACGACGAACTTCCTCGGAAGAAGCATTGGGATACCTGTCCCTAATTCCGACTTGGGCCAAATGCAGCATGCCGTTGGTAAGCTCTCCTACCATCTCCAACTTGCGCCAAGCTGGCGCTTCGCGGCAATGCTTAAGCTGAATCTTCTCCGCCCACAATGCTGTATCGGAATGCATCTCGCTCCAACTCGGCATTCGACGATTTTGCTCGGACACTTTGGACATTCAATTATTTCCCAAGATTCAGTTTTAGCTCATTCCCACTCAATCGTGGCTGGCGGTTTCGAAGTAATGTCGTAGACAACGCGGTTTATTCCAGGCACCTCGTTGACGATACGCGATGAGATTGTGGCGAGCAAATCATAAGGAAGGCGCGCCCAATCAGCAGTCATGCCATCTTCACTTGTGACTGCGCGGATGACGATTTGGTTTTGATAAGTGCGTTGATCGCCCATAACGCCAACTGATTTAGTTGGAAGAAGAACACCAAAGATCTGCCACACTTGCCGGTAAAGACCATGTGCTTTGATTTCTTCTCGAATGATCCAATCGGCTTCGCGTAGGGTCTTCAACCGTTCTTTCGTGACCTCACCAAGCACACGAATCGCCAGTCCTGGTCCCGGGAACGGATGTCTTACGCGGATGCCTTCGGGGACGCCGAGCTCTTTTGCAACTAGGCGAACCTCATCTTTGAAGAGCTTGGCGAATGGCTCGACAAGCTTGAATTGAAGATCCGGCGGCAGACCACCGACATTGTGGTGCGACTTGATCTTGACGGCGATTTTTTCGCCGGTCTTTGGATCAATGCGCGTACCGGCAGATTCGATCACGTCTGGATAGAGCGTTCCCTGCGCTAGATAATCGAACGGCCCGAGTCGCTTCGACTCTTCTTCGAAACAACGAATGAATTCCACACCAATGATTTTGCGCTTTTCTTCGGGATCAGTGATGCCTTGTAGTTTGTCAATGAATCGAGCGCGCGCCTTGACGAAGTTGATTTTGATTTTGAATTCATTTTCGAACTTATCGACCAACCACTCAGGCTCGTTTTTGCGCATGAAGCCTTGGTCTATGAAAACGCAAGTAAGGTTTTCGCCAATAGCTTTGTGCAACAGAAATGCCAAGGTGGAACTGTCAACACCGCCGGAAATTGCCAACAAAACTCGCTTGTCTTTGACTTTATTGCGCACATCCTTGATAGTGCTTTCGATAAACTTGTCCATCGTCCAGCTCTGAGAGCAGCCACAGACGTTGACGACGAAGTTTTCGATAATCTTCAAGCCGCCGCGCGTGTGGACTACTTCCGGGTGAAACTGCACTCCGAAATACTTCCGCACTTCGTCAGCAATTGCTGCAACCGGCGTGGCCATGGTTCGCCCGATAACCTTAAAACCCGAAGGCAAGACGGTTACGCTGTCGCCGTGACTCATCCAACTATCAATCGATGCGTCCATTCCGGCAAAGAGATCACCATGATGGACGACCGTCAAAGACGCCCTTCCATACTCGCGAACCTCGGCAGACTCGACTGTTCCACCCAAATCATGAGCCATTAATTGCATGCCGTAACAGACACCGAAAACCGGGATGCCGAGCTTCCAGACTTCCGTATCCAGTTTGGGAGCATGCTCTTCGTAGCAACTATTTGGACCCCCCGAGAGGATGATTCCGCTTGGGTTGAGCCTCTTGATCTCCTCGGCCGTCGTGCTGAAAGGCAAAAGCTCTGAATATGTCTTGAGTTCTCTGACACGCCTGGCAATCAACTGCGAATACTGCGAGCCGAAGTCCAGTATTAGAATACTGTCCTTGAGCGCGTCATCGGGTAAGACTTCGGTCGGTCTCGACGTTTTCGTGGATGTCACAAGGTGTCTCCTCAGTCGGGCGCTGGCTACATTATCTTAGTTTCTTGTCTAATTATCTGCAAAGATCACGTCGTGTTTCGATGATTTCAAGCAAGACCATATTGATGCCCCTTAATGACTTGATGGTTGCCTTTTAGATATCTTGTCGCTTGTTACCGAAGAGACCGTTACCAACGCACCCCATGGGAACACAGGCGCACGCATTGAAGCCATTACTTCTTGGCGTCTTTCTCATGCTTTGGGGCATTGCAGCTTGGGCTCAGAGTGCGCCGCAAGTCGCGCCACAGACGTCACCACAGATTGCGACACCGCAAAAGCAATCGCTCACTCTGACACAAGTTGTGACGATTGCCGTCAAACGCTATCCATCAATTCAGCGCGTAGGCGCAGAGATGGTGCGCTCCCGCCATGAAATCACCGTCGCCAAAACGCAGTATTTGCCAAGAGTCGATCAGATATACCAGCAAATGCAGGCAACACAAAACGTGATTCCAGGCACGATTTTGCCGCAGTTTCTCAATGTAATTCCGATTCAATCGGGGCAACCCCACAACTCATCGACTTTCGCAAGCATCTTCGGCACAAATGCTGGTCTCAATTTTTCTTGGGAACTGATAGATTTCGGCAAGCGTGCAGCAAATGTGAATGTAGCCAGGAGTGTTCTCGGCAGCCGAACAGCACAAGAGAAGCTCACAGAGCTTGATGTCGCATCGCGCGCCGCCGACTCGTACCTAAAACTCGTGATGGCGCAAGAGCAGATTCAGGCTTATAAAGCCACTTTGGAGCGCATGAAAGATTGGGCACTCGTCGTGCATACTCTATGCGACAAGGGGCTCAAACCAGGTGTTGATGCAGCTCGCGCCGACGCCGAGGTGTCGCTTGCAAAAATTGAACTCGTTGAGGCAGAGCGCGACGCGGAGCTCGCAGAGCAGGATCTGGCGGAATCTATTGGAAATGCAGGCATCGCTATCGCAACCGTTTCCGAACCATTAATCAGAAGAGGTTATCCGCAAAATCAATCGCCGAATTCACATCCCCCCTTCCCATCGTCGCCTGCACCGGGCGGAACACAACCCTCACTGCGCGGTCCAATTACACCCACAAACCCATTCACACCACCTTGGGCAAATCCGAAAGAAGCGAATGTGGGGCAAGAAACCACCTTCACCGTCAACCCGGACCTCTACAAACACCCCCTGGCCATTCTGCGCATGTCCGATGTTGACGTCGCAAGAGCCAGACTCCATCTTTTGGACAGAACCTGGTATCCACATCTCTGGTACGAATCAGCGATCTGGGGTCGCGGCTCGGGCGATCGACAGGTCATAAAGCCAGTGGCAGGCGGCATTTTGCCCTCTACAGGCAACTGGGCGGTAGGCTTCACTTTGCAGTTTCAAGCCATGGACTACTTCAAAATAAGGGCGCAAAAACAGAGCGAACGCGCCACTATCGAAGCCGAGAAAGCCAGTTACAACCTGGCAATGCAAGAACTGATCAAGCAAGACGAGAAGGCCAAGATCTTGCTCAGGCGAGCGCGCGAAGTCGCCGATGAAACACCGGTCTTGGTCAAAGCGGCAAAAGAAAACGAAATCATGGCGAGAGAGCGTTACCGCGTCGGCTTGACCAACGTCATCGAAGTCGCCCAAGCCGAGCGCATTTTGGCCAGAGCGCAGGTAGCAGATGCTGTGGCACAGCTAAAAATCTGGCAAGCGATGTTGGCTACGGCCTATGCGCACGGCGATCTCAAGCCGTTTTTGAATCTGGTTGCATCAGCGGAGTCCAATAGGTAGGAACAGCATATGTGGCTGCAAATAGTCTCAATGAAGCGACCAATCACCGTCATAGTGGCGGTGATAAGCATCATGCTTGGCGCCATCTTCGCGATCATGTCGATGAAGAAAGACATCTTCCCCGACCTCAACATGCCGGTTATCTACGTCGTGCAAGGGTACGGCGGAATGGCTCCCAATCAGATGGAAGGCTACATTGTCTCCACCTATGAGGTGCACTTCCTCTACATTCCAGGCATCGATCACATCGAGTCGCAAACCATTCAAAACCTGGCATTGATGAAGGTTTACTTCCACCCAGGCACCAACATGGCTGAGGCGCTTTCGACTTGCGTAGCGATGGTGAGCAGGGCGAGAACTCTCATGCCGCCAGGCACGGTTGAACCATTCGTACTTAGATTCGACGCGGGCAGTTTGCCTGTCGGGCAGCTGGTTCTCGACAGCAAATCAAAGACTATCGATCAACTGCAGGACCTTGCGTTCGTTCGCGTCCGGCCGGAGCTTGGCACCATTCCCGGTGCATCAGCCCCACCACCATTTGGAGGGAACGCCCGAACCATCGTCATCAATGTAGACAGCAATAAGCTTAGACAGTTCAACATTTCGGGTGAAATGATAGTCAATGCGCTTGCTACAGGCAACGTTGTTATTCCCGCCGGCAATGCCCGTATCGGCGACTTCATGCAAATCACGCCCATTAACACCGATTTGCCGGACATTCATCAACTAGACTATCTCCCAATCAAAATGGGTCCCGGTCCCACAGTCTTCATGCGAGACATCGCCACGGTCACTGACGCCAGCGACATCCTCGCCGGATACGCTCTCTACAACGGGCGGAGAACCGTCTACGTACCCGTGGTGAAACGCGCCGATGCATCGACAGTTTCTGTCGTTTCCGCTTTGAGAGAGCATCTCCCAATCATGCAGAAACTACTGCCGGAAGATGTTTCCATCAGCTATGAATTCGACCAATCCAAGCACGTCACCGACTCAATCAAAGGCGTCCTCAACGAAGGAGCTTTGGGAGCGATACTGCCTGGGCTCATGATCTTCCTTTTCCTTCGCGACATTCGAAGCACGCTCATCGTCGTCACCACAATCCCCTGTGTTCTTTTGGGTGCAAGCGTCTCGCTTTGGTTGACGGGACAGACCATCAACATTCAAACTCTCTCCGGTTTGGCGCTGGCAATCGGCATTCTCGTCGACGAGGCTACTGTAGATATCGAAAACATTCACGCCCACATGGCCCGAGGAGAGCCCGTAACACGCGCCACACTCGCAGCCGGTTTCGAAACAAGAGTACCCAGACTGCTTGCGATGTTGTCGATCATCGCAGTGTTTGTTCCATCCTTTTTCATGACCGGAGTAACGAAATCTCTGTTCGTCCCATTGTCTCTGGCTGTGGGCTTCTGCATGATCTGGTCGTTCTTTATGTCAAGTTCACTCGTGCCTGTTATGGCGGTCTACTTGATTCGCCTCAAACCAGGAGAAGAGGAAGAGAAAGGGTTCTTCCACAACTTAAAGAAAGCGCACGCTGGGCTAGTTTCGGCTCTCATGAAGTTTCGCATTCTCATTATTCCTGTTTACCTCGCTGTCTTCACTGGGCTCAGCGCACTTTTGTTTAGCCAGATCGGAACCGAACTCTTCCCCAACTCAGACACTGATGAATTCCGGATTCGCATGAGATGTCCTACAGGAACGCGCGTGGAAGTGACAGAAAAGAAAGTTCTTCAAATGCTCGACATCATCAAGCGCGAAGCCGGCCCTGGCAATGTGGTCGCCACCCTTGGATATGCCGGACAGCAGCCGGTACAGTTCGTTATCAGCTCTGTGTTTTTGTGGACGAGCGGACCACACGAAGCTGTAATGGATGTAAAACTGAGAAAGGAAGCGAACATCGTTCTCGACACCTTCAAGGATCAGCTCCGCGGCAAGTTCAAGACCGAGATGCCCGACACGAGCTTCTCTTTCGAACCCGGCGATCTTGTCAGTCAAATCATGAACCTTGGATCGCCCACGCCAATCTCAGTCGTGGTCAAGGGACCGGACCTAAATCGCTGCAAAGAATTTGCCGACAAAATCAAAGTCGAGATGGCGAAGATTCCATATCTGCGCGACCTTCAATATGGGCAGCCCTTAGACTATCCGACCGTCGACATAAACATAGATCGCGAATTGGCAGGACAATTCTCACTCAATCCAGCGCAGATTGGCAGAGCGCTTGTACCCGCGACGTCGTCCAGCAGGTACATCTTGGAAAACTTCTGGATGGATCGCAAAACGGGGGTCGCCTACCAAGTGCAGGTGCAGGTGCCGCAAAATCAGATTCAGTCTATTGAAGCGCTCAAGCATTTTCCGACTATGTTGGACGAAAACCACGAACACCCGCTTTTGGGTGACGTAGCCAATGTCACTTTCGGAAAATGCGTCGGCGAATACGACAGAGATAACATGATGCGCCTCGTCTCGCTGACCGCCAATGTCACCGGCATCGACCTCGGGCACGTCGGCGAGATGGTACGCGCCGCCGTGAAAAGAGCGGGAACGCCCCCGCGCAGCGTGCGCGTCAGAGTTGCAGGGCAGGTGCCGATATTGCGCGACACTTTCTCGCATCTGTTTATTGGATTGTCTCTTGCCGTGGTCGTCATCTTCCTCATGCTCACCGGTTATTTCCAATCACCCAGACTGGCAACCGTTGTGTTATCGACTGTTCCTGCCATCATATTTGGTGTTTTGACAATGCTGTGGATAACCCACACTACACTCAACATCGAATCATTCATGGGCGCGATTATGTCCATTGGCATCGGCGTCAGTAACGCCATCCTTCTGGTCAACTATGCAGAGCTGAGCAGGGTGGACGGCAAGACGGCTATCGAAGCAGCGGTGCATGGTGCGCAAGAGCGGTTGCGACCAATCCTCATGACCTCAATCGCCATGGTATCGGGAATGATACCAATGGCTCTTGCATTAAGCGAGGGCGGCGCCCAAAGCGCTCCGCTCGGACGTGCCGTCATCGGTGGGCTTACGATGTCGACATTCACAGCTTTGACGATATTGCCATTGGTTTTTGCAACAATTCAGATGAAAGCATCTGTCGCATCACCGTCAATTCACCCAGATGACCGTGGAGAGTAGGAACTTCAACATGCAGTTCATTAGACGCCATAGCTCAAAAACCATCGCACCAACTCAAAGTTGGTTGGTTGCAGGTTTCTGCTTGATTGCTTGCACCAGCCCCCTACTCCTTTCAGGGTGCCAAACCAGCAGCGAAGAAGCGCCGAAGCACTCATCATCAGCATCAGATCTCGAAGAAGTCGACGTCACCACTGTCGTCCAAAAGACCCTATTTAGAGTTGATCAGCTGCCTGGCGAAATTCAAGCGTACCAGGATGTCGCCATTTATCCCAAAGTTCCCGGCTTTATTGAATGGATTGGCGTCGACAGAGGATCGAAGGTCAAGAAGGGCCAAGTGATGGTGAAGTTGATTGCACCAGAACTCAACGCACAAAGCGATGAGTCACGGTCAAAAGCACAAGCCGTCAGCGGTCAGTTGCTGGAAGCGCAAGCCCGCTTAGCTTCCGCACGCGCAACATGGCTTGAGGCCAAGGCACAGCTGGCAGGAGACAACGATACATACCAGCGAACCAAAGAGGCATCCAATACACCAGGAGTGGTGGCACCAAATGACGTTGTTGTGTTAGGACAAAAAGTCGAAGCTGACAAAGAGAAAATCAGTGCGTGCGCGCAAAATGTTGAAGCTGCGGAGAATGCCGTGAAGGCTCTGAAAGATTCATTGGTCGCATCGAAAAACGCCAATGTAAGCCACGCACAAATTGCTGATTATCTGAACATTTATGCCCCTTTCGACGGCTATGTCACCGAGCGCAACATGCACGTCGGCAGCTTCGTAGGACCGCTCGGCAAGGGCGCGTATCCCTCAATTATCCGCGTGCAAGAACTCGATTTATTGCGCATCGTAACCCCCGTGCCCGAGGTGACCGTAGCAGGCGTGATGCCGGGAGCGGAGGTAGAATTCACAGTCTCGACTCATCCAGGGGAACGGTTTAAAGGTAAAGTCGCAAGAATCGGAAACTATCTGGACCAAAAGACTCGCACAATGCCAGTTGAATTGAATTATTGGAACCCCGGTTGGCGTGTGCTTCCAGGAATGTTCTGCGAAGTGCTTTGGCCCACTCGTCGCCAAAAACCATCATTGTTTGTTCCAACTACCGCGGTTGACACGACCTCGACTCTTGCAACTTTCGTGTGCAGAATCAAAAACGAGGTGGTCGAATGGGTGCCCGTGAATCGCGGCGAGCTGATGGGCAACATGACCGAAGTATTCGGCGACCTCAAACCCGGTGACACCATTGCCGTGAACTGCACAGATGCTTTGAAGCCAGGAACGAAGGTAAAAACCATCCCGCGCAAAATCGCAGAAGATGTCGCGCCACAACGTCCTGGATATCATACGCAAGGAACATTTCTTCAGGCTCCCGATGCAGAAATCAAAGAGCTGAAAGAGCCTGAGAATAAGGACAAAGACAAGGCTTTCTAGCCCTCTTTGACTAATTTAGTGGACAAGAATATAATTGTCCACATGATACCAAAGTTCGACAAGCGCGGGTATCTTCCTGCAGGCAAGCCTCATAAGGCCACATGGGACGAATTCTGTAGCCGATTTGGTTACAACGACCACAGAATTCGGCTGCTTGCCGGTCTGCGATCGGCTCTCCTAAATCTCAAAGAGTCCGGTTGTCGAAAGGTATTCGTCGACGGAAGTTTCGTCACCAACAACCCAAAGCCAAAAGACTGGGATGCCTGCTGGAATTTAGACGGGGTCGACGTGAATAAATTGGACAGACTCATCGTCGACGAAGAATTTCATCATGAAAAACGTAAGGCAAAGTACCTAGGCGATCTCTTTCTTATCGCACCCCGATTGCCAGGAAGGAACTGGATAAGCTACTTTCAAACCGACCGAGACGGAACAAAAAAGGGAATCATCTTAATCGACATGGAGACAGTCTCGTGATCAAAAATGAGCATCAGTACCGAATCACAAAGAAACTCGCGAAAGAACTCGAAGATGTCCTGGACGAACTCCCTTCACACAAGGAATTTAATCGACTTCACTCCAAGGCAAAATCTGCGTATGTAAGTTCGATTAAAGCGCAACTCAGCCAGCATTTAGACGAAATCAAAGAATACGAAAGTCTTCAAAAGGGAAAATTTAATTTCAAGCAAATACCAGACATTGAGCAAGTCCCCACATGGTTGATTAAGGCTCGCATTGCCAGAGGATTGAACCAAGAGGAGTTGGCGGACTTGCTTCATCTGAAGAAGCAACAGATTCAGCACTACGAAGCAACCGATTACGCATCGGCGAGCCTTGCTCGTATTCGGCAAGTGGCCGAGGCACTGAGAGACCTTTAGTAATTTCGCAATAACACGTACTAAAACCTTGTAGTTATTACGACTCCATTACCTCCAATTGCCACAATACCGCCACCCTACCAACCTAAGTTGGATATGGCACAATTTCGGTAAGGAGAACAGTATTCTAAGGGGCGTTTCATCGAACAGAAATGAACTGCGAACTCTGCGGACGCGAAGCCGAGACCACAAGTCATCATTTAGTCCCTCGCTCGCGAAAACGCCAGCAGAGTGAAGACTTCGGCCCAACCGCAGAGTTGTGCCGTGATTGCCATAGGAAGATTCACGCCACCTGGGACAACAAGACGATCGGGCAGAAGTACAACACGATTGAACTTCTTCGAGAAGCTGAAGAGATGCAGGAGTATCTCAACTGGATCAGAAAGCAACCTGGCACCGCATATTTCGGCAGTGATCGAACCAAGGGTCGGCGTAAGGGAAAGTACAGCTAACTATTTGCAATCCGGCGTCTTCAGCCAGAGAAGCATCTGCCATCGCTCTCACTCCGTATTGTTCCAGCCTTGTGCCGAGAATAAATCGCCGGAAGTGGCAATCTAGTGACCTCGATGACGGAAATCAGGGTGACAATTTCAGAACTGGCATCCCTTTCGGAATAGCCGCAGTGACGAAATCGTTCAGTTCCAATATCGGTAAACGCACAGTAAGCTCGTCTCTGAATCCAACAGGAAGATTGAATCGATTGATTGCTTTGACCGATAGACAGTTACTCGACATCACTTCTATGCCGCGCACTTCACTGAGTGGCACCGAAAAGGCTGAGCTCTTGCTCGTTGAAATATCAGCCACGATGATTCTTTTGCTGGTTACAACGCAAACGGTTCTAGGCAGATAACCAGTCTCTACAAGAGTCCTCAAATAAAACAAGGACAACACAAAACCCAGAATCCCGAAAAATGCATTCAAAGAAAGCAAACCTAAAGCCACAGCAAAGATTATGCACAATGGCAAAATACGGACGTAGGCTTGAGAATGAGGTGAAGAAACAAAATGCACAATCTCATTAGGCAAGAGTTGGGGCTGAACGGACAGAGAAACTGCGACCTTTGTACATTCAGCTTTGCCTGGTGGCAGACAGATTTCGGACAATTGTGGATAGTGAGGATCAGGAGCCCAGGTGATCAAAAATTTCCTGTCATCAATTTCCTCTACTGCTTGTTCAACATCTTTTTTGCTTTCGCTTGAGTTATCGAGATCTGCAGATGCAGGCGCAGACATGACCGAATCGACTTCTGTCAGAGCCGGAATTGCCCGGCACTTGAATTCAGTTATCGGCACTTCCAGCGAAGGAATGTTTTGAATCGGCATCTCGAGCAGCGTTTGAATCACGTCTGAATATCGACGAATTCGTTGATCGTCGTGTTGGTCCAAAACTTTGAACGCAAAAGACGTGCTTGGAGAAAGCAAGTCAGCATGCCTAAGAAGCAGGCAGTCGTTACCTGCATCTAGCTGATTCCACAAGGTCGGATCAAAAGACAGACATCTGAGTGAAGCATAAATCAGCCATGCACTGAAGTTATCGAGAGAGTCAGAAAAGAACTGAGAGTCACGTCCGGGATGCTGATAGTTGCGATGCCCTAATTCGCTTGCTCGGCGTCCGCTCAAAGATGGGACGAACATCCCATCGTAGTCTACAAGCCTCAATTCGGTATCGGCTATCAGAATGTTGTCGTGCTGAAAATCACCATGAGCGATACCTGCCCGTTTGAGTTCCAGTGTCATCTGCTTGAAGTAACCTGCAAAAATACCAAATAGAGCCGGGTCTATCACCCTCGACAAGTACGCGCCGAGCGTGTCTCCGTCTACCCATTCCATCTTCAAAACTGGGTACCACTCACCCCTGACCTGAATTCCTTCACGCACATATTCGAATCCGACAGTGTAGGGAAGGTCATCCGACAAAACAAATCTGCTTATCTGAGCATATCGCTCTTCTTGATCTTCAATGTCGCGCAGAAAGCATCTGACGGCCAGCTTTCTGTCCGGGCAATCCATAGGGAAAACGGTTGCAAACGCACCAGACAAGCACCTTGGCAGTCCCAGTGAGTTCAAATGAACTGCTCCCTGCTGCAATTCGGGATCTGAAAAGCTCAAAAACGGCGCTTGAATCGCCTCTGCATAGTCTTGTGGTGCCGGCCAAACCATTTTATTTTTACGATGTCGGTAACTACTTCCAATGTACGCGCAAGCGCGTCCCACACCGCCTAAATAAGCAATTCATTTATTTTGGGCTGCGCGAAGCAATTGCGTACCGCACCAACGAATCACTGCCTGTGCGTGTTTTCCAAACGTTTCGCCTCAGCCAAGAGCATCTGAGCCTGAGCAAGTCCTTCTGCAATGTCTCGCTCAAGCTGTTTTAAATCAACCGGTGCCTCAAGTAAGAAGCCATGCGTGTTCGCCACGTCTCTTCGTTCAAGACCCCTAAAAACTTCCTGGAAGTTCGGAAAGTTGTAATGATCGATATGATACGTCTTTCCATCACAATCGATCGAAAACCCATACCAGCGGCTTTGTCCATATTTAGTCCAAATCGGCAGGCTCC
>CAZCZI010000071.1:32853-37737 GCA_964503045.1 uncultured Candidatus Obscuribacterales bacterium
ATCGAAAACCCATACCAGCGGCTTTGTCCATATTTAGTCCAAATCGGCAGGCTCCATGAGTCAATTGCTAGTCAATTGCTAGCCAATTGCAGACAGCTTCTAACGAGTGCTGAACACCAAATATGGTGCATCAAAAGAATTAAAGTTTCCAACGAGTGGCGGGAGCGACACCTCGATGCATCAGCCAGCCTCGGGTCGGTACCAGATCGAAAAGACAATAAGCGCGACCACTGAGCACACAGTACCCGCACCAAAGGTCGCCCACGAACCCACATTCTGCCAAAGAAAGCCTGCAATCAAACTCGCCGGAAGCAGCGCCAATCCAGTAACGAGGCTTATCATGCCAAAGGCAGTTCCTCGCGTGTCGGCATCAGTGACATCGGAAACAAGCGCCAGCAACGTCCCCTGAGTCAATCCCAACTGCACGCCATATAAAGCCATGAGCGTCCAAACCTGCCACTGGGTATTGCAGAAGGCAAAACCCAGATACACCAGCGCGTAAAACAAAAGTCCGACTCGCAACATCGCCACTCGTCCCAACTTATCCGACAGTTTCCCCGCAGGGTAAGCGCATGCAGCGTAGAAGACGTTCATCACTACCAGCATCAGTGGAACCATCCCCAACGCCAATCCCGCTTCCTTCCCCTTGAGCAAGATGAATGCATCACTCGAATTCCCGAGATTGAAGAGAAACGACACGACTACCAACGACCAGTAGGCGGGGCTGAGGCGCTTTAGCAGGTCTTTGTGCAGTTTTTTGTCATCGGATTTTGATTCACGCTTCTCGGGCTCTCTCACACCAATCAAAAGCAACAAAACGGCTATGATGCCAGGAACAATCGCAATGGCAAAAATATTTTTGTAATCCATGTGCCATAAGGACAATAGAACAAACGACAAGCCAGGCCCGATAACAGCGCCCACGGTGTCTAGCGATTGCCTGAGTCCATAAGCAGCTCCACGCTGCTCCGGCGATGTCGAATCAGCCACAAGCGCATCGCGAGGACCGACGCGAATGCCTTTGCCGACGCGATCGCCGAGACGAGCAATCATCACCATCGTCATGTCGCCCGCCAATGCATAGCAACCTTTCACCAAAGTCGAAAGTGCATAGCCACTGACTACAAGCGCCTTTCGTTTCCCCAAAAGATCGCTGAGTCCTCCAGCACCAACCTTCAACACCGATGCCAACGCTTCCGCTGTTCCCTCCAGCAGTCCTACTGCAATGAAACTGGCGCCGAGTGCAGTCACCATATACAGTGGCAATACGGAGTGGATTATTTCAGTGCTGACATCGTTTAGCAAGCTGGCTATGCCCAAAATCCAAACAGTCGCGGGTAGCGGCGCTGCTTGAGGTATATCGGATTTATTTTCGCTTCCGTTTGACATGTTGCTGATTAGGTTCGAGACAAATACTATCGCACACTGCGGTTGACATTGAACGCAAGAATTGGATAGCTGCGCATCGGATTCATTGCAATGATGAGGCGACGGTTATGGGAAGGTCATCCGATGAAAGCAATGCAGCAAAAAACATCTACCAAAGAATACACACTCGATCCGACTAATTGGAACGAGTTCAAACATCTCGCACACAAAATGGTCGACGACATGCTCGATCATCTCTCGGGACTCGACGAGAAGCCTTGCTGGAAGGAAATGCCTGATTCTGTGCGTAATTCCTTTAAGGAGGAACTGCCAAGACATGGGCAAAGTGCGGAGTCTGTCTATGAGGAGTTTGTTAAGAACATCTTGCCCTATCCCAACGGCAATCTGCATCCGCGCTACTGGGGCTGGGTACAGGGAACCGGCACTCCACTGGCAATGATGGCAGACATGCTCGCGTCTGGTTTGAATCCACATATGGCAGGCTTCAATCAGGCACCCGCAAGAGTCGAAGAGCAGGTGATCGAGTGGTTGCGACAGATGATGGACATGCCGGAAGGAACAACTGGCCTGCTTGTAAACGGCGGCATGATGGCTAACATTCTCGGACTGGCTGTGGCTCGGCATCAAAAGTGCGGCTTCGATGTGAGAGAGAATGGATTGATGAATTGCCCACAAATGCTGACCGTTTATGCATCGAAGGAAACACACAGCTGGCTGAAGAAAGGCTGTCAGTTTCTGGGTCTCGGTAATCGTACAATTCGAATTGTTCCAACAAATGCAGATTATCAAATGGATCCTGAGGCACTAAGAGAGACTATCGCTGCGGACATTCAATCAGGCTTTCGCCCTATCTGCATTGTTGCAACCGCAGGAACGGTCAACACCGGCGCAGTTGATGATCTCGAAGCGATAGGCGCAATCGCCAAGGAGTTTCAGCTTTGGTTTCACATCGACGGAGCGTTTGGTGCTTTCGCACGACTATCCGACGAGGTTCGGCATCTCGTAAGAGGTCTGAACCAAGCGGACTCACTCGGTTTCGATTTAC
The DNA here is from genome assembly GCA_964503045.1 of uncultured Candidatus Obscuribacterales bacterium. Taxonomy (GTDB): domain Bacteria; phylum Cyanobacteriota; class Vampirovibrionia; order Obscuribacterales; family Obscuribacteraceae; genus CAYZJR01. Next base: position 35,288 of record CAZCZI010000071.1, read on the forward strand.
ACAAGTGGATGTACATGCCCTTTGAAGTGGCGTGTGTGCTCGTGCGAGACGGCAAGGCGCATCGCGATGCATTTTCAATGCGCGCAAGCTACATCGACGAAACTGAGAGAGGCGTCATCGCAGGCGGACTTCCCTTTGCAGATCTGGGTTTGGAACTGACTCGCAACTTTAAAGCACTCAAGGTTTGGATGTCGCTAAAAGCGCACGGGATTGAAAAATTCTCTGAATTAATCACCCAAAACATTCGCCAGGCACGGCATCTAACCTCATTGGTGGAACAGCTGCCGGAATTGGAACTTCTTGCGCCAACCACACTAAATGTGGTCTGCTTCCGATTTCGCGGCATCGACAATGAAGAGCTCTTGCTACGCTTGCAAGAAGCCGGAATTGCAGTCGCATCGAGCACCACTCTTGATGGCAAGTTTGCAATCAGAGTCGCAATCGTGAATCATCGAACAAAACTGAGTGACATCGAGAAGTTTGTCGAATCCTGCATTTTGATTGGAAGGCAAATCGAACGCGGTTAATAGCCCTCGCCACCGCCTTCCTCTTCATCGACGAGCAAGTTTAGAAATTCAGGTGAATCATCGTCTCCACAATCGTTCGGCGAGCATCCTCAATCAGGTGTTCACCTGCAGCTGGGCGGGTTAGAAACTCCAACCATGCTGTTAGATCGGTGATTAGACTCATCTCTCGCCATTCGACAGGAAGGTCAACACCAGTGCCCATATACCCTTCCTGAAAGGACTTTTGAAACCCTGGCATGACCCCAAGCGGCTTTCGCAGCAGGTTTCCAAAGTCAAAAAATGGAGTGCCGCTAAAGGCAAATTCCCAGTCTAGAATCGCTGCCACATTCCAAACATTCCCATCATTTTTGGAAACCAAAATATTGGAGCCGCCAAAATCTGAATGGGTGAGGCTGGGCGGACCGGGCCATTGATCGAGAATTTGTCCCTCGCGTTGAATGAAGTCCACGACTTTTTTGCTTAGGTCTACACCAAGCCTTTCACCACCAATGTCCGCAAAGAGACATTTGTGAGCATATTGAAGCAATCCTAAACTACCCATATCAAGTTGCTCCGCAACATCCAGGGACTGATCAAAGAAACCGTACTTCGGAAACTTGATACTATGTACGGTGGCAAGCGCTTCTCCCACAGCCCGACCCAACTCTGCGATCTGAGCGTGATCGACACTTTTGGCGACGACCTCCAACCGTTCCCCCTTCACAAATTCCATGATCGTGTAGGGACGATTGATAATTGAATCGCTGTTTTCGAAGTAATAAATCTTCGGACAGGCGACAACACCGTCTATCAACTCATAGATCCGATTTTCCTTTTCGGCTTCTTGCGGTGCACGATCGAAGATTCGCAACAATACTGGCTCATCGCGAGTGCTTAGATCAACGCGAATGTTTGTGTTAGCCAAGCCACCTTTGGTGAAGTCGCTATTGACGACTGAAGCTCCGGGAAACGCTGGCTTTATGAGCCTTTCCAACTCAGCCTTGGACAACTCGTGCATTGCGCTGGCGCGATTCCACCGCTCTCGCATTAATGCTTACTCTCTCTCTTTACTACCAAGTGTTGATTTATAATGGCATAACGGGCGCGAGAGTATTGCATAATTATGTAGTGCTGATGGTGTCTGAGGAGGGGATTAGAGCGATTGGAAAATTCGGCTAATGTGTCGCTCGCTTCACGCCTCAACCAATTCCGATTCTCTAACCAAGACGATGTTTTCCCTTAAGATTCCCTCGTACCGATAGAAGTACTTACCATAAACTACCGACGCGAGATCAAGCATTGACAGCAGGAGAGGTCCATCTGTCTTGAGGTTCGGCTCGCATCGGTGAGCATAAAACATTACTGCAACTTTTCGTTCACCTTCGGCAAGATCCGCATTCATTTCAATTCGGTCTGCCCAGTCAATGAGTTGCACCCGTTGCCCTTGTATCGACAAATCATAGCCCGCTTGCGGATTCTCATCAGCAAGTCGAATTCGAAACATTTTTCCCGAGTCAGGATGAAGATCGGTATGCACCTTACAGCTCTCCGTCATGAAGACTATTCGCTCATTTTACCGCCACCAAATGTGGCACCGCATGATCCAAATATCTCAAGCGTCCGAATAAAACTTTCCTTTACGCGGACCGGAACACAAGCACCTCAATAGCGTCTTCAGACAAGGTTCACCTTTGAGTGTTGAAGCTATGAAAATGACACCTCGCCTGCGGAAGGTTGCAATCGTAAGTTGCGCCTTTTCGCTCACAATCTCAGCACTTCAAACTCAGCCGGCGAGCGCTTTTCCGGTATTCGGGCCAAACGGAATTTTTCACCGCTTGACGAAGGCGAGCTCAACCAGAAAAAAGACTTACCATTCCGAAACAACCAAAACCTTCCAAACCCAAGCATCTTGGTACGGCGGAAAGTTTAACGGCCGACCAACTG
>CAZCZI010000072.1:0-15986 GCA_964503045.1 uncultured Candidatus Obscuribacterales bacterium
GGATGGGCGGAGTTCCGTCGTCAACTGGCGTACAAACTGCCATGGACAGGGGGTAAGTTGCTCGTGGTGCCGGCTCAGCATACAAGTAGTCGATGCCATGTGTGCAAATATACAAGTCAGGAAAATCGCAAGAGTCAGTCAAAATTTGTATGTTTGAGCTGCGGTCATAGCGAAAATGCTGATCAAAATGCGGCAAAAAACATACTGGCGGCAGGGCTTGCCGTTATAGCCTGTGGAGAGATTTCGTTGGAGATCTCTGTGAAGCAGGAACCACCCAATGGAGCAATTGCAGTTGCTTAGTTGGAATCCCCTTCCTTTAGGGAGGGGAGGAGGTCAAGAATTCAATCACTTTCGGATTGAGGCGGAGATACTCCGGTGCGCGACCACCAGGGATGACAAGCGCGTCGTAGCCGGTGACATCGATTGAATCGAAGTCGGCGGTTAGACGAAAGAGATGACCGGGTTTTTCAGTGTACGTTTGATCGCCTTCGAAGTCGTGGATGGCTGTCTTTACTCGATCTCCAGGTTTGCCGCCGGGACAGACGGCATCGACTTCGTGACCGACCATGAGCAACATCTGAAAAGGAACCATCGCTTCGTAATCCTCAACGAAGTCTCCGACGAGCATCGCGATTCGCTTCTTTGCCATTGGTTATCTCCAGCAGTTAAATACGATTTGTCCAAGCTTGGATAATACTCATCAGTTAGGAGCGATAAAAAGTGCATGAGGCTGACAACACTTTTGTATGTACAATCTGCACTTTCTTCCGATCGCCCATGATGGTGGTCGGCATTATTCTACCGCTACTTTGTATCAACAATAGGATTTCAGCTTGCTAGTGTCGAGCCTGGTATCATCGTTGAGATTCCGTGAGACTGGTGAAGGGCGCTTATGGACATAAGTTTGGACGGTTCGATTGCCGTAGTCACAGGTGGGGGTCGCGGCATAGGAAAGACTATTTCCTTGACTCTTGCGCAAGCGGGCGCAACAGTAGTCGTTGTCGGACTTACCAGGGAAGAACTGCAAAAAACTACAGAAGAAATTCGCGGACTAGAGGGACAGGCTGTCCCTGCTGTTGCAGATGTTTCAGATGAAGAGCAAGTCTCGATGTTGTTTCAGCGAATAACGGAAAGTATCGGTGCCATCGACATTTTGATCAACAACGCGGCGATAACCGGACCGACGGCGCCGGTTGTAAAAGTCGAGAGAGAAGACTGGGAAAAAGTTTTGTCGATCAATTTGACGGGACCGTTTCTTTGCTGTAAGCATGTGATTCCGTCGATGATGATTCGAAAGAACGGGTGCATCGTCAACATCGCTTCGATGGCAGGAAAAATGGCCTATCCGCTGCGCGCCCCGTATTCAGTGTCGAAGTGGGGATTGATTGGATTAACCAAAACGCTGGCACAAGAATGTGGACCGCATAACATCAGGGTGAATTCTGTCAGCCCGGGACCAGTTCAGGGAGAGAAGATTCGTCAGATAATGAGAGACCGCGCCAATGCAACCGGTCAACCAATTGAAGAAGTGCAGAAGTATTACACGGACAAAGCAGCGCTTGGACGTATGGTGGAAGAAGACGATGTTGCCACCATGGTGTTGTATTTGGTTAGCGATCAATCGCGAAATATTACCGGCCAGGATTTTGAAGTGGCAGCGGGATGGGCTCTATAACGGCGAGTTGTTGTTATGACGGATAGCAAGACTCGTGGAGCAGAATTATTGGCGGAGATGCTCGGTTCTGGCGATGAGGCTTCGGCAGTTCGCGAACGATGGAAAAGTTTGTGCCCTGCTTTTGAAGACTATGTGGTGCGATTTCTTTCCGGAGAGATTTGGACGCGTCCAGGTCTCGATCGCCGCACCAAAAGCCTGGTTACGATTGCCGCATTGATGGCGTTGGGTCGCTCGCGAGGACTCGAGTTGAACATTCGAATGGCACTCAATAATGGAGCATCGAAAGAGGAGATTATGGAAACGCTGTTGCATCTGGCACCATATGCGGGGTTTCCCGCGACGTGGGAAGCGATTGAAGTTGCAGCGAAAGTATGTGGTGACCACGAATAAAATTGTGCCTTCGACGCGGACATTCAACGCGTTTATTTCCGCGACTAAATCGATATCGGATCTATTGCAATTGGATATACGATATCTATTGATTGAATTATTAATGAATATATGAGTGATATGCTTTCATTGGATTTTTCTGCGCGAGGGCTGTGAGTTAGAATTCAACAGTCGGAAGGGAATCTCGATGGAACTCACTGAAGCATCCAATCTCGCCCAAGAATTGATGCAACGATATGGACTCACCGAGTGGTCCTTCTTTTTCAACCGCAATAAAAGACGTCTGGGTGTTTGCAGACAACACGCGAAGACGATTGAATTGTCCGAACACTATGTAGTCAGAAATTCATTGCACCATGTTCGAGATACGATTCTGCATGAGATTGCGCATGCTTTGGTAGGAACGGATCATGGGCATGACGAGGTTTGGCGAGCGAAATGCCTCGAGCTTGGGTGTGCGCCGCGGGCATGTGACAATGCGGCTGCCATGCCGGTTGGAGAGTGGCAAGCAACTTGTCCTGGCTGTAGAGAACTGTTCAATCGTCACAGGAAGCCAAGAAATCTGCGCAGTTTGTATTGTCTGGCTTGTGGGCCTGACAAAGGCAAACTGATTTTTGCCAGTCCGAGGGCTTCGTACAACCGCCGGATAGAGCGAGCGGTGAAGCGTCCTGAGGCAGTTCAGTTGATGCTGAATCTGTTTTAGCGGGTACCTTCTAATACTCTATTGTCCTAAGAGTTCTGCGTATTGTCTTGCGAATTTTGTGGTGAAGTCCGGCACCGGTCGGCGCGAATTTAGACGTGTCAGACATTGTCCAATCAACCATTCAGCAAAGGCGTGATGATCCGTTTGCACGAGTGGATCACCAATGCGAGCGTCTGGTTTGTAACCGGCATTCATGAGCATCTTACCGATCGCCGGGCCATCGAATCGCGTATTGCTGTTGACTGGGGCAAACTCTCCGAGCCACGCAACTGTGCTTGGCTCTCCTTTTGCAATTACTGCCGGCAAGGCGGCGACCATTGAATCTGCCTTTGTCTGTACGACCCGGTGCTCTTGCGCTTTGATGTCGCGTGTAGCTTCCATTTCGGCAAAGGCGCGGCGATTATCTGTGCGCCAAGACTCTACTACGTCGCGAGCGACTGGTTTAGATGGCAGCGTTGCAAGGTCGATGCTAACAACTCCTTTTGGAACACCTGTGTCTGTGTGTTGAAGCGCTTTTCCCCAATTTCCGATGTCGGGAAAATCACGATCGGCTGCATAATAATCGCCGTTCACCCAAAGAGCTGTATCTTTGCCCTGCACCAAAAATGGTGGCATCGCTTCCGCATCAACTCCCTTATTCACCCAAGCGGCATCAATGTCTTTCGGGTGCGGTTTATTCGTGACGAAACTTCCTCCGACGTGCATCTCCTGTCCGCCGGCATTTTTTACGTAGCCGCCGACCTCCTGAAAGTCGACGAGCAACCCTTGTCGATGTTGGTTAAAGCCAAAACGTTGCGAAAATTCCGGCCATGTCAGCTTGTGTACACCCGGTGGCAAGTAACCCTCGGCCGTGAAGTCAGGAAACTTGGCCGTACCCACCGTTAGAGTTTCCGGTTTGGCGGCGGGCAGTTTGGAAACCCTGGCATCCAAGTATGGACGATGCATTTGAGCGCCGCTGCCCAGTCTGGTTCCTGCCATTCCTCCAGCCGACATGACGAGCGAATCGAACCCGAATTGCCCTAGGCTAGCCCGCATCAAGCCGGCGTTCTCGTTGAAATTTTGATTGGTCTGCCAGGTATCTGCCATAGCGCCGGCGATTTGCTTGCCGTTGCGCACCACATCGACAAGAAAGGCTGTTCCCATGCCTATTTCGGCTCCCCGAACCAGCAGTCCAAACCCCGCCTTGGGCGACAGACGGGCGAGAGCGAACCCGACTCCTGCTGAAAAGGCGACCTTTCCTATGGTTTCGAGGCGGCGGTCGGTAATCGCCTCCTGGAAGGCGTCGGCGAAACCGCTAAGACCCTCCGACAACAGGTTCAGTTCGCGAACGCCCTTCTCTGTGAGGGTTTCGCCCTCCATTTGAGAAGAACGCGAATACAGCGATTCTGTGTTGGTTTTGATTTCAAACATATGGCGGGTTCAGGAGTAAACGTAATATATATGGGACTTCAAGACCAGTCAGTGGGGAAACTGCGTACCGGGCATGGCAATCCGTTGTAAACAGCAGTATGCAAATCATGACCGGAAAGCCCAGTCTGTGGTAGAAGTAGAGAAGGTTTTTGGATACTGTCTGGGGGTTGCAATGAGTGGCAATACTGTAAGCGGCGGCGACAAAATCGCATTCATCTTGGGACTGATTTTCCTGTTTACCATCTTGTGGACAAGTGCCGAGCATTTCGCTCACGGCTAGTTAGGAAACGACCAAAACCAAAAACCAAAAACCAAAAAAAGGACTGTGATGCTCACTAAACTCCAAAAGTCTGCTTTTTTGAGCAGCATTTTCGCTCTTGCTTCCCTGCCCGCACTTGCACAACTCACCTCTGACACAGAGCACAATGTGGTTGTTCTTCCAGACTGCGATATGGCAGTGAAGTACAACAACAAATCATTCGTGCCAATCAAGGCTGAACTTAGAACGTCCGATTATTTTTTGAAAGACGCGCCTGTGAAATCGCTGGTGTTGTCCGAGTCTTTCAATGGTCCAGAACGCGTTTACATCGAATGCTATGACTCAGGCAAAGCAGGAGCATTTGGTGGCAGCCGTTTCTCCAAAGATTTTGTTGCTGCAAACAAAATCAAAGAAGTTACTTTTCCGAATGCGCGCGTATCGAAAGAGACTGGATTTGATGGTTTTGGAACATTGGAGTCAGTAAAGATCTTCGAAGTTACTCCAAAAGGCGGCGAAGGATCATTCTTCTTGTACGGTTTCCAACACGGCAAGCACCTGACGATTTTTGCGCGCAGAATGCGACCAGGAACTAAAGGTTTCGACAATGATCCGGCGCAGATCGTCACCAAGCTGCAACTAGCCCCTACAGCCGGTTGCACAGCCAATGTCGAGGTTGGATCAACGGCGGCTTCTGCTGCCGCGGCAACAGCTTCGACTGACAAAGAAGCAGCGGCGAAGTAGCGTCGGATAAACCTCGGCGAAGACGTTTTCTTAGTGGCACTGCGATATCAGCCAGCAGCGTTCGAAGTTGCTGTTGCGCAGATCTTCTTCCTTGATCCAGACATAAAGGCGCCCGGCGTCGCCCCACATCATATCGGTCGCATGTGTGTCCGAGTCGATTTGCAATAGCAATTTCCACTGACTTGCATTGCCTTCGAGTTCTTTCACTTTGGGATCTTTGTAACCGCTTGGATCTCCGCAATAGATTCCATTAGTCACCAGCTCACATTGCAACTCCATGGAGTCTTGAATTGGTTCGGCATATCCAAGCAATCTGTGGTGCCCGCCGATTGATTCCAGCATCTCGTAAAAGGCATCCCAAAATTGCTCGTCATCATCGTTTGGGAACAGGGTGAGCGCGTCAGGCAGCGCGAGAAACTTTTTCAATGCCAAACGGCACGGTTTGAACTCTCGGACTTTTTGGTCGATTTTGATGAAGCCCAACATCTTTTTGGAAGGCATCTCAGGTGGTGGCATTCGAGTGAGCTTGGAATATCTGTCGTCGAAATGGAAGACTCGAAAGCCATCTTTGTCTTTAGGTGAAAATCCCCAGCACAGGTTGTCGTAAAAGAATGAGAGAACCCCGTAATTAGGGAGCCTTTCCGCCGTATCCAGCTTCGCTACGTCGGCTAGATTTATTTGCACGATAAAAGACAGAGGTTGACCGTCATGATTCTTTGGCCATTCAAAGTCCGGCGGAACATCTGGACATCCACCCAATTTTGAATAACCGTTTTCGATAGTTTCGTCGCCCTCATGAGTCGGAATCAGCGCTATTGCCTCTTTTGCGTTCCCGATCAGAGCATCGATGTGCGACGACAATTTGTGCTTAGTTGCGAACCCGGTGAGTTCTTTATGAAGTTCGTTCATTACTTTGCCCTTTGTGAACGTCGAGGTTTAGTGTCGATCGTGCTTGTCGGACAGCCAACCCTTCCAATAGAGGTAGCAAATCAGGCTGATTGCAAGCGTGAACATTACGCAAATTGCTGCTGGATACCCGAAATACCAGTTGAGTTCTGGCATATTTAAAGGTGATTTCTCAGAGTTGAAATTCATTCCATAAACACCGGCGATAAAACTTGGCGGAATGAAAACCGTCGTGATAATTGTCAGAACCTTCATTACTTCGTTGAGACGATTGCTCGCTCTGGTGAAGTGAACTTCCATGAGAGCAGATGCAACTTCACGATACATCTCAACTAAATCGATGATACGCACCGAGTGGTCATAACAGTCGCGCAGATAGAGTCGCGTCGTGTTTGATACCAGCGGAATGGTATCGCGGTAGAGTGTACTGACGGCTTCGCGAGTTGGCCAAATTGCACGTCGAATTGAAAGAATATCACGTCGCAACTCGTACATTCTTGCCGGTGTGTCTTTTTCGAATCCATCGATCACTTCGTCTTCCATCTTGTCGAGTCGCTCGGCAAGTCCACTCAAAAGCGGGAAATATCCATCGACCACCGCATCGATAATTGCGTACATCAAATAGTCGGCTTGTTCGTTTCTAATTCGTCCGCGCCCTTTTCTTATCTTGTCGCGAACAGGATCGAGACAGTCGGTTGGAACTTCTCTAAACGTCACAACGAAATTTTTGCCGAGAATGAGACTGAGCTGCTCAGTGTCAGTGGCATCTCGCGAAACCATCATTCGCGTGACGACAAATAAGTGCTCGCCGTACTCTTCAACTTTTGCTCGTTGATGAACGTTGATTAGATCTTCGATTTCCAATTCGTGAAGACTGAGAATCTGCCCAAATCTTTCTGCTACCGCTGTTGCATTGGTCGTGGGGTCCAATGGATCGACCATGATCCAAGTCACCGGCCACTTTGCGATGTACTCAATCATTTCAACGGGATCGGCGAGATCTTTTTCCACGCTTCCGCTCGGTCCGTATGCGATGACATGCATCTTGGGCATCGCGACAAGAGTGCTTTCGCCGGTGCGAACATCGGTTCGTTTTCCCGGCAAGTTGAACTCGGCGGTGATCCGCTCGTGTGGACGTCTTGTTCGTGGGGCGTCTGTCACCGTTTATCCTATTTTGTTCGTGATCCGGATGCGACAATCGAAGCCATGGGAACCTCAAGATGATCGCCGACGGCAAATCGAGATACATCTTCTATCACAGCCTGCCGTATTTTTTCCAGAGCGGATTTCGACTGAGCGCGAAGCAAGCCGCCCGTGCGCGGCGTGCCCAGATAGAAGGCTTCGAAAAAGTGCTCAGATGATGGGATGCACCACATCATGGAAACCTTGTTAATCTCAATATCCTTGAAGCCGGCATCTTTGAGGCAGCGCTGAGATTCGGCAACTGCACTAAAGCGGAAGAATGGCGGACCAGCAGGCAGTGCGATTGATGAGTCGCCGTAATCTTGGATGGCTTTGAGTACGATGCCGAAGGCGAGCGCGTCTTGCGGTTCTGCCCAAACCGTAAATGCAAACCGGCAATCGGTCTTCAGTACGCGCCCTGCCTCACTTAGCGCTTGTTCAGGGCGATCCAAATGCAAAAGACCGAAATTCATGCATGCTGCGTCGAAAGTCTTGTCGGCAAATGGAAGCTGCTCCGCGTCCCCTTCTTTGAATTGGATTTCGGGAAAGTCTTTGCTTGCTTTCTCAACCATCACTGATGAGAAATCCATACCAATGACGTCCGCACCGAGCTGTGCTGCCCGAGCCGCAACATAGCCAGGACCCGATGCAATGTCGAGAAGTTTCGTGCCGCGCAAGACACCAGCCTTTTCAAGCAGGTTGTCGATTGATTGAGTTGTCAGCGACTGAAAATGGTCGTGATACTTATTGGCAACATGCTGCCAGCCTTCATGCTCAAATGCTTTGAAGGTTTGTGGGCTTTTTTCTTCTTCGGTCTCGCTTATCAAGTGTGCCGCCTGGCTGGTCCTGCCTGGTCCTGTGCTGTCTGGTCTGGGCTTCAAGTCTATCCCCAAAGGGTCTGGTTATCCATTAAAGATCCAAATACGAGTGCTTCGTCGACAAGCATCTCAACCTCAGGGAAAACCCCATCGTAAATTTGACAGGTACGTTCTAAGATCGGATTGCCTGAATTTTTTCCAGGCATGCACGCACTTACCACGCAACGTTACTACCTTACTCGCCGCTTTCGCGTGCCAAGTTTCGAGCGCCCTCTCGAAGGCTCGTGCAAGTTTCGACCGTGCAGATTCTGTTTTTGCAGATGCCGCGCGAGTCGAGAACATAAGCACGTCGTGCGGATAGAGTTCTCTGCTTCATGGAGTATTACTATGGACGAACTTGATATTGGAAACATTTCCGATCCAAATCGGAACAACGGTAACAAACCTGATATTGCCGGGCCCGAGGGTAGTGATGCCTCCGGGATTGCTACTTTGCCATGGGTTCCGATCTCACCGGAAGGTGCGCCTGCCAACGAGGATGACCTCGAAGAAGACTGCGATGAGGATTGGGAAGAGGATTGGGAAGAGGATGATGATCAATCGACTCAATCGAACAATCAGTCAGCGAAAAATTCAAACGCGCAATCTTCTACACAGACTGTCGACGAGGTTTGGCCCGAGTCTTGGGAAGACGAAGACAAAGGCAAAGATCACGAAAAGCAACAGATGTGGCGAAAGCTGGAAGGCTTCACCGTAATGCTGTTTGGAGTCGCGTTTCCATTCCTTTGTATGCTGTGGACTTGCCTGGCTTGTCCGAAGAGAATGACTCTCGTGATTTTGAATCATCCTCTTGAGACACTGTTGGAACTTACTTTGATCTTGCTTGTTCCATTTGTGAATTGGAGGGTGTGGGCAAGTGCTTCTAAAGGATTCATCCGCTACTCATTCGCTCGCGGGGCGATTATGGGAGCCACAATCGGAACATCATTGATTGTCTCTGCAATTTCTTTTGCAGGACTTCTTTTTGCAACAAAAGATCTGCAAGAGGCGATCGGTACTGATTTTACTACGGGATTCAGCATCATTTCCTTGCTGTCATTCTGTGCCGCCGCATCTGGTATCTTCATAGTCAATAAGGTGCGCTTGACGAGAGACTTTCGAGCATCGCGGGCACGGGTGGTGGCCTACACCATAGCTGGTGTCGTGTTGTCACTGCTTGCATTTACCATTTCTGAGACTCGCGGATGGTACATTCGCATCGCAGAGAGAATGGCTGCATCGAGTCGTCCTCAAGAACGCCAAAGCGGTCTCGAGCTTCTGCGCAAGGTAAATCCTGAGAAGGAGCTGAAGATGGAGTGTGCAGACACACGCGCAACCGGCTTGCCGGGATTGTTTATTCCTGTCAAGTCTTCCACGCAGCACCAACTGTATTTTGCTCTTACCGGCAAACCGTATCGCGATGATAACAGTTCGGACATTTCATCGATGCCTGATGATTACTTGAGCCGACACGTGGTCGGACCTCATATGGACGGGCTTTCTTTGCTGCGTTCGTCTCTGACTGGTGTGGTTAATTCTGACACTTTGACTTCCACTGTGAGTTGGACCTATGTGTTCAAAAACGACTCTGCACTTCCAAGCGAAGCCAGAGCCGAGATTGCTCTTCCTAGAGGTGCGGTGATTACAGGAATGACCGAGTGGAACAACGGAGAAGCAAACGATTCGACGTTTGCTGCAACTGGGAAAGCCGAAGGACAATTCGGCAATGGCGTCATCAATGTCTCGCATGGCAGTCCTGCGATGCTGACAGAGCTTGGTGCCGGCCGGGTCTTGATGCATTGTTATCCTGTCTGCGCCGGTGAAGAGTTGAAAATTCGTGCCACCATGGTAATTCCGATGAAAATGGATTCTATGGATTCGGCAACACTGGTGCTACCACGTTTCATCACTACCAACTTCGATATTCAAGGAGAGCATGCTGTCAGACTTCACTCCAATCACGCATTGAAGTCCGGTGTCAAAGGGCTCAAATCCGGCAAGTCGCCATCAGGACAGGAAGTCTTGAGTGGCACACTGGAGAATGAGCAACTAACTGGTTCTGAAATGCTTTTGAGAGCATCTCGCCCTGCTTCACTAGAACCAGTGGCGGTGCTTGATCCACTTTCGATTCAACTTCGCAAAGCAGTCAAAAAGGAGACTAAACCATCAGAAAATCAGCAAGTTGTAGTGATGATCGATGCCTCGAAGGGTATCAATAGTCAGCTCGATAACGTTACTCGTATGTTGGCTCAAAGAAAAGCCTCGGAGCAAAAAGTAATAGCCGCCAAGCAAAAGAAAGAGCCAAAGGAAAGCTATATTGTTGAAACTATCCAGCGTGTTTCCGCACCATCGCCAAAACATCTGGTTGTGGTCGTTGACGGTTCGCAAGCTGTAAACGAGAGCATAGGAGAAGTTAGAAAGGGTTTGCAAAGCCTTCCGAGCAACGTGCCTGCATCGCTGATCATTGCTTCGCAAGAGCAACCGAAACTCATGGATGCAACTACTTTGACCGACGGCTTGAAGAACATTTCTTCGGTCAAATTCGTTGGAGGACAAGACAACTTGCAAGCCGTCGTGAAAGCAGCGGAAATTGCCGGTGAAACCAACGGTGGTGCGGTGCTGTGGATTCATGGACCTCAACCGGTTCTCAACAAAGAAATCTACATCATGGCACCATATACGGCGACACCGAGTTTTTATGAAATGTCCCTTGGTACCGGCGAAACGGATACATTTGAGTTCTTCAAGAATCACAGTGAGATTGGACCATTCAATCAAGTTCCTCGCAATACGGGAGCCGCTGATGACCTTGCTCATTTCTTCGCGAGATGGAAACCGGGTTCGAGTGACTATGTCGTAACCTATCAGGAAACGACTGAAAAGCCGAACTGCAAAATTCTCAAAGATCGCCAAGGTTTGGAGCTTTTGGCACTGCACGCCAATGAGCAATGTGCAAACTTGATCACGAATCGCAAGATTGGTTTGGCTGCAAAACTTGCAGTTTCATATGGTCTTGTCACGCCGGTGAGTTGTGCGCTTATCTCCGAGATAAATACCAATACCAGTTCCAGTTACGCGATGAACTCGAACACGACAAGCCAAGACGCCGATCAATACAGCATCGAAGCTGAAGCTATCCAACAAGAGCAGCAAGACAATCAGCCTGCATATAACAACAAGGGCGGCTACTTGCAGGGAGCAACCAACGGAACCGTCGGACCGCAAGGAGCTGATGCCACCATCGTTATGGGCGTCAATACCGCAGGTACCGTTCGCGTAAACAACCTGGCAAACTTGGAGGCGATGCTCAATATTTTGTGCAACGGCTTCGAAATTGTCGGTCTCGTTTTCGGAGGATGCATGCTTCTGACCGCAGCAGTCATGAGAGCCCCAGTAACCGGACTAATGGGATGTCCGGTACCGCTGACGGCGGCTCATCGCGTTGCCATCGGACTTGGTGTCATCTTGGTGGCACTGATGTTTCCTGGAATGGTGAACTGGTTTGTTGCATCTGCAAGAGATGCCAACTTGTTCAGCTAGGACTCAGGTTTCAACACAAGGCAGGAAGGAAGTTCGAGAGGGCTTCCTTTCCTGTTTTTGCTTGCTCTTGAGAACGTTGTCTTCGAAAAACCGCAACCATTCAGCGTGTCACGAAAATTCCACGAACGTATGAAATAACGGAAATAAGCTCAAAAGCGGCATTGCTTCCCTAACGAGCCCACAAGACGAATAACGACGGTTCACACCGCCGGCGGCTGCATGCTTGATGCACCGTCGGAGGTGTGCAGGTTTCGTTCGCCTTGTTCTAGATGCGTGATTTTACTCTCCGTGATAGCGATTTGCGATCGCGTGGCTTGCCATGCTTAGTTGCTCACCACCGGCCTGTGTTATTTGCAAAATCGACATGTTTGGATTGATTGTCGGTGTTGGCTCAGGCTCATCCGATCTCTTGGGTTACGAACCGTATGAGTTGGTCGGAAGTTACCTGCGCAAATTTATTGCCGGCGGTTCAAAGGACTTGGACCGCAACATGATCGTTCACTCGATTCGCACAAATGGCAGGCATCAGTTTGAGGTTCAAATGAAACGAAAGGACACGTCGTTGGTTTCAGTGGTCTTCTCAAATACCTGGCTGTCCAATGAGGCGAAGGTCCTTTGTCTGATTCATGAAAAGGTCGAGATGCCTGACTTTGAGGTTGAGAAACCGCAAACTGCCGAATAGCAGGGGTTATGCTCACCTGGGCTCCGGTTTCAGGCAAGCCCGACAGTTATTAACCTACGAGTCGGAAATGTCCCAATGACTGGTAACAATGTGAAAAATCTCTCTCGTTATGGGTACAGTAATTTTATGGATTCTGAGTGGCAACATTACAAGACAGCGGGCGAACAAGCTGCTGCTCAACGCGACTTTGCGGCAGCGGAGGCCATGTGGAGCATGGCTGTGCTTATCGCCGAGTATTTTGGCGAGCAAGATCCACGTCTGGTTTTCAGTCTTGATAATTTGGGACACTCCCTTCTGCGCGAACAAAAACATAAGCTGGCGAAGCAGTTTTTGGGGCGTGCCTGGCATCTCAAGACTCGAGTGCTGGGATTGCCGCAGAAGGAGGTTGCCCGCACCCTCAACCTGATTGCTGAGATTTGCTTCCACGAGGGGAAGTACTCGGAAGCCGAACCACTGAGCCGGTGGGTGCTGGAAGTTTACGAACAGTCATACGGAAAGGAAGACCCGCGCACGGTGGGTGCGGCAAATAACTTGGCCGTGATGCAGCGAATCGTGCAGCAACGCGCCCAAGAACAGGCTGAACAGCAAGCGCAACTGATGCAAGCACAGCAAATGCAGCAGCCCCCACAGCAAGTGCTCGATCCCCAGGCGCTCCAGCAACAGCAGCTACAGCAGGCTCAACTCCAACAGCAGCAGCTACAGTCCCAGGGGCAGCAGCCAGGGTATTCGCCTAATCAGCAGGCACAGTTTACATCTCAGCAAAACGCTCAAATTCAGGCGCAACAACAGGCAATTCAGGCGCAGCAGACGCAGTTTCAATCGCAGCAAAACCCGGCGCTCGCGGCACAGCAGCAGGCAGTTCAGGCGCAGCAAGCGCAGTTTCAATCTCAGCAAAATACGGCGCTATCGGCGCAGGAGCAAGCTCATTACCAGGCGATGCAGCAACAAGCACAACTAGAGGCTCAGCAGCAACCAGGGCAGTCAATGAGAGACTTTGAAGAGAAGCAAAGGGCCTATCTCGAGCAGCAGGCGCTACTTCAACAAGCTCAGCGAGACCAACAGCAACAACAAGCCCAAGTCGGCAAGGTGCCCCAGAGGTTCAAAGTCTCTTATTGCGAAGTCTGCGGCAACAAGATGGAAGCAGAGTGGTGTATTCGCTGCACAGGCACCTCCCTCAAGCCCCTGGGTGGTCCGCTCGATAGGCTTACCTGACCGGCTGCATTAGCGGCCAGTAGGGTCTAAGTTTTTTCAAAAGTTGCGAATTCGTGGAGGTTCAGCCCTCACGATTCCTTTATGTCTGGCTAGAAAAATGGTATTTAGATTGATCCCAAATTGGAGAAGTCAAAATGCGAAGCAAGAAATTTCTGTTATCCCTGATTCTGCTGAGCGCCTTTCTGTTCTCCTTTTTACAATCAGCGCAAGCCTTAGATCGAAAAACCCTCGCCCAAGGTGGTCCATACATCAGTGAAGACACTAGCAAAATTCAAAACTTCAAGGCAGACATCGCGGTGCCTCAAGCATACGCGTCGATGCCTCTGTGGCTGACCTTTTATAACGGCTTTGAGAGCCAACCGGCCTTCGGTTGGATAAGAGTATTTTTGGCGCCCCCAGGCACCACTGGCGTTGATGGCGAAGTGCTAATTGACGAACGCCCATTTCACGCCAAGAGTGCAGTCACAATAGACATATCGGGAAAATTATCACCAGAGGGAAACCGGCTGATAATCGAAGCCGGCGGTATCAAGGGTGCCATGTGCAACTGGGTTTTGACCACAGTGCAATCCAAACTGACTGTGCTAGATGCGACCCAGGTCACCCCCGGAAAGAGCTGCTTGATTCATGGTACCGGATTCAGTGCTACCCCCGAAGACAACACAGTACTCTTTAACGGCACTGCCGGAAAAGTACTTTCTGCCACGCCACGCATTCTTGAGGTGATACCGCCGGAGACACTGACTGACAAGAGTGTTTCTTTGACCGTTGCTACTCACGGCGAAACAAGCAATCCGCTTGTCGTGGCTATGGTGGCGCGGCGCCCTCATCTGATCAACATGAGCCCATACGGTGGACCAGTAGGTGGGGTGCTCAATATCAGAGGTGTCAACTTTTCGAGAATTGCGAGTCAGAATGTGGTGCACATTGGTCCATATTTGGCACCGGTCATTAAGATTATGGATGATGGAACATTACTGTGCGGTATCCCTAATTGGGGAGGTTCGGGAGGAACATTGCCGGTGACCGTGGTCACCAACGGGGTACCCTCGGATAACCAACTGCAGTTTTGGTGCATGTCACACTACTATGGCGGCGACCCGAATGCTGTTGAATATCAAATAGACTAAAGTCTACGTTTTATCCTGATCGGCAAGTGGAGTTGCCGTAACCGCCTCGCCATCGCGCAAATCGTCCGAAGGGCTGACGACTACTTGTTCGTCGCCCTTTAGTCCAACGCGAACCTCGACTTCACTGCCGTAGTCACGCCCAATGTCGATTTTCTGATAACGCACTTTTCCATTGTCGACGACGACAACATATTGACCATCGGTGCGAGTCACCAGTGTAGTACCGGGCACTCGAATCCATGGGTACTCTCGCAGCGCGATCAGCTTCACTTCAGAATACATACCAGGCAACAATGCATGGTCGGGATTGTCCATTTGAATCTCGGTTTGCCTGGTGCGAGTTTCAGGATCGAGTGCGCCACTGACATTGGTGATCTTTCCAATAAACCTTCTTTCTGGAAATTCGGGTACTAATATTTCCGCTTCCTGTCCGGCCTTCAGATATCTGGCGACCCGTTGTGGCACCTGAATGTAGATGCGAAGTTTGTCGATCTTCGCCATTTGGTATAGCTCCAAAGATGGTGTCATGCTGCCTTGAGTAATCAAAGCTCCAGGATCGACTTTTCTATAAGTAATGATGCCATCGAATGGGGCGAGCACCTTTTGAAAGCCTTGTTCTGCTTGCAATCTCTGCACGTTTGCCATATTAGCTGCGACTTCCGCTCTTGCTTGATTGATCTCGGATTCAGCAGCGCCAACCTCGGCTTTCGTTGCTTTTTCCTGCGCTACCGAAGCAGTCAATTCTGCGGTCTGTGCATCTAACATACGCACTTTCTCATCGCGGCTTTGCAGACTGACGGCTCCGCGCGTCGCCAAATCTTGCCACCTTTGTGCAGTAATCTTTGCGTAATCGACATTGGTTTTGCTTTTTTCGATTGACGCCTGTGCACTGAAATCTTGTGCTACCGCCTGTTTGTATTTCGCCTGCGCAGTAATGAGACCAGCTTCTGCTTTTGCAAGATCAGCTTTGGCTTGACTCAGTTTTTGATCGACCGTCGGTGTGTCGATAACCGCCAACAACTGTCCTTTCTTGACGTTGTCTCCGATGTCGACCAATCGTTCCTTCAAATAACCATCGACACGTGCATAGATTGTCGTGTAATAAATCGCGCCGATGTTTCCAGGCAGATTGATTGTTTCCGTGTGTTTCGCCGGACGCGCAAAGACTGTGTGCACCACGGGCACGGCACCGACTGTTTCGTCGTGCATTTCCTTCAATTCTTTGTGCTTGGCTAAGCGTGGCAGCCCTCCCACCACAAACAGACCGGCGACGATTAAGATGAAAATTATGACGAAGAC
>CAZCZI010000072.1:16086-36714 GCA_964503045.1 uncultured Candidatus Obscuribacterales bacterium
CAGCTTTATTATCGCGCTTTCTCATCATGCTAAAAACTAGAGGAACAAACAATAACGTTGAAAAGGTGGCAACGGTAAGACCGCCAATCACGGCTCTGCCGATGGGGGCGTTCATCGAGCCGCCCTGTCCGCTGCCGATTGCCATGGGGATCATGCCGATAATCATGGCGGATGCCGTCATCATAACTGGGCGAAACCGTTGAAAACCAGCGTTGAGCGCCGCGGTCTTCGCGTCGAAACCCTCATGCCTTTGCTCATTGGCAAACGTAACCATCAAAATGCTGTTTGCCGAGGCTACACCCACGGTCATGATTGTTCCCATCAAGGCAGGAACGGACAGAGTTGTTTGCGTCACAAATAGGCTCCACAAAATTCCACAGAAAGCGCCGGGAATTGCCATGAGAATGATCAGTGGATCTGTCCACGATTGGAAGTTCATTACCAATAAAAGATAGACAAGCACCAGCGCGAAGATGAGACCACCAAGCAACGCAGCAAAGGCGGTGCGCATGCTGCGCACCTGTCCACCCATCGACAAGAAGCTGCCGCGGGGCAAAGTCGGCTCATACTTCTTAATGATTTGGTCGATCTCACGCGCGATGCTTCCCATGTCGCGAGTTTGGCATGCGGCGTATATATCGAACACCGGCTGCACGTTGTAATGATTCACCACCGCTGGTGTCGGAGTGCGCCTGTATGTGGCGACATTCATCAGAAGCTGAGGGCGCTTTCCTTGATTGTCTTTATCTTGTTGACCGGTAAGCGCAGTGATTCCCATGTCGTTGAGAGCGCTGATTTTGTATTGCGGAGTCTGGGCCGCAAGGTAGTAGTTGACGCCGTTTTTGGCGTTAAGCCAGAAGTTTGGCGCCACCTGGAAGCTAGAACTTAGTGATGTGAGCACCGAATTTGATACATCCTTTTGCGTCAATCCAAGCTGATCCGCCCGCGTTCTGTCCACATCGTAAACAAACTGCGGTGCATTCACGACTTGGTGAACGCAAACATCGACGGCACCTGCAATCTTCGCGATGTCGCGTTTGATATTGTGGGCGATGCGATAGTTTGCTTCAGGATCGATCCCGGTCAATCTGACGTCAATCGGCGCCGGTAGACCAGCATTGAGGATCTGAGTGACGATGTCGGCAGGTTGGAAGTAGAACACTGTCTCCGGATAATCATGTGTGAGCATCTTGCGAATTTCTTTCTGATACTGGCTGGTGGATTTCGATCTTTGCTCTTCCAGTCCGACTAGAATTTCGCCGTCGGCCTCGCTTACGGTCTGGCTGTCTGAAAATGCGTAATTGACACCACTAACCGGAATTCCGATATTGTCCGTAATGATCTTAATTTCGTTGGCAGGAATAAGCTTCTTAATAGAAGCTTCGACGCGCTTGAAAATTCTCTCGGTCTCTTCGACTCGCGTGCCTGGTCTGGCATTGACGTGAAGTCTCAACTGCCCTGCGTCAATAGTGGGGAAGAAGTCCTGGCCGACAAACGGCAAAAGGCAGAACGAGCCGACATAGAAGACTGCGAAGAATGTCAGAGTTACCAGTGGATGATCGAGACAGAATTCCAAACCACCCTTGTATAGGTGCCGCAGATTTTCGAATTGAGTGTCGATTGCATTGTGGATCATGCCAAAGAAACTGACTTTCTTTGGAGAGTCTTGACCGTCTGTCTTTTGTTCGTGGGACAAAAGCGCTTTAGACATAAGCGGCACGACTGTTCTAGACAGACCATACGATGCGAGCATGGCGAAAGCCACCGCCATTCCCAGTGGAACAAACAGAGACCGCGATGGCTCGGACAGAAATACGACCGGCACGAAGACGATGCAAATGGACAGGGTCGATACCATGGCCGGTACTGCAACCTGGTGAGCGCCGTCCAGAATCGCAGTGACTATATCTTTGCCCATGTCCATATTGCGGTGCACATTTTCAATTTCCACAGTGGCATCATCAACCAGCATTCCAACTGCAAGAGCAAGCCCGCCGAGGGTCATCGAGTTAATGGTTTGCCCCATGACCTGCAGGCCGATTACAGAACACATCATTGCCAGTGGTATCGATGTGGCCACGATCAATGTGCTTCGCCAACTTCCTAAAAGCGCCAGCATCATTAATGCCGTCAATCCTGCGGCTGTGACTGCTTCTCTTATCACTTCGCCTACACACTCTCTGACGAACTTAGATTGGTCTGTAAGGACTTCAATGTTGACGCCCTCCATGACGATTTTTCGAACTCTGGGCAGTGCTTCGATAATGCGGTTGACCACAGATAGGGTCGATGCATCACCGTTTTTCAAAATGTTGAATAGAACCGCACGGCGTCCGTTGTGGTTGACCACGTTCAACTGAGGCTGATAGCCGTCATGCACGTAGCCGACATCTTTGACGAATACGACCGTGTCCTTGACGGTCTTGACCGGCACATCATTAAGTAACTCCAGTGCATTCGGAATATTGTTGAGCGTCATGATGTACTCGTAGCTGCCGATCTTGGCGGTTCCGCTCGGGGCGATGATGTTTTGACTGTTGATTGCATTGACTACATCCATCGCGGAAACGCCGTGGCTCACCAGCGCAGTTGGGTGCAAATCCACCATTACCTGTCTCCATTTGCCTCCATACGGAAAAGGAATGGTTGCACCTTGTATGGTGGCAAGCTGACTGCGGACAAAGTTGTTGGCCTGGTCGAAGAGAATCGCTTCACCGAGTGTTTTGCTGTTGATGCCGAGCTGCAAAACAGGTACGTCCGTGGCGCTCGACACCGTCACGAACGGTGGCGTTATTCCCGGCGGCAGATAGTCCATCACGGCGTTGCCCATAGAAGTGACCATCGCCACGGCCTCGCCGAGATTGGCGCCTTGATGCAGGAAGACCTTGATGATGCTCAGTCCGCTTATAGAACTCGACTCGATGTGCTCAATGCCGTTGACCGTCGATGTCAGCCATCTTTCCGTAACCGTGGTAATCAGGTTTTCAATGTTTTGCGGCGACATTCCGGTGTAGGTATAGACGCAGCTTACGATAGGTACATTGATACTCGGGAATATGTCCACTGCCATCTGCTTGATCGACAGTACTCCGAATATTGCGATGGCCAGCGCCATTACGATGAATGTATGCGGTCGAGTCAAGGCCAGTCTAACGATCCACATATTACCTTCCTTCCTCTGAAGCGCTTGCGGCCGTTCTAAACGGAACTCCCTTGCCCTTTCTCATCAAGCTGAAAATGAGAGGAACAAATAAAAGTGTCGAGAAGGTCGCTACCAAAAGACCTCCGATTACTGCTCTTCCGATTGGCGCGTTCATCGAGCCGCCCTGACCGGAGCCGATTGCCATCGGAATCATTCCGATTATCATCGCCGTTGCCGTCATGATCACAGGACGAAATCGCTGATACCCCGCGTTGAGCGCGGCTGTCTTTCCGTCGCAGCCTTCTTGCCGCTGTTCGTTTGCAAATGTGACCATGAGAATGCTGTTGGCAGAGGCCACACCCACCGTCATGATTGCGCCCATGAGTGCCGGAATGCTGAAAGTCGTCTGAGTAATGAAAAGACTCCAAATAATTCCCGAGAAGGCTCCGGGAATGGCCATCAAAATTATCAGCGGGTCGGTCCAGCTTTGGAAGTTTACTACCAACAGAAGATACACAAGCACAAGGGCAAATGCCAACCCGCTTAGAAGCGCAATGTAGGCAAGAGTCATACTCATTGCTTGCCCGGCGAGAACCGTAAAGCACCCCCCAGGCAGTTTCTTTTTGAGCTCTTCGACGAGCTTGTTTACTTCCAGTGCTACAGATCCCAGATCTCTGTCTTGGCACGCCGCAAAGATATCGTAAGTAGGCATTGTCATCATATGACTCACCGCCGCTGGTGTCGACACTCGTACAGGCACAGCCACATTGGTCAACAGCTGCCCGTGCTGCTGCTGTTTGCTCGTCGCCCCTGACGGTGTCACCGAAATCAGCCTCATATCGTCAATTGATGCGAGTTTGGCTTGAGGTGTCTGAGTGGCGAGATTGTATGCAATACCATTTTTGGGGTTGACCCAGAAATTCGGATTGGTTTGGAAGCTCGAACTCAATGCAATCAAAAACGAATTCGAAATGTCGTTTTGGGTAACGCCAACTTCGCGGGCCCTTACACGATCGACATCCCACCGAAAATGAGGGGCGCGGTTCATCTGATGGAGACAGACGTCTACAGTACCCGGCACTGCCTTGACTTTGCGCGTCATTTCCAAGGCGAAGTCATAGTTGATATCGCGCCTGGTGTTGTTGCCTAGAATTTTCACGTCAATCGGTGCCGGCAGACCCGCATTTAGAATTTGCGTTACTATGTCCGCCGGCTGAAAATAGTAGGTGCACTCCGGAAATTGCTTGGAGAGCATGCGGCGAATGCGTTTTTGATACTCTTCCAGCGACATCGTGCGACGCTCTTCATCGAGCGTAAGCATGATTTCACCGTCTGCCTCCGACTGAGTTTGACTGTCTGAGTAAGCATAGTTGATACCACTTACGGGCAATCCTATGTTGTCTACTATGGTCTTGATTTGTCCAGGAAATTCCTTTCGCAAAGCTACTTCAACTCTGCGGAAAAGCCGCTCGGTTTCTTCAATTCGGGTGCCTGCGGCGGCGTTGACATGCAGCCTTATCAGCCCGGCGTCGATTGACGGGAAGTAGTCTTCTCCAATCAATGGGAGCAAACAAAACGAGAGAATGTAAAAGATTCCAAAGAGCGAGCAAGTGAGCACCGGATGATCGAGCACTGCACTCAAGACGTTTTTGTAAGCCTCACGAGCGCGCTCGAAATTACCGTCGATAAACAAGTGAATGCTTTTGAAAAAGCCTGCCTTTTTTTGTGGAATTTCAGGGGAGTCGGACGCGTGTGAACTCGCCCCATGTGACTCCGCTGCCAGAAGCTTCTTCGTCATCAGTGGCACCACCGTTCTGGACAGTCCGTATGATGCCATCATGGCCAATACCACAGATAAGCCCAGAGGCACAAACAAAGATTTCGATGGTTCCGTCAAAAATAGGAGCGGCACAAACACGATACAAATCGAAAGTGTCGAAACAAGCGCGGGCATTGCCACTTGCTGCGCCCCGTCTAGAATGGCTGTGACAATGTCTTTGCCCATCGCCAAATTTCGGTGAACGTTTTCAATCTCCACCGTCGCGTCGTCGACGAGCATTCCGACTGCCAGGGCCAAGCCACCAAGAGTCATGGAGTTAATCGTCTGCCCCATTATGTTCAATCCGATCATTGCCGAAAAAATCGCAAGCGGGATTGAGGTCGCCACGATCAGCGTGCTGCGCCAGCTGCCCAATAACGCCAACATCATCAAAGCGGTCAAACCGGCAGCGGTGATTGCTTCGTGCACTACTTCTTCGACGCATTCTATTACAAACTTAGATTGGTCTGTAAGGATTTCGATCTTGCATTCGGGCGGAACGATTTGTTCAACACGCTTTAATGCTTTCTTGATTCCGTCGACAACCCTCAAAGTCGAGGCATCCCCGCTCTTTAATATGTTGAATAGAACCGAGCGCCTTCCGTCTTTGTTGACGACATTGAGTTGCGGTTGATAGCCGTCGTGCACGCTGGCTACGTCTTTTACGAAAATCGTGCTGGTGCTCTGCGTGTTGTCCGTCGAGCCAGTGCTTACCGTTTTGATCGGCATGTCGTTGAGTTTTGCGATTGCATCCGGGATGTTGTTGAGGACGACTGTATATTCGTACGTGCCAATCTTGAATGTGCCGGACGGATCGATGACGTTTTGATTTTTGATGGCTGTCATCACTTCGTAAGCCGAGAGCCCGTGCGCACTCAGCGCTTTTTGGTCCAAATCGACCATTACCTGTCTATACTTCCCGCCATAAGGGAAGGGAATAGTCGCACCTTGGGCGGTGGCAAGCTGACTTCTGACGACATTGTTGGCAATATCGAAGAGCTCTGCCTCACTCAATGTGTCGCTCGACAAACCCAATTGCAAGACAGGAACATCAGTGGCGCTGGTTGCGGTGACGAAGGGCGGACTGATGCCTCGAGGGAGCTGGCGCAAGATGGCAGTTCCTACGGAGGTAACCATCGGCACCGATTGACTCAAGTCCGTGCCTTGATGGAGAAACACCTTGATAATGCTCATGCCGCTCAAGGAGACGGACTCTATGTGGTGAATTCCATTGATCGTGGATGTCAGGGCACGCTCATTGATTGACGTGACCAGGTTTTCCATGTTGAATGCGGACATGCCGGTATAAGTCCATATACAACTGACTACCGGAATGTTGATACTTGGAAAGATGTCGATTGCCATTCGCGTAACCGACAAAGTCCCGAAAATGGCGATGGCTATAGCGACAACGATGAACGTGTGTGGTCGCCTCAAGGCTAATTCGACGATCCACATACCGTGCTCCTGATACCAAATCAGGAGAATTTTGTCAGATATGCGCCTCTGGCGCTACCTTATACTGATGCCGATTTGGGTTTTCCTTTTTGGGCTGCTCAGACCTTGGAATCCGATTACTTGATCCGACCAATCCGAAGAAAAACTTTGCGAGCAGTTTTATTGCTTGCATGTTTTGGGCTGCAATTGTTGCTGCCGTGTTTAGCTCAGGGCGTAAATGACGTCAAGCCTGACGAACCTCCCAATTTGCCATTGCGTGGACCGTTGGGGGTGCCTGGGGTAAAGCCAAGAGATGTCCAACTGACTCCCGATGGTGTCAAAACTGACGACCTTCCCCTACACGGAATCGGCCCCGGCACCGTCAAGCCGCGAGACGTGCAACTCACACCCGACGGTGTGCGAACGCAGCCGACACCGCCGCAGCCAGTTACCCCGGAAGATATCGAAGCGCAAAAAAAGCTACGGCAAATCTCGGACGATTCCACCAAATCTAGTGGCGCTCTTTTCAGGGACAACGAAAACATTTTCGTGAAGCCGCCGCTTTTGACTGCCCTCATTACCCTCCAACGCAACCGATCACCGTACTCACTGGATGCAGATTCCGAAAACCCAGTCAATCTCCGCGATGTTCTCATAGCTTCACTCGGCAACAATCTCAACATCAAGATCGCGCAGACCGAACAAGACATCAGAAAGTGGTTGTTCTACTCGAAGCTTGGCGCATTTTTACCGAACCTGACCAACGAAGTTTCAATGCAGGCTATTAATGGCACTTACGTCAGTCCAGCAGGGTTGCCGATTCCCATCAAAAACCCATTTTTGAACACCACTGACACTTTCCAACAATACGTGTACAAAGGAGGCAGCATCATCCACGGTGCCCTCAAAGGACGGCATGACTACAGAGCATCCCAATATCATTTAAAGGGAACAGTCAATGATATTCTGCTTGAAATCACACGGCTGTACTACGACTTGGTGTTGAAAGAAGTGATGCTGCAAGTCAGAATTAAAGGCGTGGAGACGGCATCTGCACTAGTTACGGTTCAGCAAGATCTTTACGACAACGGTGTCAACACACAACTTGATGTTTTGCAGTCGAAATATAGATTGTCCGCAGAGAGACAAAAGCTGATCAAAGAACAGGTCGAGCGCAGAGAGTCAGCCGTAAAACTTGCCGCGGCTCTCAACGCGGATACAGGTATAGATTTGACAGCCAAAGATGGTCTTGTCGGAAAGATTCGTTTGGTCGACAGCAGCTTAACCGCAAATGATTTGCTGAAGATTGCCATCATCAATAGACCTGAACTGAAACGTTACGAACACCTGCGCAAAGCTGCCTTGGAAGAAGTGAAAGTCGTTCGAGCGAGCCTATTGCCGCAAGTGGCGGCAGTTGGATCGGTTTATAACACCGGCACCAACGCGCGCAGCCTGTCCTCGCTCAGCGGCAACAACAGTAATCAGGGCGGCACCGCCCTTGCCAGTGGTGGACCAGGAGTCGGCCCAGTGTCCGGAGTGTCGTCCTTGCCGCTGAGCGGCAGTAGCGGCTCACAAAACTCGAAATGGACGACACGCTCTCTGTTTCTGATCGGCGTCGATGTGCAATGGAATCTTGGCGGTATGGCGGTAACCGAAGCAGCCAAAGTACAAGCTGCAAAATCGGAAGCGCGCCGCGTACAGTTGGAGTTCAACAAGGAGTTGGAAAACATATACAAGGAAGTGCGAGACGCCTATCTCAGTTCGATCTCAGCCGAAAACTTGATTGATGAAACCAGTTCTGCAGTTGTTTTTGCCAAGGAAGGTTTGCGAGTGGCGGAGGTCAGACTCAAAGATGGTGTTGGAACAACACTAGATGTCTTGGAGTGCCAGCGCTTTTACATCGACTCCTTGATCGATAAAGCTCACGCCATCATCAAATTCAACACAGCGCAAGCGGATATTCTGCGTGCAATTGGCAGAGTATCGGTCAATACATTGACCAGTAACGTACCACTCAAGAACTAGTTGTGACCTCTTTTGAAAGCTAAGGCATCCGTATCTCAGAAACTCCAAAGATTAATAGGCGTACTCTGAAGACGCTGATTTGGTGCTTTCGTTAGGTTGTCTGTCCTTGTTTCCGTTGGGCGTTTCCGGCAGGTCTTTTGGAATTGGTGGCATTGAAGCGTCAGACGGCTTGCTGGAAGTGTCGCTGCTATCTTGTCCGGGTCTGCTGGGCTCTTGTGGCATGTTAGGAGCCTTTACCGGAGGCTTGAGAGTTGGGTTGATTACGCTGCCGTTGCCGCTTTTGACGTTGCTGTCACCGGGGTCGCCAAAGAGTTCACGCTCGCTCTTTGCCATTCCCTTGGTGACATGGTTCGAAAAGCCTTGGAAGACTGCTGCTGCGTCTTTGCCTTCGACTTCGCCCGGTTCGACTGTCACATTGCCGTTTTCGTCTCTTGTGACGCGTCGCACGCTGGTGCTACCATCTGCGGTATTGACTTGAAGTGCATAATTCGACGTGTCAGTGTAGGCAAGTACGTTGTCACCTTCTTTCTGAAGCGTGATTCCATCGGGCAGGCTGCGACCGACGTTCAACTCCACGCCTCTGAGGACGTCGTTAATACCAGGGTGTCTGCCGTCCGGCTGCTGACCGGCTAGTTGAAGACCTTTTTTGAAGGCAGAGAAGTCGCCGTTGATCAAACTGTTTTGAATGTCTGAAATCTGTTGGTTCTGACTATCGGAGAACAGTCCTTTGAATGAATCTTGGTTCCAAGCCAAAGCATTTTGAGCGAGAGCGCGATCAGCTGCAGTCGGTGTCAGACCATTGTCGTAACCCACCGGTTTTTCCTGCGCCGTGCCGCCCAAAGTCTTGTCTCCATCCCGTTTGGCGTTTTGTCTTTCGCGCGTCGGGTCAAGTTCAGGAAATGGATTTTCGTCTATCACGACAGGACCGTCATGGGTTGGCTTCTGTCGGGCATCGCCGCCGTTTTGAGGCTTGCCGCCGCGTACTGGTTCTCTAACTTGTTGTCCAACCTGGCCATCCGTCGGGCGGTGTTGGGTATTTCCGGCGGTGTCGCCGCCTGAGTTGTCTGTTCCCTGTGCGTTTAAAAACTTGGACCACTTATCCTGAAAAGCACCGTAGAGAGCATTGGGTGAAAAGTTGATGGAGCCGTCTTCAAACGGATTGGTAACAGTAGATCCTCTGCTGCCTATCGCGCTGGAGAAGTCGCGGTTGGCACTCGGATGCGCAAGATCTACCATTGGTCGGTGACCGCCGGCGCTGCCCTGCGATGGTCTTTCGGTAGCTTCAGAACCTCTTGTTTCTACACGATTGTTAGACATAGTAACTTCCTCCTGATGGGCATCCACCAGCTTCAAATTTCTGATTTGGGAGAATATGGGTTGGTTGTTCAGAAAATCAATTTGGGGAGTTGATTTATTCAGGAATCAATTGAGGGGAACAACAACAATCACAGTGTAGGAGAAGTTAGTGACAGTTTGGTACCAACCGAAAAAGATAAACGGGTCCCGAAAGACCCGCTCACCTCACCTCAAAAAAACTTCTTTGGAAGCCGTTATCGATAGTTTCGAATAGGATCCATCCTCAAATCCGTGGGAGGTCTATCGTTTGACGGTGCTGCAGTCGGCGGACGCATAATATTGCTGGGAGGCATATCCCATTCGACGACCGGCAGCGGTGCAACACCTCTGACCACATCATCGGTAATTGACTTGAATTCACTCTGCGGAGTCTTGCTTATCACCTCGCCACTTCCAACAGAAACGACATCACCGTCGCGCGTGATTGGCTTGACTGCAGAGTTTCCTGTCTGGGGATCGACTTGCACCGCGAATTTCGAATTCTCTGCGTACATGTAAGCCTTTCCGTCCGAGAGCGCCAAATCGATTTTTCCACCTGCCAATTGAATGTTGCGTTGCGCTTCTTCCATTACTTGTGAGAGTTTTTCGGGATTGTTTCCCAACCCCTGAAGGGCTGTCGTATAAGCATCAAATGTTCCACCCAAAAGAGCATTCTGGATGTCGTGAATTGCCTTCTTTTCTTGCTCGCTAAAGTTGCCTTCACCCCACTTTCTCTCGTTGGCTTCCAGTTCTTGCTTTGCCATGCCGCGTTGTCCAGGCATCACAGGAAACTCGTGGTGAGGCTTTTCGCCATTCTTATGATTTGCATCCAATGAGTTGAGAGAACCGTCCTGAGTGGCTGCTTCCGGAACTGCCGGATTACGGTGAATCTGCTCGAAAAATGCATTGCGCCTGCGAGCGTTGGCTGTGCCGGTTGGCTCTTCCAAAGGTGTAAATTCCAAGTGTTCTCGACTCTCATTGTTAGCGCCTGCAGTGCCGCCGTGCGCTCCGCGCATACTTTCAATTGCTCTATTTGCACTTCTGTCAGTCAAATCGGCGTCGTAACTTGGCGATTTGCTGTTCTTGCTCGGGCTTCTGACTTCTTCGGATTGGTCCTTGGACATGAAAGAATCCTCCTGCCGGCGGCTCCTTGGAGTCGGGATGCCAAGCTGGGTGAATGGGAAGGTGAGCCCCAAGACTATTCCGGTTTAGTGACAATTTGGTACCAACTCGAAAAAAACCTGTCAGGAGGCACTGGCGCGCTGTTTCCTTCCCTCGTTTTTGCTAACATGTGTGTCTAATGTCCTGCTACGGGCGATTTTGTGACTGAAGACAAGAGACAAGACAAAAGGCTAGGCGACCTGCTCGTTGAATTTGGGCTGGTCGACAAGAAAGACATCGGCGAGGCTCTTAAAATCGCGTCTGAGATTGGCATGCCGCTCGGACGAGTGATGATTATGTCCGGGTTTTTGACGGAAGATCAGCTGCAATCAGCGGTTCAGCTGCAGTCGATGCTTAAAGATCGCATGATTGAGATGCCCGTGGCCACCAAGGCTTGTGAGCTAATGGTGAAAAAGGGGTTGATCCTTCAGGACGCACTTGACCAAGCTGGCTGGTCGAAAGACTCTAAAGAAGCAGAAGTCAAGGCGACAAAACTAGGTGATTTGCTCCTTGCATCTCAATTTGTTTCAAAGGAACAGTTGGATGAGGCGCTCAGCCGGAGTTTTTCCACGGGGTTGCCATTTGGACGGTTGCTTGTTTTGTCTGGAAGTCTGCCTGAGCAGCTTTTGGAGTCGGCGCTCAATGCTCAGATCTTGATTAGAGACCAGCGCATCACGCGCGAGCAGGCAATCGACGGATTGCGCGCTGCAAAGACGAGGCAGATTGCGGTGGAAGTTCCACTAATGGACAAAGGTTTGTATCGTCTTCCGTCACATAAGACTATTCGTCTGGGCGAACTTTTGGTGCTCGCGTCACTTATTTCCGAAGCTGATCTTATGTATGCCGTTGAGATGGGTTTGGTAAATCAAAAACCGATCGGAAAGGTTTTGATTGAGCTGGGGCTGATCACACAAGAGATGTTGAACGTTGCGTTGAGAGTACAAGAAGGCGTCGGCAGAGGCGAGCTGACGCCGCTTGCCGGTGCGCAATCGCTCAGAGAAATGAAGAGTGGATTGGTGCCCATGAAGCCCACACCACCTCCCGATTTCATGCCGCCACCACCACCGCCGCGCCAACCGGAGCCGGAATACACGCTCGGTCAATTTCTCAAACTCGCCGGTGTCATATCCGATCAAGACATCGAGAAAGCGGTCGAACTCAGCATTCAAAACTCGCAAATTCTCGGAAGAATGCTGTTGCTGTCCGGCATAGTCGAAGAATCGACACTGCAAGCAGCTTTGCGTTGTCTTGTTTTATTGAAGGAACAGTCAATAAAGACCGAGCAAGCATTCATAGCCTTTAACTATAGCCAGAGAAGCAGAATGACTATTGATGAATCGATGAATGAACTCGGGTGGATAAAGAACTGATCGCAAATCCGGCGCCTCTGGCCATCAATCATACGGAATCTTTGGAGTTATCAAATTGGATCCAGATATAGACCAGGCCTTACAAGTCGATGTGTTAGCGAAAATGCTGCAAGCCGGTCAGAAAGAGGCTGGAGAGCTGGTTGAGCTTTTGGCGAAAATGTTGGAGAGCGCGCTTCCGGATAGAGCGAAGGTGGCTCGCGCAGGTTGGTTTATGTCGAAGGCGCGACCGGTTGAAACGTTGACGGTCCAATTCGATGATGTTGGTTACGTGATAACCAAAAGCAAACACGGAAGCGTCAACGTGAAACAACAAAAGATCGTGCGAGGAGTCGCTCTAAAGTCGGCTGATGTGAGTATGGAACAATGCATCACTGATATTGTGCGCGAATTGGAGCAGCTTTCAGAGAAGAATTCGGCAGCCAGGCAATCTCTAAACAAGTTTCTCTCCGGAGGCTAATCATTGTTTTTCTGGAGAAAAAAGAGCGACGAAGAGAAGCGTCGTGAAGAGATGCAAAAGCGCAGCATCGAAGAGCTGCAAAAAGGCGGAATTCCGATTTTAGCCCGCGAGCGTCTTGAAAAACATAGCGCCATGGGCTCGAAGTTTTTCAGCAGCGATTTGACGGCGCGCGAATATCTGCTGACTAAAGAAGCGGGAATAACCACAATCGGGCAAGTGATGGGCACTTGCTTCTTCAATATTAGTCTGGTCGGAATGATGCGCACCGGGGCTCTGCTTGCCTCCAGCGGTGAGATGCGTGAGTTGAGCAAAGCGCGCCTCGATGCCAGAAGACTTGCAGTAAATAGAATGCAACAGGAAGCAAAACTCTTGGGTGCAAACGGCGTAATCGGAGTGCGTGTGCAAACCGGCGCCAGATCTTGGAGCGGTCAGATGGTGGAATTCACTGCAATTGGAACTGCGGTGCGTATTCCCAACTGGCCCGATGAAGAACCATTCGTATGCGATCTCAATGGACAGGAATTTTGGCAACTCTATAAATCGGGGTATAAACCAAATGGTATCGCATTTGGTGTATGTTCCTATTACATACGACAAGATAATGCTACCCGCATGATGATGACGAATTGGTGGGGAGGCAACGCCGCTCAGAATCAAGAACTTCCAATCTATACACAAGGCTTTTACGATGCTCGCCACGAGGCAATGGACAGACTGAGCCGAGACGTCACCGATCTCATTGCAGACGGCGTCGTTGGAGTGGAAGTCGATTACGATGTCGATCACTATCACTATGAAGTAAACAATCAAAGATGGCATGACATGCTCATTCATTTTGTGGCAATGGGCACTGCGATTACGCAGGACAGTCGGCTTCCTGTAAATACGGCAAGCTTGAAACCGCTGATGGTGATGAATCTGTCGACCAACCCAATCAGTAGCGGCGGCGGCAGTCGCATGGAGGAATTGCGCCCGGCAGCGCTAGAACAATTCGAAGATTATGATGATGACGATTTAGATGATTAGATTTCAACACAGAGCACCTGAGGACGCACAAAATGCCTGACAATGCACATCCGGAAATTCCGCAACACGCTCACGAGCGTCTCGCGCATATGCGCGGCAAAGGCGACCAGCGCGTGTTGTTCACCAGCGATTTGTCGGTGAATGAGTTTCTCCTGGTGAAAGAAGCGGGGTTCGAGCCTGCAGGTCTTGTCGTAGGAACTTCCATCTATCACATCGGCTACCAGCAAACGCGGTGGACCAAAAACGAAGAGATGCAGGTGCTTACGCAGGCTCTCTATCATGCCCGCGAGTTAGCCATGACCCGAATGGAAGAAGAGGCAGAAGAGCTTGATGCTGACGGCATTGTCGGTGTGCGACTGAAAGTAAAGCATATGTCGTGGAATTCAGATCTCGCCGAATTCGTCGCGATTGGAACTGCCGTTTATCACAAAGACGGAGACAAGCGCTATCGCAACAAGCAAGGAAAACCGTTTACTAGCGACCTCTCGGGGCAAGATTTCTGGACACTCCTGAGAGCCGGTTATCGCCCAGTCGGAATGGTAATGGGTAACTGCGTTTATCACATTGCACACCAGTCCTTCGGACAGTGGTTCAAAAACGTCGGACAAAACGTCGAGATGACCAACTTCACACAAGGTCTCTACGATGCTCGCGAACTAGCGATGGAACGCATGCAGGCCGAAGCCGAACATGCCCACGCCGAGGGCATTGTCGGCGTCAATATTCATGAAGGAAACTATGGTTGGAGTTCGCACGTCATCGAATTTTTCGTGGTGGGAACCGCCATCGTCGCAATTAGCGACGACCATCACATTCCCGCACCACAGCTGGTGCTGTCGGTCAACGATTAGTTGAAGGCGCGATCGACCCATAACTTACAAATTCAATGCCGAAGCATTTGGGTATAAACGTCTGTAGGCATTGAGGTCCGATTGTCCGTGTTCAAGGAAGAACAAGAAAAGGCGAAGCTAGTCGAAGATGCTCAAATTGTGGGGACTTCGGAGTCGTCTGCGTCTTCGGATTTGTCCGACTCGTTGAATTCTTCAAAGCCGTCCCGAGCCGCTGGCACAATCTTTGCCAATAAGTACGAGATTACAGGCTACATTGGAGCCGGCGGAATGAGTCAGGTTTACCTCGCCAAAGACTTGCTCGTCAATCGCAATGTCGCCATTAAGATCATGCATGCCGGGCGCGAGTTAAATTCACATAGCATCGTTAGATTTCAGCAAGAAGCAAGAGCTGCAGGTCAGCTCAGCCACACCAACATTGCTTCAGTCTTTGCATTTGATGTAACTGAAGACAACGAGCCGTATCTCGTGATGGATTACGTAGATGGCAAATCGCTTTCAGACTTGATTGAGAGCGAGGGACCACTAGAAGCAAACCGAGCTGCAAATTTGCTCGAACAAATGTTGGATGGTCTTCTTCACGCGCATTATCGAGGCGTAATTCACCGCGATTTAAAGCCGGGCAACATAATTGTTACCAAAGACGAGACTGGAAAAGAAGTGGTAAAAATCGTCGACTTCGGCATTGCAAAAATCACGAATCCCGAACATGAGATAAAGCTGACACAGACAGGAGATATCTTTGGAAGCCCTCAATACATGAGCCCCGAGCAATGCGGTGGAAAGGTTGTCGATGCCAGAACCGATCTCTACTCCCTCGGCTGCATTGCATTTGAAATGTTCACCAAAAGACCACCATTAACTGCTGAAAATGCTTTGCAGATTTTTAGTCTTCGACTCACAGAAGACGCGCCAACCATGAGTGCCGCTTATCCCGATCTATCGATCCCAAGCATGTTAAATGATTTCGTTGCGCAGCTCCTGGTAAGAGATCCTGCCGGCAGATACCAATCTGCCGAGCAAGCCAAACTCGATCTCGCTGCCATCAAAAGCGGGCGTGCTCCGGCATATTTGAAGAGTTTCAAAAAGCCATCACTCATTCGAGACTTCTTCGATCTCTTTGTTATGCCGGGTGCATTTTTCGAGCGAATGCCTGTAACCGGCGGATTTGGTGTACCGATCTTGGTTTTTACCTGCATTGCCATCATCAGCGCCGTTGCGGATTGCATTGCAACAAGGAATCCGGCGCGTGTTCTTCCGACAATTATAGAGCTGGTATATGTGTCGTGGGCTCTGGCCTTCTTGATTCACTTTCTGTCGAAAATCTTCGGAAGCAAGATGCGATTTGAAGGCAGCTTCCGCATCGCTGTGTACAGTATGTTTCCGGGAGTGTTGGCGTGCGATCCAAATCAACCGCTTCTGCAAATCATTGCGCTGGTTTGGACCTTTGTTCTATTGATGCTTGGTGTGAAAGCAGTACACAAGTTCAACAATAGCTTGAGCGGTAGTGTAGCTATCACGGCGCAACTGTTTACGATGATGTTCTGCACCACGGTTGTGCAACTACTCCTTTACAGTTTCAGCCATTTTCGCTAACCACCCAGCCAAGCCGAATACATCTTCACAACATGGTTAATAATTACCTGATGCTCAGGACATGGGCTGCATACACTGATAGAGTTTGATTAGGGGCGCTTTGCAACTCGCCCGCACAATACCAATTACACGGTCAGGACATGCAAATGGCTAAAGGTCGCGGACAAGCCCAAAAATACGTAAAGAAGAAGATGTTTGACGGTCCAGCCGAGCTGCCCGTAAACACGGCGCCCAGCAATGAAACAGGCGACCGCCTGGCCATGGCGACAACCATCGGTTTGCTCATTTTGTCAGGGCTAATCTGCGGCAGCGGCATCTATTTCAGCACTGTTCGATTCCTGCAAGCTGTGACCTCCTCGCCAATCGACTACGTTTCATGCGTGCTTATGACTGGGTTGCTCTTCATTTCACTGCTCGTTTCACGCAACCTTTTGTGGCTCAGTTTCTTCGGAACTGTCATGTTGTCGGCAAAGATGGGTGCTTGGAAGTCACTTGAAGGAACCTCCCGAAGAGCCCTCAAATTCCACAAGTATTTGCCCAACGGCAGCGCCTGGGCAAGCCTGGCTTTGACTCAGAGCCTGGCAGGCAGAGGATTGTACAAAGAAGCAATTAAGCATGCAGACGAGGAGTGGGAACGCTCCGGAGAAAATCCGAATCAAGCTCACAACATGGGGCCGATTTGCGTGACAGCTGCAATTTCGCATCAAACTGAAGGCGACATGGCGAAAACCATTTTGTGGAACGAAAGAGCGATCGCTACACTCAACAAGTCTTTGGAAGACATGACCAAGCCGAAGAAAGGTTTGATGGCATGGGCTCAGGCACCGCAGTCCGAGCAGATGATCGGGCAACTTCGATTGCAGTTGGCTGGTGCGTACTTCAATTTAGCGACCTTGCAATTCAACAATCAAGATCATAGACGCGCGAAAGAAAACTACAAGAAGGCAGTGGAGAACGCGCACAAGGCGCCGGACTTCCCGCAGAAGTCAGACATTCTCAAGTACGCCGGCGAACAGCTTGCGCGTCTGAAGCACGCATAAGTCACCTCAGAATTCCTACATTGCACTATTCCTAACCTGTATGAAATCGAGCTCTTCCTTTGGGCAAGCGCGACAATCAGACACACGCTTAAATGGACGCTCAAAGGCGACCACTGAATTAGTGGTCGCCAGATGAATTCTTTCTGTTGACTACTAGATGCCTGCCTTTTGTCCGGTGATCACGTTGAAAACAAATAGACACACCGCCACCACCAGCAGCGCATGAATCATAGCGCCGCCCAAGTGTGCGCAGATTCCCACTACCCAAAGAAGAATTAGCAATGATATCAACGGGTACAGCATAAACTTAGCCTCATTGTCTATAGTGCCATAGCTTCATCATGGTTTGCCGCTGTGAAAACTGCGTGAACAGGCACTCTTCACCCATCATTATCGCGAAGCAGATTGCTTCTATAATGGTGGGATTATTCCACTGCGCTAATTTGTGGAACAGCAAACACAGGGGTTCAAATGTCCAAAGATTACGACGTCATTGTGATCGGTTCGGGAATGGGCGGTCTAGCAACTGCGAGTCTTTTGGCGCAACTAAGGAAGCTTAAGGTTCTGGTGCTGGAACAACATTTCAAAGTCGGCGGGTTTACACACACCTTCAGTCGACACGGATACAAGTTTGATGTAGGCGTGCACTATGTCGGAGAAATGCAACCGGGCAGTCGAACGCGCAGACTTTTTGATCTCGTCACTGGAGCCGCTGTGCAATGGCAGAAGATGCCTGAAGTATTTGAGAAGTTTGTCTACCCGGATTTCATTGTTTCAGTGCCATCCAATGAGGAAGCTTATCGCGAGACACTGTGCAAAGCTTTTCCTTCTGAACGGAATGCGCTCGAGCAATACTTCAAAGATATTACGGCTGTGAATCTGGCTATTCAGACAAAAGCGGCTGCTGGCATGATGCCTGACCCTGTTGCTGCTGCTATGAATGCGTTGAATAAGAATTTCAATTCAAAGGCAGTTATTTCGACAGCGGATTATCTGAACGCTCAGTTCAAAGATCACAAACTTCGAGCAGTACT
This sequence comes from uncultured Candidatus Obscuribacterales bacterium, assembly GCA_964503045.1. GTDB lineage: Bacteria > Cyanobacteriota > Vampirovibrionia > Obscuribacterales > Obscuribacteraceae > CAYZJR01. Next base: position 34,377 of record CAZCZI010000072.1, read on the forward strand.
CACTTCACAGTGGGGTGACTATGGTCTTCCACCCTCCCGCAGCGCATTTGCGATTCATTGTTTGGTGGCAACGCACTTTCTCAATGGTGGTTACTATCCCGTGGGTTCGGCCGATTCAATTGCCTCTGCGATAGTGCCGATTATCAAAAATGCGGGTGGTGATGTTCTTCTTAATCATAAAGTTGAGGAAATTGCAGTCGAGGCAGGAACCGCATGTGGTGTCACCGCGCGCACCATAAAAGGTGAAGTTGTCAAATTCAGTGCTAAGACCATAATTTCCAATGCCGGAATCTTCGCGACTTACACAAAACTGTTGCCGGCGGCGCACCGCGCTAAGGTGCTTGGATTCACAGACGATCTCGACCCTTCGTCAATTTCGCTCTATGTCGGATTCAAACGTAGTCCGGAAGAGCTTGGCTTTCGCGGTGAAAACCACTGGTTGCACTCAACATACGATCATGACGCTTCGTATGCGGTTCGCAGTACTCCTGATGCAAACCTCGGTCTCGGCTACCTCTCATTTGCCTCGCTAAAGGACAGCACAGCAACTTCGCATACCGCGCAAGTAATCACGATAGCCAGTGCTACCGCTTTCAAGAAATGGAAGAATTCGGCATGGAAGAAGCGGGGGAGCGACTACGAACAGTTCAAAGACCGCATCACAAGCAATCTCCTTAACCTTGTTGAAGGGCATTACCCAGGATTCAATTCACTGATCGACTACTGCGAATTGTCAACGCCGCTAACTGTAGAAGGTTTTACCGGGCACCCGTCGGGCAGAATTTATGGACAGCCGCTTACACCGGAGGTGGTGGCGTCGAGACAATTCAGTGCAAATACCCACGTCAAAAACCTCTATTTAACCGGAAGCGATATCTTGGCTCCGGGAGTGATGGGGGCTTTCATGGGAGGTGTATTCTGCGCAGCGCGTACTTTGGGCGCGACAGGAATGCCTGAAATAATAACTCAGGCAGCAAAAATATCGGTTTCGACGCTTCCACCAGCCTTAACGCCTGCTCGTTCTCCACTCTAGTTTGTGACGGAGTTGTCAACGCAAAACGCGTTCTAGTCGCAGATCGATATCCGCGAATTGAAACATTCCGTGCAATACCTCGTTTTCTGCCAGCCGTTGGCAAAGAGCATTGTTGCAGCGATTCAACAGGTGAAGAATGCCAAAAATAACGAGCCAACAAGCGTATAGCTTTGTCAGGCTGAAGTTTGCAATTACCAGAAAAATTAGAGAGAGCAATGCCGAGAGAATCCAAGCTTCCTTCTGCTTTACCATCACCAAGTGAGTCACATAAATAGCAACTAAAATCAAACTAGACCACGTGATTAACCCGGAAATGTTGATCGGGAAGTTGTTTGGCGCAAGTCCAAGCATCATGGACATAATCAGACCAGCATCGAATAACAGATAGTTAAAAACGAGAAATAGTCGACGCCAGTAAATTAGGCGCCCGTCTAGAGTAACTTTCTCACTGCGTATCGTTCTCAATTTGCTGTTTGGCCAGGCCGAGATTGCAAGAACCAGCGGATAGAGCGGCAACAACTTTACGGAGATTATTTGCAGCACCTGCCAAAAGTCTACTAGGAATACTTGTGCGAAGCTCATTCCAAATGAGATTGCAAACAATAGCCAGATAATAAGACCGAGATTTATCTTTTGCCGATCTGGTCTGATTGACCACGCCCTTGCTTGAGGGCGTTTCCCTTCCATAACACGATTGATGTCGTCTCTTAGCTCAGCAATGTTCTGATAACGTCCGGAAGGATCTTGCTCGATGCATTTGTTGATGACGTTGTTGAGATCCTTCCGAGTGTTTTGAGTGATCGACGGTGTAACATGAATGTTTACTCGATCGTGGTTCAAATGTTTGGCAATGATCTCAACTGGATTGGCGCCAATAAAAGGTGGCGATCCCGTAAGCATCTCACACAGCATGCAACCTAGTGAGTAAATGTCAGAGCGAGTGTCCAACTTCACACCAAGGCATTGTTCCGGACTCATATAATTGGGGCTGCCAAAGATGTCACCGGATTCTGTAAGGTTTTGTGTTTCACGAACTCTTGAGTCCTGTGCCTTTGCGATTCCAAAGTCGACAACCTTCGCAATGTCTGTTTCTGCATGGACAATCAAAACGTTTCCCGGTTTTAGATCTCGGTGAATGATTCCGTTTTGATGTGCATGTTCAACAGCGTCGAGGATCTGAAGAAAGATTGTTATCGCGTGACGATGTTCGAATTCGAACAGTCGATATTTAAGCACGTCTGCAAGTGTTTCGCCTTCTATATAGTCCATCAAGAGATAGGGCAAGCCATCAGATGTAATACCATC